>JAHBWA010000038.1 GCA_019637195.1 Labilithrix sp. | reverse complement strand
CTTCCGCGACGCGATGGGGCGCGTCGTCGGCGTCCGCCCGCCGACCGATCGCGAGGGCTGCCTTCAGGACGTCCACTGGCCGTCGGGGGCGTTCGGCTACTTCCCGAGCTACACGCTCGGGGCGATCGCCGCCGCGCAGCTCTTCGCCGCGGCGCTGGTTCTGCACCCGGCGATCCCCGCGGAGCTCGCCGAGGGCGACTTCACGAGCTTGCGGCGCTTCGCCCACGAGCACGTCCACCAGCACGGCGCGCGCTACGACACGAACGGCGTCCTCGAGCGCGCTACCGGTCGCGGGCTCGACGCTGACGTCCTGCTCGCGCACCTCCGGCGCCGGTACCTGGGCTGACGTCGGGCCTGGCCTCGGCGGATCCCGCCCGACGTCTCGACGCCGCCGTGCATCCGAGCGACGTGGCGGCCACGGTGTCGCAGGCGGCAGGAGGTGAAGCGCCCGCCGCCGTGTGGTAACCCGAGAGACGATGGATCTCGCCGACGTCATCAAGCAGGCCCGCGCGTGGGCCGAAGCCGATCCCGATCCCGCCGCGCGCGCGGAAATCGAGGGCCTGCTGGCCGCCCCCGATCCGGCGAAGACCGATCTCGCCGACCGCTTCGCCGGCTCGCTCGAGTTCGGCACCGCCGGTCTGCGCGGCGTCCTCGGTGCGGGTCCGAACCGGATGAACCGGGCCGTCGTCCTCCGCACGACCTGGGGCCTCGCCCGCCACCTCCTCGACGTCGGCGGCGCGGCCGCGGCGGAGAAGGGCGTCGCGATCGGCTACGACGGGCGTCGGATGAGCAAGGAGCTCGCGGAGGACACCGCGTGCGCGCTCGCGGCCGCCGGCGTCAAGGCGAGGCTCTTCGACGACGTCGTCCCGACGCCGCTGCTCGCGTTCGCGGTGACGCGCCTCGGCTGCGCCGCCGGCGTGATGATCACCGCGAGCCACAACCCCCCCGAGTACAACGGGTACAAGGCGTACTGGGCGAACGGCGCGCAGATCGTCCCGCCGACCGACGTGGGCATCGCGCGCGCGATCGAGAGTGCTCCGCCGGCGAAGGACGTCCCGCGCCTCGCTCTCGACGAGGCGACCGCGAAGGGCCTCGTCGCGCCGCTCGGCGACGATCTCGAGCTCGCCTACCTCGCCGAGGTGAAGAAGCTCGGCGCGCGCGCCGACGGAGATCGCTCGCTGGCGATCGTCTATACGCCGCTCCACGGCGTCGGCGACAAGCTGACGCGTCTCGCGTTCGATCAGGCGGGCTTCACCGACGTCGTGACGGTGCCGGAGCAGCAGAAGCCCGACGGCGCGTTCCCCACCGTCGAGTTCCCGAACCCGGAGGAGAAGGGCGCGATGGACCTCGCGTTCGCCCTCGCCACCGCGCGGAAGGCCGACCTCGTCCTCGCCAACGATCCTGACGCAGACCGCCTCGCGGCCGCGCTGCCGAGCTCGTCCTCGCCCACGGGCTGGGTGCAGCTCACCGGCAACCAGGTGGGCGTCCTCCTCGGCCACTACCTCCTCACCGGGGGGCTGACGGCCCTCGAGCACGCCGTCAAGCCGAAGGTCGGAGAGCCGCTCGTGATCGCGTCGATCGTCAGCTCGCCGATGCTCGGCGTCGTCGCGCACGCGCTCGGCGCGCAGTACGACGAGGTGCTGACCGGGTTCAAGTGGATCGCGAACCGCGCGCTCGAGCGGAAGAAGAAGAGCGGCGAGCATTTCGTCTTCGGCTTCGAAGAGGCGCTCGGCTACACGGTCGGGGAGCTCGTCCGCGACAAGGACGGCGTCAGCGCGGCGGTGCTCTTCGCCGAGCTCACCGCGGTGCTCCGCGCGAGCGGGACCACGGTGCTCGCGCACCTCGAGGGCCTCTACCGGCGCTACGGGCTCTTCGTGAGCTCGCAGGTCAACCTCACGCGCAAGGGCGCCCAGGGGCTCGCCGAGCTCCGCGCGATCATGCAGCGCCTCCGCGACGACCCGCCGTGGACCATCGGCGACCACGCCGTCGCGAGCGTGCGCGACTTCCTCCGCCAGGAGACGACGCTCGCCGACGGGACGAAGCGCCCGCTCGACCTGCCGAAGAGCGACGTGCTCGCGTTCGAGCTCGCCTCGGGCAGCCGCGTGATCGCCCGGCCGAGCGGCACGGAGCCGAAGGCGAAGTTCTATTTCGACGTCCGCGAGCCGATCAAGGGGAGCGAGCCGCTCGCCGACGCCGAGGCGCGCGCCGCGGCGACGATGAAGTCGCTCGCCGACGCGTTCGTCGCGCTCGCCACCTGAGCGTTCGCGCGCTCGACGAGCGCGCGCTCAGGGGCTCGTCACGAGGACGTTGTCCTGGAACAGCGTGACGCTCCCGGCGGGGACGAGCGTCGCGCCGATCGTGGCCGACGCCGGCGCGCGCTGGAGCGGCGCGACGCCGGGCGCGCTCGTGCGGGCGCCGTCGACGTCGAGCGTGACGCTGGGCGTCGGGGAGAAGGTGACCGCGATCGCGAAGCGCTGCCAGCGCCCGCGGACGATCGCGCTCGAGGAGGCCGTCGACTCGCGCGCGGTCTCGGCGCCCGCGGCGTCGCAGACCTGGGTGAGCGACCACGTCGACGCCGATCCGTCGAGGCGGACCACGCAGCGCTCGGTCGGCCCCGCGAGCTCGATCTGCGAGAGCCGTGCGTCGGTGGTGTCCCAGGCCGAGACGAGCAGGTCGAAGGAGAGCGTGACGCCGTCGGGATCGACCCCGAGCGGATACGTCACGGCGGCGATCGCGTCGGTGCCGTCCTGGACGCTCGCGAGCAGCGCGCGCGGCGTGGAGAGGGCGACCGCGTTCGACAGCACGAGCTGTGCGTCCGACAGGCTCACGGTGCCGACGCTCGTGATGGGCGGCGCCGGCTCGTCGTCGAAGTCGTTGCACCAGAGCGAGGGCTCCGTCCGGCTCGCGCAGAACGGGACCGACCGCGGGCCGTCGAACGGTGACGGGCCGTCCGGGACGTCGGCGTCGTCGGAGTCGGCGGCGTCCGGCTCGGGATCTGGGATCAGGCTCGCGCCGGGGAGCTCCAGGATGTACGAGCACGCGAGCGTCCCGGCGAGCGCCATGGCCGTCAGGACGGCGATCGTGGGGAGGCGGCGCACGGCGGCAGTCTAACGCGTCCACCGCCGCGTGTCCGCGGCCGCGCGCGGGCGCCTCGCGCTGCGCCAGAGGTCCGCGCTCAGGGCGCGCCGGCGTCGGTCGCGGCGCAGCCGGCGTTCGGGTGCTCGCGCGCGTGCGCCGCGAACGCGCTCGAGAGCGAGCAGAGCAGGCGGTCTCCCATGAGGCGGCTGCCCTCGGGCCCGAAATGGATGTGGTCGCGCCCGGTCAATCCGCGCTTGGTGAAGCCGATGATCGACCCGTCGCCGCCCATCGCCTCGCGGAAGTCCCAGAACGCCGTCCCCGCCTCGGCGGCGACCTCGCGCATCTGCTTCGAGACCGCGACGATCCGCGGGTCGGACTTGGTCTCGCCCTTCTTCACCGTGTCGCCGGGGCCGAGCACGAGGATCGGGAGCGACGGGAGCGCGGTCCGCAGCTCTGCGATGAACTCCTTCGCGTGCTCGCGGTTCGGAGGGACGAACATGACGTTCATGCCGAGCCAGATGACGACGAGATCGTAGGCGCGTCGCGCGAGCTGCGCGCGGCGGGTCTCCTTCGCGACCCACGTGAGGCGCTCGTAGTTGAGCGCGCCGGCTCCGAGCGAGTCGATCTGGATGCCCGGCTTGTCGCCGCCTTCGCCGGTCCGATCGAGCGACGTCCCGAAGAGCCGCACCTTGCCGTCGCCGCGGACGACGCACCGGAGCTCGTGCGGCCCGTCGTCGACCTCGAACGTCTCGATCCCCGCCTCGAACGCCGGCGCGCGCGTCTCGATGGCGCGGACGTCCTTCCGATCGATCTGTACGGTGAACGAGCCGCCCCGCGGCTGCTTCAGGTAGTGGAGCTCGAACCGCGCGACGCTCTGACCGACCTTCGCCTTCGCGTCCTTCGTCGTCGCGGCCCACGCGGAAGCGCCGATCTCGTTGCTCTCGGCGGCCATGTTGGCGAAGCCGTACTGCTTGTCGCCCGCGAGGTGCGTCGTCGGCGCGTACAGCTTGAACATCGGCCAGAAGCCGGCGTGCACGACGTCCTCGTGGCGGTAGCTCCCCCACGGCTTCGAGAGCGACACCCAGCCGTGGCCGGCGTCGCCGTAGCGCGCCTGGAGCACGCGCCGGAGATGGCCCGGGAGAAAATCGCTCGTCAGGTTGCTGTCGCCGTAGATCGCGACGCGGAGCGGTCGCGTCGCCGTCCCGCGCTCGAGCGCGGCGAGCCGATCGAAGAAGGGGGCGAGCGAGCGGCCCTCGTCGACGATCTCCGGGACCGGCGTCTTGACCACGCTCGCGCTGCACGTCGCGAGCGGGGCGACGGCTGCCGCCTCGAGCGGCGCGCACGCGGCGCTCGGCGGCGCCTCCTTGGCGGCGGGCGTGTCCTCGGACCGGGCCGCGTCGGCGGCGGCGTCCTCCGCCGTCGGCGGGGCGCCGTCCTTCTTCGTCCGGCAAGCGGCCGACCCGAGGGCGAGGCAGGGGACGAGGCACGTCACGAGGAAGCGAGTCGAGCGCCGCACTGCGGGGCAGGATACCGGCGACGCGCGAGCGCGAGCGCGGGATTCTGCCGACGATCGCGCTTCGTCGCTCCGCGGCTGGTGTACCCTCCGCGGCCGTGAAATTCCTCCACCCCGAACGCGACGAAGAGCTCGAGCTCGCGACCGACGACGTCTTCATCAACCCCGTCTACTTCGACGGGGCCTCGCGCCTCGACACGGACCTGTCGCCGCCGGACTTTCCAGGTGGATCACACCCGATCGTGTCCGCGAACATGAACGCCGTCACCGGCAAGCGGATGGCGGAGACGATGGCGCGCTTCGGCGGCCTCGGCGTCCTCCCGCAGGACATGGCGCTCGACACGGCGGCGCGGATCATCGCGCACATCAAGGCGGCCGATCCCCGCTACGACACGCCGCTCTACGTCTCGCCGAGAGCGACGCTGCGTGACGTCCAGGGGATCATCCGCAAGCGCTCGCACGATCTCGTCGTCGTGGTCGACGAGGAGCGGCGGCCGATGGGCATCGTCACCCAGGAGAACCTCGACAGCGACCAGTACACGCCGGTCTCGACGCTGATGTCGCGCAAGCTCGTCACGCTGCCGCTCGGCATCCCGAACCGCGACGCCTACCTCCTCATGATGGAGGCGCACGTGAAGGCGGCGCCCGTGCTCGACGGTGACGGCCGGCTCGTCGGCGTGCTCACGCGCGAGGACGCCGTGCGGCTCGAGCTCCTGCGCCCCTCGCTCGATCGCGCGGGGGACCTCATGGTCGCCGCCGCCGTCGGGATCTCCGCGCAGGCGCCGCAGATCGCCGGCAAGCTTTGCGAGCTCGGCGTCTCGGCGATCGTGCTCGACACGGCGCACGGGCACCAGCGCCGGATGCTCGAGGCGATCCGCGCTGTGAAGAGCGTGGTCGCCGGCAGGGTGCCGATCGTCGCGGGCAACGTCTGCACCGCCGCCGGCACGCGCGCGCTGATCGAGGCGGGCGCCGACGTCGTCAAGGTCAACGTCGGGCCGGGCGCGATGTGCACGACGCGGATGCAGACCGGCGTCGGGCGGCCGACGTTCACCTCGGTGCTCCACTGCGCCCGCGAAGCGCGCGCGCTCGGCAAGCACGTCTGGGCCGACGGCGGCGTGAAGCACCCGCGCGACGTCGCGCTCTACCTCGCGGCGGGCGCGAGCCGCGTCATGGTCGGGACGAGCCTCGCCGGGACCTACGAGAGCCCGGGCGACGTGAAGGAGGACCGGGACGGGCTCCTCTTCAAGGAGAACTACGGCATGGCCAGCGGGCGCGCCGTGAGCGATCGCACCGCGGACCTCGATCCGTTCGAGCGCGCCAAGAAGGGCTTCTTCCGCGAGGGGATCTCGACGTCGCGCATCTACATCCGCGAAGGGCAGGAGAGCGTCGGGGCGATCCTCGTGGAGATGATCACAGGCGTGCAGTCGGCGATGACCTACGCGGGCGCCCGCACGATCCTCGAGCTCGGCGACAAGGCGGAGATCGGCGTACAGACCTCCGCCGGCTACGGCGAGGGGACGCCGCACGGCAAGCTCCGCCGCTGACGCCGCGCCCGTCGCCTGCGTTCGCTGGACGGGACGCCGCGGGCCGAGCGGCGGGTCGCGTCTTCGAGCGGCGGGTCGCGCCTTCGAGCGGCGGGTCGCGCCTTCGAGCCGAGGGCTACGCTAGTCGCTCCGACGTCGCGCCGCCCGCGTCGCGTCCGCGGGGCGGCGCCGCTGGAACGTCATCGCTCCGTCCGCGAGCCTTCCGTGCCGGAACAGCGCGAGGTCGAGCGCGTAGTTCTGGTGGAGCTTCCACGGCGCCCGCGAGCCTTGCTTCGGCATCGCGCCGAGCGCCCGCCGGACGTACCCGGAGGAAAAATCGATGATCGGCTCCTCCTCGAGCGACGGATCGTTCTTGCGAGGCGCCGCGCTGACGTAGCCGTTGTCGTCCATGTAGCGGAGGAGCCGGCAGACGTACTCGCTCGTGAGATCGCACTTCAGCGTCCACGACGCGTTCGTGTAGCCGATCGCGAACGCGAAGTTGGGTACGTCGCTGAGCATCGCGCCCTTGTAGACCATGTGCCTCGGCGCCTCGACGCGCGCGCCGTCGACCTCGAGCTGCATGCCGCCGAGGAACTTGAGCTGGAGGCCGGTGGCCGTGACGACGAGGTCGGCGTCGAGCTCCCGCCCCGAGCGGAGGCGGATCCCGCGCTCGGTGAACGACGCGACGTGGTCGGTGACGATCTCGGCGGACCCTCGGCGGAGCGCGTCGAACAGATCGCCGTCCGGCACGAGGCAGAGCCGCTGATCCCACGGATCGTACGCCGGCGTGAGGTGCGTCGCCGCGTCGACGGTCCGCCCGGCGCGCCGCTTCATCTGGTGGACGAGCAGCCGCTTGGCGACGCCCGGCGCCCTCCGGCAGAAGCCGTAGAAGCCCATCCCGAAGATCACGTTCTTCCAGCGCGTGACGCCGTAGGCCGCGGTGCTCGAGAGGCGGCGGCGCATCCAGCCGGCGATGGGGTCCTCCGCGGGCATCGAGACGATGTACGTCGGCGAGCGCTGGAGCATCGTCACGTGGGCGGCGCGCTTCGCGAGCTCCGGGACGAGCGTGACGGCGGTGGCGCCGCTGCCGATGACGACCACCCGCTTGCCGGCGTAGTCGACGTCGGGCGTCCAGCGCTGCGGGTGCACGACGCGCCCGCGGTACTCCGCGCGGCCAGGAAAGTCGGGCGTGTAGCCCGCGTCGTAGTCGTAGTAGCCGGCGCAGACGAAGAGGAACCGCGCCGTCACGCGGGCCAGCTCGCCGGTGGCGGTGTCGCGCGCCTCGATCTCCCATCGTCCGCGCTCGCTCGACCAGCGCGCGCGCTCGACGCGGCGGCGGTAGCGGATCCGGCGGTCGATGCCGTACGCCTCGGCGGTCTCGCGCACGTACCGGAGGATCGACGGGCCGTCGGCGATCGCCTTCGGCTCGGTCCACGGCCGGAACGAATAGCCGAGCGTGTACATGTCCGAGTCCGAGCGGATCCCCGGGTAGCGGAAGAGGTCCCACGTCCCGCCGAGGTCCTCGCGCGCCTCGAGGATCGCGTACGACTTGCCCGGGAGCCGCGTCTGCACGTGGTACGCGGCGCTGATGCCGGAGAGCCCGGCACCCACAATCACGACGTCGAGCGCTCCGGTGTCCATCTCGTCTCTTCGCGTGTCGAACGTCGCGGGCGTCGAAGCTCGGGCGCGCCGCGACGCTACAGGCGCCGAAGTATCGCACAACCGACGTCATGGGCGGCCGATGTCGCCTTCGATGTCGAACTCAATCTCAGGCCTCTCCCGTCCCCATCCCCTCGACGATCGTAGCGACGAGCCGGCGGCGCCCAGCGGCGCGCCGTTCCGGCGGGAGTACACGCTCCCGCCCGCCGCCGAGCGCGGCCACGACGCCGCGCTCGTCGAGTTCGTCCGCAACACGACGAGCGCGCCTGCCGTCGCGGCGCCCAGCGCGTCCGAGAGCGCGCCGCCCGGACCGATCAACGATCGCATCCTCTACGTCGGCGTGAACCCCGACAGCGCCACGACCGAGGCGCGCGCGCTCGGGAAGATGCGGCGCGACACCGAGGCGGTCGAGGCGACCCACGGCGACGTCGTCTCGCGCGGCGCGCGCGCGTTCGATCTCGCGACGCCGGGCGGGCGCTCCTCGTACGTCGCGAGCCTCGGGCTCCACGGCAAGGTCGCCTCCGACGTGACCGACGTCCTCGCGAAGACGAGCTCCGGCGAGCGCGGGACCGTCGCGCGGATCGCGGCGGCGTGGAGCGCGGCGGAGCGCGGCGAAGGGATCGCGTCGCGCCTCGTGCTCTCGGGGCACTCGACCGGGCGCTACGTCGGCGGCGGCGGGGCTCGGCTCACCTTCGCGAACGTCCAGGCGCTCGCGAAGGCGATGCCCCAGGCGGGGCGCCAGATCGAGGACGTCCACATCTCGGGCTGCTTCAGCAACGGCAACGCGCGCGACGAGACGCCGACGTGGCTCGCCGCGTTCCCGAACATGAAGTCGATGTGGGCCTACGACGAGTTCGCGCCGGGCGCGCCCGTGCATCACCTGGCGGCGTGGGAGGCGGCGACGCGCGGGCGTCAGGACAAGGTCGTCCCCGCGCCGTGGCTCCGCGCGCAGAGCGTCGCCTGCTGGAGCCTGAGCGGGGGGTACGTCGACAGGAGCGTCTCGCCCGAGGCGCTCGAGCGATCGAAGCGCGCGGCCGACGCCGCGTTCTCCGGCCTGATGGCCGGCTCCCCGCGGATCGTCCGATCGAGCGACGAGCCCGCGGTCTCGCACTACCGCGCCTACCGCTCGCTGGCGAACCGCGCCGAGCGGGCCGATCGCCACGAGCTCGCCGAGCGCGCCGATCAGCTGCTCGCCCTGCGCAACTACGAGTCGTCCGTGCGCGGCCGCTTCGCGGAGACGTACGCGTCGCAGATCGACGCGGGCTACCGCGCCGTCGGCCTCGCGCCGCCGGCGTTCGAGGCGCTCACGCGGAAGGACGCCCTCGCCGAGAGCCGCAAGCTCCGCGAGGCGATGAGCCGGACGAGCCCGCCGCCGCCGGCCGCCCAGGAGCTCGACGCGATCCTGCGCGGGCTCGACACGTTCGACCGGCGGATCGTCAAGCCCGGTTGGAGCACACACGCCGAGTAGAGCGCGCCTTTCCGCCCTCGATTCTCGGGGCTTGTTCGCATACCGACGATACGGTATGTATGGCAGGTCATGCCGAGGCCAACCCGACGAGAGCCGGCGCGGGGCGATGCCCGAGCGCGCCTTCTCGACGCCGCTCGCGACATCATCCGCGCGAAGGGGTTCAACGCGACGTCCGTCGACGACCTCTGCCGGGCCGCCGCCGTGACGAAGGGCGCGTTCTTCCACCACTTCGGGAGCAAGGAAGCGCTCGGCGTGGAGGCGGCGCGCGACTGGGCTCGGACGACGAGCACCTTCTTCGCGGCGGCCCCGTACCATGCGCCGGACGATCCTCTCGAGCGCGTGCTTGCGTACGTGGCGTTTCGCAAGTCGATCATCGCCGGTGAGCTGCCGCAGTTCAGCTGCCTGGTCGGCACGATGGTGCAAGAGGTCTACGCGACCTCGCCGGCGATCCGTGACGCGTGCGGGGAGAGCATCCTCGGCCACGCAGCGACGCTCGAGGCCGACATCGGCGCCGCCATGGAGCGCAGGGGGATCTCTGGCGCGTGGAGCGCCGCGAGCCTGGCGCGCCACACGCAAGCCGTGATCCAGGGCGCCTTCGTGCTGGCCAAGGCCGGAGACGATCCGAGCCTCGCGCGCGAGAGCCTCGATCACCTCGACCGCTATATCCGTCTCCTCTTCAGCGGCGCCGGAGCGGAGCCCGAGAGCACATGACACGAACGACGAAGCTTTCCTGCGCGTGCGGACAGGTCCGACTCGAAGTCGACGAAGCGCCGATCGTCAGCAGCGAGTGCCACTGCACCAGCTGCCGCGCAGCGGCGGCGAGGTTGCAGGCTCTCCCCGGCGCGCCGCCGTTCGTGGAAGCGAACGGCGGCATACGCTTCGTTCTGTACCGCAAGGATCGCGTCCGCTTTCCGAGCGGATCCGAGCGGCTCCGAGAGCTCCGTCTCGCGCCCGACGCAAAGACCCGCCGGGTCGTCGCCAGCTGCTGCCATACGCCGGTCTTCCTCGAGTTTCAGGGCGGTCATTGGCTCAGCGTCTACGGCTGCATGTGGCCGGCGGGGACGCTGCCGCCGCTCGAGCTGAGGACCATGACGAGCGATCTGCCGGACGCCTCGGCGCTGGACGACGACGTCCCCAACGCAAAGCGGCAGTCGCTGTCGTTCTTCGCCAAGCTGCTCGGCGCATGGATCGCCATGGGCTTCAAGACCCCGAAGATCACCGTCGTCAACGGAGACATTCATGCCTGACACCGATGCCAAGATCGCCATCGAGAGCGTGACCTCGCCCGGCACCACGCAGCGCGTGGACCGCGCCAAGTACACGGCGATGCGCGACGCGCTGCTCCCCGTCCTGCCGACGACCGCGCCGGGCATGACGGTCGCCGAAGCCAAGAAGGCCTTGCTGCCGCGCCTGCCCGACGACTTGTTCCCCGGGGGCGACAAGGCCGGGTGGTGGCTCAAGGCCGTCCAGCTGGATCTCGAGGCCAAGGGCGTGCTCGCGCGAGGGCCGGGCAAGCCGGTGCGCCTGTACAAGGCCTCGCGACGGAGAGCTTGAAGCGGGGGAGCGGCGGCGGGCTCAGACGAGCCAGCGTGACGACGGTGCGCCGGGCGGCGGGCTCAGACGAGCCAGCGTGACGACGGTGCGCCGGGCGGCGGGCTCAGACGAGCCAGCGTGACGACGGTGCGTCGGGGGCTTCGTCGAGGAAGTCGCGCATGCACGCGAGCTCGTCCGGGGCGAGGACCGGAGCGAGGTGCGCGTGCGCGTCCTCCGCGTCGTAGACGACGCGGCGGGCGTGGTACGCGGCTTCACGGACGATGCGCTGGAGCTGCATCGCCAGCGTCGCGTTGCTGCGCGCCACGACCACCGCGACGCGCTCGAGTCGCGCGTTCATGTGCGTGAACAGCTCGACGAGGCGGTCCGCGGCCGGCTGGGAGTAGACGGCTACCCGGCGGTGATCCGCGCAGAGGATCGGACGGACGGAGCCCGGCATCCGCATCACCTGGATGCCGAGATCGTGCGAGTAGGCGTCGACGTCGTCGCGCGTGCGGAGATCGAACACGCGCGCTTCGATGAGCCGACCCGCTCGATTCTGAATCAGGTAGCGGGGATCGCGTGAGCGCGTCTCGCTCATCGGTCCGATGCTACCTCATGATGCCGAGTCGCCAAAGCCGTCGCGCCTGTCGGTCGCGACGATGCCTCGCCAGCGTCCTCGCCTCACGTCGCGTCTGCGTCGGACGACAGCTCCTCGCGTCGGACGCCTCACGCCGGGCGGGGCACGCAGCGCGCGCTGCGCCGACGGGGAGCTGCGAGCGCCCGCCTGGCGCTCACACGAGCTTGACGATCTGCTTGCCGAGGTTCTCGCCGCGGAGCATCCCGAAGAACGCCTCGGGCGCGTTCGTGATGCCCGTCGCGACGGTCTCACGGTAGCGGACCTTCCCCTCGGCGACCCAGATCGACAGGTCGGCGAGGGCACGCGGCCAGCGATCCATGTGGTCCGACACGATGAAGCCTTGCAGCTTCACGCGCTTCCAGAGGAGCGCCGCGACGTTCTTCAGCGTGTAGGGCTCGGTGGCGTTGTACTGCGAGACGAGGCCGCAGAGCGGGACGCGGCCGAACACGTTGAGTCGGGCGAGCACGGCGTCCATCACGGGGCCGCCGACGTTCTCGAAGCTCACGTCGACCCCGTCGGGAGTCGCCGCGCGGAGGTCGTCGGCGAAGCTCGGTGAGCGGTAGTCGACGCACGCGTCGAAGCCGAGCTCGTGGGTGACGTAGTCGCACTTCGGCTTGCCCCCGGCGATCCCGACCGCGCGACAGCCGCGCAGCTTGGCGAGCTGACCGACGACGCTGCCGACGGCGCCGGCGGCGGCGGAGACGACGACCGTCTCGCCCTGCTTCGGCTCACCGAGGTCGTAGAGGCCGATGTAGGCCGTCACGCCGGGCATCCCCACGACGCCGAGGTAAGCCGAGAGCGGAAGCTTGCCGTCGACCTTCGTGAGGCCGCGGCCGTCGGAGAGGCCGTACTCCTGCCAGCCGAAGGCGCCGACGACCTTGTCGCCGGCGACGAAGCTCGGGTTCTTCGAGGCTACGACCTCTCCCGCCGTCCCGCCGACCATGACGTCGCCGAGCGCGACCGGCGGCGCGTACGAGCGAGCCTCGTTCATTCGCCCGCGCATGTACGGATCGAGCGAGAGGAAGT
Organism: Labilithrix sp.; assembly: GCA_019637195.1. Taxonomy (GTDB): domain Bacteria; phylum Myxococcota_A; class Polyangia; order Polyangiales; family Polyangiaceae; genus Labilithrix. Next base: position 52,711 of record JAHBWA010000038.1, on the reverse strand, counting down.
GGTTTCGCACCAGGACCTCGCCCTCCTTCGGCTCGGGCACGGGGGCCTCTTCGATCTTGAAGCTGGAGGCGTCGGGGAAGCCCGAGGGCCGCGCCGCGAGCCTCACCTGCGTGTTGGTGGCCATGCCGCCAACGTAAAGTGCACGACGAGAACGGCAAGCCGATCCGTCACACCCGTCGCGCCAGTCGCCGCCGCCGCTAGCGGCGGCGGAGGCGCACGCGGAGCCCGACGGGCATCATCGTGAACGCCGAGATCTCCTTCACGTCCTCCGCGTGACCCACGCGCTCGACGTGGAAGGATCGGTAGATCGCGGCCAGCAGCACGCGCATCTCGAGGATCGCGAGCGAGCGCCCGGGGCAGATCCGCGGACCCGAGCCGAACGGGATGCTCGCCGCCGCGTCGTGCGCTCCCTCCCACCCGGCGAGCCAGCGCTCGGGGGCGAAGGTGAGGGGATCGCGGAACGTCGCCTCCGCGAGGACGGCAGGCCGGCTCAGCGTGACGATCGGCGTCCCCTTCGGCACGCGGACGTCGCCGAGGACGACGTCGTGGATGGGCTCGTGGAAGGCGAACGGCGCGACCGGCCTGAGGCGCATCGCCTCGTTCGCGACCGCGGTGGCGTAGGCGAGCGTCGCCGCCTGCTCGGCGTCACGGGGCAACGGCAGCTCGCCGAGCGTCGCGTCGATCTCCTCGCGGAGCGCCGCGGTGGCCGCGGCGTCGTCGCAGAGGTGGTGGACCGCCCAGGCCACCGTGTACGCAGTCGTGTCCTCGCCGGCGAGGAGCATCGTCAGCGTGTTGCCGAAGATGACGTCATCGGAGAAGGGCTGTCCGTCGGCGTCGCGCGCGAGGAGCATCGCCTCGAGGAAGTTCGTCGGCTCGGCGCCGCGCGTCGGGTCGCCGGTCTCCAGCCTGCGCCGCGTCGTCGCGACCAGCTCGACGATCCAGCTGCGAACGGCGGCGAGCGCGCGATCGAGCCTGCGGTCGGCCGGCAGGCGGAACCAGCGCCAGTACGGGATGACGGCGTTCAGCCGGCGCTGGAGGGCCGGGAACACCAGCTCGAGGTGGCGCTGGATGACGTCGTCGTCCTTCTCGAGCGTGTTCATGTCGTGCCCGAACGCGAGCTGCGTCGTCACGTCGACGGTGAAGCGCTTGAGCTCGTCGGCGAGGTCGAGCTCGCGGCCGGCGTCCGCCGCGGCCTCCCAGCGGCGGACCAGCCGCGCCGCGACCAGCGAGAGCGTCGGGTAGAAGCCGCGCAGGTGCCGCTGCGCGAGGGCTCCCATCGCGAGCCGGCGCTGCGCGCGCCACGCGTCGCCCTCGGCGGAGAACACGCCGGCGATGCCCATCTCGGTGAAGACGTCCTCGACGACCGAGAGGCGTCGATAGAGGTCCGGACGCGATCGCGAGACGGTCTCGGCGAGCGCCGAGTTGGACGTCACGAGCATCCGCTGCCGCCCGAGGCGAAGCGTGTAGACCTCGCCGTAGGTCCGGCCCATCGCCTCGAGCTGCGTGTGGAGGTGGTCGATGTCGACGCTGAGCGCGCTGCCGAGCCACGGCAGGCCTCGCGGTCCGGGGAGGTCGTCGAGCGTCCGTTGCGCGGTGGGCGCCGCGCGCTCGGGTGTGAGCGTGCTCAGGTCGACGAGGAGGACGCCGTCCTCCTCGCGGGTCGGGCAGCGCCTCAGGCACTGGCGTCCGCCGACGCGCTGTCCGCTCTCGCGATCGAAGCGCCAGCGATGATTGCGGCAGACGAGGGCGCGCTCGTCGAGCTCGCCTTCGCCCAGGAGCGCTCCCTGATGCGGGCAGCGACCTTCGAAGACGCGGAGCTCGCCGGCCGTCCGCAGCGCGACGAGCTCGACGCCGCCGGCCGAGATCGCGTGGGGACCGTCTCCCGTCAGCTCGCCCCGCGCGGCGGCTCGCTCCCACCGTGGTGGCGTCGTCGGTCGCGAGTCGCTCGTCGCGACCGGCTCGGCGTCGGCGTCTTCGCGGGAGGGGCGCGCCATGATCGCGGCGAAGTCTACACGAGGTGTGCGAGGCGGTGAGCCGCACCTGCTCGAGCTTCGCGCCATGGTTCGATGGGATTCGCAGAACGCTGCGTCGGCGTTCGGCGACGTCGCGCGCTCGCGGGCGTTGCAGGCGGCGAATTTCGGGACGCGCACCCGCCTTTCGTTCGCCGTCGCGGGCGACGGGATCTATGTTCGACCGGAACACCTCGTCCGCCGAGCCACGCGAGGAAGGAGCACGCCGATGAAGAAGCTGACGCACGCGACGGGAGCGCCCGTCGTCGACAACCTGAACACCCAGACAGCCGGCCCGCGTGGCCCTGCGTTGCTCCAGGACATCTGGCTGCTCGAGAAGCTCGCGCACTTCGACCGCGAGGTGATCCCCGAGCGCCGGATGCACGCGAAGGGCTCTGGCGCGTACGGGACGTTCACCGTCACCAAGGACGTGACCCGCTTCACCAAGGCGAAGCTCCTCTCGGAGGTCGGGAAGAAGACGCCGGTCTTCTTGCGCTTCTCGACCGTCGCCGGTGAGCGTGGCGCGGCCGATGCCGAGCGCGACATCCGCGGCTTCGCGGTGAAGTTCTATACCGAGGAGGGCAACTGGGACGTCGTCGGCAACAACACGCCGGTCTTCTTCTTCCGCGATCCGCTCCGCTTCCCGGATCTCAACCACGCCGTGAAGCGCGATCCGCGGACCGGCATGAGGAGCCCCCAGAACAACTGGGATTTCTGGACCTCGCTGCCCGAGGCGCTCCACCAGGTGACCATCGTGATGAGCGACCGGGGCCTGCCGAAGAGCTACCGGACGATGCACGGGTTCGGCAGCCACACGTTCAGCATGATCAGCGCCGCCGGCGAGCGCGTCTGGGTGAAGTTCCACTTTCGCTGCAAGCAGGGCATCGAGAACCTCACCGACGAAGAGGCCGCGGTGGTGGTCGGCAACGACCGAGAGAGTCACCAGCGCGATCTGTACGACTCGATCGAGGCCGGTCGCTTCCCGCGCTGGACGCTCTGCATCCAGGTGATGACCGAAGCCCAGGCGGCGAAGCACCGTCACAACCCCTTCGACCTCACCAAGGTCTGGAGCCACGGCGAGTACCCGCTGATCGAGGTCGGAGAGCTCGTGCTCGATCGGAACCCGGAGAACGTCTTCGCCGAGGTCGAGCAGGCGGCCTTCTCGCCGGCCAACATCGTCCCCGGGATCGGCTTCTCTCCTGACCGGATGCTGCAGGCGCGCCTCTTCTCGTACGGCGACGCGCAGCGCTACCGCCTCGGGGTGAACTTCAACCAGATCCCCGTCAACGCGCCGAAATGCCCGTTCCACAGCTTCCACCGCGACGGCGCGATGCGCGTCGACGGGAACCTCGGCGGGACGACGTCGTACTTCCCGAACGATCGCGGCGAGTGGGAGGACAACCCCGACGCCGGTGAGCCGCCGCTCGTCCTCGACGGCGCGGCCGGCCACTGGGACCACCGCAAGGACGAGGACCACTGGGAGCAGCCCGGCGCGCTCTTCCGCCTCATGAAGCCGGCGCAGCGGGAGGTGCTCTTCGCGAACACCGCGCGCAACGTCGGCGGCGCGAGCGTCGAGGTCCAGCGGCGGCACATCGCCAACTGCGCCAAGGCGGACCCGGCGTACGGCGCGGGCGTCGCCCGCGCGCTCGGCCTCGAAGCTCCCTGAGCTCGAAGCTCCCCGCTCGGCGCTCAGGATGACGCGCGTGCGCCGCCGAGCGCCGGCGCGAGGTCGGTCGTCGCCGCGGCGTCGAAGCGCGATATGCCGCGGCGGTCACCGGCAGCGCTGGCCGGCGGGCTCGAGCGCACCGCCGCGGTCAGCCGCTCCGGGCGCGGGGCTCGGCGGCGCGCGGCTCGCGACGAGAGGTAGAGCTCGCGCCGGACGGCACGCGTCTCGCAACACGACAGGCGAGTCGGCGGGCGCTTTCGCACCGTCCTAGCGAGGTACCCCATGGGTGAGAGCACGAAGCAGCATCTGAAAGAGCTCCTGGAGTCGTTCGACACCGCGATGCTCATCACGCGGCATGGCGATCGCGACCACGCGCGTCCGATGGCGGTCGCCGCGATCGAAGGCGCGAACACGCTCTGGTTCGCCACCGCGCAGGCCGCGCCGAAATCGGAGGAGATCCGTCGCGACGGCCGGGTGTCGGCGACCTTCCAGTCCAGCCGGAGGTTCGTGGCGCTCAGCGGCACCGCCGAGCTCGTCGAGGATCGCGCGAAGATCCACGAGCTGTGGAAGCCGTCGTGGCGCGTCTGGTTCCCCGAGGGCAAGGACGATCCGAAGCTCGTGCTGATCCGCGTAACCGTGACCGACGCCGAGTTCTGGGACAACACCGGCGCCCGGGGACTGCGCTACGCGTTCGAGGCCGCGCGCGCGCTACTGAAGCGGCACGAACCCGTCATGGTCGAGAGCCAGCACGGTCGCGTGAAGGCCGCCGCCGAGGGCGCCGCGCCGGTGTCGCAACGCCACTGAGGCGTTCTGCGCGACCTGCGCTCGGGGGCACGGTCGGCGCCTTCGCGAGCGCGTATCGTCGCCCGGTGGGGATATCGCGCAACCGCGGGAGCTCGGCGGCCGACGTGCCGCCGATGAACCGCTCGCGCTCCTGGCCCGCTCGCTCCTCGTTCGACCTCCTCTGCGGCGTCATGCTCGCTGTCGCGCTGCTCGGCGGCTGCTCGGCGGCCGCGCCGCGGCGCGCACCGGCGGATCGGCGTGAGCCCGCGCGGGCCGCGGCGCCGAGCGCCGCCGATCGCGAGGGCGCTGCCGCCGTCGAGGTTCACGCGCCGCGGAGCGAGGAGCTGGTCGCGCTGGCCATGGCCGCCGCGCCGACGGCGCGGACCGCGCTCGTCCTCGGCCGTGGCGCGCGCGCGATCGTCGCCCGGCTCCGCGCGCGCGGCCTCGAGGTCGACGTGCAGGCGACCCTGACGCCGGCGCCCGGCCGCTCTGGCTACGACGTGGTCGTCGCGCCCGATCTCACGCGTTGGTCCGAGGCTCGGGCCGTCCGCGCGCTCGTCGCGAAGGACGGGGCGCTCGTCGCGCGGTGGCTCGACGCCGAGCGGACGGTCGCGCGCGCCGAAGGAGGCGGCCGGTTCGCGTCGTTCACGGCTCCTGTCGTCGCGGCGACCGACGAGCGGCGCTTCGAGCACCTCGTCGTGGAGCGTCCGGGCGGCTCGATCGGCGGTCCGCTCGGCGTCGAGGCGATCGCGCGACGCTTCCACTTGCGTCCGTCGGAGCCGTCGGTCCGCGAGATCTCGGACCGGTCACCGGTGCCGGGCGCGCCACGCGTGCGCCTCGCCGGCTACGTCGTTCGGCTCGGGCCCAGCGAGCTCGGCGTGGTCCTCCCGCACTCCGAGCAGGGCGCCACGCGAGTCCTGGTGCCGTCGCTCGCCGCCGATCTGGCCAAGGCCGCGCCGCCCCAGCCGGCGCGGAAGGTCTCACCGTCCTTCGCGAGCGCGCTGGAGACGTCGTCGACCGAGGTCGACGCCGGATCGTCGGCGACGATCGTCGTGCTCGAGGGGCGGCTGTCGCTGCGGTCGTGGGAAGAGGAGCGCGCCGCGCCCGGGGGCGCGCGGACCTACGACCTGACGGAAGCGCGCGTGACGTCGACCGTCGCGGCCGGCGCCTGGGATACGGCGATCGCGGCGTACGAGGCGAGGACGCGCGAGACCGTGCCGGCCGCCTTCCGCAAGATCGATCCGCTCGCGGCCGAATCGGCGCTCGATCGCGCGGTCGCTCCCGTCGAGCGCCTCGTCGCTCCAGAGGACGGCGTCTTCTTCGGCGTCCTCCGCTGGACGGCGCGTGTTCGCGGCGCCATCCGCCTCCTGCCGTCCGCGGACGCGCCGAGCGAGCTCGCGTCCTGGGCGTCGGCTGCGTTGCCCGAGCGCGATCTCGACGGACCGCTCGTGGACAGGCCGCGGCCGACCGCCGTCGAGCGCGAGGCGTATCGGCACTTCTTCTTGTTCGCCGGCGTCCTGGTGGACCGTGCGCTCGGGCGCGCTCGAGCGGCCGGCGACAAGGCCGCCGCGTGCGCGCTCTTCGGCGAGGCCGTGCGCCTGCTACGGGGCTACGATCGCGCGTCGGCCCAGCTGCGCGAGATCGAGCGTCACGAGGCCGCCTTCGCGAAGGACTGCGACCTCACGCGGTGACGGCGTGAGGTGTCACGTGGTGACGGCGTGAGGTGTCACGTGGTGACGGCGTGAGGTGTCACGCTATGAGGGCGTGAGGCGTCACGCTATGAGGGCCCGAGGCGTCACGCCGTGACGGGCACGCTCGGACCGGGCTCGTCTCGAGGGGGCCGCGGAGCGCGATCACCCGCCGTCGAAGACGTCGTCGATCCGGCTCGCGACGAGCACGCGCTCGGTCCAGCGGTCGAGATCCTCGCGCGACGCTGCCGCGATGCGTGCCTCCGCGGCCGCGTCGATGGCGCCAAAGCGCGCTCGCAGCTGACGCGCGAGGGTCTGCCGCATGCCTCTCTCGATGCCCCTCTCGATACCCTTCTCGATACCCTTCTCGATGCCCCTCTCGATGAGCTGCTGTTCGGCCGATGCCATGGGTTCCTCGAGTGCGGGCGCGACCGCCGCGATGTGTTGCCGGAGCGTCTCGTACGTGACCTCGCCCGAGACCCTCAGAATGTAGCGCAAGACCACGAGGACGTCCTCGCGGCTGGGATCTTCGTGCACGAGGCGCTCGAGCTCCGCTCCCCATGCGGCGAGGTGGTCGAGCAGCGCGGCGATCTCCCTGCCGTCGCGCAGGAGCCAGAGTGTGAGCTTCGGAAATGCGGCGAGAGGGCGCCGGCGGAGCCCTTCGTCGTCGACGGCGCCGAGATCGTCGACGAGGATCTCGAAGTCGGGCACGAAGCGCCGGAGCTCCGGGAGCGCGGCGAGCCCGTCGACGAGCGCGTGAAGTCGGCGCGGAGCCGTCCAGCCGCCGATACCGTGGTGGACGACGATCGTGACGACGGGCGCCAGCGATCGCCTCTCCGGCTCGGCGCGGAGGAGCGCGGCCCAGATGCGTTGCTGGTAGCCGAGGACGCGCCAGGGCATTAGCGGGTCGGGAACGCTCTGGTGCTCGAACAGGAAGTAGACGTAGCTCCGCTGGCCGGCCAGCGGCACCGTGAAGAGGAGATCGGCGTGCCGATGCGTCATCTCGGCGTCGACGAAGCTCGCAGGCACGAGCGTGAGCGCCGAGAGATCGAGCTGCTCGGTGATCGCCGCGGGGAGGAGGCTCCGGATCTCTCCGGCGGCGTTGGCCGGGACGGAGAAGGCACGCTTGAAGAGGCTGTCGTGGTCACCCATGGGCTCGTTCGAGGACGCCGAGGCCAGGACTCGGCCGTCACGGCCGGAGGTTGCGGCCGATCGGCCGACGGCGGCGGCGTTCGAACGTGGCGGCGTCTGCGGGGACCGGGGGGGCCGCGAGCGGACGCGGTTTGGGGCTCGGCGTGGCGGAGACCGAGCGGGACGGTCGCGGCGGCGACGGCGGCGTTCGGTCCGAATCGGGCGGGATCCCCTGAGGTTTCGCGGGGCCGTCTTGACAGAGCGAGACCGATTCGGCATAACGCGCGTCCCCGTTTCGCATCCCCCAGGCGATTCGTTCCACAACAGCCCGGCTTTCCACGGAAACACGGAAGGGCGGGCGGCCCAGGGGAGCGGTAGAAAGAGGCGCGTCATGCCGAAGATGAAGACAAACAAGACCGCGGCCAAGCGGTTCAAGGTGAGCGGGTCGGGCCGCGTTCGCCGTCCCAAGGCGGGCGGCAACCACGGCCTCATCAACAAGAGCCGCAAGCGCCTCCGCCGCCTGCGCAACAACGACATGGTCCCGAAGACGCTCGAGAAGAAGATCAAGCGTCTCCTCCCCTACGACTGAGCCGCCGCCCACCGCCGCCGCTCATCCGAACTGACTCGAAAGGGAACCGACCATGCCCCGCGCAAAACGTGGATTCAAAGCTCGCCGCCGTAAGAACCGCATCCTGAAGCACGCCTCGGGCTATCACAGCGCCCGCTCGCGCCTCTTCGCGTACGCGAAGGAGGTCGTGATGAAGGCGTGGGTCTACGCCTACGCCCACCGTCGCCGCAAGAAGCGCGACTTCCGCCGTCTCTGGATCACGCGCATCAACGCCGCCGCCCGCACGAACGGGACGTCGTACTCGCGCCTGATGCACGGCCTCAAGGGCGCGAACATCGGCCTCGACCGCAAGATCCTGAGCGAGCTCGCGATCGTCGACGCCGCGGCCTTCTCGAAGGTCGTCGCCTCCGCGAAGCGTTAGCCAGTCGCCCCGCCAAGCGCGAGGGCACGAGACGGAGTCGGGAGCTTCTCCCGGCTCCGTTTTGCGCTGTGGGCCCCCGTGCGCGGGGCGTCCAGCTCCTCCGGAGGGCGCATGCGTCCGGCTCCTCCGGCGGACGCGAGCGTCGCGGCGAGACGCACGACGGTCCTCCGCCCACGCCGCGCAGGACTGGCCGGCTCCGACGGCGGCGCCTCCGGTCACGCCCGCTTCGCGACGCTGCGGTACGAGCCGCCGAGGTCGAAGCCGAACCCGTTGCCCGACGGGGCGAGGACAAGGTCGGGGACGCGGCCGCCGACGACGCGGATCTCACCGATGACGCCGGCGCGGAAGGTCCGCGTGAGCGTTCGCGCTGCGACGTCGCCGAGCTTCGGCGGGTGCTGCATGATCTCCTGCGCGCGGGTCGGGTTGTCCGCCGTCGCGAGCGCGACCATCGCGCCGAGGCTCCCGCTGCCGACGCTCCGGACGACGTCGAGGGCGAGGCCGAACATGCGCGAGGCGCGGCGCGACGCGAGGTCGGCGCCGGAGACCGGCTTCACCGTGACCTCGTGACCGGGCCGGGTGATCGTCGCGGCGATCGCGTTGGCGACGTCGAGCATCCACGGCGCGTCCTCGCGTACGATCAGCGTCACGGGCGGACCGCCCCACCCTTGAACCGGCGTCTCCGGCCACGGCGCGCCGAGGTGGAGGTTCGCGACTCGCGAGTAGGGGACGCCGTCGGCGACGCTCTGCGCGATCCCCGGCCCGTCCCACGTGGTGGCGTCGCGCCCCGTGAAGAGGACGACCCAGCCGACGGCGCCGTGATCGAACGTCTTCGAGCCGGCGCGGACGGCGTGGAGGCCGCGCTCGAACCAGCCGACGTCGTCCGAGCCGCCCTCGAACGCGAGGAGCGACGCCGACACGTTGGGAGCGGCGCGGACGGAGACCTCGTCGAGGAACGCCGGTCCGCGCGCCGCGAGGCGATTGCGCGTGAGGAGGAGCGCGCCGTCGCGGGCGCCGAAGCGGAACGGCCCCGTGCCGTCGGGCGCCTCCGGGCTGAAGCCGGACGGGACCATCGCGACGATCGGCGAGGCGAGCGCGCGCGTGAGCCGCGCCGCGTCCTTCGTGGCGAAGACGAGCGCGCGTCCGTCGTCGCGTGGGGCGGGGACGTCCGCGAGCCAGCCGCGGCCGCCCGACGCCCGCGCGCGCGCGATCGACTGCGCGGCGTCCTTGGTCACGAACGGGCGATCGCGCGCGGTGCGGAGGCCCGCGCGGAGCTTCACGCGGAGGTTCGCGCCGTCGGGCTCGGGCTGCCCCTCGGCGAGCGAGGGGACGAGCTGCCCGTCGGGCGTCTGCGCGTAGAGCGTGTCGAAGAGCGCCTCGCCGAAGATCGCCGCGAGCGGATCGTCGATCCGGTGCGGATCGATCGCGCCGATCGGCCACGGCAGGCGCATCGCGACGCGGCCGCCCACGGGCACGCGCCCGCGGGCGTGCGCGCTCGGGGCGACCGACGCGGCGACCAGGCCGGCGAGGAACGCGCGGCGCCTCATCAGCGCACGAGCCAGATCTCTCCGCCGACGACGGCGACGAGCGCGGGCAGGCCCTTCTCTTCGGGCGGGCACGCGGCGATCGCGCGGACGGGCTCCCTCGTCGGGTAGCGGAGGCGCTGGACGAGCCCGCTCCCCGCGCGCCAGCTCCAGACCGCGAGCGCGTCGGTCTCCGCGTAGTCGCCGCTGAACGCGATCTCGGGGGTGCCGTCGAGGTCGAGATCGGCCAGCGCGATCTGCGCCCCGGCGCCGTCGATCGGCGCCTCCATCGATCGCCCGCTCGCGTCGCTCCGGCGGAGGCGCACCTTGCCGGTCGGCTCGCGCGCCGCGACGACCTGCGTGATCGCGCCGTCCTTCCCGACGAGGTCGAGCGACGCGACCGCGTCGAAGCGCGCCGCGGGGAGCGGGAGGACGGGCGCCGGATCGCCCTTCGGCGGCGGCGCGCACGCGACGCCGCTGCCCTCGAAGGCGCCGATCTCCGGGCTCGCGGCGGCGCAGGCCTCGCCGTCCGCGCCCGGGATCGGGAGGCCCGTGAGCTGGCGGCGCGTGACGAGGGCTGCGTCGACCGCGACCGCGCCGCGATCGGTCGTCCCCACGAGGAGCTCACCCCGGTGGCCGCGCGGGACGACGACGGTCGCGATCGGCTCGCGCATCGGCACCGGCACCCGCGAGGCGAGCTCGGTCCACGGCGTCGCGCGGAAGACGGCGAGCTTGCCGCCGCGGAGCTTGCCCATCACGACGCGCGTGCGCGTCGCGAGGATGATCTCGTTGCCGCCGTCCGAGTCGACGTCGCCGCAGCCGATCGCGAGCACGTCGGTCTCGTCGTGCTTCGCCTTGTGCAGCTTCGCCTGCTCGAGGACGATCGGCTGGAGGAACGTCCGCACCTCGGCGTCGAGCGGCGCGCCGGCGAACGCGTGAGCGCGCGGCCCGGGCGCGGGGTTTCGGAGGCGCTCCCACCCGTTCGAGACGACGGGGTAGAGATCGGCGGTCGCGCGGAGCTCGCCCTTCGCGATCTCGAGCTGCACGTAGACGAGCGACGCCGCGCGCCCCGACACGCCGCGCGCCGCCGCGAGGGTGGCCGGCTGCGGGTGCGCCTGCGCGACGCCGAGGCGCCCGGCGATCTGCGTGGCGACGCGGACGACGAGGTCGTCGGCCTTCGGCGCAGGGACGTCGGAGACGAGCGGCGAGACGGCGACGAGCGCGCCCGGCGGCACGTCGCCGAGGCCGTGCGCGATCTCCGTCGCGAGGTGGACGATGGCGCTCGCGTGGAGCGGCGGCGAGGGGACCGCGGGCGGCGCCGATGGCGCGGGGGGCTTCGCCGGAGGCTTGGCGGGCGCGGGCTGGGCGAGCGCGAGCGGGACGATCCCGAGCGCGAGCGTCCCGGTCGCCGCCAGCGTGAAGGCGAGCGCCCGCGCCGGATTCAAGGCTCGGCACCCGAGTCGGCCGCGGGGAGCGGAGGCGGGGCCTCGGGCGTCAGGTTCGTCGGCGCCGTCGCGTCCGCGTCCGGCTCCGCGGGCGGCGGCTCGGCGGTCTCGGTCGGCTCGGTCCCCGCGAGGAACACCTCGTCGAGTGTATCGCCTTCCGCGCCCTCTGCCTTCAGCTTGCCGCTCTTCGGATCGATCGCGACGGTGGAGACGCCGGGGGGCCGCGCGAACTCGGCCCGCGGCTTGCCTTTGTGCGCCGCGTCCATCACCGCGATCCACGCCGGCAGCGCGGTGGAGCCGCCCGTCTCGGTCGATCCGAGCGGCTTGGCGTCGTCGTAGCCGACCCAGGTGACGGTCGCGATCTCCGGGGAGAAGCCGGCGAACCAGGTGTCCTTGGCCTCGTTGCTCGTCCCCGTCTTGCCGGCGACGCGCCGCCCGAGCGACTTCGCCTTCTGGCCCGTCCCGCGGTCGACGACGCTCTCGAGCATGCTCGTGATGAGGAAGGCCTCGGCGGGCTCGAGCACGCGGCGCGGTGGCGGCGCCGGCTTGAGCTCGACGTCCTTGCCGTCGGGACCGACGATGCGCGTCACGACGCGCGGCTCCTCGTACATCCCGCCGGCCGCGAACGTGGCGTAGGCGCCGGCGAGCTCGATCGGACGGATCTCGTAGGAGCCGAGCGCGAGCGACAGATCGGGCTTCATCGTCGAGTCGATCCCGAGCGCCTTCGCCCAGTCGACCACGTTCGCCGGCCCCACGTCCTCGAGCACGTTGACCGCCGCGACGTTGACGGAGTTCGCGAGCGCCTCGCGGAGGCGGAGCGGATCGGGCGCGGTCCAGCCCTCGTAGTTCACCGGTTTGTAGCCGCCGGCGTACGCGCGCGGCGTGACGTCGACGAGCGTCGCGGGCGTGTAGCGCCGCGAATGCAGCGCGTACGAGTAGACGATCGGCTTGAACGTCGAGCCCGGCTGGCGCCGCGACTGCGTCGCGCGATCGAGCCCGCCGCTCTGCGCCTCGTAGCTGCCGGCGATCGCGAGCACGTGCCGCGTCCGCACGTCGAGCACGACGATCGCGGACTCCGGGCCGAGCTCGAGGCGGAGCGGCACCTTGGCCACGGGCGCGCTGTCGGGTGACGGCGTGACCTGCGCGACGGCGTTCGGGATCGGCGCGAGCAGGCTGACGCGCACGCGCGCGCCGACCTCCGCGAACTGGCTCGGCGGGAGGTTCTGCGGGTTGTAGCGCTTGTAGTCGGAGAGCTTCACCGACCCGAGCACGGTCCCGACGCGCACGTCGATAGTCCCGGCGACGTCGTCGGTGCTGGTCACGACGCCGGTGAGGACCTTGTGCGACTCGAACTTCGGCGTGCCCTCGAACGGCGGCGCGTCCTTCGGCTTCGCCTTGCCCTTCTGCGCGACGGTCGACGCCTTGACCGGCGCGAGCAGCCCGTGCCGCTTGTCGTACGCGCCGAGGTTGTCGCGCAGCGCCTTGCGGGCGGCCTGCTGGAGCGCGGGATCGATCGTCGTCGTGATCGTGAAGCCGCCGCGCGGCCCGCGCTCGGGTTCGAGCTCGAGCAGGAGCTTCTTCGCGAGCTGCACCGCCTCGGGGGCGAGCTCGCTGTCGACCTCGCGCGTCGCGGCGAGGCGCACGGCCTCGCTCTTCGCCGCCTCGTACTCGGCGTCGTTGATGAAGTGCTTGGCGCGCATCTGATCGAGCACGAACGCGCGCCGCGCGAGCGCCTTCGTGAGGTCGCGCTTGGGGTTGTACGCCTCGGGGGCCGCGGGGACGCCGGCGAGCATCGCCGCCTCGGCGATCGTGAGCTTGCTCGCCGGCTTGCCGAAGCAGTCCTCGGCGGTCTCCTCGATGCCGTAGCGGCCGTGGCCGAGGTAGATGTGGTTGAGATAGAGCTCGAGGATCTTGTCCTTGCGCTTGTCGCGTCCCTGCTGGTCGTTGCCGCACGACGGGCAGAGCTCCTGCTCGAGGCGGCGGGCGAGCAGCGCCTCGCGCATCTTGCGGCGGTACGACCGCTCGTTCGACTCGAGCAGGATGTTCTTCACGACCTGCTGCGTGATCGTCGAGCCGCCCTGGCGCGTTCGCCCGGCGCGGAGGTTCACGACGGCGGCGCGCGCGATGCCGAGGTAGTTGATCCCCTCGTGCTCGTAGAAGCTCGCGTCCTCGGCGGCGATGAACGCCGTGATCACGTGGCGGGGCAGCTCCTCGACGCGCACGACGGTCCGGCGCTCCGTGAAGAGCTCGGCGATCGTCGTCCCGTCGCGCGCGAGGACGCGGGTGACCTGCGAAGGGCGGTAGCCTCGCTCGAGCTCGGCGACGCTCGGCAGCCCCTCCTCGTAGTGCCGGACGAGCAGCCAGCCCGCGAGCACGGTCAGCGCGGAGAGGACCAGCGCGGCGACCGCGAGGCGGAGGCTCCACTTCTTCACGCCGCGGAGGATCCGCTGCGCGCGCGTCGAGTCGGGCTTCACGGGCTTGGCCTCGAGCTGGTCGCGGAGCGTCGGTCGCGTGTCCTTCGCATGCTCGCCGGCGTCGGAGCCTCGCGCCGCCGGATCGTCGTGGCCGGAGCTCGGCTTGAAGTCCGTGACGGTATCGGCGAAGGCGAGGTCCTCGGAGGGCTTCTTCACGCGCACGTTCCTGGGAACGCCTGGCGCGTCGGAGCTCATCCGCGGGCGGGAAGGAGGGCGAGACGGGCGGTCGGACACGAGGCCGGCAGCATACCCGAGAGGCGGGGTGACCTCGAAGTCCGCGGACGCGCGCAGCGGCCGCGGCTCCTTCGCGTACGCTCGAGCTCGGGCGCCGCCGCGGCGTCGGGTCAGAGGCGCATGCGGAGGAGGTGCTTGACCATCTCGTGCGGCGGGCAAGGGCGGAGGAAGAAGTAGTCGATCCCTTGCGCGTGCCCGGCTTCGCGCCGTTCGCGCGCGATCGAAGGATCGACGAGCGCGATGATCGACGGGGCGCGCCGAGCCTGCCGCGCCGTCGCCGCGCGGATCGCGTTCGCCGCCTCCTCGGCCTCGGCGAGGGGCAAGTCGAGCAGGACGACGTCGGCGCCGCCACGCTTCAACGCCGCGAGCGCCGCTTCTTCCTCTTCGAGGGCGACGACCTCGTAGCCCGCCGCGCGCAGCGCCCGCGCCGCCGCGTCGCGACTCGGGTCGTAGCCGTCGATCACGAGCACGCGTCTCATCGCGCTCCCGGCCTACCAGCCCGCGCACGGCGACGCCCGCACTTCGACGCTGGCGAAAGCAATGGATTGATGGAGTGAAGCGCGAGCCCAGAGAGCGCGAGCGTGTGCGCAGCGGGCGCGATTCGCTGCGCGCCGCGGAGACGGGCCGGCATCGAACGATCATGAGCCCGACCGCGCGAGCGCAGCGGCAGCATGACGCTGGAGCGCGGCGGGAAGAGCGGGAGCGCGGCCCGGCGATTGCCCACACGGGGAGCGGGATGCCCACAAAACCGTCGGACGCGCGTGTTCGCTGTTGGCCGAATCGGGCCCTTGGTGTCCCCTGGTCTGTGATGGGCGTCCTTCGCCTCACGCTCGGCGCCGCCGCTGGGGCGGCGCTCCTTGCCACGGTGCCCGCGTGCTCCTCACACGAGCCGCCGGCGCCGGCGACGACGGAGCTCGACGGCGAGCCCGCGCCGGTCCCCGATCCGCCCCCCCGCTACGCGCGCGTCGAGCTCGACTCCGGGATCGCCGTCCCCGAGGACGACGACTCCGAGCCCACGCTCCAGATCAAGTGCGGCGGCTACCGGCCATACGTCTGCTCGCTCGACGACGGCACGTTCCGCTGCAGCGAACGTCCGTGCGTCCCCGACTGCGATCGCGTCGGTTGCCTCGGCGGCGACGTCTGCCAGGCGTGCGACGGCGGCTTCCGCTGCGTCGCCCCCGACGAGACTTGCTGAGGCGTTCACCGCGCTCGACGGAATCACGCGTCGGCGACCGTGGGTGACTCCGCGGTGAGTCCCCCCCCGCCTCGTCGACGAGGAGGCGCTGCACGTCCTCACGTCAGCGCTTCGGCGTGCCCGTGGGACGTCGTCGCGAGCGAGCGCGCGAACGGCGTCGGGAAGGAGCCGTCGGACCCACCTTGATCCTCACGACTGGGACGCCGCGCGCAGGAAGTTTCTACGTATCAGGCGCGTACGCTCTCGAAGGCGCAAGTCCTCCCGATGGCGAGTGGATCGCGCGCGAACCATGGTTCACCGTTTACCACCGTCCAACGTGAACGATGGATGACACCCTGATCGACTTGCCTCGGACGGCAGGTGCTCCCATCTCGGTTTGACGAGCCCTACGCACCGGCACACACCCTGCACCCCGGCGGATCCCATGCGCTCGCTCCTCGCTCTCGCGGCTTGCTCGCTTCTCGCCGTTCTTCCGGCCTGCACCCAGACGAAGATTATCCGGAAGAACAGCCCTCCGCCCGTCGAGACGCCCGCGGAGGAAGAGGAGGATCCGATCGACGTCGAGCCCGAGACCGATCCGCTCGTCATCGATCTCGGTGAGGTCGAAGCGGGCAAGGACGTCTCCTTCGAGATCCCGGAGGGCGCGCTCGGCTTCAACATCACGGTCGAGGGGAAGGTCGCCGACTTCGATCAGAACCGCCCCTTCGGCATCCAGCGGATCACCGACCCGAAGGGCAACCTCGTTCACGACGCGTTCACGCCGAAGGGCGGGACGAAGGAGACGAGCATCGCGACGTTCGACGTGATCGCGTCGGCGAGCGTGCCCCAAGGGGAGGGTGTCCCCAAGGATCTCACGGGCAAATGGAAGGTGCGCTTCGGCGTCTACGGCTCGTCGGCCAAGCCGAAGCTCAAGGGGCAGGTGCGCGTCCAATCGAGCGGTGACGGCGCGTTCCACGGGGGCGCGCTCGATCTCTACGTCCACGTCCCGCGCGGCCTCCAGATCGGAAACCGCACCGTCGACGCGTCCGACGCCGAGAACGATCGCGACGTCTCCGAGCGCATCGAGACGTTCTTCGCGCTGACGTCGAACCTCCTCGGCATCGAGAAGGGGAAGGTCGTCTACAGCGAAGAGAGCGGCGACTACCGCGAGCTCGACGGCGTCGAGGCGCTCCTCCGCGGCTTCTCGGTCTCGAGCGGGCAGAAGGACGGCACGCAGGCGCTCCACGTCCTGTTGACGAACCTCATCGGCGACCAAGGACGGCCGTTCGCCGCCGGCATCTCTCCCGGGATCCCCGGCGCCGCGACGATCTTCGGGCGCAACGTCTCGGGGATCATCGTCACCACGTCGCCTTCGGTCGACAACGACGTCCTCACGATGCTCCACGAGGCCGGGCACTTCTTCGGCCTGAACCACACGACCGAGTTCGACGGCCAGAGCTCCGACCCGCTCTCCGACACGCCCGTCTGCGACGGCATCTCGCGCGACGAGCTCTACGACTGCCCCGATCGGACGAACATCATGTTCGCCGCCGGCGCGATCGACGGGCCGGTCACGCTGTCGCCCATGCAGAAGCGCGTCTACCGCGGCTCCCCGATCTACCGCGCGTTCAACGCAGGCGGAGGCTCGACGATGTCCTTCGCGCCCCGCGCGCCGGCGCGTCCGAGCGCGCACTCGCTCACGCGCACGTTCCGCGTCTCGGGGAGCGACGTCCTGTCGCCGGTCGAGCGTGAGCTCTCGTCGGGCTTCTGCGGTCTCAACGCGCTCGACACGAGCGGCATGGTCGCGCGCCACGGGCGCGATCAGGCGATCGTCCAGCTCACCGCGGCGGCGGCGGACGCCGATCTGGCGCCGTACATTCGCGGCCGCGCGGACCTCGCCCTCCGCGCGCTCGGCGCGAAGTAGCTCTCGCGCCGCCGCTCAGCGCGGGACGCGCGCCCGCAGCACCTTGATCGACTCGCCGCCGGCCACGCCGCCGTCGCGCTGCTGGATCATCCAGTCGACGGCCTCGGCGCGCTTCACGCTGGTCGTCTTGCCGAGCGCGATGTTCGTCGCGTACGAGGGCTCGTTCGACAGGACGCCGGTGCACCGCTGCGCGTCGCAGGACGCGGCCGCCAGCCAGAGCGTCTCCGCCACGGCGCCGCCGTCGACGCGCGCCTCCTCGGGGATCGGGAAGGGGCCCTTGACGAAGAGCTCGCCCTCCCCGGCCTTGAACCGCTCGATGGCCGCCGGGAGGCTCTGGCGCGCCTTCTCCGCGACGGCGGCGAGCTCCGGATCGTCGAGCGCCGCGGTCATCGCCGGCGCCACGCCGAAGAGCGTCGCGACGATCGCGTCCCACGCCTCGCGCGTCGCGCCCTCCCTCGGGACGAGCTCGGCCATCTCGTTGGCGGGATCGCCCTCGATGCGCTCCGGCGTCACCACGTCGAGCTCCACCGGTCTCGCGCTGTCCGCGTTCGCGCCGAGCTCCGCCGGCTTCTTCCCGATCACCCGCGCCACGTCGGCGAGCGTCACGGTGACCGCACCGCCGCTCGCGCCGTGCGCGATCTGGCTCGCGGCCGCGTTGATGATCTCCGCGAGCATCGGCCCCGCCGCCATGTTCGCGCCTCGGATGGACAGGTCCGGGCTCCCGAAGCGCTGCATACCGAGCGAAAGGAGGCGCGCGGTGCCGTCGTCCTGACGATAGAGCTGGATGACGATGTGCTTGCGCGCGAACACCGGCTCTCCGAGACCGACGACGATCGCGTGGCTCCGCGCGTCGTCGGCGGTCACGATCCGGCGCGCCACCTCGTCGTAGACGAAGCCCGCCAGCGACTCGGACAGCTCCGCGGCCGCCGCGAAGACGGCGCGGGCGGGCATCTGCTCCCGCGTGAGATCGCCCTGGGTCCGGATCACCACGGCGGTCCGCTTCGCCCGCGCGCTCGCGCGCTCGGACGGCGTCAGCCCGGGGGCGACGGTGTCCATCGTGTCCTCGGGCGGCAGGATCAGATCGTCGGCCTTGAGGACGTCGATCTCGAAGGCGTCCTCGTCGGCCATCACCTTCTTCACCGCGTCGCAGGCGCCGCCGCAGTGGCGCACGTCGAGGCGCTTCGCGAGCTCGGCGACCGAGGCGACGCGCCGGATGACGTCGTCGGCCTTGTCGGTCAGGACGGCCAGCTCGGCGGACGCCCTCGGGGGCCGAACGAGCCCGGCCCTCGGGGCGCTCGGGTCCTCGCGGTCGGTCGCCGGCGGCTCGTCCGGCGCGTCGCCCGCGCTCGCGCCGGGCGGCCGATCGCCGGGGAGCGACCACCAGACGAGGGCGGCGAGGGCGCCGACGAGCGCGCCGAGGCCGCCGTACAGCCGCGCGTCCGATGCGCCCTTGCGACGCCCTCCCGGCCGTCCGTTTGACGCTCCACCCTTGCGACGCCCGCCGGCCGCCGACCCCTGCTCCCTCTCGCCGCGCGGCCCCGTGTCGCCCATCGGCGTCCACGTCTACCACGTAACGCCGCGCCCGCCCCGCAGCCCGCCGGCCCGGTGCGGCCACGACGCGGCTTCGGCGCCGCGGCAGCGCAGGCCTTGTTTCAAGCCCGACCGTACAAAACGTAACTCACATGTGAGGTGAGAAAGCTCTGGCGCGACGCGTCATCGTTCGGTATATAGAGTGAAGAGATGATGGGTGACGTGCGGCAAGGAGACGACGACCGTGGCCTCTACGAGCCGCGCCAGGAGCACGACGCGTGCGGGCTCGGGTTCGTCGCCGATCTGAAGAACCGCCCGCGCCAGCGCACCGTGGAGCTCGGGCTCGAGATCTTGCGGCGCCTCGCCCATCGCGGCGCCGCCGGGAGCGATCCGGCGAGCGGGGACGGCGCCGGGATCCTCGTCCAGATCCCGCATCGGTACTTCGAGCGCGTGCTCGAGCGTCAGGGCAAGGAGCTGCCGCTCGCGGGCGACTACGGCGTCGTCCAGTGCTTCCTCTCGCGCGATCCGATCCGCTGCGAGCTGCAGATGAAGGTCCTGACGGACGTCGTCCGCTACCACAACCAGAAGGTCATCGGCTGGCGCGACGTGCCGGTCGACGTGCGCGCGGTCGGACCGGTCGCGCGCGCGTCGCTGCCGGTCATGAAGCAGCTCTTCATCGCGCGCATGGCCGACAAGCGCGCGTTCGAGCGCACGCTGTTCATGATCCGCAAGCGCGCCGGCAAGCACTGCAACGAGAAGGGCTACGGCGCCGATCTCTACATCGCGAGCTGCTCGTCGCGGACCATCGTCTACAAGGGGCTCGCGCTGCCGGAGCGCCTCGCCGAGCTCTACCGCGATCTGCAGGCCGACGACTTCGAGAGCCAGCTCGCGCTCGTCCACTCGCGCTTCTCGACGAACACCTTCCCGACGTGGGAGCGCGCGCACCCCTACCGGCGCATCGCGCACAACGGCGAGATCAACACGCTCCGCGGCAACCAGAACTGGATGCGCGCGCGCGAGGCGCTGCTCGCGAGCAAGCACTTCGAGGAGCACATCGAGGACTTCAAGCCGATCATCCGGCCCGACGGCTCGGACTCGAGCTCGCTCGACAACGTCGTCGACTTCCTCCTCGCGAGCGGGCGCTCGCTCCCGCACGTCATGATGATGCTCGTGCCGGAGGCGTGGGCCACGCAGGCCGACATGCCGAAGGCGAAGCGCGATTTCTACGAGTACCACTCGTGCCTGGTCGAGCCGTGGGACGGCCCGGCCGCGCTCGCGTTCACCGACGGCGACGTCATCGGCGCCACGCTCGACCGCAACGGGCTCCGCCCGGCGAAGTACGTCGTCACCAAGAGCGGGCTCGTCGTGATGGCGAGCGAGCTCGGCGTCCTGTCGATCGATCCGGCGGACGTGCTCGAGAAGGGCCGCCTACAGCCGGGCAAGATGTTCCTCGTCGACACCGTCCAGCGGCGGATCGTCTCGGACGAGGAGATCAAGGCGAAGATCGCGTCGGGCAAGCCGTACGGCGAGTGGGTCAACCGGAACAAGATCGACCTCGGCTACCTCCCCGAGCCGTCGGGGGCGTCCGCGCACGCCCGCCCGCCGCTCGACGCGGTCACGCGCGCGCGTCTCTGGCGGACGCTCGGCTACACGCGCGAAGATCTCCGCCTCCTATTGGCCACGATGGCGGTGACGGGCGAGGAGCCCGTCGGCAGCATGGGCGCCGACGTGCCGCTCGCGGTCCTGTCGGATCGGCCGGTCCCGCTCTTCCGTTACTTCAAGCAGCAGTTCGCGCAGGTCACGAACCCGCCGATCGATCCGATCCGCGAGGATCTCGTGATGAGCCTCGTCTCGTGCGTCGGCGGCGAGGGGAACCTGCTCGAGGAGACGGAGCGGCAAGGCCGGCTGCTCGAGCTCCCGCACCCGATCCTCACCAACGCCGACCTCGCCAAGCTGATCGACGATCGCGGAGCGCACGCGCCGAGCGCCGGCGTGCGCGCCAGCCGCGAGGCCGGCGACGACTTCCGCGCCGCCGTCGTCGAGGCGACGTTCCCGGCGCACGGCGATCCGGCCGAGGCCCTCGAGCGCGCGCTCGAGGATCTCCGCGCGCGCGCGTCGCGCGCGGTCGACGAGGGCGTGTCGGTCCTGGTCGTGAGCGACCGCGGCGCCGCGCACGATCGGGTGCCGATCCCCAGCCTGCTCGCCGTGTCGGCGGTGCACCATCACCTCATCCGCGAGGGCAAGCGCGTGCGCGTCGGGCTCGTCGCCGAGACGGGCGACGCGCGCGAGGTCGCCGACGTCGCGCTCCTCATCGGCTTCGGCGCCGGCGCGGTCAACCCGTACCTGGCGTTCGAGACCATCGCCGAGCTCGCGCGCGAGCGGCTCCTCGACGAGGACGTCGACGTGGCGGCCGCGTCGCAGAACTACGTCAAGGCGCTGAAGAAGGGCTTGCTCAAGGTGATGAGCAAGATGGGGATCAGCACGATCGCGAGCTACCACGGCGCGCAGATCTTCGAGGCGCTCGGCGTCTCGCGCGAGGTCGTCGACGAGTACTTCACCGGGACGGCCTCGCCGCTCGGCGGCGTCGGGCTCGCCGAGATCGCGCTCGAGGCGCGGGCGCGTCATCGCGAGGGCTTCGGCGCCGGGGTCAGCGCCGACGAGCTCGAGCGCGATCTCGACGTCGGCGGCGTCTATGCGTGGCGGGCCGCGGGCGAGCGCCACCTCTGGTCGCCGGCGTCGGTCGCGGCCCTCCAGCGCGCCGTGCGCCTCGAGGACGCCAAGTCCTACGCCGAGTACGCGAGCCTCATCAACGACCAGGGAGATCGACCGCTCACGCTCCGCGGCCTCCTGGATTTCGCGCCCGCCGGCCCGGCGGTCCCGCTCGACGAGGTCGAGGAGGCGCGGCTCATCGTGCGTCGCTTCGCCACCGGCGCGATGAGCTTCGGCAGCATCAGCAAGGAGGCGCACGAGAACCTCGCCATCGCGATGAACCGCATCGGCGGGCGGAGCAACACCGGCGAGGGCGGCGAGGACGAGGGCCGCTTCCTCCGCGACGTCGGCGGTCTCGGCGACTCGCGCCGCTCTTCGATCAAGCAGGTGGCGAGCGGTCGCTTCGGCGTCACCGCGCACTACCTCGTCAACGCCGACGAGATCCAGATCAAGATGGCCCAGGGCGCGAAGCCCGGTGAGGGCGGGCAGCTCCCGGGCCACAAGGTGGACTCGGTCATCGCGCGTGTCCGTCACTCGACGCCCGGCGTGACGCTCATCTCGCCGCCGCCGCACCACGACATCTACTCGATCGAAGATCTCGCGCAGCTCATCTTCGACCTGAAGAACGTCAACCCGCGCGCGCGCATCAGCGTGAAGCTCGTCTCGGAGACGGGCGTCGGGACCGTGGCCGCGGGCGTCGCGAAGGCGCACGCCGACGTCATCCTCATCAGCGGGCACGACGGCGGCACCGGCGCGAGCCCGCTCTCGTCGATCCAGCACGCCGGCACGCCGTGGGAGCTCGGGCTCGCGGAGGCGCAGCAGGTCCTCTTGATGAACGATCTCCGCTCGCGCGTCGTGCTCCAGGCGGACGGGCAGCTCAAGACCGGGCGCGACGTCGCGTTCGCCGCGCTCTTCGGCGCCGAGGAGTTCGGCTTCGCCACGGCGCCGCTCGTCGCGGGCGGCTGCATCATGATGCGCAAGTGCCACCTCAACACCTGCCCGGTCGGCGTGGCGACGCAGGATCCCGTGCTCCGCGCGCGCTTCGCGGGCACGCCCGAGCACATCGTGAACTACATGTTCTTCGTCGCCGAGGAGCTCCGCGCCATCATGGCCCGGCTCGGCTTCCGCTCGGTCGACGAGATGGTCGGGCGCGTCGACTGCGTCGTGCCGCGTGAAGGCGTCGCGCACGAAAAGTCGCGGACAATCGACTTCTCGCGGATGCTCGCGCCGCCGTCGGCGAAGCACGCGAAGCGCGCCCGCCGGAGCGCGACCGAGCAGGACCACGGCATCGACCACGTGGCCGACCGGTACCTGATCGAGCACGCCGGCCCTGCGCTCGAGCGGCGCGAGCCCGTGCGCATCTCGTTCGGCATCACCAACGCGCACCGCACCTTCGGCGCGATGCTCGCGGGTGAGGTCGCGCGCCGTCACGGCGCGGCAGGGCTCCCCGAGGGGACGATCGGGATCGAGCTCACGGGCACGGCCGGCCAGTCCTTCGGCGCGTTCGCGACGCGCGGCATGACGCTCACCCTCGAGGGCGACGCCAACGACTACGTCGGCAAGGGGCTCTCGGGCGGCGTGCTCGCGGTGTTCCCGCCGAGCGAGGCGACCTTCCGCGCCGCCGAGAACGTCATCGTCGGCAACACGTGCCTCTACGGCGCGACGAGCGGCCGCGTGTTCTTCGCCGGTCGAGCCGGGGAGCGCTTCGCCGTCCGCAACAGCGGCGCCGAGGCGGTCGTCGAGGGCGTGGGCGACCACGGCTGCGAGTACATGACCGGCGGCACGGTCGTCGTCATCGGCGCCGCGGGCCGGAACTTCGGGGCCGGCATGAGCGGCGGCGTCGCCTTCGTGCTCGACGACGACGGCGCCTTCGAGTCGCGCTGCAACATGGGGATGATCGAGATCGAGGCGCTCGACGACCCCGACGACCAGGGCCTCGTGCGCGCGCTGCTCGAGGAGCACGTCGAGCGCACCGCGAGCGTCCACGGCGGCGAGCTCTTGCGCTCGTGGCCGATGGCGGCGCGGCGCTTCCGCAAGGTGATCCCGACCGAGTATCGCCGCGTCCTCGCCGAGACGCGCATGGCAGCAGGCGCCGAGAGGCACCACCTCAAGCTGGTGAAGTGATGGCCGACCCCCGCGGATTCCTCAAGGTCAAGCGCGCGAAGACCGTCGACCGGTGCGCCGTCGAGCGCGTCGGCGACTACCGCGAGATCACCGTCGAGCCGACGGCCGAGGACCTGCGCGCGCAGGCCTCGCGCTGCATGGACTGCGGCATCCCGTTCTGCCACCAGGGCTGCCCGCTCGGGAACGTGATCCCGGAGTTCAACGATCTCGTCTGGCGCGGGCGCGTCGACGACGCGGCGCGGGTCCTCGCGTCGACCAACAACTTCCCCGAGTTCACCGGGCGCGTCTGCCCCGCGCCTTGCGAGGCCTCGTGCGTCCTGTCGCTCGAGGAGGCGCCCGTGACGATCAAGGACGTCGAGCGGACCATCGCGCACTCGGTCTTCGCCGGCGCCCTCGAGCCGATCCCGGCGGCGTTCCGGAGCGGCAAGCGCGTCGCGATCGTCGGCTCGGGCCCCGCGGGCCTCGCCGCCGCGCAGCAGCTCGCGCGGCAGGGGCACGACGTCGTCGTCTTCGAGAAGGACGACCGGGTGGGCGGCCTCCTCCGCTACGGCATCCCGGACTTCAAGATGGAGAAGGACATCATCGACCGCCGCGTCGCCCAGATGGAGGCGGAGGGGGTGCGCTTCCGTCCCGGCGTCGACGTCGGCGAGGCGATGTCGAAGGACGAGCTGCTCTCGTCGTTCGACGCCGTCGTCCTCTGCATCGGCGCGCGCCTCCCGCGCGATCTCCCGGTCGCCGGCCGCGAGCTCGGCGGCGTCCACTTCGCGATGGACTACCTCGAGCAGCAGAACCGCCGCGTCGCCGGCGACTCCGTCCCCGCCGAGACCGCGATCCTCGCGGAGGGCAAGCACGTCGTCGTGATCGGCGGCGGCGACACGGGCTCCGACTGCGTCGGCACGGCGAACCGCCAGCGCGCCGCGAGCGTGACGCAGCTCGAGCTGATGCCGAAGCCGCCGCTCGCGCGCATGCCGGAGAACCCGTGGCCCGCGTGGCCCCTGATCCTCCGCACCTCGTCCTCGCAGGAGGAGCCGTCGGCCGCAGGGAAGCGCTGCGGGCGCGAGTTCGCGATCCTGACGAAGGGCTTCGTCGCCGACCCGAGCGGCGCGCGCGTCGCCAAGCTCGCCGCCGTGCGCGTCGAGCTCGCGGGGAGATCCATCCGCGAGCTCCCCGGGACCGAAGAGGAGCTCCCCTGCGACCTCGCCCTGCTCGCGATGGGCTTCGTCAGCCCCGAGAGGCGGGGCATCGTCGAGGCGCTCGGCCTCGCGCTCGACGCGCGCGGCAACGTCGTCACGGATCGTTCGGGCGCCACCTCGGTGCCCCGCGTGTTCGCCGCGGGCGACGCCTCGCGGGGGCAGTCGCTCGTGGTGTGGGCGATCGCCGACGGTCGCCGCGTCGCGGCGGGCGTCCACGCGTCGCTCGGCAGCGTCCTCCGCGCCGTCGGCTGAGCGAGCGGCTTTTTCGGGCGAGAGTTGCTAACCTTTCGGCCCGGACGGAATGAGCGTCGCGATCGGAATCGACCTCGGCACCACGAACACCGTCGTCGCGGCGGTGGTGGACGGCGTAGCCGTCACCCTCGAGGACGAGCAGGGCAGGCGCCTTTTGCCGTCCGTCGTGTCGTTCCATCCGTCGAGCACCGTGCTCGTCGGCGACCCCGCGCGCGAGCGCCGGCTCATCGACCCGGAGAACACCGTCTTCTCCGTGAAGCCGCTGCTCGGCCGCTCGTGGGACTCGGACGAGGTGCAGGCGGCGAAGTCGCGCTTCCCGTTCAAGCTCGTCCAGGGGACGAAGAACAGCACGATGATCCTCGCGCGCGACGTCGCGTACGCGCTGCCGGAGATCAGCGCGTTCGTCCTGCGCCGGGCGAAGTCGATCGCCGAGGCCGCGCTCGGCCAGCCCGTCGACCGGGCCGTCATCACGGTGCCGGCCAACTTCAACGATCTCCAGCGCGCCTCGACGAAGATCGCGGGGAAGCTGGCCGGCCTCGAGGTGATGCGCATCCTCAACGAGCCGACCGCCGCCGCGCTCGCGTACGGGCAGTCGATCTCGAAGGCCGAGAAGATCGCCGTCTACGATCTCGGCGGCGGGACGTTCGACGTCACGTTGCTCGACCTCACCGGGAACGTCTTCGAGGTGCTCGCCACCGCCGGCGACACCGCGCTCGGCGGCGACGACGTCGACCGGGTGCTCGCCGAGAGGCTCGCGCTCGACCTCGTCAGGCGGTTCAACGTCGATCCGCGGACGAACCCCGCCAGCGCCGCGCGGCTGAGCTTCGTCGCGGAGGAGCTCAAGAAGGAGCTCTCGACCACCTTCCAGGCGCAGCGCGAGGTCTCCGGCATCGGCTACCACGAGGGCGGTCACGCGATCGCGACGCCCTTCGTGATGACGCGCGACGAGCTCGAGCGGCTCGCCCGCCCCCTCATCGAGCGGACGATCGCGGTCGCGCGGCAGTCGATCGAGATCATCGGGCTATCGCCGCGAGATTTCGATCGCGTCATCCTCGTCGGCGGCTCGACGCGCATCCCGCTCGTGGCGCGCATGGTCGAGGAGCTCTTCGGGCAGCCGCCGCACCTCAAGGTCAACCCCGACGAGGTCGTCGCGCTCGGCGCGGCGATCCAGGCGCACGCGCTCAACCGCTCGAAGGCGGCGCACAAGCGGCGCTCCGCGCACGACCAGCTCGCGAAGGCGCAGCCGAAGCCGAGCGGGGCAGAGGTGCCGACGCGTCCCCCCGACGCGGATCCGACGCTCGCCCACGCCGACGTCCCGCGCGCCCCCGCGCTGCCGACGAACCTCGGCGCGCCGCCCGCGCCGCCCGTCCCGGAGTTCCTCTCCTTCAACAAGGCGCCGGCGGTCATCTCGTTCTCGGACGTCCCCGGCGTCGCGCCCGCGCCGAGAGCTCCGGCCAAACCGCCGCCCCCCGCGCCGCAGAAGCCGCCCCCGCTGCCGGTGCGCGGGCGTGTGCCGACGCTGCCGATGGAGAAGGTGCCGATCGAGCCGCCGCGGCCCGCGAGCGCTCCGCCTCTGCCGCGCGTCCAGGCAGCCGAGCCTGCGCCTGCGCCGAGGACCGCCTCCGGCGCGGTGCCGACGCAGGCCCGCGGCGGCACCGATCACGCGGCGCCGCTGGTCGGCGCGCGCGCCTCGACGCGGCCGATCGACGGGATGCCCGCGCGGAGCTCGTTCGAGGAGGCGCCCGCCTTGCCCAAGCCCGCGCGGCGCTCGGCGTCGCCGGCGCCGCCCGCGGTGCCGCTGCCCGATCTCGCGCTGCCCGGGATCCCCGAGCTCGACGAGCCGGGCAGCTTCGGCGGCTACGGCTCGCGCGACATCGTGGCGGCGCCGGACCTCGAGCTGCCTTCGGGGCCGCCGGCGGCGTCGGACCTGGACCTCGCGTTGCCGTCGGGTCCGCCGGCGGCGCGCCCGGTCAACTCCTTCGGCATCAGCGCGCTCGTAGCGAGTCACGAGCGCTCGCAGGAGCTCGAGCTCGACCTCGGCCCGGTGGCCTCGCCGGCGCGATTTCAGCAAGGCAGCGCGATCGCCACGTCCGCGTCGACGCCGCTGCTCATCGACGTGACGCCGCTCAGCCTCGGCGTGGAGACGGCGGGTGGGTACGCTGACGTGCTCATCCCCGCGAACTCTCCCGTGCCGTGCGAGAAGACGCGCACGTTCTTGACGGCCAGCGACGGTCAGACGGTCGTCTCGATCCGCGTCGCTCAGGGCGAGTCGTCGCGCTTCGCGGAGAACACGCGCCTGGGCGATCTGGATCTCTCCGGCCTCCGCCGCGCCCGCCGCGGCGAGGTGAAGGTCGCCGTCACGTTCGAGCTCGACGCCGACGGGATCCTGAACGTGCGCGCGCGCGACCAGGACACCGGGCGCGAGACGACGGCGACGATGCGCTTGCTCGGCACCAGCACCGACGCCGAGGACATCGGCGCGATGGCCGAACGTCAGGCGCGCCACAACGTCGCCTGACACGACGCTCGAGCCGTCGGTCATGACGTGGTCGCTCCGCGGCGCTATGCTCGCGTCGTGGCGGAGTCGTCGACGTTCCTCGCGTGGGCAGAGTCTCTCGAAGCGATGAGCTACTACGAGATCCTGCGCGTGCCGGAGGACGCGCCGCCGGGCGAGATCCAGCAGGCGTTCCACGACCTGTCGCTGCGGTGTCACCCCGACCGGTTCGTCGAGGAGGGGCCCGAGGTGGCGGCGGCCGCCGCTTCGGTCTTCAAGCGCGCCGCCGAGGCGTACAACATCCTGCGCAAGCCGGCGTTCCGCGCGCGCTACGACGCGGAGCTCTCGAAGGGGAAGCTCAAGCTCGACGAGCGCGCCGTCGAGCCCAAGAAGCAGCACGAGCAGCGCACGCTGTTCATGATCGCGCGCACGCCCAAGGCGAAGCAGCACGCGGCGAAGGCCGACGAGCTGCTCACGCGCGGCAAGCTCGACGACGCGCGGATCCAGCTCATCTCGGCGAACCAGCACGATCCCAACAACGACGAGCTGAAGGAGCGCCTCGACATCCTCTACGAGGCGCTGATGCTCGAGCCGGGAGATCTGCTCTGACGCGCGGGATCGCGCTCGAGCGGCTCACCCGCTCGGGCCCGTGAGCGCGGCCCGGACCGCGCGCGACCGATGTCGTCGACCCCGCGCGGAGGTGCGCAGGCGCTCGGGCGGGGCCGGCGGCAGGGAAATCGCGAAGCAATGACAGGTGGTTATGCCTGATTGGAGAAATCGTCCGGCGCGACGTCATATGGCGGCGCCGGTGCGATCACCCATGCGCCAGACCATGACGATCCCCTCGCGCACGATCTCGCTTTTCACCGTCCTCACTCTCGTCCTCGTCCTCGCGGGCTGCGCCAAGGCCGCCCCCGAGAGCGCAGCGCTCTCGGCCGCGCCGCCGGTCGCCGCGTCGGCCGGCGGTCACGTCGGCGCGGCGCCGCTCGCCGCCGCCGATCGATCGCTGGTCGTGACGATGGACGTCGCCGTGACCGTGGAGCGGGTCGACGCCGCGGTCGCCCGGCTCCGCGCGGCGGTCGAGGACGCCGGCGGATTCGTCGCCGACTCGCAAGCGAGCGGCTCGGACGACCACGCGACCGCGTGGCTCGAGCTCCGCGTCCCCGCCGGCGCGGCGCGCGGCGTTCGCGCCGTGCTCGGGCAGCTCGGCGAGGTCACCAGCGCGAACGAGAAGGTCGAGGACGTCACCGAGCAGCGCGCCGACCTCGAGGCGCGCCTGCTCAGCGCGCGTACCCAGGAGAAGCGCCTGCTCGAGATCATGGCGGGGAAGGCGGCGTCGATCCAGGAGCTCGTCGAGGCGGAGCGCGAGCTGGCGCGCGTCCGCGAGAACGTCGAGCGGCTCGAGGCGCAGGAGCGCGTGATGCGGTCGAAGGTCGCCCTGGCCACCGTGCGCGTCAACCTCTCGACGAAGAGCGTCGCCGCGTGGAAGACGCCGGGCCCGAGCCTCGCGCGCGCCGGGAACGCGGGCGTCCAGGCGGCGGCGGCGCTCGCGGTCTACTCTGCGATGGCGGCGGCCGCGATCGGGCCGACGCTCGCGCCGATCCTCGCGGTCCTCGCGGCGGTCGTCGTCGTCGTGCGCCGCCGCCGCGCGAAGGCCCTGTCCGTGGCGGTCGGTTGACCGAGGAGCGAGACGATGCGACCGTCGGGCCCACGTGGATGATCGCGAGGAGGCGCGAACGATCGAGCGAGAGCTCGCCGCGCTCCACCCGGCGAGCTTCGGCTGGGCGCTCGCGTGCTGTCGCCGGGATCGCGACCTCGCCGAGGAGGTCTTGCAGGACGTCTACTTCAGGGTGCTCGACGGCCGCGCGCGATTCGACCGACGATCGAGCCTCAAGACGTGGCTCTTCGGGGTCATCCGGATGACCGCGCGCGAGCATCGTCGATGGTCGGTGCTCCGTGTCCTCCGCGGGGGGAGGGGGGAAGCGCCCGCAGAGCCCGTCGACGCGCGCCGCGGTCCCGACTCGGAGGCGGCGGTGCGCGAGCGAGCGGAGCGACTCTCTCGCGCGCTCGCGCGCCTCGCGGAGCGGCAGCGCGAGGTGCTCCACCTCGTGTTCTACGAGGACCTCTCGATCGCCGAGGCGGCGGCGGTGATGGGCGTCGCGCTCGGGACGGCGCGCCAGCACTACGAGCGCGGCAAGCTCGCGCTCTCGGCCTTGATCCAGGAAGAGGAGGGCGCTCGATGACGACGCCGGACGACGATCGCGAGCTCCGCGCGCGCTTCGCCGAGCTCGCGCGCCGCGATCGCGGGCGCGCGCCCGACTTCGAGGCGATGTGGAGGGCGCGGCGCCCCGCGCGGTCCCCGTGGCGGCTCCTCGTGCCCGCCGCGTCCCTCGCCGCCGCCGCGATGTTCGCCCTCTGGTGCGGGCCGCTCGGTCTCCTCGGGACCTCGTCGCCCGAGTCTGCGGCGCCCGTCGCGGTCGCCGCCTCGTCCGCGTCGCCCGCGCCGCACCCGGCGTCCGGCGCGGGCGCGCCCCCGGCGGCGGAGATGCCTTCGGCGGGCGCCGCGCGCGCCTTCGATCCGGCGCCGCTCGACTTCCTCCTCGACGTTCCGGGCAGCGCGCCTCGCGCGCTCGGCGCCGCGGGCCTCGACTCGAACCCGCTCAAGGGATGGTGATGACGATGACGACTCTGCCCCGTGTCCTCTGCTCGGTCCTCCTCGCCGGGCTCGTCGCCTGCGCCAAGCGCGAGCCGCTGCCGGGCGACTCGGTCTCTTCGGACGGCGCCGTCACGCTCTCGCCCCCGCACCTCGTCACGGCGCCGGCGGAGGTGCGCGAGGGGCGCGAGCCGCTCGGCCCGATCGAGTCCCGGCTCTTCCCGCCGGAGCTCGTGATGGAGCATCAGAACGCGCTCGCGATCACCCCCGAGCAGAAAGCCGCGATCCTCTCCGAGACGGACAAGGGGCAGGCGGCGATGCTCCGCCTCCAGTGGGAGCTCCAGGGCGAGAAGGAGAAGCTCGTGGCGATCCTCGACGCGGATCGCGTCGACGAGGCCACGGTGCGAGAGGCCGCCGCGCGCGTGATGGAACGCGAGACGAAGGTGAAGGCCTCCCACCTCGGGATGCTCGTTCGCGTGAAGAACTTGCTCACCCCTGGGCAGCAAGCCGCGCTCCGCGCGATCCGCTCGGGCGCGCGCTCCGCGGGTGCGGACGCGTCGTCCCCTTCGCCGGCGGAGGCTCCGGACGCGGGCCGCTGAGCGACGGCGTCTGCGCCGCGCCGTCAGCCTTCGGACTGGAGCTGCTCGAGCAACGCGCGCGCGTCGTCGAGCGACGGATCGTCGTCGATCGCGCGCTTCAGCAGCATCATGGCGCGTCGGTTGTCGCCCTGCTGGCGGGCGATCTCGCCGAGGTGCTGGTAGGCGACGGCCTTCGGCAGCGGCGCAGGGACCTTGAGCATCGTGATCTGACGGAGCGCGCGCTGCGCGACGTCGAGGTTCTGGACCTCCATCGCGAGGTACGCGAGCTCGGAGGCGACGACCCCGTTCTGGGCATCCATGTCGAGCGCGGTCGTCAGGTGCTGGAGCTCGGTGACGCGGTCGCCGAGGATCTCGGCGATGCGCGCGAGGCGATGGTAGAGCGCCGAGAGCTCGCGCGCGCGGCGTCCCTTGAACGTGCCGATCGTCCGGAGGAGCAGCTCTTGCGCCTCGTCGATGCGACCGCCGGCGACGTAGGCGTCGGAGAGGAGCGCGGCGCAGTCGAGGTCCGACGGCCGGAGCGCGTGCGCCTCTTCGAGCGGCGCGATCGCCGCCGCGTTGTCGAGCTGCTGCGTCTGGTTGGGATCGGCGGCCGCCTCGAGGAAGAGCTGGCCCGCGCGGACGAGCCCCTCGAAGCGCGGCGCGACGTCTCCGGCGGCGCGGGCCTCCTCGAGGACGAGCTCGGCGAGCTCTTTCAGCGCGCCGAGCTGCTCGTAGAGCCACGCGAGCCGCTCGCGGAGCTCGGCGTCGTCCGGCGCGGCCATGCGCGCGCGCTCGAGGCCGCCGCGCGCGTCGGCGAGGCGACCGGCCTTCTCGCAGGTCTCGAGCAGCTTGAGCGCGGCGCCGACGATGCCCTCGGCGTCCTCGAGGCCGACGAGGCGCCGGTACGTCGCGCTGGCCGTGTCCCACCGACCCTCGAGCTCGTCGACGTGGGCGATCGCGCGCAGCGTCGCCTTGTCCTTGCTGTCCGTCTTGAGCAGCTCGGTGAGGACGTTGCGCGCCTCGTCGACGTCACCGATGTCGAGGCGGAGCGCGGCGATCCGGAGCCGATAGGTGCGCCACCGAGCGACGTCGCCGTGGCCGGCGGCCTGGAGCGCCATCTTCCCGAGGTGCTCGGCGAAGTAGCCTCGGAGGTCCGACTTGCCCTTGGCGATCGCCTCCTCGAAGTCCTCGAACGCGCCTTCCATCTCGCCGAGACGGCTCCGGGCGAGCGCGCGGCGGCCGACCAGGTCCGGCCGGAGCGCGTCGTTCGGATCGAGCGTGTCGAGCGCCGAGGTCAGCTCGTCCACGGCGCCGCGCACCTCGCCGGCGGCGGAGAGCGTGTCGACGAGCTCGACGAGCAGGAGCGCGTCGCTCGGATCGGCCGCGCGCGCCTCGCGCAGGACCTTCGACGCCTCCTCGGGGTTCGAGAGCTCGTCGCGGTAGATCTGCGCGGCCTCGCGGAGGCGCGCGCTCTTCTCCTTCGCGTCCTGTCGCCCGCGGGCGTCGAGCGTGAAGAGCTCGGCGAGCTTTCCGTACTCGCTCGTGTCTTGATAGACGATCTCGAGGCGGTCGCGTAGCTGCATGCTGCGCGGCGCGGCGCGGAAGCCGGCCTCGAGCGCCCGGAGAGCGCCTTCGTTGTCCTCGAGCGCGCGCCGGGTGTCGTGGAGCGACAGCGCGAGCGCCTCCGCCTCGTCGCCGTGCTCGATCGCGAGGCGACGCTCCATGACGTCGGAGCGCGCCTCGATGTCGGCGTCCTCGTCGTGCAGCCGCTCGAGCACGAGCAAGATCTCGCGGGCCCGCGGGTCCCAGTCGAGGGCGGCGTAGTAGACGTCGCGCGCCTGCGTGCGGTCGCGCTTCTCGAGCAGCTGCCCGAGGCGGCGCGAGAGCGAGCCGACGGCCTCGGCGTCCTGGCGATCTTTCGCGCCGTCGAGCTGGCGGGCGAGCAGCTCCGCGAGGTCGTCCTCGCGCCCGCTCTTCTCGTAGATGTTCACGAGCAGGAGGGCGGCGTCGACCTGCGCCGGGTTCTCGTCGACGATGTCGCGCAGCTCCTCGGCCGCGTCGTCGTCCGAGAGCTTCAGCTTCTGCATCTGGACCTTGACGCGCTCGAGGCGAAGCTTGCTGCGCTCGCCGATGTCGTCGACGAACTCGACGATGCGCGCCACGAGCGCGACGAGCTTCGAGAAGTCGTCGAGCCGGCGGTAGACGTCGAGGAGGAGCTCCCACGCGTCGCGGTCCTGGGGCTCCTTCTCGTGGAGCTCCTCGTAGATCGACGACGCCAGGCGGAGGTCGTCGAGCGGGCCCGACGCGAGACCGGCGACCTCGAAGAGGAAGCGCCGCGCGGCCTCGGGCTCGGCGATCTCCGCGGCCTCGCGCTTGAGCACGGCGGCCTCGCGGACGCGGCCCGACTCTTCGCAGCGCCACGCGAGGAGCGCGAGCGCCCACACGCGGCCCTCGCGGTGGTCCTCCTCGCTCATGCTGCTCGGCCGCTCGCGCTCGAGGAAGCGACGGAGGAGCGACTCGGCCAGGCCCGTGTCCTCCAGCTTCTCGGCGATCTCGACGGCCTCTCGCATCGGCTCGGCGCTGCTGCCGGGGAGCGACCAGCGGCGCACGAGCGCGTCGACGAGGGAGCGCTCGCGGTCGGGCGCGCGGGCGAGGCGCTCGTAGACGTCGACGATGCGCTCGGCCGTCGGGTGGGCGTCGGCGGCCGCGCGGAGCAGCTCCTCGGCGCGATCGGCGTCGGGCTCGGCTTCGAAGGCGAGCTCGAACGCGTCGCAGCCGGCGTCGACGTCGCCGGAGCGGAAGCGGAGCTGCGCGAGGCGATAGAGCGCGTCGGGCGAAGCGCCCCCCGCGGCCGTGTCGAGCTCGACGCGCATGCCGAGGACGCGCGCCTGGCCCGCGTCGTCGCCGAGGCGCTCGTAGACGGCGGCGAGCGCGGAGAGCAGCTCGCGATCCTCGGGGCGCGCGGAGACCGCCCTCTCGTAGAGGGCGGCGACCTCGCGGTCGTCCTTCTTCTCGCTCTCCGCGATGCGCGCGAGCCTGAGGAACAGCATGCCGGCGAGCTCGCCGTCGCTGTCGGCCTTCGCCTCGGCGAGGCCGCTGACCCGCGTCTCGTAGGAGGTCATCTTCCCGGTCGCGGCGGCGAGGCGGAAGGCGGCGTCGTGCGCGGGCTCGTTGCCCGGCTCGAGGTCGATCGCGCGGAGGATCATCTCGAGCGCCTCGTCCTTCTTGCCGAGGTGCCGATCGTAGAGTCCGCCGAGCTCGGTCCGGAGCGCGGCCTCGTCCTCGGCGCCGCCGCGCTCGAGGCGTGTCCCGAGCGCCCGCGCCAGGTTCTGGTGATCGCCCGCGCGCCGGAGCGCTCCCTCGAGGCGGCGCGCCTCGACCGCGCTCTCGAGCGCGAGCTCGAACGCGCTCTCGAGGATCTCCTTGGCGCGATCGATCTCGCCCTGGCGCGTCGCGATCTGCGCCAGCTCGAACATCGCCTCCGAGCGCGTGATCGCGGCGTCGTCGGTGGCGTCTTCCTGCCGCCGGAGGACCGTGAGGAGCGCGCGGTAAGAGCGCTCCGCGCGCTCGAGCTGGCCGTCGTCGCGGGCGAGCTCGGCGAGGGCCTGGAGGATCTCCGGGTTGGCCGGGTCGATCCGCGTCGCCGCGTCGAGCTCGACGAGCGCGCGCGCGCGATCGCCCACCGCGAGATCGAGCCGGGCGAGGTGATAGTGGACCGGGGCGCGCTCCTTCGGCCGGCGCCCGCCGAACGCCTCGACGAGCGTGCGCAAGAGCGTGCGCGCCTCCTCGAAGCGGCTCGCCGCGCCGAGGGCGTCCGCGAGCGCGAGCTTGACGGCGTTGTCGTCGGGCGACAGATCCGACGCCTGCTCGAGCAGCGGGATCGCCTTCTCGGGCTCATTCGTGCGCGCGCGGTGGAGCTCGGCGGCCTCGCGGAGGCGCGCGAGGCGCGTGGCCTTGTCGGGCGCGTGGTGCGCGCCCTCGGTGAGCAGCACCGCGAGCGCCGGCCAGTCCTGCGCGGCGCGGTAGGTGTCGGCGAGGCGGACGCGGACGCTGTCGGCCTCGGGATCCCGCGCGACCTCCGACTCGAGGCGCTGGCGGGCCTCGGGCTTGCGGTTCGCCGAGACCAGGGCGTCCACGAGGCGGAGCGTGACCGCCGCGCGCGTCGGACCGTCCGTGAGCTCGCGCAGGCGGTCGAGGAAGCCGGCGGCGTCGTCGTAGGCCCGCGTCTCGGTCGAGAGCCGCGCGAGCGCGTCGTACGCGGGGGGCCGCTCCTCGAGCGCGACGACGCGCCGGAGGTGCGCGATCGCGCGCGGGAGATCGCCGAGCTGCTTCTCGGCGACCTCGGCGGCGCGCCAGAAGAAGTCGGCGCTGGGCGTCGTGTCCCCGGCGTCCTCGCCGAGCTGGGCCTGCGAGGCGAGCAGCGTCTCGAGCTCCTCGACGCGTTCCTCACGCTGGAGGATCGCCGCGAGCCTCTTCACGGTCGCGTCGTGGCGCGCGGACTCGCCGAGGTTCTCGCGGAGCGCGTCGATCGCGCGGGAGACGGAGTCGAGGCCGTCCTCGAGCGCGGCGACCTGGAGGCGGAGCTCGAGGCGCGCGCCCGCGTCGCGCGCGGTCCCGACGAGGCGGCGCTTCAGCTCGAGCAGCTCGGTGCGACGATCGGCGGCCTCGTAGAGGGCGACGACGCGCGCCACGGCCTCGGCGTCGTGCGGGTCCTCCTCGATGAGCGCGAGGTAGATCGCGATCGCGCGGTCCGCCGCGCCCAGCTTGTCGACCGCGACGACGGCGGCCTCGTGACGGAGGGCGCGGGCCTTCTCCGTCTCCCACGGGAGGTGCGCGGTGTCGGTGAGGAGCTGGACGACCTTGTCGTGATCGCCGTCGTCGCCGTAGATGCGCACGAGCTCGCGGGTCGCGCGGTCGACGTAGCTCGCGGGCGCCTGCGGGGTGCCGCTCGTGAGCACGTTCGGCTCGGTCGCGCCGAGCCAGCGCTCGGCGGCGAGCTTGAGCAGCCGGTCGAAGATCGACTTGGCGAGCGCGCGATCACCGACGCTGTTGACCGCGACCTCCGCGGCCTCGCCGAGCAGGTCCAGATCGCCGCCCGTGGTCTGCGAGAGGCGGAGCAGGCTGTCGACGAGCGGGCGGCCGCGCGCGCGACGCTGGAGCTTGGCGAGCTCGGCGAGCAGCGGCGCGTTGGTGGGATCATGCGCGAGGGCGCGCGCGTAGGCCGCCTCCGCCGCGTCGGGGTCGCCGCGGCGGTCGCGGTGCCAGACGGCGATGGCGTCCTCGAGGTCGCGCGCGAGGCCTGGCGAGAGACCGCCGCCGTCGTGGATCAGCGAGGCGAGCGCGAAGGTGACCGCGTCCCAGCCCGTCGCCGCCTGCGCCGCCTCCTCGACGGCGAGGACGAGCTCTCGCTCGAGCGTGTCGCGGGCCCGCGTGGACTCCACCAGGGCCCGCGCCGCCGCGTCCCAGCGCGCCGTCTTCCCGGCGACGCGGATGACCGCCTTGGCCGGCTCGAGATCGGCAGGTCCCTGGTCGGCGACGTGGACGTAGGCGTCGAGCGCCGGGCGGGGCTCGTCGAGCCGCTCCTCCAGGACCTCGCCCATGCGGAAGCGCAGCGCGCGCGCCCAGGCGGCGTCGCCCTGGCCGTCGATGCACTCGCGGAGCGCGTCGGCGAGCGGACGCCAGGCGCGCGTCTTGTCCGCGAGCCGGAAAATCTCCGCGACCGTCTCGTCCTGGCTCGGATCGAGCAAGAGCGCGCGGCGGACGAGCGTGAACGCGGCGTCGGCGTCGTCGGCGCGGTTCTCGGAGAGCCGCGCCGCCTCCATCAGGACGGCGATCTGCCCCGACGTGTCGGGCGTCGCGCTGAGGCGGTGCTCCGTGATGTCGAGGATGAGCTTCCAGTCGTCGGCGGCGACGTACGCGGCCAGCAGCACGCGCACCACCTCGGCGCGGTGCTCCGACTTCTTGATGAGGGAGCGGAGGCCCGAGCGCGAGCCTTCGTTGCGCGGCTCCGTCGTGAGCGAGAGCTCGTAGCTGGCGATCGCGAGCGAGGCCTGGGCGAGCTCCTCGCGCTGCACGTCACCGAGCTCGCGCAGCGTCTCGGCCTTGTCGGCCGGGGTCGCCGCGCGCGCCTGAGCCCCGCCGAGCAGCTCGGCGAGCTCCTCCCACCGCTTGGTGAGCCGGTAGAGAGCGGCGAGCGCCCGCGTGCCGTCCTCCGAGTGCCCGAACGTCGCCTCGACGTCGCGCCACGTCTCGATGGCTTCCTCGGTGGCGTCGAGCTTCTCGCTCTGGATCTGCGCGACGCGGATCCGGTCGTCGCGGCGCTGGTCCGCCTCGCGGTCGTCGCGCCTGGCGCGCTTGTCGAGCGTGTCGATGAGCGGGCGCCAGCGCTCGGACTTCTCGAAGAGGAACGCGAGGCCGTCGAGCGCCTCGGGATCGCCGGGTCGCGTCTCGAGCCGGCCTTCCCACGCCCAGATCGCGCGGTCGTCCTCCTCGAGGCCCATCGCGAGGCGGGCGGCCTCGCCGAGCACGTGCCACCGCACGTCGGTCTCTTGCTCGAGGATCGCGAGCCGCTCGAGGACGTCGAGGCGGTCGGCGCGTCGGTCCGCCTTCTCGAGCAGCGGCTCGACGTGGCGGCACGCCTCGAGCAGCGCCGCGTCGGCGATCGGCGAGACCGCGAGGATCCGGAAGAAGAGCTCGATCGCGCGCTCGATGTCGCCGATCTGGTCGGCGGTGACGTCGCCCGCGCTCATCAGGAGCTCGACCTTCAGCGCGTCGTCGTGGGCGTCGTCGGCCGCGGAGACGAGCACCTCGGCGAGCCGGTCGAAGCGCCCGGTCCGCGCGGCGATCGCGGCGAGCTCCTGGCGATGCGACGCGACCTCGGGCTCGAGCAGGACGAGCTGGACGAAGTGCTCGAGCGCGGCCTCGTCGTTGCCGAGCTGCGCGTGGAGCCCGGCGATCTGGTGGTGGCGCCGGATGCGCTCCTTGACGCTCTTGACGACCTCGAGCTCGACCTCGAGCACGCGGGCGAGGTCGGCCTCCTTGCCGGCCGTACCGTAGCGCTCCTTGAGCAGCGCGGCGGCGCGCTGGCGGACGAGCCCGCGCTTCGGCGCGGTGGGGACGTACGAGTCGCGGCGACCGTCCGCGGGCGGCGGGACCGTCTCGCGGATGTCGGCGGTGCGCGGCGCGGTCGCGAGCACGCGCTCGAGGAGCGGTGTCACGTCGATGATCTGCGGCGTGGCGCCCTCGGGCACCTCGAGGTTCTGGTTGACGACGATGTCCTCGACGACGATGAGCGCGCTCGACGCGTCGTTCAGCTCGTCGAGCCACAGCGTGGCGATGCGCGAGCGCTCCTTCTGCGCCTCGTCGTGCGGGAGCGCGATCAAGCGCATGCCGCGCAGCGTGATGAGCTCGCGGTGGCAGCCGTGGCGCTCGTAGAGACGCTCGAGCGCCGACGAGAGTCGGACGTTGCCGGGTCGGAGCTCGAGGAGCTGCTCGAAGTAGCGGATCGCGCGCTGCGCGTGGTTCGCGAAGTCCTTCGCGATCTGCGCGGCTTCCTCGAGTAGCTCGAACTTGCGGTCCTTGTCCGCCGCCGCGGCGGCGCGGTCGTAGAGCGCGAACAGCTCGTCCCAGCGCTCCTTCGAGTCGAAGATCAGCTTCAGGCGATCGAACGCCCAGGTGTCCTCCGGCTCGATCTCGAGCAGGCGCTCGAGCACGCGGACGACGCGGGCGCTGTCCTCGTACCACTCCTCGTAGAACGCGACCGCGCGCTGCCCGAGCTCGATGGCGTCGGCCTTCTCGAGGCGCGTGTGCTGGAGGTCGTCGCTCGGCGGCTCGTTCGCCACGCGCGCCAGCTCGGCGAGGCTCGCGCCGTGCGCGCCGGCGACCTCCAGGCGGAGGACGGCCTCGTAGGTGTCGGCGAGCGGCTCGGCCGACGAGAGCTGCCGGGCGATCTGCTCGGCCCGGTCCCAGAGCGCCGGCTCGGCGGGCAAGGCGCGAACCCCGCGGAGCGCCACCGCGTAGGCGGCGTCGGGACGCTCGAGCTCGGCGAGCGTGTCGAGGTAGCGCTCGTAGAGCTCGCGCCGCGGCTCGGAGCCGCCGGGGTGGGTGATCAGGTGGTCGAAGACCTTGATCTTCTGGTCGGGATCGTCGACCGCGTCGAGGGAGGTCTCGAGGACCTTCGCCGCGCGCTCCGCGACCTCGGGGCTGCCGAGCAGGCGCGCCGCGAGCTCGATCGCGGCGGTGTCTTGCGGCGTGTTCTCGAGCACGCCGGCGATCCGATCGAGCGCCTCGCCCTCGCGCCCCGGACGGTCGGCGAGGATCGTCGCGATCTGGACGTCGAGCGCGTTCTTGGCGTCGCCCTCGGACGCCGAGCGTCGCGTCATAAGCGCGGCGAGCGCGCCCTCGACGTCGCCGTGGGCGAGCGAGAGGCGCGACACGGCGGAGAGCGCGTCGAGCTCGGACTCGTCGATCTCCAGCACCTTCTTGTAGAGCTCGAGGGCCGTCTGCTCGTGTCCGAGCTCGAGCTCCTCGGCCTCGGCCCACGCCAGGAGCGCGCGCGCGCGCTGATCGGCCGTCGCGTGGTCGACGCGCCAGCCGTGGAGCCAGCGGACGTCACGCGTCTTCGCCTGGCTGCGCGGCATCGCGCGGAGCAGCTCGGTGAAGGCCTGCGCGGCGGTCGCGTGGATCGCCTCGTCGGTCGTGCCCTCGAGCACCGCGCGGAACGCGGCGCCTGCGTCGCCCCAGGTGTCCTCCTGCGCCGCGAGGATCCGCGCCTTCGCGAGCGTGAGCTCCGCGCGCGTGGCCTCTGGCGCCCCGGCCGTCGCGGCGAGCGCCTCGTCGATCGCGGCGGCGAGCTCGGCGGTCCGCCCGGTGCGGATCGCGAGCGACGACGCATCGGCGAGCGCGTCCCCGTCCTCGGGCGCGAGCGCCAGCGCGCTCTTCGCTGCGCCGAACGCGCGCTCGAGATCGCCGAGCTGGTCGGCGAGCGTGCGCGAGAGGCGCCGGAGGAGCGCGACGCGCGAGAGCGTGTCGGTCGCGAGCTCGAGGAGGACCGAGTAGAG
The DNA here is from genome assembly GCA_019637195.1 of Labilithrix sp. Taxonomy (GTDB): domain Bacteria; phylum Myxococcota_A; class Polyangia; order Polyangiales; family Polyangiaceae; genus Labilithrix. The sequence continues at coordinate 13,082 of JAHBWA010000038.1, read as the reverse complement.
CGGCGGGACCTTGTCCCAGCTCCCCGCGCGTTCGTGGAGATCGACGAGCTGCCCGGTGGCGTGCTCGTCGCGCGGCGCGATCGCGCGGAGGCGGTCGTACAGCGCGATGGCCGCGGGGGCGTCGCCCATGCCCTGAGCGATGTCCGCCGCCTGGCGGAGCCGCTCGACCGCGTGGCTCGCGTCGCCGCTCTCCGCGGCGAGCGTCGCCAGGCGCTCCAGGCAGGCTACCTGCTTCCGCGGCTCCTCGGACTCACGCACGCGGCGCTCGAGCACCGCCCGGAGGAGGACCTTGTCGTCGAGCGTCGTCGCGACGTGCTCGACGAGATCGAGCTCGGGCTCGCCGAGCTGCGGATCGTTCAGCAGCGCACCGGCGTGGATCGCGCCGCGGCCGCCCTGTCCGTGGGCCGTCGCCACCTGCGCGAGCTGCGCGCGCGCGGCGCGCGTCTCCTCCGGCGACGTCGCCTGGGCGAGGTAGTCTTCGAGCAGGTCGCAGAGCTCGTCCCACGCCTCGGTCTCGGTGTAGAGCTCGACGAGCGCGCTGTTCGCCTCGCGGTCGGTCGGATCGTCGATGACCGCGCGCCGGTAGGCGCCGATGGCGGCCGTGGGGTTCATCAGCTCGTAGCGCTCGATCGTGCCGATGCTGTGCAGGAGCTGGCGGCGGCGCGCCGCGTCGGCCCCTCGCTCGAGCGCCGCGCGGTAGAGCGCGACGCGCTCCTCGGGGTTGCCCTGCTCCTGGAGGAGCTGGTCGACCCGCGCGATCAAGTCCGCCGAGGACGGCTCGAAGGCGAGCGCCCGCCGGTAGGCCGCGAGCGCGCCGGCGACGTCGCCCGCGGCGTAGCTCTCCTCGCCGAGGAGCACGGCGAGGCCGAGCAGCTCCTGCGACTCGATCGGGCGGTCGCCGAGCGCCTTGGCCAGGAACGCGGCGCGGCGCTTCGGGTCGATGCCCTCTCCCGCGCGCGTGAAGCGCTCGAGCCACGGCGCGATCGGCTCCTGGCTCTCGACCGACTCGGCGAGCCCGCGCGCCACGACCTCGATGGTCTTGTCCTTCGAGACCGACGCGGCGACCCGCGCGGCCTCCTCGAGCGCCGCGAGGCGATCCTGGACGATCGGCGACGACGACGCGCGGATGTCGAGCACGCGGAGGAGCCCCTGCGCGTTCTGCTCGCCGCGGTAGATCGGCTCGAGCACGGCGGACGCGGCGAGGCGGTGCTCGGCGGCGAGCAGCAGCTTCTCGAGCGTGGCGCGGCTCGTCTTCTCCGCGGCGTCGAGGTCGAGCGCGCGCTTGAACGCGTCGATCGCGGCGTCGGTGTCGCGGGTCCGCTGCAGGTAGACGGAGCCGAGGCGCGCGAGGACGAGCGGGCGCTCCTCTTCGGAGGCGAGCTCGGCGTCCTTGGTGAGCGCCTCGGCGAGCTCGGCCCAGAGCCGTTCTTGCTCGAGGAGCGGCAGCCATTGCGCGTAGACGTCGCGCGCGGGGCCGTAGGTGGCGATCATCTGGCGCCACGCCTGGGAGGCGCTGCCGACGTCCTTGGCCTTGGTCGTCAGCACCTCGGCGGCGCGGTGCGAGAGCGCGCGGGCGGCGACCGGATCGGCGGCGGCGTCCTTGGCGCGCTCCTCGAGGACGAACGACAGGTCGATCCACTGCTCGCGCGCCTCGTACAGCGGCTCGAGCGCCTCGAGGGCGCGCGCGCGGGCAGGGGAGTCCACGAGCCGGCGCCAGGCGCCGATGGCGCGCTCGGCGTCGCCGAGCTCGTTCGTGCAGATCTCGGCGATGCGCTCGTTGGCGAGCTGCTTCTCGCCCTCGAGCGGCGAGAGCTCGCCGATGCGCTGGAGCACCTCGACGAGGTTCTTCACGTCCCCCTCGCTCTCGTAGACGCTCGAGAGCGCGCGGGCGGCCGTGAGGACGGCGCCCGGATCGGCGGTCGGCGCCGAGAGGACACCGGCGAGCGTCGTGCGGGCGCGCTTGGTGTCGCCGCCGCGGAGGAGCAGGTCGCCCATCTCCGCGGTGATGCGCGAGCGGATGCCCGCGTCCTTCGCGACCGTCGAGACGCGCGCGAACGTCCGCGCGACCTCGAGCGGCCCCTTCAGCTGGATGCCGAGCCCCATGTAGCGCTGGCGGAGCTCGTCGTCGGCCGGATCGATGCCGAGCGCCTGCTCGAACGCCTCGAACGCGCCCTGCGTGTCGTCGAGCTCGTCTTGCTTGAGGACGCCGATCCGGCGGAGGACGTCCCGCCGGCGCGGCCCGCGCGTGTGCTCGAGCTCGATCCCGAGGTAGCGCGCGCGCTCCTCCGTCGTCGTCGCGCCCGCGGAGAGCGCCGCAGCGGCGCGCGCGGCGAGCCCCTTGCTCTCGAGCAGTCGGTGCGCGACGCGGCGCGCCTCGGCGTTCTCGGGATCGGCCTCGAGGAGCGCCTCGACGTGAGGCATCGCGCGCTCCGGCTCCTTCAGCTGGTTGGCGAAGACCTCGATCAGCTTCTGGCGGATGCGCGCGGCCTCGTCCTCCGCGGGCGCCGGATCGGCGGCGAGCGCCTGCTCGAACATGCGCGCGACGTCGCGGTAACGGTTGGCGCGGACGAAGCGCGCCTCGAGCGCGTTCCGGAGCTCCTCGTCGGCGGGGTCGAGCCGGACGAGCTGCTGGAACGTCTCGATCGCCTTGTCCTCGAGCGACGCGCGCTCGAAGAGGTGCGCGGCGCGCTTCAGGATGATGATCTGATCGGGCTTGGCGTGGTGCGCGGACGTCTGGACGCAGAGCTCGGCGAGCTTCTTGTTGTCGTCGGTGCGCGTCAGCTGGGCGTCGATGCGCTCGAACGCGCCGACGTGGCCGGGGAAGGCTCCCAGCGCGCGCTCGAGGTAGGTCGTCGCGCCGAACTCGTCGCCGAGGACGTCCCCGAAGAACGTCGCGGCGCGGTAGAAGAGCTCCGCCTGCACGGCGGGCAGGAACGTCTTGAGCTTTCGGCTCTGCGCGGCGGACTCGTAGGCGAACGCGAGCTCCGAGACGCGATCGTGCTTCACCGCGGCGTCGTGGAGCTCGTCCCAGATCGCAGCGTCGAGGGCGTTCTTCGAGAGCGCCGAGACGATGGAATCCAGGACTTCCTCTTCGTTCTCGAGCTTTGCCTCGAACGAAGGGATGTTCGCGCGTGATTGTCGGGGGGACGGACCCATCTATCCGGGCGGCAACCGTTGACTGGGGAGAACCGAGACTACCGGAACTCGGGCCGCCCCAACCACCCATCTTCGACCTGCCGTTCGCTTACCTAAGAGCCCGGAAGGAGTAGGTCCTTGACGGCCCGCGCGCGCCTCCCTAATAGGCGGCGGTCCCATGCAGAAGCCGCTCGCCCCTTCGCTGGAACCGTCGGCGACCCGCACGACCGCGGTCTCGCTGCGTGACGTGGTCACCCTGGCGAAGCCGCGGATCACGCTGAACGTGGTGATCACCGGCGCCGGCGGCCTGTTTCTCGCGGCGCGCGCGGGGCGGCTCGAGGGCGGCCCCACCACGGCGACCGTCGTGGCAACGCTGGTCGGGCTCTCGATGATCGTGATCGGGGCGAACGCGCTGAACATGTACATCGAGCGGGATATCGACCGCCGGATGGCGCGGACGAAGAACCGGCCTCTGCCCTCGGGCCGGATGGCGCCGAGGTTCGCGCTGTGGTTCGGTGTCGCGTTCTCGGCGCTCGCGGTGCCGGTCCTCGCGATCGGCGCGAACCCGCTCACGGCCCTGCTGGCCGTGAGCGCGAACATCCTCTACGTGCTCGCCTACACGCCGCTGAAGCAGCACTCCCACTACGCGCTGCACGTCGGCGCGATCCCGGGGGCGATCCCGCCGCTCCTCGGCTGGACGGCGGGCACCGCGAGCATCGATGCCGCCGGCGTGGTGCTCTTCGCGATCCTCTTTTTGTGGCAGATCCCGCATTTCATCGCGATCGCCCTCTTCCGCAAGGCCGACTACGCCCGCGCCGGCCTGGTCGTCACGCCGAACGTGACCGGCGAGCTCGCGTCGCGGCACACGATCATCCGCTGGATCTTCGCGCTCGTCGCGGCGAGCCTCCTCGTCGTCCCCCTCGGCCTCGCCGGCCACGGCTACCTGATCGTCGCGACGATCCTCGGCGCGGTCTTCTTCACGTGGGGCTGCTACGGGCTCCGCGCAGGCACCGGCAACAAGTGGGCGAAGTCCCTCTTCGGGATCTCGATCGTCTACCAGATGCTCCTGTTCGCGGCGCTCGCGATCAACCCCTGAGGGGCCGCCTCCGTCGGGCGCGGGGAGAAGCGACCGCCGCCGGTCCAGGCGCGCGCGCCGCTCAGTTGCACCTGCCGCTGCCGAAGTTCACCGAGCGCGAGCAACACGAGTGCTCCAGGATGACGCTCACGCGCGTCGCCGCGCGGTCGCCCTTGGGGATGCACGGGGTGCACTGAGTAAGCGTGCTTCCCCCGCACCAGAGGCCGATGCAGCACTCACTCGTCGAACCGAAGCCGCATCGCTCCCCGTTGGGCTTGCAGGCAGGCCCGCACCGGAGGTCCTCGCGGCACGCGTCGCTGCAGCACTCGCCCGCGTCCTGGCAGCGCTCGCCGTCCGGCTTCTGCGGGGGCGGGCACGCGGGCGTCGGCGGCGGGCTCGCATCGACGCCGCCGTCGGGCGCCGAGGGATCGGGGGAGTCGGGCTTCCCGGACGAGCCGCCGGTCGGCGTCCCCGGGACGTCGCCGCGCGACGGGTCGTCGGAGTCGCCGGACCGCGACCCGGGAGGCGGCCGGTCGGCGCCAGGCTCGTCGATCCCCGCGATCGCCGCGCAGGCGACCACGAGCAGCGCGGCGGCGCCGGCGATTCCTCTCGCGACCGAGCCCATCCGGAGAGGATATCCGCGGTTCTCGACATGCGCACGTCCTCGCGGCGCCGCGGCGCGCAAGGCCCTGGTTTCCCGGCGCCGCCCGACTCGAGGGCGCCGCACCCCGCCGCGCGGGCGATCGTGAGCGCGCGCTTGACGGGGTCGCGCGCTCGACCCTACGACGCCTGGCCGTGCGCGTCCGGACGCTCCTCCTCGGTCTGATCGTCGCGCTGACGCTCGCGCTCGGCGCGGGGTGCTCGCGCGAGGAGCGGGAGACGATCCCCAACGTCCGCCTCGGGATGGCGCCTCGCGACGTGCGCGGGCGCTTCCAGCCGGGCGCGGACGGGAGCTGGCAGACCGCGCTCGGCACGGGCGACGACACCGTGCTCGAGTGGACGTCACGCGACGGACGCGGCAGCGTCACCCACGCGCGCTTCGAGTTCCACCTCGGCATGCTCGTGGCGATTCGCGCGCGATTGAACGAGAGCGTCAGTCGCGAGGAGGTCAGCACGACGCCGAAGACGGTCACCGTGCGGGCGCCGGCGCGCGAGGGCGGGGCGACCCTGACCGTGCTCGCGCGCGACTGCCCGACGCACAAGGACGAAGCCGAGTCGCTCGCAGCGAAATCACGCTAACCCGTCGTTCGGTCTGGCCGCACGCGGGCTTTCGCTTTTGCAAGCCACGTTGCAACTCTCGACGCGAAGCGCTGCGCTCGAGGCCGACCCGAAAACTTTGCGCGCGTTTATGTGGAAACGGGGGCTTGTAGCCGTGGACGCCTCTCCTCTATAAGGACGCCCGCCGTCCCTTTGTAACTTGGGGAGATCCCCAACAACCCCTGTTCCGAGGTCGACCTTTGGTCGACGCACCACAGCTAGTGGGGCCCGGAACGCCGGTGGCCATCACGCCGGAACCTAAGTGTTCCGGCACCCGGCGCAAGGCCCGTGGCCGAGACCCGCGAGTGCGCGAATGCAGATCTTTCCCCGGTCGCTCAACAAGCTCCCGCTGATCCTCGGCGGAGTGGGCACGTTGGTGCCGGCGCTCCTCATCAGCGCCATCTGGTACTACGTCACGCCCAAGAACTTCCAAGTCGGCTACGCCCCCGCGCAGCCCGTGCCCTACTCGCACCGGCTCCACGCCGGGCAGATGGGCATGGATTGTCGGTACTGCCATGCCAACGTGGAGGTCGCCGCCAAGGCGATGGTCCCGCCCACGCAAGTCTGCATGGGTTGTCACTCAATGGTGAAGACCGACAGCGCGCGCCTCGCGCCCGTCCGGTCGAGCTGGGAATCCGGCAAGCCGATCGAGTGGGTGCAGATCCACAAGCTGCCGGATCACGCCTTCTTCGATCACAGCGCCCACGTCTCCGCGGGCGTCGGCTGCGTGACCTGCCACGGGCGCGTCGACCAGATGGACGTCGTGCGCGCCGAAACGCCGCTCGGAATGGGATGGTGCCTCGACTGCCATCGCGATCCGAAGCCGAATCTTCGTCCGAAGGATCAAGTCACCAACATGGAATGGAAGCCGGAGATGGCCGCCGCTGGGTGGGCAGCACCCGACGTTCATCCGCCGCAGCACTGCTCGGGGTGTCACCGATGAGCCGCCGCGAACCGTATTCGTTCGAGGCGCCGGAGGACGGCGCCAAGGTCTTCTGGAAGAGCCTGGAGGACAAGCAGAACCCCGCGGGCGCGCAGAAGCGCGCCGAGAGCGAGTTCGCGCTCGGTCTCGACGAGGCGCGCGCAGCGACCTCGGCCGCGGCCAAGACCGACCTCGTCACGCTCCGCCGTAGCAAGGACGCGCCGAAGCAAGTCGCCGACGCCTCCGTCGGCCGCCGCGGGTTCATGTTCTTCGCCGGCGCCTCCGCCGCGCTCTTCGCCGAAGGGTGCGCGCGCCGTCCGGTCGAGAAGATCATGCCGTACTCGAAGGCGCCCGAGCACGTGCTGCCCGGGACGACCTCGTACTACGCGTCGGTCATCCCGCAGCGCGGTGACGCCGTCGGCGTGCTGGTCGAGAGCCACGAGGGCCGCCCGACGAAGATCGAGGGCAACCCCGCGCACCCCTCGAGCCGCGGCGGCACGGACGCGTGGACGCAAGCGGCGATCTACGACATGTACGATCCCGATCGCGGCACGACCCCGATGAAGGGCGCGCGTCAGGCGCAGGGCGGCTTCGGCGCCCACACGCCCGCGACGTGGGCCGACTTCGACCAGGCGTTCGCCGACATCGTCCGCGCTTCGCAGGCGGACAGCGGGGCTCGCCTCCGCATCCTCGCCGAGCCCACGACGTCGCCCACGTTCCTCCGGCTCCGCGACGCGCTGCTCGCGAAGCTCCCGAAGGCGCAGGTCCACTTCTGGGAGGCCGCGCACGACAGCAACGCGCGCGAGGGCGCGCGGATCGCGTTCGGTCAGCTCGTCAACGTCGTGCCCAGCTACGACCAGGCGAAGGTCATCCTCGCGCTCGACTCCGACTTCCTCGGCACCGAGACGGGCACCACGCGCGCGAGCCACGCGTTCGCGAAGAGCCGCAAGCTCACGAGCGCCAAGGACGACATGAGCCGGCTCTACGTGGTCGAGCCGGCGTTCACGACGACGGGCATGAACGCCGACCACCGCCTCCGCCTCGCGGCGCAGGACGTCGAGCGCTACGTGCTCGCGCTGGCGAAGGAGCTCGCGGCCTCGCACAAGATCGACCTCGGCGGCGTCGCCGCGGCGGCCGCGAAGGCCGACGGCGCCGGCATCCCCGAGAAGTGGCTCAAGGTCGTCGCCGAGGAGCTCGCCGGCGCGCGCGCCCGCGGCGTCATCGTCGTCGGCTCGCGGCAGCCGGCGCACGTCCACGCCCTCGTCCACGCGCTCAACGCGGCGCTCGGCAACGTCGGCCACACGGTGCAGTACTTCCCGGTCGCCGACCCGCTCGAGGCCGACCCGACGTCGAGCCTCAAGCAGCTCGCCGCGGACATCGAGAAGAACGCGGTCGGCACGCTCGTCATCCTCGGCGGCAACCCGGCCTACGACGCGCCCGCGGACCTCAAGATGGTCGAGCGCATCCGCGCGGTCGGCCAGACGGTCCACCTCTCGAGCCACGTCAACGAGACGGCCGACCTCTGCGCCTGGTACGTCCCGCGCGCCCACGCGCTGGAGTCCTGGGGCGACCACCGCGCCGTCGACGGCACGGTGTCGATCCAGCAGCCGCTCATCGCGCCGCTGTTCGACGGCCGGAGCGACATCGAGGTCCTCGCCCGCATCACCGGCGACACGGCCCCGAAGGGCTTCGCCCTGGTGCAGCAGACGGTGAGGGGCTCGATCTCGGTGCCCGCGAGCATGACGCGCGCGTGGAACGAGGCGCTCAAGAGCGGCGTGCTCGGTCCGGCGGCGCGGCCGTTCGGCCCGCTCGACGCGCGCCAGACCGAGGTGGCCGCGGCGCTCGCCCAGGCGAAGCCCGGCGCGGCGCTCTCGCCGCAGAACCTCGAGATCACGTTCGCGCCGTGCCCGAAGCTCTACGACGGGCGCTACGCGAACAACCCGCTCCTCCTCGAGCTGCCCGATCCCGTCACCAAGGTGACCTGGGACAACGTCGCGTTCATCTCGGTGGGCACGGCGAAGGCGCTCAACGTCGAGAGCGGGCACGTCGTCCGCCTCACCCGTGAGGGGGCTGGGCAGATCGACATCCCGGTCTGGGTGACCCCGGGCCAGGCCGACAACTCGATCGCCCTGCACCTCGGCTGGGGACGGCAGAAGGCCGGTCGCTACGGCGACAAGCACGGCTTCGACGTCAACCCGATCCGCTCCTCCGACGCGATGAGCTTCGCCTCGAACGTGAAGCTCCGCGCGCTCGACGCCGGCGAGATCGACGCGCTCAGGCCGAACCTGCGCCGGGTCGGCATGGCCGCGGGCGAGAGCCCGTTCGCCGGTCAGGTCCGCCCCGACGATCCGTTCGAGGTCGGTACCCACAAGTACAAGATCTCCCAGACCCAGGAGCACGACACGATGGAAGGTCGTCCCGTCGCCATCGACGCGACGCTCGACCAGTACCGGAAGAACCCGGTCTTCCCGCAGTTCCCGGACAAGGAGCGCAAGGACCGCGACCAGCACGGCGCGGAGATCCCGGTGCGCGAGATGGGCTCGCCCGATCCGCACACGCCGCCGCTGTGGGGCAACTGGAAGGACGAGGACGAGAAGATCGGCTTCAAGAACCGCCATCGCTGGGGCATGGCGATCGACCTGACGAGCTGCACCGGCTGCAACGCCTGCGTCATCGCCTGCCAGATCGAGAACAACGTCCCGGCGGTAGGCAAGGAGCAGGTCTGGCGTGGCCGCGAGATGTACTGGCTCCGCGTCGACCGCTACTTCGTCGGCCTCGACGAGAACGACCCGCAGATCGTCTTCCAGCCCGTCGCCTGCGTGCAGTGCGAGGAAGCCCCGTGCGAGAACGTCTGCCCGGTCAACGCGACCGAGCACTCGCCCGAGGGTCTGAACGACATGGCCTACAACCGGTGCATCGGGACGCGCTACTGCGCGAACAACTGCCCGTACAAGGTCCGTCGCTTCAACTTCCTCAACTACCACACGAGCGGCGGCTTCTACGACGACGTCCCCGAGACGGAGAAGATGCGCAACAACCCCAACGTCACGGTCCGCATGCGCGGCGTGATGGAGAAGTGCACGTACTGCGTGCAGCGCATCCAGGAAGCGAAGATCAAGAGCAAGCGCACCGGCAAGCCGATCAAGGACGGCGACGTCGTCGTCGCCTGCCAGCAGGTCTGCGCCTCCGAGTGCATCACGTTCGGCGACCTCGACGACCCGAACAGCAAGGTCGCCAAGGCGCGCGCCGTCGACCGCAACTACCGGCTCCTCGCGGAGCTCGGAACCAGGCCGCGGACGACGTACCTCGGCAAGATCCGGAACCCCAACCCGGCCATGGGAGCCTGAGCGATGTCTTCAGCCAACCTCCCCATCAAAGAGCTCGGCGAGACGCCGCTGGTCGGTGAAGGCGTCACCTTCAAGTCGATCAGCGAGACGGTCTGCCGCGTCACCGAGAACAAGGCCCCGCGCGGCTGGTGGATCGGCTTCCTCCTCGCGCTGACCTTCACCGGCGTGATGGGGGCCTCGATCGGCTACCTCTTCTGGACCGGCGTGGGCGTCTGGGGCAACAACGCCCCCGTCTACTGGGCCTGGGACATCACGAACTTCGTCTGGTGGATCGGCATCGGCCACGCCGGGACGCTCATCAGCGCGGTCCTCTTCCTGTTCCGCCAGAAGTGGCGCACGGCGATCAACCGGTTCGCCGAGGCGATGACGATCTTCGCCGTCATCTGCGCGCTCATCTTCCCCGGCATCCACGTCGGCCGCGCTTGGTACGCGTACTACATGCTGCCGCTGCCGAACGAGATGGCGATCTGGCCGAACTTCAAGAGCCCGCTCATCTGGGACGTCTTCGCGGTCAGCACGTACTTCACCGTCTCGCTCCTCTTCTGGTTCGTCGGCCTCGTGCCCGACTTCGCGACGCTCCGCGACCGCGCGAAGAACAAGTACCGGCGCATCGTCTACGGCGCGCTCGCCCTCGGCTGGCGCGGCGCGAACCGCCACTGGCAGAACTACGAGCGCGCGTACCTCATCCTCGCCGCGATCTCGACGCCGCTCGTCCTCTCCGTGCACAGCGTCGTCTCCTTCGACTTCGCGACCTCGCTCATGCCGGGCTGGCACACGACGATCTTCCCGCCGTACTTCGTCGCGGGCGCCGTCTTCTCCGGCTTCGGAATGGTCATGACCCTCATGCTCCTGACCCGCGCGGTCTACGGCATGAGGAGCCTCGTGCTCATGAAGCACCTCGAGCTGATGAACAAGATCATGCTCGTGACCGGATCCCTCGTTGGTTACGCGTACGCGATGGAGTTCTTCATCGCCTGGTACGGCGCCAACGACTACGAGTGGTTCGTCTTCAAGAACCGCGCTGGCGGCCCGTACGCGTGGGCGTACTGGACGATGATCTCCTGCAACGTCATCTCGCCCCAGCTCTTCTGGTTCAAGCGCTTCCGCACGAGCATCCCCGTCATGTTCGTCGTGTCGATCTTCATCAACATCGGCATGTGGTTCGAGCGCTTCGTCATCATCGTGACGTCGCTCCACCGTGACTTCCTCCCGTCGTCCTGGGGCTACTTCCGCCCCACGCTGATCGACATCTTCACCTACGCCGGAACGCTCGGGCTCTTCTTCACCGCGTTCCTCCTCTTCATCCGCTGGGTCCCGATGATCGCGATCGCGGAGGTCAAGGGCGTCCTGCCCGAGGCCGACCCGCACCACGAGCCGGAAGGACACGCGGGCGAGCACGGCGAAGGCGCGCACACGCCGGCCACGGCGGAGGCCGAATAATGGCGACCGAGACCAAAGAAACGCGCGTCGAAGGCGACGAGTCGCCGGCGCTCCTCCTCGCGGAGTTCAACACCCCCGCCGAGGTCCTCCACGCCGCGGAGAAGTTCCGCGACGCGGGCTACACGCAGTTCGACACGCACTCGCCGTTCCCTATCCACGGGATGGACGCGGCGATGGGCATGAAGGACTCGAAGCTCGGGCTCATCGTCTTCCCGGCCGCGCTGACCGGGACGACGCTCGCGTTCCTCATGATGTGGTGGATGAACGGGGTCGACTACCCGCTCGTCATCGGAGGCAAGCCTCCGTACAGCCTGCCCTCGCAGGTGCCGATCATGTTCGAGCTCACGATCTTGCTCTCGGCGTTCGCGACCGTGTTCGGGATGTTCCACCTGAACCGGCTCCCGCGGCACCACCACCCCATCTTCAACTCGGAGCGCTTCAAGGGCTTCTCGGACGACAAGTTCTTCCTGTCGGTCGAGTCGAACGACCCCAAGTGGGACATCGAGCGCACCAAGAAGCTTCTCGAGTCGTGCCACGCCTCTCACGTCGAGCTCGTTTATGACGACGACGAGGGCGGCGCCGACTTCGAGCCCGAACCGTCGGGAGGACACTGATGAAGCGGCTTCTTCTTGGCGCTCTGGCGCTCGGCGCGCTCGCGGCCTGCCGCGGGCAGACCTCGCGCGAGACGCCGATCTTCGGCATCCGGAACATGTACGACCAGCCGCGGTACGACGTGCAGGAGGAGTCGGCTTTCTTCGCCGACCACCGCACGATGCGTCCGCTCGTCGAGGGCGTCGTCGCCCACGATCAGGAAGTCGACCCGCAGATCGCGCAGGGCCGCCTCGACGACGAGTCGGGCTACGTCCTCGAGATCCCCAAGGTCGTCGTCGAGCGCAGCGGCGGGATGCAGGCGATGGCCACCCGCGGCAGGGCCCGCTACGACATCTTCTGCACGCCGTGCCACGACGGCACGGGCAGCGGCGAGGGCCTCGTGAAGCAGCGCGCGGTCGCCTCCGGCGCCGCGGCCTTCGTCCCGCCGACGTTCCACCAGGACCGCGTCCGTCACATGCCGGACGGGCAGCTCTTCGCCACGATCACGAACGGCAAGAGCAACATGCCGCCGTACGCGATGCAGATCCCGGTCGACGATCGCTGGGCGATCGTCGCCTACGTCCGCGCGCTGCAGGTGGCCCAGCCGAAGCTCGCGCCGCCAGCTCCGCTGGCTCCCACCGCCGCTCCCGGCGGCACGAGCCTCCCGGCGCCCGGCGGCCCGACCGCGCCTGCGCCCGTGGCGACGCCCGAAGGCGCCGCGACCGCGCCGGCCCCGACCCCCGAAGGCGCCGCGGCCGCGCCCGAGGGCGCCGCGACGCCCGATGCGGCGGCAGACTCTGCGCACCAGGAGAAGAACCCGTGAGCGCTGCGAAGGCGAAGAAGGACTCGGAGAAGAACTGGCAGCTCGCCGGTTCGTCGTGGGCGGGCGCCTGGAAGGTGTTCGCCGGCATCGGCGCGCTCGGCCTCGTCGGCGCGGGCGTCGGCTACACCGTCGACCCGCGGCGGTTCGCGTTCTCGTGGATGTTCGCGTTCATCACCGTGCTGACGATCGCGCTCGGCGCGATCTTCTTCGTGCTCATCCAGCACCTCACGTCGGCGGGGTGGAGCGTGACGGTGCGGCGCACCGCCGAGTTCTTCGCGCTGGGCGTCGTCGCGCTCGTGCCGCTCTTCCTCCCGGTCCTGGTCTCGATGAACCAGCTCTTCCCGTGGATGGGCGAGCACGGCGGGGCGGAGCACGGCGAGCACGCCAAGCCGGAGACGCACGGCGCGCTCAGCTTCATCAAGCCTGCGTATGCGCAGGAGCCGACGCCGCCGCCTCCGGCGGCGACCGCGGCCGGCGAGCCTGGTCACGCGG
>JAHBWA010000379.1 GCA_019637195.1 Labilithrix sp. | reverse complement strand
CAGAAGAAGGCGGTCATGCGACGCCTTCAGCTCGGGATGCGCGAGATGAAGACGCCGCGGCGAAGCGACGAGCCGCCGGCTCCCGTCAGTCGGCGTCCCGAGCGGACCGTTCCGCCGCCGGCGCCCGAGCGTGACGGCGCCGACCGCGCGCGAGAGAGCCGCCGCCGACCGGGCCCGCGCAGCCAGCGCTGACGCCGCGCGCCGTCGGTCCGCGCCGATTCAGTCCGCGCGCGCGAAGCGCAGGATGACCGGCAGGAAGAAGACGAGGGTCGCGATCGCGAGGCCGGCGCACGTGATCGCGAGGCCGATCGTGAACGTCTTCGTGTCGTGCGTCGTCAGCGCGCGCTCGTACAGCGCGACGTCCGGCGACCGCCGCTTACGGAGCGACGCGAGATCCTGGCGGAGCTCGAGCTGCCGCCAGAGCACCTTCATCGCGTAGATCGGCGCCTCCCAGACCTTCGCCGGCGGCGGCGGAAACCGCGCGATCATCGCGGCCGGATCGGGGGCCGCGGGCGCGACGTGCGCGGCTACCCGCGTCGAGCCGGGCGGCGCCGGCGGGCCCTGCGGGGCCCCGGACAGCGACGGGGCGCTCCGGGGTGGACCGGAGGGCGGACCAGAGAGCGACGGGCTGCTCGGCGGGGCTCCGGGCAGCGACGGATGGCTCGGCGGAGCTCCGGGCAGCGACGGGTGGCTCTGCGGGGACAGCGACGGGCTGCTCGGCGGGGCTCCCGACACCGAGGGCACCAGGCGCGGCTGGGACGGGGCCGGAAGCGGGAGATCGGGGACCGAGCCCGGCGGCGCGTGAGGCCTCTCCGCTGGAATCGACCGCGGCGCGTTCGCGGTGTGCGAGGACGGCAGGTCGAGCTCGAGCGCCCCCTGGGGGACGTCGTCGGCGAAGGGATCGTCGTCCCCGAAGGTCATGCCACCGCCCGCGTATGCGCTCGGTCCGCCGGAGTGGCCTGCCATCGACCCGCCTCGCGAGATGTCGAGATCGTCCCAGCCCCCCGGATCCGCCGCGGGTCCGCTAGGTTGCCGGCCGCAGCTCCGGCAGGAGGCCTGCGGGTCGGAGACTGCGCTCTTGCAGAAGGGGCAGACGCGGCTGCTCATCGGAGGGGGCGGCGCAGACGCGCCGGGCGGCCAGAATACGCTACTCTTCGGGCCGTCGTCGCTTCGCATTTCAACGCTGCTCGACTACGGTCCGGCCGAATGAGGCTCTACGGCGCCAAAGTCGCCCCCATCGCGCAGGAAATCGTCCGGTCCCTCGTCACGGCGAAGGACATCGAGACGGAGGCGCAGCGGGAGGTCGTCGCCGACGTCGAGGCCGTGCTCAAGAGCTACCTCGACACGGAGCGCGTCGTCGACGAAAAGACGCGCGACCTCCTCCAGCGGACAGGGCGCGGCACCTCGGAGTTCAGCCGGGTCCGCCAGCAGGTCGCCGAGCACCACGGCATCAAGGTCGGCGACGACGCGCTCGACTACCTGCTCGATCAGGTGGTGGAGATGCTGCTCCACTCCG
>JAHBWA010000378.1 GCA_019637195.1 Labilithrix sp. | reverse complement strand
CGCTCATCATCGACAACTACGACTCGTTCGCGTGGAATCTCTTCCAGCTCTTCGGCGCGCTCGGCGGCGAGCCGCGCGTCGTGCGCAACGACGCGGTCACGCTCGCCGACGTCCGCCGGATCGCGCCGCGGCGCATCGTGCTCTCGCCGGGTCCGGGCCGCCCGGACGATCCGGCCCGGGTCGGCGTCTGCCGCGCGATCCTCGACGCCGACCTCGACGTCCCCGTGCTCGGCGTCTGCCTCGGGCACCAGGCGATCGTGTGCGCCGCAGGCGGTCGCGTCGTCCCCGCGACGCGACCGATGCACGGCAAGACGAGCCTCGTCGAGCACGAGGGCGACGGCATCTTCGCCGGGCTCCCGCGCCCGTTCGAAGCCATGCGCTACCACTCGCTCACCGCCGATCCGTCGTCGCTCCCAGCATGCCTCACGGTGACCGCGTGGTGCAAGGACGGCACCGTCATGGCCGTCCGCCACCGGCAGAGACCGCTCTTCGGCGTACAGTTCCACCCGGAATCGATCGGCACGGCGTGGGGCTCCTCGCTCTGCCAGAGCTTCCTCCGCGGAGACTTCGCGTGAAACGAAGCGCACCGGCGGCGCGCTGGGTGCATATCCAGGTCGGGTCAAACCGAGCCCGTGACCGAACGTCAGCGACCTTCACGAGCGTCGCCACGATGCGCTCGAGCCTGCGCTCGCCGGCAGGTGGGCGACACCGACCCACGGCGCTCGTCGCGTGCGAGGGGAGCTCGACGTCGTCGACGCCGATCCGGCGTCGACGACGTCGAGCCTCGCGGTGACCGGTGGTGTAAGGAAGGCACGATCATGGCCGTTCGCCACCCGCGGCGACGCCTCTTCGGCGTACAGTTCCAACCCCGAATCGATCGGCACGGCGTGCCCCTCGCTCTGCCAGAGCTCCTCCTCCGCGGAGACTACGCATGAACCGAAGCGCAGCGCCCCTCCGTCCCGAGCCGGCGCATCTTACCGAGCCCCCTCGCCTGGCGCGCACCGCGCCGCTCGTCCTCGCGGCCGTCGCGTCGCTCGTCGCTGCGTGCGGCGGCGCCGAGCCCGCGCCCAGGTCCCCCGATCGCGAGACCAGCGTCGCGCCGAGCGACCGCGAGGAGCCCGAGCCGCGGACGGTCGAAGAGGCCCTCGACCAGATCGCGCGCGCCGAGGACAGCCTCACCGCCACGAAGAAGAGCGAGCCCTCCTCCGAGTCGACGTCGGTGGCCCGCGAGCCGCCGCAGCCCGGCGGCGCGGCGCGCGCAGAGGCGTCGTTCGACGCTTGCGGCGGCCCCTGCCGCGCGCTCGCCTCGATGAAGCGCGCGGTGGACGCGCTGTGCCGCATGACGGGCGACGCCGACACCCGCTGCGTCGACGCGCGGCGGACCCTCGCCGACAACACCTCGCGCGTCGCGTCTTGCAAATGTGAAGGGCCCTGAGGGCGGGGCATCGCTGCGATCTGCAACACTCGCCGCGTTGACGTGAGGGCCGAGGCCCGCGACGGCCCTGGCCCGCCACCGTTCGTTCTCTGACGGTTGGGTGTTCG
>JAHBWA010000377.1 GCA_019637195.1 Labilithrix sp. | reverse complement strand
GAGGTCCGCGCGAGCCACGACGCCCCGGGCGCGGTCGTCGTCATCGACAACGGCGCCGGCTTCGACATGAGCCACGCACGGAAGCTCTTCAAGCCGTTCCGGCGCCTGCACTCGGAGCACGAGTTCACCGGCACCGGGATCGGGCTGGCGACGGTGTTTCGCATCGTCGACCGGCACGGCGGAGCCGTGAGCGCGACCGGGGTGGTCGACCAGGGCGCCGCGATCACGGTGCGCTTCGAGCCCTGAGGGCCCGCGACGCGCCCCCGCGCGACCTCGACGGTCGCGGGCGAGCGCGACCACGGGCGAGGCGACGGAACGGTGGTCGAGCGGCACCGCGCGTAGTAGGAAAAAGGGTGCGTCGGCTGCGCTGCGCGGTCGATCCCGTCTTCAGTTCATGTCCGCCTCGTCCCCGTCGTCAGCCCCCGCCCTCTTGGACGAGTCGTCCCCGGCGGGCAGCGTGGAGGCGCCGGGCGAGCCGCGACCGAGGCTCAGCAGCGTGCCGCCGCCGCACGCGGCCGCGAAGGCGATCGGCAAGCGCCCGCGCATGTCCCGCTTTCGCCGCATCCTCCTCGGTATCACCGCCGTCTGCCACCTCCCCTTCGTGGTCGCGCTCGCCGAGCTCGCGACGCGCCTCGGCGCGCCGTCCCTCGCCTCCTGGCTCGGCGCGACGCTGATCGGCGCGCTCGGCGTCTACCTCTTCCTCGGACGCGCCGAGAAGATCGCCAACGACGAGCCGCAGCCGTTCCTGCCGACGTTCTTCTTCGACGTGCCGTACTACGTGCACTGGTCGGCCTGCATCTTCTGCCTCGTGCCTTCGCTCGTGTACCTCATCGGCGAGCCCGTCGTCGACGCGATCCGCGGCGCGCCGATCGGCCCCGAGCCGGGGTTCTTCATGTGGACCTACGCGCTCGGGCTCGTCGTCTGCTTCTACGGCGTGACCATCCGGCGCTGGTTCTTCGTCACACGGCGCGTCGACGTCCCCATCCGCGGCCTCGATGCGCGGCTCGACGGCTATCGCATCGTCCACCTGTCCGACCTCCACATCGGCGCGCTCACGCCGCCGTGGTGGGGCAAGCGCTGGATCGAGCGCGCCAACCAGGAGCACGCGGACGCGGTCGCGGTGACGGGCGACCTCGTCACGAGCGGCGTCGCCTTCCACGAGGCGATCGCCGAGCTCGTCGGTGGCCTCCGCGCGCGCGACGGCGTCTTCTGCGCGATGGGCAACCACGACTACTTCGGCGAGGGCGAACCGCTCATCTCCTTCATCCGCGCGCGCGGACCGAAGGTCCTCCGTAACGAGGGCGTCGTCGTCGAGCGTGACGGCGCGCGCCTGTACATCGCCGCCATCGACGACACGTGGACGCGTCGCGCGGACCTCGATCTCGCGCTCGCCACTCGCCCCGAGGGCGTCGCGACCGTCATGCTCGCGCACGATCCCGACAAGTTCCCGAAGATCGCCGAGCGCGGCGTCGACCTCGTACTGAGCGGCCACACGCACGGCGGGCAGATCGCCGTGCCGTTCCTCGGGCGCTGGATCAACGCGTCGAAGCTCGCC
>JAHBWA010000376.1 GCA_019637195.1 Labilithrix sp. | reverse complement strand
AACGACAACCTCTTCGAGACGCTCGCCGAGGAGATCGAGGAGGGCCGCGCGCTCTACAAGCGTCGCGTCGCGCCCGAGCTGTACTCGAAGAATTTCTATGACCGCGCCCTCGTCGACATCCTGATCAAGGCCAAGGGCCACATCAAGTCGAGGATCTGGTAGCCCGGGCCTCCGGCCTGGGGCGGGCCGGGGGGAAGGCGAGCCGATGCGTCCCATCCTCCTCGTGGTCCCGCGCGAAGCGGAGGGGACGCGGCTCGACCGCTTCCTCGCCTCGACGCTCTCCGCGATGGAAGGGGGGCCGTCGCGGACCGAGCTCCAGCGCTGGATCGAGCACGGGAGCGTCAAGGTCGACGGCGTCTCGCGCAAGGCGTCCGACAAGCTTCGCGAAGGGGCGCGCATCACCGTCGAGCCGGAGCCGCCGCCGCGGACCGAGGCGATGGCGGACGCCGGCGTCGAGTTCGACGTCGTGTACATGGACGACGCCGTCATCGTCCTCGACAAGCCCGCCGGGCTCGTCGTGCACCCCGCGCGGGGGCACCAGACGGGCACGCTCGTGAACGGTCTCCTGGCGCGCGGCGTGTTCGACGCGCCCGACGGCGACGAGGAGATCGACGAGCGGCCGAGCGTCTCGGCGCGCCGGGACGAGGCGGCGGAGGGCGCGGACGAGGTCTTTCCGGGCGGCGCGCGCGATCTCGATCGCAGCCGCCCCGGCATCGTGCACCGGCTCGACAAGGGCACGAGCGGCCTCATGGTCGTCGCCCGCCACCCGCGGGCGAGAGAGCACTTGAAGCGGCAGTTCGCGGCCCACTCGATCGAGCGCGAGTACGTCGCGCTCTGCGTCGGGGAGGTGACCGCGAAGACCTTCGACACGCTCCACGGCCGGCACCCCACCGACCGCGTCCGCTTCTCGTCGAAGGTGAAGACGGGCAAGCGCGCGGTGACCCACGTGCGCCCGGTCGAGACCTTCGGCCGACACGCGACCTACGTAGCCTGCCGGCTCGAGACCGGGCGCACGCATCAGATCCGCGTGCACCTCGCGGACGACCGGACACCGATCCTCGGCGACCCGCTCTACGGCAAGCTTCCGAAGAACGAGGTCCTCCGCGAGGCGGCGGTCGCCCTCGGTCGCCAGGCGCTCCACGCGCGCGTCCTCGGCTTCGTGCACCCGATGACGGGCGAGTCGATCCGCTTCGAGGCCGACCCGCCCGCGGACTTCCAGCTCGCGCTCACGACGCTGCGCGCGATGCCGTGACGGCGCGGCCGGTCTCCGTCCTGAAGCCGTGCGCCGAGTCGCGGACGCGGGCGAGCACCGCCGCGGCGCTCGCCGCCGGACGGACGTGGGCGGTCGGGCGCTCGATGCGCAGCGCCACCGGCGCGGGTGCAGCCGGGAGATCCCGCGTCAGCCACTTCGACTTGTGCGGCGTGAAGAGCGCGTACGGGCGGATCCACCAGAGGAGGAAGAAGGCGTAGACCGCGTACGGGAAGGCCCAGAACGAGCCCTGCATCGAGCGGCTGTGGGCGAAGAGGGTCGCGGGCATGATGGCCGACGCGAGGAC
>JAHBWA010000375.1 GCA_019637195.1 Labilithrix sp. | reverse complement strand
GTGCGCTCCATGTGCGGCCCCTCCGGCCGGATGACCACGAACTGGACGAACCGCTTGCCGTCGGGTCGCTCGTCCCGGCCCGCATACACCTTCATCCCGAAGGCGGGCTCCCGCAGCAGCTCGAGCGGGAGGCTCGCCTTCGAGATGAGCCGCGCGCCGCGCGTCGCAGGGTCGACCCACGCGTCCACGGACTCGAGCGTGATCGAGCCGCCCTGCTCGACGATGCGCTCGGAGTGGACCGCCATGACGCCGGACGACGGGTTGTCCGAGGTCTTCGCGTAGGCCTGCACCTCCGTCGCGAGGTTCTCGTCCCACTCGCCGTCGCCGCCGTCGCCGAGCGAGAACCGCGAGCGGTGGAGCTGCGAGACGCACCCCGTGGGCATCGACCGGCTCGAATCCCAGCCGTCGCCACCTCTCTGCGCCGCCGCGATGCGGGCGTCGGCGGAGATCGAGACGTAGCGGCGACCGCTGCCGTAGCCGTAGCGCGGGAAGACCACGAAGATGCCGGGCACGGACTCGCGCGCCGAGACCGCGCCCGGCGTTCGCTGGGAGGGCACCGAGAGGCGGCCGACGGGGAGCTCCGAGAACGTCGGGGCGCCGCCGCCGCGGGTGTCGCCGGCGATCGCCAGGAGGCCGGCGAGCGCGCCGAGGGAGACGAGCGCGCGCATCGACGTGTGAGCCTTGGCGTTCATCAGAGTGTCCTCAGGTAGGTCTCGAGCGCTTCGAGATCGTTCGCGGAGAGGTGCTTCGTGTGGCCCATCTTTCCGTCGGTCTTCGTCAAGAGCTCGCTCAGGCTCGCGTAGCGCCCGTCGTGGAAGTAGGGGCCCGCGCCTCCGACGAGGCGGAGCGACGGCGTGTTGAAGGCCGAGCCGCGGTCGGCCTTGTGCTTGCTGCCGACGTCGTGGTTCTTCCCGTCGGTGAAGGTCGCTCCGCTGTGGCAGGTCGCGCATCCGGCCTCGCGTGACGCGAAGATCGCGCGCCCGCGCTCCACCCTGGGGGCGTCGACCGAGGCGCTCGGCGGCGGCGCGGGCATCTGTGTGACATAGGTGACGAGCGCGTCGAGCTCGATGCTCCGGAGCCCCTTGCCGCTCAGGCGGTCGAACGTGTTGGCGAGGTGTTTGTGGAGCGTCGTCTCGTCGCCGTTCCAGGAGTACGGAGGTGTGGGCGCGACGCGGCCCGCGAGCATGATCGAGCGGCGCGGTCCCTCCGGCGTCGCCCAGGTGATGGCGTCGTCGCGCCCGTCGGGGTGGCAGCTCGCGCACGCGCGCCCGTCGGCGGCGATGCGCGCGTCGCCGGCGGCGTGGAAGAGGATCCGCCCGAGCGCGTATTCGGCGGGGAGCTTAACGGGGAGCGGCGCGGCGGCGACCTTCTCCACCTCGAGGAGCTTCGACCTGTCGTCGACGAGCTCGCTCTCGCCGATGGCGAACGTCGAGAGGGTGCGGTCGAACTGCGACCAGACGACGGCGCGGTGCGCGTCCGCGTCGACGGCGACTCCGCTCGGTCCGGAGCCGACGACCCAGCGACGCCGCTCGGCCATCCGCGGGTTCGCGGCGGTCGCGTCGTAGGCGATCACGGCGTCGAT
>JAHBWA010000374.1 GCA_019637195.1 Labilithrix sp. | reverse complement strand
CGACGAGGAGCGGGTGCGGCCGGGTGACGACCTCGTTCGCGAGGCGCGGGTCGCGCGCGAGGTCGGCGTAGAGCTTCGCCATCCGAGCGACGAGCGGCGATCCGTCGAGGTCACCTTCCCCGTTCGCGCGCCACGCACCCACACTTTGTACGTCGGCCATGATCGTGTGCTCTCCCCGGCCAGAAGACGAAGACGTGTGGAAGGTACCAGATGGGCTCCGGGCGCGGATAGCCGCGGACGCTGGCGTCCGGCGCGCGACGCGGCGCGGCGCGGCGCGGCGGTCGACCTTTGCGCTCTCGTCACCGCGGCGCTACCGAGGGGACATGTCCCCCGACCTCAGCGCCATCCGCACCGAGTACGCCCGCGCGGGCCTCGACGAGCGCGACCTCGACCCGTCGCCCTCCCGGCAAATCGAGCGGTGGCTCCGCGAGGCGATCGACGCGGGCCACCCGGAGCCCACGGCCATGACGCTCGCGACGGCGACGCCCGAGGGCGAGCCGTCGGCGCGCGTGGTCCTCCTGAAGGGGGTCGATGATCGCGGGCTCGTCTTCTACACGAACTACGAGAGCGCCAAGGGCAAGGTGCTCGCGTCGAACCCGCGCGCGTGCGCGAACCTCTTCTGGGTCCTGCTCGAGCGGCAGATCCGGGTCACCGGATCGGTGGAGAGGGTGCCGCGGGAGGAGTCGGAGGCGTACTTTCGCGCGCGTCCGCGGGAGAGCCAGCTCGGCGCGTGGGCGTCCGAGCAGAGCGGCGTCATCGCCGGGCGGGCCGAGCTCGAGGCGCGGCTCGCCGAGGTGCGCGCGCGCTTCGGCGAGGGCGAGGTCGCCTGCCCGTCGCACTGGGGCGGCTTCCGCCTCGTGCCGGACCGCGTCGAGCTCTGGCAGGGTCGCCCGAGCCGCCTGCACGATCGCTTGCGGTACGCACGCGTCGGCGACCAGCGGTGGCGGATCGAGCGCCTCGCGCCCTGACGCTTCGCGCCGCGCCGGAGACGCTCCGCGTCAACGCGTTCGAAGCCGCTCGATCTCTGCGAGCGCGGCGGCGAGCCGTCGCTCGAGGTCGCTCGCGCGCTCGGCCTCCTGCTGGGCGCGCTCGGCCTCCTGCTGGGCGCGCTCGGCCTCCTGCTGGGCGCGCGCGGTGACGTCGTCGACGGCGCGCTCGAGTCGCTGGACGAGCTCTTCGGCCTCGGCCAGCGGCGCTGTGCCGTAATAGAAGCGGACGCGGTCCTGCTCGAGGGCGAGCTCGAGGCCCAGGACGGCCGACGCGAAGCGTCCGGCCTGCGGCAGGATAGGGACGTAGGTGCGCGCGTCCGGCTCGGGGAGCCGCCAGCCCGCCAGACGCATGCGCTCCCGGTCGAACGCGAAGTACTCCGGCACGCCCAGCCGGGCGTAGCGGCGCACGTTCGTCTCGAAGTCCTTCGCGCGGTCGCCGAGCACGTGGACCTCGAGGATGAGCTCGAGGCCCTTGCCTTCGGCGCTGACGACCCACTTGTCGCGCGGGTACGACTCGACGTCGCGCACGGCGAGGACGTCCGGGCAGAACATCGGCTCGCCCGGGTAGTAGGTCGCCAGCTCCTTCGAGACGTAGATCC
>JAHBWA010000373.1 GCA_019637195.1 Labilithrix sp. | reverse complement strand
GCGGAGAGCAGGGGGTAGCCGTCGGGGAGGCGTGTGGCGCCGCCGCGCGCCCGCCAAGCGTCCGTGACGCGCCGTTGGTGTAACCTCGCGTGGAGGTCCGGCGTTGGGAGGCCATGGCGGGTATGGGGACATGACGGTGCTGGGGTCACGCAGGGTGAACGCGGTCGGTCTGATGATGGCGGTCCTCGTCGGCGCGTGCGTGCCGCCGCGCACGATGCGCGGGACCGTCGCCGTCGACGACCGCACGTGCGGCGCCGCGGCCGCGGGGGCGACGGCGCCCCCCATCGGTGCGGGAGTGCGTGTCCGCGTCGAGTGCCCGAAGGGCGGAGGCGCGACCGACATGGCCGTGGCGCTCGAGCTCGAGGTCGACGCGAGCGGACGCTTCGGCACCGACAAGGCGCCCGCGATCCCGCTCGACTGCGAGATCGTCGTCGCCGGCGGCTCCGCGCGCCCGCGTCGGTTCGCCGTGGCCGACTACTGCACGAGCGACTACGCCGGGCCGATCTGGGATTCGCACGACGGCGCGTGCCACAACCTCTGGCTCGACGCGCGGCTGCTCCCGTTGCCGGCTCCGCGCGAGCCCGGCGAAGGCGCTCCGCGCGAGTCCGGCGAAGGCGGTCCGCGCGAGTCCGGCGAAGGCGCTCCGCGCGAGCCGAACGAAGGAGCTCCGTGATGCGGCGCGGATCGTGGCTCTTGTCGACGGCGCTGCTCGCGTGCGCGAGCGTCGCGTGCGATCCCATCCTCGGCATGCAGGGCACGGTGCGGTCCGCCCCGTCCGCGACCACGTGCGCGGGGGAGGGATCGCCGGGGATCGTCGAGATCAGCCCGCCGATCGAGGGCGTAAAGGTCACGATGCGATGCCGTGACCACCTCGTCCTCGAGGCGATCACGAACGCCGCGGGGCAATTCAACACCGCCACGGCCGGGATGGCCGGCGAGGCATGCACCGTCCGCGTGGAGAAGGCCGGCTACGCGAGCCGTGAGCTGAGCGTGGTCGAGCATTGCCGGTCGGAGGAGGGAGAGCCGACGCGGAAGCCCGGGGCCTGCCTCGCGCACTTCGTCGTCGAGCTCGAGCCGCTCGCTGCGAGCCCGCCGCCCGAGTCCGCGCCCGCTCCCTGAGTCCTGGGGCCCACGAGGTCGACTTCGCGCCGCGCGCCGAACGGATCGCGCGGTGCCAACCCGGCGCGGCCGCGCGTGGAGTGTCGGCGCGCGGCTGCGCGCGAAGCGCCGTCGCGCGGCTCAGCCGAGCCACGCCGCGACGGTACAGCTCGGCTTCGTGGTGCCCGCGGGCGCGAACGCGCCGGCGGCGGCGACGCGATGGGGGCCGCCCGTCACGGCCGAGGCGGACACCGCGAGCGCCGCGCGATCCCCCGCGAAGAACGGCTTGCGGTACCGGAGCTCCATCGCGCGCACGAGCAGGGCGCTCGGCGCGGGGACGTCGCCGTGCCGAGCGAGCACGCGCACGACGGCCTCCTCGAAGAGGCGAGGGTAGACGAGCGAGTTGACGTGCTGGTTCGAGTCGGTGTGGAGCATCCCGAACGTGTGCTCGGCCTCGCCGGTGAGCGCGCGGCCGGCGACGAGGTCCTCGGCG
>JAHBWA010000372.1 GCA_019637195.1 Labilithrix sp. | reverse complement strand
AGGCTACGGCGCGATCACGACGGAGATCGTCGACGCGCCGCCCTTCTACTACGCCGAGGACTACCACCAGCAGTACCTCCACAAGAACCCGGACGGGTACTGCGGGGTCGGAGGGACCGGCGTGGCCTGCCCGGTCGGCGTCCTCGCGACCGGCTGAGCGGCGCCCTCCCCGGGGGGCTCGTCGGTCCTCGCGCATCTCCGACGGCGTCCGCGTCGCGGATGCGTTACGTTTGGTCGGATGCGCCAAGAGCTCGAGGGACGGCGAGGGGCCGTCGTCGGAACCGCGCGCACCCGATGCGGCCTCGACTCCTGACGCCGCGGCGCGCCGGTCAGGCGCTCGCGGCGCTCCTCGGGCTGACCACGGGCTGCACGATGCTGAGCGGCCTCGCGGATCTCGAGGTCGGCGACGCCCCGTCGGACGCGGACGGAGGAAGCCTGGAGACCGGCTCGCCCGACGGCTCCGAGCGGATCGACCGCGACGGCGCCGTCGACTCCGGCGTGCCTCGCGAGGCGGGCCCGGCCGACGCCGCCACCGCCGCGAGCGCGACCGTGCTCTGCAGCGGCGTGGAGTGTCGCGGCCGCTGCTGTCTCGACGGGAACAACGCGACGTGCTCCGACGCCTCGACGTGCGCTGCCGCCCCACTCGCCGAGCTCACGTGCGACGAGCCGAGCGACTGCGCCGACACGCAGGCGTGCTGCCTGACGTTCTCCGAGCCGCCCGTTCGATCGGCCTGCGCGAGCAGCTGCACGCCGATCGGCAGCAGCGTCCCGCTCTGCCGATCGCCGGCGGACTGCCCGAGCCCGTTCACCCGCTGCGCGCCGCTCGCGAACGAGTTCGGCCCGAACACCGCCTGGGGATACTGCGAGTGATGCCCGGCGCCGCGCGCTCGCCGGATCAGAACAGCTCTTCGATCGGCGCGCCCGACCGAGCGTCGCGATCGCGCGGCAGACCGAGCACCGTGCGGAGCGTGGGGACGATGTCCGCGAGGTGGCGCGGCTCCGGCGAGCTCACCGGCCCGCGCGCCGAGAAGCGCGGGCCGACGGCCGCCATCCACACGCGCGCGGCCTCGGGCATCGGGCCGTGGTTCTTGAAGTCGCTCGCGCGCCCGTGATCGGCCGTCACGATCACGTGCGTGCTGCGCCCGCGCTCCCCCAGGCGATCGAGGACCGCGACGAGCCGCCCGAGGGTCTCGTCGGCGTGACGGAGCGCGGCGAGGTAGCCGGCGTAGTCGCCGCGGTGCGCGTACTCGTCCGCGTCGCCCAGGCCCAGGAAGAAGACGTCCGGCTTCTCGGCCTCGTAGTACTCGAGGGCGGCGCTCGCCGTGACGCGATCGGGGCGGTAGTCGCCATGCCCCGGCCACGGATCGACGAGCGGGTCGCCGCGCCGTCCGCAGGACGACGTGAAGGCCCCCGGGCTCATCGTCGCGGCGAGATCGAGCTTGTCCCAGGAGGCGAACGCGGCGACCTTCGCGCCCGCCGCGTGGGCCTCGTCGAGGATCGTCGGGAGCGTCGTCCGCGCGCACCCGTTGTGGGTGCACGGAGAAGGCCGCCCGCCGAGCATCTCGGTGTAGCCCGGCAGCGAGACGTAGTTCG
>JAHBWA010000371.1 GCA_019637195.1 Labilithrix sp. | reverse complement strand
AGCGTCACCGTGTTGCCGTTGAGCGCGACGGCGCTCACGGGGGCGCGGAACGCGGCCCACTCGTTCGGCTGTTGCTCGAACGCCGGCGGCGTCGTCTGCTCGTCGAAGAACTTCTGCTCGACGAAGATGTCGCCGTCGATCCGCCGCACGCCGCGCGCCTTGAGCTCGGCGACCATCTGCCAGAGGTCGCGCGTGCGCAGCGACGGATCGCCGTGCCCGCGGATGACGAGGCTCGACACGTTGTTGCCGTTGATCGATCCGCTGAGCGTCGTCTGGTAGCGGTGCGTCCCCTTGAGCAGCGCGAGGGCACCGGCCGCGGTGTAGAGCTTCGCGTTGGACGCCGGGTTCAAGACGACGTGCTCGCCGGACTGGGCGAGGATGTTGCCGTTGTCGGCGTCCATGACGACGACGCCGATCTGCGCGTCCTTGAGCGCGCGATCGTTGACGAGCGCGCGGACGGCGGCCTCGAGCTCGGAAGCGCGGCCCTCGCTCGCGGCCGCCGGGGTGGGCGTCGGCTGCGAGCGGGCGCTCCCGCCGCCGCCGGAGAGGACCAGCAGCGAGGCGGCGAGGCCGAGGAGGAGACGTCGTACAGCGCGCATCGACGAGGTTCTTACTCCGGGGAGCGCGGCGACCACAAGCCGCGCGACGCGCCCGCCGGCGCCAGACCGCGCCTCAGCGCTTCTCGGCGTCGACGGCTTCGCGCACGGCGGGCCGCGCGGCGATCCGTGAGAGGTACTCCTTGAGCGGTCCGTCGAGCGGCACCTTCGTCAGGAAGCTGAACGCGCGGAGCGCCCAGAACGCGTAGGGGTCCGCGACAGTGAACCGATCGCCGAAGATGAACTCCCGCGAGCCGAGCGCGGCGCGGAGCAGCGCCACGCGCCCGACGAGACGATCCTTCGTCCACTGCATCGCCTCGTCACCGACGTTCGGCATCATCGTGTAGGGCGCGAATCCCTTGTGGAGCTCGGTGGCGATGAAGTGCAAGAGCTCGTCGAAGCGGACGCGTTCGAACGTTCCCGGCGCCGGCGCGAGCCCAGCCTCGGGGGACTTGTCGGCGAGGTAGCGGATGATGACGGAGAGCTCGGTCAGCCTCTCGCCACCGTCGAGCTCGAGGACGGGGACGTAGCTCTTCGGCGTGATCGTGTCGAGCGTCACGCCGGCGGACGTCGTCTTCGACTTGAAGTCGACGCGCACGAGCTCGAAGGGAGCGCCGAGCTCGCGCAAGACGATGTGCGGGACGAGCGAGCAGACCTGGGGTGAGTAGTAGAGCTTCATGACGGCGCGAGTGTACGGGCGATCGCGGTAGCGCGGCGAGGGCTCCGTGGCCGCCCGCGTGAGCACGTCAGTGCCGGCTCGGGGCGACCGCCTCGACCGTCGGCTCGGCGTGCGCGCCGGCCCCGGAGAGGTGCGCGACGAACGGACGCACGAGGCTCGCGAGCTCGATCGGGACCACGATCTTCGTCGAACGGTGCGCGCCGAGCGACCTCAGCGTATCGAGATACTGCAGGCTCATCGTCTTGTCGTCGAGCGTGCGAGCGACGGCGAAGATCGCGTCGAGCGCGGCGGCGAACCCCTGCGCCCGCAGGACCGACGCCTGCCGCGCGCCCTCGGCCTCGAGGATGGT
>JAHBWA010000370.1 GCA_019637195.1 Labilithrix sp. | reverse complement strand
TGCGGCTGCGGGCGCTCCCCGTCTTCATCGCGTCCGGCTGCTTCGTCGCGGGAGCCGTGTGGATGCTGCAGCTCGCCGACCCGCCCGGGGGTGAGTACATCGCGGTGCCGCTCGTCTTCTTCTGCTTCGCGTTCCCGTGCGGGCTCCTGTCGCTGATGCACCGCTGGGAGCTCCTCGCGTCGTTCTGGCCGGCCGTCGGCTGGATCGGCGGCGTATTTTTGATCCTGAACGAGGAGGGCCGCGTCCAGGAGTGGGAGGAGAACAAGATCTCGGCCTGGCTGCCGGTCCCGCTCGTCTACCTCGGTTGCTTCCTGCTCCTGTGGCTCTTCTACCTCGCCGCGAAGCAGGCGGCGCGCGTCGAGATGTGGCAGGCGCTCTCGGGCGCCGCGGCCCGGCGCGTCTCGAAGGCGGAGGCGAAGAAGACGCGGGCCTCGGCGATCCCGCGGCGCAACGTGGTGCCGCTCCTCGTCGTCGCGGCGCTGCTCTTCGGCGGCACCGCGCTGCTCGCGCCGTACCTCTGGCGCACCGGCAAGGGCGATCGCGAGGGTCAGCGGGAGTCCAGCCAGCATGACCGCGCGCAGAGGGCGCCGAGCTTCGACGGCGAGGGGATCCTCCGCCAGCTCCAGAAGATGGCGGCGGCCGCGAAGGAGACGCTCCCGAAGCTCTGGCCGCTGCTCTTCTTGCTCCTCCTCTACCGGCCCGCGAAGCGCGCGCTGCTCCTCTCGCACCTGAAGACGCCGGTGGTGCCCACGCCGCCGTCGGAGCGCATCGACAACCTCTGGGAGTACATCCGCATCGCGGCCGAGGACGCCGGCGTCGTGCCCACGTCCGCCGACTCCGTCGAGCAGCTCATGACGCGGATCCGGGCGGTAGAGCGCTCGACGCCCGCGCTCGAAAGCGCCGCGGAGATCTACATCCGCACGCGCTACGGCTTCACCGTGCAGCGCGGCGACGCGATCGCGATGCGCGGCCACGCGACGGTCGCCGCGAAGTCGCTCCGCGAGCGGCTCGGCGTGTGGGCCACGGTGAAGAGCTGGTGGCGGCCGCTCGAGTGAGCCGACGCGCGAGGCCCGAGCGCGCCGTCGCCGTCCGACGCGCCGCGCCACGCGTCTCCATGCCGCCACGAGGGCGAGGGCCGCTCGCGCGGCTCGGCCAGGACGTCTAACATCCCGATCCATGAAGTGCCGTGGCCTCGTGCTCGCCGCCCTCGGCGTCGCCGTCTTCGCTTGCTCCTCCGATCCCGCCCGCACCGCGGTGACGGTCCCTTGCAACGGCCTCGCGGACTTCCGCTTCGAGAGCGGAGGCGACGGTCACGCCGATCCGTTCGGCGCCAAGGCCGCCGGACAGGCGCGCGCCGGGAAGATCGTGGACGCCGCCGCGCAGATCTTCCGGAGCCCGATCGCTCGCCAGCATGTCCGCGTGGGTGACTTCGCGCTCGCGAACGATCGCATCGCGGTCTACATCGAGGCCGAGGGCCGCGCCGACGGCTACTCGCCGTTCGGCGGCGACATCGTCGCGATCGAGCCGGTCGGCGCCGACGGCAAGCCCACCGGCGTCTCGCAGTACGGCGAGACGCTCGTGGCGCTGTCCCGCCAGACCGTGAGGCCCGACAAGGTGAGCGTCATCGCCGATGG
>JAHBWA010000037.1 GCA_019637195.1 Labilithrix sp. | reverse complement strand
GTCGAGCCGCAAGACGGCGTCGAGGCCCGGCTCGCCGAGCAGCCGGAGCGCGGCGCGCTCGAGCAGGACGTCGCCCTTCCAGCGCCTCGTCTCGGCGGCGGCGTGCTCGACCGCGACCTCGCGCATCGTCACGCGAGATCCGGAGAGATCGAACGTGAGCGTCTCGGGATCGAAGCCGCCGACGGTCGCGTGCAAGCCGAAGTCGCCGGCGAGGAGCGTCTCGCGCAGGGCGACGCCGCCGCGCGCGACCTCGATCGAGATCTCGCCGGTGCCCGCCCGTTCGGAGGACGAGATCCGGAGGTCCCCGTGGGCGCGCGCCGTGCCGGACGCGATCCGGACCGCCGCGCCTTCGGGCAGGAGCACGGTCCCGAGGGCCCGCGCGTCGGGCATCTCCGCGCGATGGATCACGAGGCGGGCGTCGACGCCGCGGAGCGTCGGCTCGGCGAGCCGGAGCTCCTTCGCTTCGCCCGTGAGCTCGACGTGGCCGACCGTGAGCTCGCTGGTCGCGCCCCGCCCGAAGCGTCCGCGCGCGCTGTCGATCGCGACGCGCGAGGGACCGAGCGTCAGGACGCCGTCGTCGACCGCCCAGCGCTCGACGGCGAGCTCGGCCTCGACGTCGCCGTGCACGGTGACGGGGCTCGTGCGGATCCCCATCCGCCTCGCCACCCCGCGCGCCCGGCCCTTCGCGACGTGGTTCGCGATCGCGAGCCGAGCGGTCGCCTCGAACGTGCCGTCGTCCGACGCGAAGCCGTACGCGGTCTCCTCGGGGAGGAACGCGTCGACCGCCGCCGCGTCGAGGACGCGCCCTCCGGCGATCCTCGCGCGGAGATCGACCCGCGCGAGGGGATCGCCGAAGTCGAAGCCGGGGCTCTCCACGTCGACGGCGATCTGCTCGACCGTCGCGAGCGCGCGGGGATCGGCGCCCCGCGTGACCGAGACGCCGGTCGCGACGACGGACGCGGTGTCGATCGCGAGGTCGCCGCGCTCCCAGTGGAAGTCGTGGACGCGCGCGCGGGCCTCGACGGCCGCGCGGACGCGAACGTCGCCCAGCTGGAGGGCGAGCTCCTTCGCGCGCGCGTGGAGCGTGCCGCGCGCGACGTGGTCCTCGATCGTCACGCGACCGCCGAGCGCGACGCGGGAGCGGCCGGTCAGCACGGTCATTTGCTCCCTGGGGAGGTAGCCGTCGAGCAAGCGGACGTCGACGATCGACGCCTCGGGCAGCTCGAACGACACCTCGAGCGCTCGGAGCGGATCGACGAGATCGACGACCGCCGCACGCGCGTCGAGTCGGAGCGTGTCGGCGGCGATCTTGGGCTTCGTCGGATCGCGTTCGGCCGAGAGGGCGGCGTTCGTCACGACGAGCGAGAGCCGGGCGTCCTCGAGCCGGCCCGTCTCCCAGCGGTACGCGTCGAACGAACCGAGGACGGCGAACGAGCCGCGCGTCCGCATCTTCGCGAGTCGCGCGTCGAGCGCGGTGGCGTCGAGCTCGACGCTGCCCGCGGCTCGCCGGTCGGCGGCGAAGAGCTCGAGCCTGGCCCGGGCTCGCGCCGAGCCGCCGACGATCTCGATCGGCGCGGCCGCCGGGATGTACGGGTCGAGGACGCGAGCGTCGTCGAGGTCGACGTCCTCCAGCTCGACGCTCGCGTGGGCGTCGTGGAAGGGCGCGTCCGCGAGATCGAGGGCCCGCGCGTCCGCCGTGACGGAGATTCGCGGCGCGTGGATCACGGAGGCGGCGTCGGCGCGCACGATCGCGAGGTCGGCGACGCCGATCTCGGCGCGGAGCCGGTCGCCGTCTCCCGCGTTCGTCACCGAGATCACGGCGTCGAGCCCCGCCGTGCCGATGAGGTTCTCCTTGGCGACGAGCACGCGCCGCGCCGCGAGCTCGAGGCGCGTGCCGTCGGTGACGACGCCGCGAGCGACGTTCAACGCCAGGCGTCGCGCCTCGACGGGGCTCGAGACGTAGACGTCGCCCGGCAGCGCGAAGGGCAGGGTCGCGGGATCGGCGAGGGTCGCTTGGAGCTCCGTCCGCGCGGTGATCCAGCGGAAGATGCCGTCCTCGACGAAGCGCGGATCGAAGCGGTCGATCGTGAGGTCGACCGTCCCGGCGACGTCTTCGGCGAGCGGACGCGAGCGCCCGTGCGTGACGCGGCCTTCGCGCACGTCGACGTGCGCTGGGCCCACCTCGACGGCGCGGATCGGCTTCAGGAGGAAGCGACCGACGACGCGGGCGCTGCCCTCGAAGCGCGCGTGATCGATCCACACCTCGCGGACGTCCTCGGCGATCACGTCTTCGAGCTTCACCGTCCACAGGTGGTAGTGGTCGTCGTCCCAGCGCTCGAGCGACGGCGGGCCGGCGGGGCGGACCGAGAAGGCGGGGTAGCCTTCGATCTGCGGGAGCGTCGCTGCTTGTTCGGCCGTGTCGGGCCACGCGTCGAGCTTCTGCCGCGCGAGCATGCGAACGCCCCGTCCGCGCGCGCGGGTCACCTCGAAGCGCTGCCCGGCGAGCGCCAGGAAGGAGACGTCGAACGTGACCTCGTCGAGCGAGAGGCGCCACTCGACGTTGCTGTCGCTCGATCGGATCGAGAGGTCGCGGGCGTGGATCCGCCCGGGGAGCAGCGACCAGCCCGACGTGTAGTGAATGAGGATCGTCTCGGGATCCTGATTGACGATCCGGTCGAAGAGCGACGTGGAGAGGAACGCGTTGATGGCGCCGACGTACAGCGCGTACACCGACAAAGTCGCCACAAGTGCGGCGCGGAGGACGCGCCACGCGCGCCGCGGCTCTCGCTTTCGCCGGTGTTTCGCCGTCACGGGCTCCGTCGTTGCACGGGGCACGCCGCTTCCGGCGCGCGAGCGGTCCGACAGGTAGGGGCGCCGCACGGCGCGTCCCTGCGCGAGGCGCGATCAGAACACGTAGCCGACGACCAGATCGAGGGCGGGGAAGAGCGTCTGGAACGCGACGCGCTGCCGACCCACGTCGACGACGTAGCTCATGTACTGCGGGCCCGCGCCGATCCGGAGGTTGACGCGATCGGCCAAAAGGAACGAGTAGCCGACGAAGGCGCCGGTCGAGAAGCCGACGCCGTGGCCCGACTGCCCGTCTTTGTCCGCGGTGACCCGATCGATCCGGAGGAACGGCGCGGCGTACACGCCGCGCGGCCCGTCGTCCGTGAGGAAGATGGTCGGCCGGACCTGGCCGCCGACGCCGCGCAGGTTCGGTAGGTCCACGAGCGGGCCGAACCACGTGGCGAAGATCTGCGCCTCGACCTGCAGCGCGACCCGCGGGTCGAACAGGCGCTCGTAGGCGAGGCCGACGACGGCGAGGCCCAGATCGAGCTGGACGGCGTTGGCTCGGCGGGGGCGCTCGGGCGCCGGCGCCGCGTCGTCAGCGGCGCGCGCCGGGGCAGCGGCCAGGAGCGCGAGGACGAAGCAGGAGGAGGAGGCGAGGAGGGAGCGCACGATCAGCGAGCCGCCAGGTTCTTGTAGCTCTTCGGGACGACGAACCCCGACGCGTCGACCGGACGCGCCTCGAGCTTCGACACCACGACCTTGGGCTTGTCGCCCTCGAGCACGCGAAGCGGGAAGACGCCGCGGACGGTCAGCTCCTTTTCCCACGCGCTTGCGGTCCGCGCCGACGGGTCGATGAGCGCGGCGCCCGAGACCACGCAGGCTTCGCGCGTCGTCTTGCCCTCGTCGATCTGCCAGACCTCGCACGCGCGACCCGCGACCGTGTCCTTGCGGTCGGTCTTCGTGAGGCGCGGCTCGCCCGGGCTCGTCGCGATCTGCGAGGCGGCGAACGTCTTCTTGTCGTCGTCGACCGTGTACACGCGGAGCGTCGCGGTATCGACGATCGTGCGCTTGCTCGATTTGCCCGCGCCCGCGAGGCGGAGGAGCGTCCCCTTGACCTCGTAGGTCACCTTCGCGCCGCCGCGCTCGACCTGGACCTCGCCTTCGAGCTGGTCGGGCGACGCCGGCACGTCGATCCAGGAGTCGGGCGTCACCGCGCGGCTCTCGGTCTCGGGCTTCTTCTTCTTTCGCGCGTCGAGGAGCGTCTGCGGGAAGCAGTAGCCGCCCTCGAGCTGGCGGCCGCGTTCGTCGTACTCGTCGAGGCCGACCTTGACGCACTTGATGTCCGGAGCGCAGTCGCCGTCGTCGTCGCACGGGCGGCTGCACACTCCTTCGCCCTCGGCCGAAGGCCTGAGGCAGCGCGGCGCCTCGCTCCGGCAGTGCATGTCGTAGCTGCACGTCCCGCCGAGCGTCTCCTTCTTCACGAGGTAGCGCGTGTAGAGCCAGCCGCCGGCGCAGGCGAGCGCGAGCAGACCGACGATCGCCCGGCGCACGATGGTCGCCTTCGGCGTCTTCTTCGGTGCGTCGTCGTCGAGGTCGTCCATCGGTGCCGCCGGCCCATTCGGGCCAGAGGCGCTCAGTATACTCGGCGCGAGCCGAGCATGGTGCGCCACGGCGTCGGGCGGCGCGGGGGCCGCTCGGGGCCAGAGCTCGCGCGGGGGCGGGGAGCCGGCGGCGAGCCCGCCTACGGGCGCACGGTCACGCGGGTCGAGAACGTGTCGTCGACGAACGGCGCGACCTTGGCCTTCGCGAGCGCGGAGCGGACGCAGTCGTCCTCCGGCTTCGAGCCGCGCAGCTCGACGCGCGCGACGGTGCCGTCCGACTTGAACACGACGAGGCCACTGCGGACCGGATCGTCCGGTGCGAGGCACGCGCGCGCCGCCGGGAGCACCGACCCGAGCGCGCCGACGACGGCGCCGGGCGAAGGACGGACCTGCGCCGCGTTCGGGCCGGACGACGTCTCGGTGCCGGCGCTGGTGGCCTGATCGCGCGGGCCGACCGCGCCGCGCATCGCGTCCTGCCGAGGCCGCCCGGCGGCGCCGCGCCGCTCGGCGCGAGTGCCGCCTGGTGAGCGCCGCCGCGGGCGCCGGCGCTGTCGGCGGGCGCTTCGCGCCTGGCGCTGGCGGTGGCGCTGGCGCTGGCGCTCGCGACCGTCGGCAGATCGTCCATGCTCGCGCCGGGATCGCTCGGCGCCTCGGCGGCGGGCGTCGTGGCGGTGGTTGCGATCGGCGGCGTGTCGGCGGTGCGCGCCGTCGTCGGCGTGGTCGCCGTCGTGACGGTGTCGTCGGTCGCCCCGCGCGTGCGGACGAACGCGAAGGCACCGGCCAGCGCGAGGACCGCGAGCGCCGCCGCCATCATCGGTCCGCGTCGCTTCCGTGCAGGAGCCGGCGCGGCGGGCGCGGTCGCCTTGGCCGGGGCGGGCGCGGGCGCGGGCGATTCGGCGGCCGCGGATTCGCGGACGCTGCGCGGCGGTGGCTCGGTCGTCACCGCCTCGAGCGAGTCTGGCCAGAGCTTCGACGGGGTCGTCGACGGGGCGGGCGGCACCGACGCCGTCGGCTTCGCGGCGGCCGGCGCGGGCTCGGAGGAAGACGCCGCAGGCTTGGCCGTGGAGGTCGGCGCAGGCTTGGTCGCGGAGGAGGGCGCAGGCTTCGCCGCAGCGCTCACGCTCGCGGCGCTCGACGGCGCGGCGTCGGCGGTCGAGCTCGACGAGGGAGCGCCCCGGACGCTCGCGATGTCGACGACGTCGCCCGTCGCGTACGAGGGCGAGCTCGCGGTCTTCTCGCGCGCGGCGCGCGCCGGGGGCCGCACGGTGGCGGGGCCGCTCGGCGCCGCGGCCGGGACGTCGGTCGGCGTGGGGCGTACGGCGATCGGCGCGGGTGTGGGCGCCGCCTGTGGAGCCTCGCCGGCGCTACCGCCGGCTTCGCGCATCAGCGCGTCGAGGTCGATCAGCCCGCTGTCCTCGTTGCGTCGCGTCATGGTCGTCTCGCTGTCTCGGCGCCGACACCTTCGATGTGGCTCTCTTCATGTCGCTCGCGGATGAAGAAATGGGTCACCGTCAGGTCGCATCACGATCGTCGCCTCCGGCGCGCGCGTGCGCCGTGCACCGACATCGCGAACGCCGCGCGCGCTAGCTCGACGGACGATCGCGGGCGCGCGCACGCTCGAACGGACGATCGCGGCCGCGAGCAAGCTCGAGTGGAGCGGTCGCCGCCGCGCGTCAGTTCGTCTGGATGCCCAGCAGTCAGTTCGTCTGGATGCCCAGCAGGAAGAGAGGTCGCGCCCCCCACGGCTCGAACAGAACGACGGCGTCGTTGCCGCGCGACAGGAGGTAGCGCGGGTTGCGGAGCGGGACGTCCATACCCAGGCCCGCGAACACGCGGAGCGACGGCTTCGCGATCGTGTAGGCGTAGCGCGCGAGGACGCGCGCGGTCGGGACGAGGTCCGCGTCCCCGTCGACGAAGCGCACGTTGTCGAGCGTGTTGCTCGAGCCCCGCACCTGAGCGAGCTCGGCTCCGCCGCCGACGCCGAGCAGCACGTGGTGGCGCGGGGCGAGCTCGTACGAGCCGGTCGCCATCGCGTGGACCGCGCCTCCTTCGAACCGCACGGTCACGATGCCGCGATCCACCTCGGAGGGGAAACGGTACTCGCCCATCAGCGTCCCGCCGAGCGCGAAGCGGCCTCGCTCCCGCTGAAGCTCGAACATCAGGCCGGGCCCGCTCGCGAGCTCGAGCCCGTGGCCATAGGCGTTGACGCCGTAGAAGCCACCAGCCCGGAAGCGCGCGGGACGCTGGTTGGTCTTCGGCGGGGGAGCGGTGACGGGCGCGTCCGGCGAGGCCGGAGGAGGTGGCGCTGCCGGCGCGACGCTCGGCAGGAGCTGCTCGCGCGCGACCGCCCGTCCAACGCCGATGCGCTCTCCGGCGCGGAGCGCGCCGAGCGCGAGCTCGACGATGTGCCCGATCTCCTCCCAGGCGACCTCCGGGTTCGCCTGCCGCGCGACGGGCCGGACGAGGACGCGCTCCCAGGCTCCGTCGACGACGTAGAGGGTCATCGGGGCCTGCTCGTTCGCGTGTCCCGGCGGCTCCGACAGGTCGATCCAGATCCGCGCGAGCTGCCGGTCGTCCGTCGCGCCCGGTGTGACGATGCTCGCGCGATCGATCGCCGGTACGACCTCGAACGTGGTCTCGGTGCCGGACACCCGCTCGCGTAGCACGTCGAGCACCGCGGCCACCGGCACGGCATCGCCGGCGATCTTGACCGCGACGAGCCGGCGCGAGGACGGCTCGACGGTCGCGGCGACGCCACCGGCGCCCCCCGCGAGCTCGCCCGCCCGCGCGAACGTCGAGGACGTGGCGCCGAGCGCGAGACCGACGAGGACGGACGCCGCCGTGAGGCGCGTCGGCCTCTGCCGCGCGGCGCGTCTTCCGTAGCCTCGTCTCACCAGCGGCCTCTCCTCACACTATCGTGTGTGGAGCGCCGTTTCACAAGTCGAGCGCGAGTGTCCGCGCGCGACGAGGCGAAAGGGGGCTAACGTTCGCTAGCGATGACGTTCAGGCGCTCGTGGGCGCGGGAGCCGTGGAGGCTCTGCGGGTGACGTGCGAGGAGCTCTTCCCAGGCGCGCGCCTCGTCCGCTCTGCGGCCGAGCTTCTCGAAGGAGAGCGCCCGGCCGAGGCGGGCCTCCTCGGCGAGCGTACCACCGTCGGCCTGCGCGCCTGCCAGGTAGGCATCGAACTGGACGAGCGCGCCGGCGGCGTCGCCCTGCCGGTCGAGCAAGAGGCGCCCGAGGCTCACGCGGGAGGCTTGCGTCTCGGGCGCGCCGGGGAAGCGCTTCTGTAGGGTCTTATAGAGATCGACGGCCTTGCCGAGCTCGTTGGCTCGACGTTGTGCGTTGGCGTCGCGGAATAGCTCAGCCGCCGTCACGGGACTGTCCGCATGGGGGGGAGGGGAGAACGCAACAGTATCCGACGTGACGGCGGCCAAGGTCTTTGCGCTGGGGAGGTCGTGGACCGAGACGCTCGGCTCGGCCTTGATCTCCGCAGGCGTAATCGAGGAAGTCGACGTGTGCTGTTCGGGCGCCGGCTCGAGCGGCGTGAACGTCGCGGGCGACGGCAGCGGCTGCGCGCTCTGGGAGGACACGTAGACGGCGGCGACGGCGATCGATGCTGCGAACGCGGCCGCGAGGGGGAGCATGACGCGGAGCAGGCGGGTCCGCGGACGGGTGAGCGCTACGAGCCGCGCGGACTCCGTCGCCGAGATCTTCGCCGCGGAGGACTTCGCCGCGGAGGAGGCGGCGGGCTTGGCGGCGGCGACGGGCTTGGCGGCGGCGGGTTTGGCCGCGCTCGAGGTCGTGGCCTGCTCCGCCGCGCCGGCGCTGCGGGACGTGGAGATCACCGCGGCCGTCGCGGGAGCTACCGCGAGCGCGGCCGTGGCGCGCGCCACGGCGCGAGCGATGAGCGCGTCGTCGTCGGCGTGAGCGGAGGGCGACGTGCGCTCGCTCGCGAGCGCGTCTCGAAGCGCGGCGGCGAGGGGGTCACGAGGCGTCGTCATCTTCGGTCTCCGAGAGCTCGAGGAGGGTGGGGTCGTCCTGGATGCGCGCGCGGAGCGCGGCTTTCGCGAGGCGGAGGCGACTCTTCACGGTGTCGAGAGGCGCTCCGGTCTGGGTCGCGATTTCCTGCATCGAGTAGCCAAAGAGGACACGTTGAGCGAAAGCTTCGGCCTGCTCCGGACGGAGCTCGGCGAGGAGGTTGCGAAAGGCGTCCCGGCGGCGTGCGGCGAGCGCGCTCGCGGCGGGCGACTGATCGTCCGAGCAGAGGTCGCCCTCGAGGCCGCGCGGATGCGAGTCGTTGTCGTCCTGGGTCGGCTCGGCGTGGAGCGGGATCTCCGGCCCGCGGCGGGCGCGCTTGCGGCGCTGGTCGAGCGAGCGACGGAGGGCGATCGATCGGGCGAAGTGGAGGAACGAAGAATCTCCGCGGAAAGACTCGAGCGCCTGGACGACGCCGACGAGCGACTCCTGGAGGACGTCTTCGGCGTCGCGATCGTCGCTCCCGAGGACCGCGCGAACCACGCCGAGCATCGGGGAGG
The DNA here is from genome assembly GCA_019637195.1 of Labilithrix sp. Classification (GTDB taxonomy): domain Bacteria; phylum Myxococcota_A; class Polyangia; order Polyangiales; family Polyangiaceae; genus Labilithrix. The sequence continues at coordinate 56,463 of JAHBWA010000037.1, read as the reverse complement.
CCACGGCGTCGAGGAGTCGCCGGATGGCGAATGCGTCGCCGCCGCGGGCTTCCGTGGCGAGCGCCCTCAGGGGGTCGGCGGGGGGCGCGTCTTCAGGGGACACGTTCCCTGCGTAGCAGAGCCCGGTCCGGCGTTCCGTAACCAGGCGAATTCCAGATCGAGGAGCCTTGGTGGCTGCCCCGGACGGCGTTGCCAACGGCAGAGGTACGACTTGAAGCACGTCCGTCTCCTGGTTTGCCACGCGTCGTCGAGTCCCCCGGCCCCGGGACCTTCATCGAGGTGAGGGGCCATCTATTCTTTCTTGTCGCCGGCCCGCGGATGGAGGGGTCACGGCCGGGTGAGAAAAAGGGGAAATCGGTGTAGGTGGGTGTAAGTGTCGTGCGCCGCCGACCGTTCGCGTCGCAGGGGGCGCGGCGTGCGGCCCCGAGAGCGACCTGGTGTGTCGGAGCCGCATGAAGTATGGCGTCTCTCCGCCGAAGAACCGCCGCATGGTCACCGAGTACACGCTCAGGCTCCATTCCATCCGCTTCCGAACCAACATGGGCGCCTCGCGTTCGGAGCGATCGATCCCGCAGGAGATCCTCGTGGACGTCGAGCTCACGCTGCCGGTCGGCGCCCTCCCGAAGCGCGATCTTCGACGCGACGCGGTCGACTACGGGGTCATCGCGGACCTCGTGGTGAAGGAGGGGCTCGCCGAGCCGTACCACCTGCTCGAGACCTACGCGCAGCGCCTCGTCCACCGGCTGCTCGAGGAGACGCCCGCGCTCCGCGTGCGTGTCGGCGCGACCAAGCTCCGTGTGCCGACCTCGCACAGCGTCGATCGCGCGGTCGTCGAGCTCGTCGCCTCGCGCGACTGAGTCGGGCGCTCGCGCAGCTGGGGCGCGCGGCGTGTCAGTCGCTCGCGGCTGCGGACGAGCGTGCGGGCTTGCGCGCGTTGCGGAGGTAGGTGAGCGCGTGGGCGACGTGGACGTCCGCGAACATGTGGCCGACCTTCTGCTCGTCGACCCGGTGTGGAAAGCCGCGCGCGGCGAGCGCGCCGCCGAAGGCGCGTGAGTGGCCCGCCGTCTGTCGATCGTTGGCGCAGACGCCGACGTAGACGGGCGCCTTCGGTCCGGCGTCGCTCGCCTGCCGCCAGCCGGCGCTGCCGCCGGCGAAGGTCGCGTAGCCGTCGAACGCGCCCCGCCCGCGGAGCGCGAGGGAGCTCACGAAGTATGCGCCGCTCGAGAAGCCCATGAGGAAGACCTCGTCGTACGGCTCGCCGCTCCGCTTCTCGAGGAAGGTGCGCGCCTCCTGCCAGTCGTCGATGAGCGCCTGCTCCGAGGTGGTCTGGGCCGCCGCGGTGCCCGGCCAGACGAAGCCGCTCGGCCCGAGCGGCGCGCGCGCGAAGATCGCCTCGAACTTGCTCTGCTTCGCCTGGCGCGTGAGCGCGCGCGCCTGGAGCCATTGCCAGTCGACGTCCTTCGCGATCGCGCCGTGGAGGAAGACGACGAGCGTGCGGCGGCCGTCTCTCTGTCCGCCGTCGATGTGGCAGAGACCGTTGGGCAGCGTCTCGAGCTCCTCGGCGCACCACGGGAGCGGGCCCGTGGGCTTCGCCGCGCGATGGAGCTTCGACTTGGTCGTCGCGGTCTTCTTCGGCGCGGCGTGACCGGCGGACGCCGCAGCGAGGGACGTGGCGACCGCCGCCGCCGCGACGATCCGGAGATAGAGCGACCTCTCCATGGCGCGCGACGCTACCACAGCCGCTCGCGGGCACGGCCGCGCGTGGTCGGCGCGTTCGAAGTGCGCGGCATCACGCGGTTTCGCCGCGCGACACGCGAAGCGGCGCCGCCCTCACGCGAAGGCGTGGCGTCCCGCGGGCGGCATCGCGCGCACGCGAGGGAGTGGCGCCACGCGAAGCGGCGCCGCCCTCACGCGAAGGCGGCGAGCGTGTCGTGGGCCTCGCGGGCGAGGTCCTCGACGATCTGTCCCATCGGCTTGATCTGATCGATGAGGCCGACGCCCTGGCCAGCGCTCCAGATGTCCTTCCAGCGCTTCGAGCCCTCGGGGCTGCGGTCGGGCGTGAACCCCTCGGGCACCGTGTGCTTGATGAAGTTGGCGTGGATGCCGGAGACGGCGTCCGTGTAGACGATGTCTTCGGGCGACGAGGCCACCACGCTCTCCTTGTACGCATCGGCCGCGCCGCACTCGGTCGATGCGATGAAGCGCGTGCCGATGTAGCAGAGCTCCGCGCCCAGGCTCAGGCTCGCCACGACCTGGCGCCCGTCGCTGATGCACCCGGCGGCGAGGATCGGCACCCCGAGCTCCTTCTTCAGCCACGGGAGCAGGACGTACGGCGAGATCCGGCCGGCGTGCCCGCCCGCTCCCGCGGAGACGGCGATGATGCCGTCGACGCCCGCGGCGACGGCCTTCTTGCCGTGCGAGAGGCCGATGACGTCGTGAAACACCAGGCGCTCGTGCTCGTGCGCGTGCTTCACGAGCGCGGTGGGGTTGCCGTAGCTCGTGAGGATCACCGGGACCTCGAACTCGATGCAAAGCGCCATGTCCGCCTCGATGCGCTCGGCGGCCGTGAGGCCGAGCGTGAGGTTGATGCCGAACGCCTTGTCGGTTCGCTGGCGGATCCACGTGAGGTCCTCGCGCAGCTTCTCGGCCGTCCGCGCGTTGAGCGACGGCATGCACCCGAGGATCCCCGCCTCGGCGGCCGCGACGATCATCTCCTTGTTCGAGATGATGAACATCGGCGCGGCGACGAACGGGTACTTGAGGCCGAGCTTCCTGGCGAGCGGGGTCGAGAGCTTCATCGGCTCGCGATGCTAGACGATGGTTCGCGATCGCGGAGCGGAAGCTGCGCGCGGGCGCTCCGGCTCCGATCGCGGCGGGCGGGCTCCGCGCCCCCGCGCCGGGCGGACCAGCTCGTGCGTGTCATCCTGCATCGGGCGGCGTCGATGCGACGCCTCAGGCGCGTCCCGCGCCCGGCGCGCGCGTCGGACGGTCAGGTCGCGCGCCCCCGCGTGCTCACGGGCACGTGCACCGCGCGTCGACGCCGCCGTCGCGGGCTCGGGTCATCTCCGCGGCGCAGCCCGGATCGCAGAAGGGCCTCGCGAGCGAGTACGTCAGGACGACGTCGCGCGCGCACGACACCGGGCGCCGCGGGAGCGTGCAGCGGACCGCGTCGGTGTACGCCGCGCTCACCGCGACGACGACCTTCGTGGGGCTGACCTCGAGCACGCGCATCTCGCGGCTGACCTCCCAGGCGCACGTGCGATCGGGCTGGAACGCGGAGCGTTCGACGTGCCCGACCTCGAGCCGCAGGTCGTGCCGGTCGACCGCGATCGCGCCACCCCCGGTGTTCATCGGGAGGTTCGCGGACCACGCGCCGTCTGGGGATCGCGCGACGAGCACCCACGAGCTCTCGTTGTCCGATCGCGCCGCGCCGGCGTCGCCGACGGGGCACGAGCTCGAGCGCTCGCTCAGCGTGACCGTGTAGAGCCCCGACGGCGGCGGCGCGCTCGGGGGCCGGCGCGCATCGGCGGCGTCGGTCGTGCCGGGGACGGTCTCGCTCGCGGTCGCGGCGTCGGTGTCGGTCGCGGCAGCGGCGCCCGTGGCGGTGTCGGTCGCGGCAGCGGCGTCGCTCCCGGCTGTCTCGGCAGGAGCGCGCGGTGGTGTCGGGTCGGGGCGATGGCAGGCGGCGAGCGCGGCGAGCGCGGCGAGCGCGAGCGAAGCGGCGGCGCGAACGGCGATCTTCACGCGCCGAGACTAGATCGCCCTCTGGGCGCTCGGACCGACGATCGGCGCGGCGTCGTCGGCGGAGCCTCGATCGAGCCTCGATTCAGCGAAACCAGCGGTCGGCGAGCGCGTCGCCGATCGGCGGCGGAGGGGTGGTCGGCGACTGGCGGACCGGCCGCGCGCGTTCGCGGCTGTAGTCGCCGAACCAGCGCTCCTCGGCGGAGTGGAAGGCGGCGGGGCTCTCGGTGTGCTCGTTGTTCTTGACGGGCGGCATGACGACCTCGGGCAGGGGAAGCGACGCGCTTCGCGCTTCGGTAGGGCACGCGCGATGCCACGCCGGTGGCGCCTCCGGTCCACGCCGCGTCGCGTCGGATCGGGCGCATTTTCCCGCGTCGACCTCGAGCATGACCCTCGCCGGCGAGGGCGGGGAGAGGGTGTATCGGGGGGTGTATCGAGCGGGCGCCGCGTGCGTATCGCGCCGATGGGCGATACAGGCGACGGGCGGCCTCGACCGCGGTCGCGAGGGGGTGGCTTCAAGCTCGGGCGCGCGAGGGCGCGGGCGCGCGGGCCTCGCCGTTCTGGGGCCCAGACGGCGCTCGTGTAGTACGTTGAGGGCATGAAGCGCGCTGCGGTCGGCCGCGCGATCGCGATCGTCGAGCGCCTCGGGATCGCGCTCGTTTACCCCATCGGCAACGAGCCCGAGCCGAGGTCGTTGTGGAGCGAGCTCTACCCGGGGAGGCGGATGGAGTGGTCGTGGGACGCGGACGCCGATCCGCGGGTCGTCGAGGTCTGGCACCTCCGCGAGCGCCTGGCGCGGTCGCACGACGTGGCGTACGCGAAGTGGTTTCGCGGGCGCGCGACGTTCTTCGCGCTCCCCGTCTTCCACGCGCTCCTCGGCCGCTTCGCCGCGGCGGGCGACGTCTTCTCGGGCCTCCCGCGCGAGGCCCTCGTCATCCTCGACCTCTTGCGCGAGCGCTCGCCGCTCTCGACGAAAGAGCTCCGCGCGCTCGCCGATCTCCGGGGAAAGCAGCACGAGGCGCTCTTCACCCGCGCGATGAAGTCGCTCTGGACGCGCCTGCTCGTCGTCGGGACGGGCGAGGTGGAAGACGGCGCCTTCCCGTCGCTCGCGGTCGGCGCGACGGAGCTCCTGTTCGAGGACGTCGTCGCCGCCGCGCGCGCGAGCGTCCCGGCGTCCGCCGCTGCGCGGCTCGACGCGGTCCTCGCGCGATGTCCGGCGTACGCGCGAGAGCTCGATCGAGCGCAGGCGGAGATCGCGGGGACGCGGAAGCCGGCGGCAGCGGGGACGCGGAAGCCGGCGGCAGCGGGGACGCGGAAGCGGGCGGCCGCGGGGACGCGGAAGCGGGCGACGGCCGGGACGCGCGGCGAGTCGTTGCCCGCGAAGGAGCGCGCCACGCCTCGCGAGCCGCGTGACGTCCCGTTCTCCGAGCCGACGCGGTCGGAGGTGTTCCGAGGCGACCGGTGAACGCGCCGAGCGCGCCGCACGTCGGCTCGTCGAGCGCGGCTCCGCCGCGGCTGTGCGCGCGGCTGGAGCCGCCCGGAGTCGCCCCGTGATCGACGCGATCGCGAGCGAGCCGGGGGCGGCGTCGCCTGCCGAGATCGCCGCGCTCGTCGCGCTCGCGGGCGTGGCCGGCGTGCTCGCGCTCCGCGCGCTGCGCGGCCGGCGTCGCGCGCTCTTCTCGCTCTTCGGCGCGCTCGCCGTCGTGACGAGCGCCTCGGCGTCGCTCTTCCGCCCGGGGCCGCGCGGCGCCGCGCCGGACGGAGCGCCGAAGCCGGGCACGGCGCTCGGGTACGTGTCGTCGTCGGCTTGCCTGGGCTGCCACCCGGGCGAGCACGCGAGCTTCGGTCGCACGTTCCACCGCACGATGACGCGCGTCGCGTCGCCGGAGACGGTGAGCGCGCCGCTCGACGGGCGCCCGCTCGAGCTCGACGGCCGCGTCGTGCGCCTCGAGCGGCGCGGCGACGAGGTGTGGGCGACGCTCCCGGATCCCGACCGGGTGATCGCCGGCGATCCGTCCGCGGCGGACGTCACGCGTCGCGTCGTCCTGACGACCGGCTCGCACCGCGAGCAGGCGTACTGGGTGGCCGGGGCGCGTCGCGGAGATCTGCGCCTCGTCCCGTTCGTCTGGCTCGTGAAGGACGCCGCGTTCGTCCCGCGGCGCGAGGCGTTCCTCACGCCGCCGGGCGAGCCGATGCCGCCGGTGCGCTGGGCGTCGAGCTGCATCGCGTGCCATGCGGTCGCAGGAGAGCCGCGGCACGACCTCGAGAGCGACAGCTTCGACACGCGCGTCGCCGAGCTCGGGATCAGCTGCGAGGCGTGCCACGGTCCGGGCGCCGCGCACGTCGAGCGTCATCGCGATCCCGTCGCGCGCTACGCGCAGCGCGCCTCCGGCGCCGCGGACCCGACGATCATCCACCCAGGGCGCCTCTCGCCGGAGCGCTCGTCGGCGCTCTGCGGCCAGTGCCACGCCTACGCCTTCCCGCGCGACGAGGCGGGCTTCTGGACCGACGGCTATTCGCGGACCTTCCGCGCGGGCGACGCGCTCGCGCCGTCGCGCACGCTCATCACGCCGGCCACGCTCGAGACGCGCGGCGGGCCCGTGATCGACGCCCCGGTGAGCGCCATCTTCTGGCCGGACGGCGCCGTTCGGGTCGGTGGCCGCGAGTACAACGGGCTCGTCGCGTCGCCGTGCCACGAGCGCGGAGAGCGGGATCGCAAGCTGACGTGCCTGTCGTGCCACGCGATGCACCGCGGTGAGCCCGCGGGCCAGATCGATCCCGAGCGCACCGGCGACCGCGCGTGCACGACGTGTCACGCCGGAGAGCGCGCCGCACGCCACTCGCACCACGCCGACGGCTCGGCCGGCAGCGCCTGCGTCTCGTGCCACATGCCGAAGACGAGCTACGCGCTGCTCTCCGCCGTACGCTCGCACCGGATCGACAGCCCGAGCGCCGCGAGCACCCTCGCGACCGGACGCCCCAACGCGTGCAACCTCTGCCACCTCGACCGTACGCTCGCGTGGACGGCGCGGTGGCTGGCCGAGTGGTACGGCGCGGCGACGCCGCCGATCCCGGACGAGCGCGCGCGCACCGCGTCCGGCGTGCACGACGGGCTGGCGGGCGACGCCGGCGTCCGCGCGCTCGTCGCGGACGCGCTCGGAACGCCGGAGTCCTGGGCCGCCTCGGGCGGCGGCTTTCAGGCCGCGCTCCTCGAGGAGATGCGTCGCGATCCGTACGCCGCGGTCGGGTTCATCGCGGCGCGCTCGCTCCGCGCGGTCACGAACCGCGCGCCGGCGCGGGGCGAGTCGCGGACGCCGGAGGAGCGCGCCGCGCTGGCGCTCGGTCCGGACGGGCGCCTCGATCCGGCGCGGGTGCGCGCCCTCCTTGCCGCGCGCGACGAACGCGCGATAACGATCGCCGAGTGAGCACGTCCCCCGCGTCGTCGCCGTCCTCGGAGAGGTCGCCGTCCTCGGAGAGGTCGCCGTCCTCGGAGAGGCCGCCCTCGGACACGTCGTCGCCCTCGGAGCGCGCCGGCGACCGCGACGCGACGGCGGGCGACTTGGTCGAGCGCCACCTCCGCGCGGGCTGGTGGGGCCTCGCCGTCTTCATCGCGGTCGGCGCGGCGCTCGAGCTCCTCCACGCGATCAAGGCGCCGGCCTACGTCGACGCCGGACGGGAGACGACGCGGCTGCTCCTCCGCCTCGGGCACGCGCACGGCACGCTCCTGTCCTTCCTGAACCTCGTCTACGCGCTCACCGTCCGGGCGCGCGCGGCCGCCGCGAGCCCGGTCGCGTCGGCGTCGCTCCTGGCGTCGCTCGCGCTCTTGCCGGGGGGGTTCTTGCTCGGCGGGGTCTGGGCGCGCGGCGGCGATCCGGGCCTCGGCGTCCTCCTCGTGCCGGCGGGCGCCGTCCTGCTCTTCGCCGGAGCGATCGTCGTCGCGCGGCGCGTCTCACGTCGGGGGTGAGCCGGCGTCGCGCGTCTCAGCCGGACGCGCGCGTCACGGCCGGGCGCTGCGCCGAGCGCGTGACGCGCGCCTCTCAGTCGGACGCTGCGCCGAGCGTGGCGTAGAAGTCCCAGGTGACGCGCTCCCAGAAGGCGCGCGCGGGCGGGCTCTCGAGCGCGAGCTTCACGAACGGCCAGACGAGCTCGGCGAGCGCCGTGAGGTCCGGGCGCTCGGTGACGCCGATGCGCTCGAGCCACGCGCCGAGCGTCTCGTCGCCGTGGTCCTCGACGAGCTTCTCGAGCTCGGCGAGCAGGCGCTCGCGCGGGCGCTCCTTGGTGAGCACCTCGAGCACGATCGCGAGCGCGGCGTCGTCGGCGCTCATCCGGGCGTCGTCGTCGACGTTCTCGGTGATCTTCGCCAGGCTCTCCTCGTAGAAGAACGCGACGATGCTCTGCCGGAGCGCGATCTGCTTGGGATCGCCGGCGCTCGACACGAGAAAATCGGCGATCTTCGTCTTCGACTTGCGCGAGAACCCGAGCAGAAACTTCCGGATCTCGGGCTCGAGCCGCTTGTCGAACTCGCCGCGCACCGCCGACATCGACTTGAGCACCGTGCCCGACCCGATCGGCATGAAGCGCTTGATGAGCGCGGGGAGGCCCCAGTCGGCGAAGAACGGGTTGACCGACTCGTTGAACTCGACGAGCGCGTCGTAGAGGACGTCGCGCATGATCTCCTCGACCACGTCGTCGCCGACGACCTTCCGGACGAGCGCCTCGGGGACGAGATCGGGCCGGGCGATGAGCTCGGCGATCGCCTCGCGCGCGCCCTCCGGGACGTAGTCGCCGAGCTTCGCGTCGTCCGAGCGGAGGGACGCGAGGACCCGGCGGTGGATCTCCCGCGCGATCGGCGCGAGGAGGCCGCGCACGGCGTCGCTCGCGAGGACCTCCGCGCCGCCGGCGACGAGCGCCTTCGGGTCGAAGAGCTCGCGGATCGGCTGCGCCATCACGTGGTCGTAGCCGCCCGCGAACGAGCGGATGAAGTCGCCGCGGGCGCGGTCGTCGACGAGGCGCTCGGCGAGGAACGCGACGTGCCGGGAACGGAGCGCCGCGATCGTCGCGGGGTCGAGGGACAGGGGATCGCTCATGCGCGCCGCCCGCTCTCGCACGAAGGACGCGGCGCGTAAAGCCGGGGCGCGCGCGCCGGCCGGGCCCGGCTGCTGCGCTCGCCGTCCACACCGCTCGTTGCTAAACACATCGGCGCGATGACCGTGAACGAGACGCCCGCGACGGCTTGGGAGCTGGCGAAGGCGATCGTCTGGGCCCAGCGCGGCAAGCTCGCCCTCGGCCTCGCGCTCCTCCTCGTCGACCGAGCCGCCGGCTTCGTCGTCCCGCTCGCGCCCAAGGTGCTCCTCGACGACGTCGTCGGGCGCGGGCGCGCCGAGCTCTTGCCCTGGCTCGCCGCGGCGATCGTGGGCGCCGCGCTGGTGCAGGCGCTGGCGCGCTTCGGGCTCCAGCGGATCCTCGGGCTCTCCGCCGAGCTCGTGGTGCTCGGCTGGCGGCGCCGGATCATGGCGCGCGTCACGCGGATGCCGGCCTCGCACCTCGACGGGATGCAGTCCGGCGCGCTCCTATCGCGGATCATGGACGACGCGGCGGCGATGCAGAACCTCGTCGGGGCGGAGCTCGCGCGCTGGACGAGCAACGTCGTCACGGCGCTCGCCGCGCTCGTCGCGCTCCTGTGGATCGACTGGCGGATGACGCTCCTCGCGCTCGCCTTCGCGGCGCTCCCCGGCCTGGGGCTCGACCTCGCGCACCGCAAGCTCCGGCCGCTCTTCCGTGAGCGCGGCGAGCTCCGCGCCGAGGTCGCAGGGAGGCTCGCGCAGACGCTCTCCGGGATCCGCGTGGTCAAGGCGTACGCCGCAGAGCGGCGCGAGCAGCTCGTCTTCACGCGCGGGCTCCACCGGCTCTTCCGCGTGATGTCGCGGACGACCAACCGGCGCGGGACGATGAGCGCAGTCGCCGCCGTCGTGTCGGCCGGGGTGATGGCCATCGTGCTCGTCATGGGCGGTCGCGCGATCGTCGCCGGGACGATGTCGCTCGGGGACTTCGCGAGCTACGTCGCGTTCGCGCTGATGTTCGCGGCGCCCTTGCTCGATCTCCCGGAGATCGCCACGCGCGTCACCGAGACCCTGGCGGATCTCGATCGGGTGCGCGCGATCGAGGCGGTGGTGCCGGAGGACGACAGCGACGACGCCCGGCAGCCGCTCGGCGCGGTGCGCGGCGACGTCGCGTTCGAGGACGTCGCGTTCGAGTACCGCGCCGGCACGCCCGTGCTCCGCGGCGTGTCGTTCTCCGCGCGGGCGGGGACGACGACGGCGATCGTCGGATCGAGCGGGGCGGGGAAGAGCACGATGTTCGCGCTGCTGATGGCCTTCTACCGGCCGACGCGCGGGCGGGTGACCGTCGACGGGCGCGACCTCGCGACGGTGAGGCTCCGCGACTGGCGGCGGAGCCTCGCGGTGGTGCTCCAGGACGACTTCCTCTTCGACGGGACGATGGCCGAGAACATCGCGCTCTCGCGGCCGAGCGCGACGCGCGAGGAGATCGTGCGGGCGGCCGAGGCGGCGCACTGCGACGAGATCGTGCGCGCCTCGCCCGAGGGCCTCGACACGCGGATCGGCGAGCGCGGGCTCAAGCTGTCCGGGGGCCAGCGCCAGCGCGTCTCGATCGCGCGGGCGATCCTGGCGGACGCGCCGGTCCTGCTCTTCGACGAGGCGACGTCGAGCCTCGACAGCGAGAGCGAGGCCGCCGTGCGCGACGCGATGACGCGGCTCGCGGCGTCGCGCACGGTCTTCGTCATCGCGCATCGCCTCTCGACGATCCGCGGCGCCGACCAGATCCTCGTGCTCGATCGCGGCGCGCTCGTCGAGAGCGGGACGCACGACGAGCTCCTCGGGCGCTCCGGTCGCTATCAGGCCCTCCACGACGCACAGTTCGGGGCCGCGCCCCTTGCTCGCATCGCCGAGGCCCACGTAACGTAGCTGCCCATGTCCCTCGCGAACCTCGTCCCCGCCAGCGTGAAACCCTCCGCCGAGGAGGCCGACGTCCTCCTCGAGCTCGCGTACCTGAGCACGGCCGCCGACGGCCGCCTCGACGACGAGGAGCTCGCGGCGTTCAAGGTGATCGTCGGCCGCCTCCGCGGGACGAAGCCGAGCGACGCCGACGTCGACGCGCTGCTCGATCGCTTCGCGGCGAACGTCGACCACGCGGAGATCGGTGAGCGCGTGCAGAAGCTCGCGCCGAAGCTTCCGGACGGCCTGCGTCCGCTCGCGTTCAAGCTCGCGGTCGGCCTCGGCGTCGCCGATCTCGACGCGAGCGCCGACGAGAGCGATCTCCAGGTCCTGCTCGCCGAGGCGCTCGGCCTCGACGACGGGCGGGTCGACGAGCTCACCGCCGAGGTCTACGCGTCGCTCGACGCGGGCGAAGACGAATAGCGCGGGCGAGGTGTTCCACCCCGAGGGGCCCACGTTCGTCGAGCTGATGCGGCAGGCGCTCGCCTCGACCGAGCGCGGCTACGACCTCATCGCGCCGAAGTTCGATCGCACGCCGTTTCGCACCCCCGACGCGCTGCTCGCCGCGATGGCGAAGCTCATCGGTGGTCCCGGGTCGATCGGCGCCGCGCTCGACGTCTGCTGCGGGACGGGCGCGGCGATGATCCACCTCCGCCCGCTCTGCACGGAGCGCGTCGTCGGCGTCGACTTCAGCGCGGGCATGCTCGATGAAGCGCGCCGCCGGGTCGCCGCCGCTCCCGGCGAGGCCCGGATCGAGCTCGTCCGCGGCGACGCGCTCGCGCTGCCCTTCGACGGCGAGATGGACGTGGTCACGAGCGTCGGGGCGTTCGGGCACGTGCTCCCGGAGGACGAGGACCGCTTCGTCGCCGGGATCGCGCGGGCGCTGCGGCCCGGCGGACGCTTCGTCTTCGTGACCAGCCGGCCTCCTCGCGCCACCGACCCGTGGTTCTGGACGGCGCGCGGGTTCAACGCGGTCATGCGGGTGCGGAACGCGATCCTCCGCCCGCAGTTCATCATGTACTACCTGACGTTCCTCTGGCCGGACGTGCGCCCGCTCCTCGAGCGTCACGGCTTCGTCGTCGAGGCCCACGAAGGTCTCTGCCCGGCCCCGTACGAGCGGGGGATCGTGGTGAGCGCCGTGAAGCGCTGAGCGCCGAGCTCTCGCCGCGAGGCGGGAGCGGGTTCACGCGGTGAGGGCTGAGCTCGCCGCGAGGCGGGAGCGCGAGCGCTCGAGGGCCCTCGCGCGTTCGGCTATCGTGTGCAGCGGTGCGTCATCGTCACGTCGTCGGGCCACGCGCCGGGCTCGCAGGGAACGCCGGGCTCGCCGCGCTCGTGTCGTTCGCCGCGGCAGCGTCGTTCGTAGCGCTCGCGCTGTTCGCCGCGCTCGCGTCGGGCTGTTCGCGCAAGGACGCGGCCGGCGCCGCCGACGCGGCACCCGACGGGCCGCTCCTGTCGATCGAGCCCGACGCCTCGGCGCGGCCGAGCGTCAGCGTCTCCGACGCCGGCTTCGTGCTCGCGAGGGTCGCGCCCGTCGAGGCGCGCCGGTCGCGCGTGGCGAAGCTGGCCGCCGAGCCGGCGCTCGGCGGGGCCGCGTCGCTGCTCGGCGCGCACTTCGCCGGCGCCGCCGGCCCGTTCGACGTGCAGATCGCGGAGCTCACCGCGGCCGGTCGGCGGGCCGTGCTCGTGGCCGAGGCGGGCAAGGCGACGAGCGACGCGCGGCCGATCACGCTCGTGGTGGACGGCGAGGGGGCCGTCCTCTGGTCGAAGGAGAGCCCGGTGGCCGGCATCATGACGCCGGTCGGGCCGATCGCGCTCGGCGCGGCGCCGCGCGGGCGCGTCGCGCTCGCGGTGTGCGATCCGCCGACGAGCGTGGTCGCGCTGCGGTTGTTCGACGACGACGGCTCGCCGTTCGCCGACTTCCAGGCGCTCTCCGGCGTCGACTCGTGCGACGCTCTCTCGCTGCTCTATTGGCCCGGGCGCGGGTGGATCCTCGCGGCCGCGCGGCCCGGCCAGACGCGCGCGCGCCTCGTCACCGAGAGCGGCGCGCTCGCGTGGGGAGACGGGCTCGATCTGGGCGTCCGCCCGCGCGCGGGCGCGATCGCTGCGCCGGCGCTCGTCGCGGACACCGACGACACGTTCGTGCTCGCGCAGCTCGCCCAGCCGTCGGCGGTCGAGGGCTCGCCGTTCCACGCGCTGGCGTTCCGCTACGACACGCGCGGCGCGCCGATCTGGAAGGCCGCCGTGGACGTCGGCGCGCTCGAGGAGGCGCCCGCCGCCGGCGAGCGGGTGAAGCTCACGCCGCTCGATCCGGGCGTGCGCGTGACGTTGCCGTCCGGCGCGCAGGCGGAGCTCCGCCCGAGCGGCGACGTCGTCAGTCGACGCCCAGCGCCGCGGTGATCCGCTTGACGGTCGCCATCTCGAGCGGCGAGAGGCGCCCGTCGGCGGACGAGGCGTCGACGAGCGTCGCGAGGAACTCGCGCTTCTCGTCGGCCGAGAGCTTGGCGACGACGGGCTCGGCCTGGTCCCAGCCCTCGAGGTCGAGCACGCGGCGGCGCTCGCCGTCGTCGAGCCCGAGACCGCGCATCATCTGGTCGAGGAAGATGCGCTCGTTCTCCGTCATGATTCCGTCGGCGACGAGGACCTTGGAGACGAGGAGGCACTTGGCGACCTTGGGTTCCATGGGCCGAGGCTAGCATGGGGGCGCGGCCGGGGGGCTCCGGCGAGGACGTCTCCGGCGCGAGCTCGGCGGGCTGCGAGGCGCCGTCCGCGCGCGTTGGGACGGCCGGGGCCGCCGAGCCGGACGAGCGGTCGGGCGCTCAGCGTGGTCGGGCGAGGGCGGCGATCAGGATGCCCGCCGCGACGCCGACGTTGAGCGACTCGACGTGGCCGGAGCCGCGGATCGCGAGGATCGCGTCGCACTGCGCGCGGACGCGCGGCCCGAGGCCCTCGCGCTCGTTGCCCATCACGAGGACCGCGGGGCGCGCGTAGTCGAAGCCGAGCGCGTCGGCGTCGGCGTGACCGTCGGCGCCGTAGACCTTCACGCCGCGGCTGCGCAGGCGCGCGAGCGTGTCGGCCAGGTCGGTCGTACGCGCCGTCACGAGCCGCTCGACGCCGCCCTCGGCGACCCGGATCGCGTTCGGATCGAGCCCCGGGTGCGGGGCCGGCGCGCCGAGCAGCGCGGCGTCGACGCCGAAGAAGGCCGCGCTCCGGAGGACGGCGCCGACGTTGTACGAGTTTCTCACGCGATCGAGCGCGATCGCGACGCGGGGCGGGCCCGCGGTGAGGAGCTCGCCGAGCTCCTGCGGCGTCGCCCACCGGCGCGCGCGCGCCTCGAGGACCAGCCCCTCGTGCTGGCTCGAGCGGGCGAGCTTCTCGATCTCGCGATCGGCGAGGACGCCGATGCTCACGCCCTCGGCGTGGGGCCCGAGCGCGCGCTCGACGTCGGCGACGAGCTCGCTCGTGCACGCGATCCGCAGGACGTCCTCGGGCCGCGCCGAGAGGACCGCGAGCCCCGCGCGAAAGCCGTGCACGCGCTCGACGTCTGCGCTCGGTGCGTCGCGCCTTCGGTCCGCGCTCGGCGCGTCGCGCCTCCGGTCTGCGCTCGGTGCGTCGCGCGTCTGGTCCGCGCTCGGCGCGTCGCGCGTCCGGTCCGCGCTCGGCGCGTCGCGCCGCGGACCCTCGCGGCGCCTCATCGCGCGCGCTCGATCTCGGCGAGCCGCGCGAGCTCGTCGAAAAGCTCGCGCGCGAAGTCGAGGTCCATGTGGCGGCGGTTCTTCGTGTTCGTCCAGAACTCGTCGAGCCGTCCGCGCCGCTGCTGCTCGTACGTGAGCGCTTTGACGAGCATCTGCACCTTGTCCGCCGCCTTCACGACGCGCGCCTCGAGCGTCGCGCCCGCCTCGGCCTCGACCCAGAGCGCGTGCTGCGCGGCGGGCAGGACCTGCGCGAGGAGCGCGCCCTCGGCCTCTTCGAGCGCAGCGTCGAGCTTCTCGGTCTTCGCCGGCATCGGGATGTCGCCGGTGAAGACCTCCGCCGCGTCGTGCACGAGCGCCATCCGGAGCACGCGCTCACCGTCGACGGCGACGCCGCGCGCCCGGAGATCGTCGACGAGGAGCGTGGCGACCACGCAGACGCCGAAGGTGTGCTCGGCGATGCTCTCCGGATCGACCACGCCGCGGAGCAGCCAGCCGGTGCGAGGCAGCGTCGCGAGGCGATCGAGCAGCTGGACCAGCCCGATCGCCGCGCGCGGATCCGAGGGGGGTGACGTCTCGCTCATCCGACGCTCCCGACGAGAGGTCCGCCGATGTCGTCGATGTGGTCGCCGGTCATGCTCATCCTCCGAGCGGCGGTCTTAACGCGCCTCGGGCCGGGCGACCAGGGCGACTCACCGGCGGTCGAGGCGCTCGACCTCGCGGTGCCCCTCGAGGGCCCGGGCGAGCGCGAGGCCACCGAACGCGATCGAGACGACGCCGGCGGCGGCCCAGTCGATCGACTGCGCGATCGCGGCGTTGGGCGCGCCGCCGAGCACGCGGTAGCCGGCGAGCCCCCCGAGCACCGCGGCGGCGAAGAGGACACCGCGCTCGAGGAGCGGGCGCTCGCCGCGAACGCGGAGGGTGAGCTGGCGGATCCCGAGGAAGATGAACACGACGGCGCCGGCTACGATCGCGGCGATCGTCCCGAGCGCGTCGGTCGCGGCGACGATGGTCACCGCCGCTCCGAACGCGTACGGCGCGATCGCCGGGCCGAGGCGACCGCGGTTCTGCGCGACGCGGACCGTGCTGCGGACGATCCCGAAGAGCGCGACCACGGAGACCACCGCGAGCACCACCACCGGCAGCGACACGCCGAGCACATGGACCGCGGCGATCGCCTCGGCGCCGAAGACCGCGCGCGCCACGAGCGCGACGGAGAGCGCGAAGATGGACTCGATCTGGTTGAACAGACCGAGCTGGAAGACGCCGGTCTCCGCCTGCTCCCAGTACGTGACCGCCGCCGCGGCCGGCACGACGACGGCGGCGGCGACGCTCCAGAACGGCGGCGCCCCGAGCGTGAACACGGTCATGCACGCCACGTACGTCGCGTTCAGCAGATCGAGCCCGTGGTCGAGGAACTCGCCCTTGGCCGAGCACTGGTTGGTCCGACGCGCGTGGCCGCCGTCGGCGTTGTCGCACCAGAGGTAGACGTGGACGAGGATGGCCACCGCGATGAAGGGCCAGCGCTTGTCCATGTGCGCCGTGAGGGCGAGCAGGAGCAGCGCCCCGAGGTTCAGGACGTGGCCGCCGTGAGTGATCGCGTTCGGGTTCACCCGCGCCGGGATGAACGGCAGGAGGGGCTCGACGAGGAAGCGCTTGTAGTAGGGTAGGAGGATCGAACGATCCTGGACGGAGTACTTGAGCGCGGGCGTCGTCATGCGGTCGATCCTCGGAGCCCCTTCGATCTCGGGTTCGGCCTTCGGCCCGTCCTGTCGGACGCCTCGAGCCCGAGGTCGACGTTCAAGAGTCGTGCGCGGGTCCGTCGGGCCACGTGCCCCTGATTCTTTCGCGTTGTCGGAGGAACATCCCCGGTGTCTGCGCACATCATACCGCGCCATCCGCGTAGGTGTCTTCGCGTCGCGCGCTTCAGCTCGGCCGCGGGGAGCGACCTCAGGAGGGTTTTCGGCCCGGCGGAAGGGGCATGTCGACCTGCGTGGGCTCGCTGTCGGGGGCGTCGACGAGCTGGCGCGAGCTGACCGGTCGCGGCGGCGGGACCGAGTCGTTCCGGGCGCGCGAGGGCAGCGGGATCGGCGCCCGCCGGGGGCGCGGTGGTCGCGCCGGCCGCTCCGGGATCGAGGGTCAGGGGAGCTCTCGCGGTCGGACGCGCGACGGCGCGGGGCCGGCGGAGCGGTCCGCGCCGACGGTGGAGGAGGCGGCGTCATGCGCGGCACGGCGGCGGTGCGCGCGCAGAGGCGCGCGGTTCGCGCGCGACGCCGGCGGCGGCGGTACTCCGTCCGCGCAGGGGCCGGCGCGGCTCGCGCGGACGGCGGCGGCGGCGGCGCCGATCGAGCGCTCGGGAAGCCCGCGGCCGGAACCTCGAGCGTCGGCGCCATGTGCTGGATCTCGGTCCGCGACGAGTCGGGCGCGGGCGGGATCGTCTGGATCTCCGTGCGCGAGAAGGGCGCCGGCGTCGGGATCCGCGCGCGCGGCGCAGGGCGGCTCGTCTGCGGCGTGGGCGGCGGAGCGGAGCGCGTCGAGGTGGCCCCTCCGCGCGACGAGCTCACGGGCGGAGCGCCGATCGCAGGCACGCCGTCCTTCACCGTGGCGGACGTCGGATCCTCACGCCACGAGGGCGGTGCGCCCGAGGCGGGCGGTGCGCCCGGAGGCTCTGCCATCACGATCGTCGTCTCGCGCGTGTCGCGGCGCACCTCGGGCGGCATCGGTCGCGAGACGCTGCCGGGGCGCGGCGTCGTGGCGACGGCGCTCATCGACCGCGAGATCGACGACGTGATCGCCGGTTTGAGCCAGCCCGACTGGCGCTTCTGCTCGCCGGGGAAGAGCGTGTCGACGAGCTCGGCGAGGCGCGCGGTGACGTCGTCCGGCGTGGTCCGCGCGAGGACGAACGCGTCGAGCTCGCGCGCGAGATAGGCCGCGGACGGGTAGCGGTGATCGCGGTTGCGCTCGAGCGCCGTGCGCGCGATGCGCGCGAGCTCCTCGGGCACCTCCGGCGCCACGGCGCGCGGATCGGGGATCGGCCCGAGCTGCACCGCGCGCACGGTCTCGATGTCGGAGTCGCGGCGGAAGAGCCGCCGGCTGGTGAGCAGCTCCCAGAACGTCGTGCCGAGCGAGAAGACGTCGCTCCGCCGGTCGAGCGGCATCTGCATGATCTGCTCGGGCGAGAGGTACGAGAGCTTGCCCGCGAGCATCTGGGAGCCCGACGCCTCGCCGGCGGTGACCTTGGCGAGGCCGAAGTCGAAGAGCTTCACCTCGCCCTTGAACGTGGCGAAGACGTTCGCCGGGTTGACGTCGCGGTGCACCAGCGCGAGCGGCCGGCCGTGCTCGTCCGCGAGCTCGTGGGCGTAGTGCAGGGCGTCGGCGATGCGCGCCGAGACCCACGCGGCGAGCTCGGCGCTGAGCCGCGCGCCGCGCGCCACGAGCGCGTCGTAGATCGCCGCGAACGTCTTGCCGAGCATCAGCTCCATCGCGATGAAGTCCTGGTCGGCGTCGCCGCCCACCTCGAGGGTGCGGACGATGCCGGGGTGGACGAGGCGCGCGAGCAGCTTGCCCTCCTCGAGGAACATCTTCACGAGCCGCTCGTCCTTCGCGGCGTCGTGGCGCACGATCTTGAGCGCGACCACGTGACTCTTGTCGCTGGCCGGCGCGGCCCCAGCGAAGCCCGGGCGCGGGGTGTACGGGAAGTCCGGGTCGGGTTCGGGCTCGACGCGGCGACCGAGGTAGACCGCGCTCATTCCCCCGCCGGCGATCTTCGCGACCACCTCCCATTGCCCGAGACGCGTCGGACGGTACGGACCGGAGGCCCGCCTCGGGGGGGATGCCATGGCCTACCATTGTGCCAGCGACCGGCACGTGGCCGCGACAAAGATCCGATGCGGCCTCCCCGCCGGGCCCGCGCGCCGGGGTAGAATCCACGACGTGGACAACGTCGCCATCGCGCGGGCCCTCGTGGATCTGGCCGACCTGCACGAGCTCGGAGGGACCCTCCCGTTCAAGGTGCGGGCCTTCCGGACGGCCGCGCGCGCGATCGAGGGCTTCGGCGGGAGCGTGGCGGAGCTCGCCAAGAAGGGCGAGCTCGCCGAGGTCCGCGGCGTCGGCGACGGCGTGGCGCGTCGCATCAAGGAGCTGCTCGAGACCGGGAAGATCGCCGAAGCCGAGGCGCTCCGGGCGAAGCTCCCGCCCGGGCTGCTCGACCTCATGAACCTCCCGGGCGTCGGCCTCAAGACCGCGCAGCTCGTCTGGCAGGAGCGCGGGATCACGACCGTCGACGAGCTCGAGAAGGCCGCGCTCGACGGGCGCCTCCGCGATCTCGCGCGCTTCGGCGAGAAGCGCGAGGACAAGCTCATCGCCGCGATCGCCGCGTGGCGCAAGCGCGCGGCCGCGCCGAAGCGGCGCCCGCTCGCCGTGGCGATGCTCGCGGCCGAGGCGCTCGTCGCGGAGATGTCCTCCGTGCCCGGCGTGCTCGCGTGCGACTACGCCGGGAGCCTCCGGCGCCGCGCCGAGACGGTCGGCGATCTCGACATCCTCGTCGCCGCCTCGAAGGACGACGCCCACGCGATCATGGACGCGTTCGCCGCCTTGCCCGGGGTCGTCGAGGTGCTGGGCAAGGGCGAGACGAAGACGAGCGTCGTCCTCGAAGGCGGGATGCAGGCGGATCTCCGCGTCGTCCCGCGCGAGTCGTGGGGCGCGGCGATGCAGTACTTCACCGGGTCGAAGGATCACAACGTCGCGATGCGGACGCTCGCGGTGAAGAAGAAGCTCAAGGTGAGCGAGTACGGCGTCTTCGACGAGGGCGGCGCGAAGCTCGCCGGGGACGACGAGGCCGCGGTCTACGAGGCGATCGGTCTCCACTGGATGGCGCCCGAGCTGCGGGAGAACCGCGGCGAGATCGAGGCGTCGCAGACGGCGTCGCTGCCCGCGCTCGTCGAGCTCGCCGATCTCAAGGGCGATCTCCACATGCACACGACGGAGACCGACGGCAAGAGCTCGCTCGACGACATGGCCGCCGCCGCCAAGGCCGCCGGTCGCTCGTACATCGCGATCACCGATCACTCCGAGACGCTCACCTTCGTCCGCGGGATGACGCGCGAGCGGCTCCGCGAACAGAAGAAGAAGATCCGCGACGTCGAGGAGCGCCAGGGGATCCGGCTCTTCGCCGGGCTCGAGGCCGACATCCTCGCCGACGGCACCATGGACCTGGCCGACCACCTCGGCGAGCTCGAGTGGGTCGTCGGCAGCGTCCACCAGAAGCTCCAGATGCCGAAGGACGAGATGACCAAGCGGGTCGTCCGCGCGATCGAGTCGGGCAAGATCGACTGCCTCGGCCACCCGACGGGCCGCCAGCTCGGCCAGCGCGAGCCGAGCGAGCTCGATATGGAGGTCGTGATGGCCGCGCTCGCGAAGGCAGGCGTCGCCATCGAGCTGAACTGCTCGCCGCTCCGCCTCGACGTCGACGAGCACATCGCGAAGATGGCGCGCGAGGCCGGCGTGCCCGTCGTCCTGAGCAGCGACGCGCACAGCGTCCGCGAGCTCGATCACCTCCGCTACGGCGTCGGTATCGCTCGCCGCGCCTGGCTCGGTCCCGCCCACGTCCTCAACACACGGTCGGCCGACGAGCTCCAGTCCTGGCGCTCCCAGCGCCGGAGCTGACGAGCGCGCGCTCGTTGCGCCGCGGCGCAAGCCTTGCGCCGGCGCGTCGCGCACGGCGCGAGAACGCGCGTGGATCGCGGCGGCATGCAGGGTGCAACCCCGCCGGGCATGAAGCCCGAAACGTCGCCCCGTACCGTCATCGTCGCAGCGCTCGATCACTCGGCCGCGCAGGACCAGGTCCTCGAGACCACCGGCGCGCTCGCGCGCATGGCGCCCGACGCCGAGGTCCACATCGTTCATGTCGTGGACGCGGGAGCGCCCCCCGGGAACATCGCGATCCCGCTGACCGACGTCGAGCGAGCGGGGCGCGAGCTCCTTCATCGCGCGAGGGTGCTCCTCTCCGAGCGGTTCACCGGACCCATCGCCGCGCACCTCGCGGCCGACGCGCCCGCGCGCTGCGTGCTGCAGCTCGCGAACGACGTCCAGGCGGACATCATCGTCGTCGGCCCGCACGGAAAGGGCCCGCTCGAGCGGCTCTTCCTCGGCTCGGTCTCGCAGCAGGTCGTCCGGCAGGCGTCGTGCGCGGTGCTCGTCGCCCGCGCGAAGGAGTACGCGCCCGTCCCGGAGATCGAGCCCGCGTGTCCGAAATGCGTGGAGGTCCAGGAGGCGACGCAGCGTGAGCAGCTCTGGTGCGCGCAGCACGCGGGCAAGCGGGTCCGCGGGCGCGTCCATTACCAGACGCCCGAGCCGTTCGGGATCGGCGCGTCGCTCCTCGCCCCGACGCCGTGATCCGCGGACCCCGGCCTCGCGATCGGAAGAGCTTGCCGCACCGGCGCCGTTGACACCCAAACGAGCGGCTTGTTGCGGCGCCCGCGCCGAGCCAAGCTGGGCGGGTGCGTAAGCTTGCCTATCTCGTCGCCCCCTCCGCCGCCGTTCTCGCGCTGATCGCTTGCCAGGACGACGCGCCGGGAAATGGCGGCGGCTTCTCGCTCGACGGCGGGCCGATCGGGTTCGACGCGTCGTCCCCGCCGACGGACGCGACGTTCCCCGACGCGCCCGCCTCGGACGCCGAGCCCGACGCGCCGGTCGTCCCGGCGGTCAGCGTCACGGTCCTCGACGCGAAGAGCGGCAAGGCAGGCGTGCGCGTCGTCTTCCACGACGCGGCGGGCGAGGTGATCGACACCAAGCTGACCGGCGCCGACGGCAAGGCCGTCCACACCGGGGTGACGCCGGCGATGGCGAGCGCGCTGCTCGAGAGCGAGGGCCGCCGCCGCATCTACACCTGGACGGGCGTCGAGGACGGCGACGATCTCCGCGTCCGCGCCGAGGGCGGGGACGCTCCGCTCGGGGATTACCTCGTCACGCTCCCGACCCTCTACGAGAACGCCGGGATGTACCGGGTGTCGGGCCCGTGCGGCAACGTCTTCGTCTACGGCACCGGCGCCTCGCTCCCGCTCTACGAAGGTTGCGCGCGCGCGCAGAACCCCGTGCTCGTCACCGCGCGGACCTTCTCCGGGACGCCGCTCGCGCACGCGTTCAAGAAGGCGAGCCCGATCTCGGCCGACGCCGGCACGGCTTCGGTCGTGGTCGGCGCCTGGGCGCCGCCGTCGCCGCTCACGGTGTCCGTCGCCGGCCTCCCGGCGCAGGTCTCGTTCAATCCGACGCTCCTCGAGATCTCCGGCGGCGTCGGCATCGACAACCCGACCGCCTCGATCGAGGGCTCGAGCGTCGTCTTCCAGACCGCCGCCGGCTTCGCCGACGCCCACCAGGCGAGCATCTCCGTCCGCGACGGTGGCAGCTTCGCCTCGCAGCGCACGCTGACCCGGCGCTTCGCGCCGGCGGCCACCGCCACGCTCGACTACGCGACGCTCCTCCCGCTCGTCACGGGCGCGTCCGTCGACCCGACGACGCCGCGGCGTCCGGTCGTCAGCTGGGAGGGCAGCACCGCCTCGACCGACGGCGGTCTCGTCCAGTTCTCGTTCGGCGGTCCCGACAACCTCGACTACGAGTGGACGTTCGTCGTCGCCCCCGGCACGAACAGCGCGACGGCGCCGGCGATGCCGGTCGAGGCCGAGGCGTTCTTGCCCGTGGACGACGACGAGACCTTCTTCGGCGTCCCGCGCGTGCTCTTCGTCGAAGCGGACGTGCTCCCGGCGTACGCCGCGTTCCGCGGGCAGTCCGTGGCGACGTTCGGCGGCGATCTCCACGCCGGCTTCAGCGCGCCGGCGTTCCCGGCGAACGGCACCTACCGGACCACGGGCTTCTTCCTCGTCCCGCTCTGACCTCGGCCGCGCGCCGACGAGCCGGCGCCGCGCGTCGTCCAGCGACGCGGAGACCTCCGGCGGCGCGGCCGTGGCCGGCGCGGCTCGGCGCGTGCGTCGAAGGGCTCGACGGCGGCGGGGAGGCCGGCTACGACGCCCGCCGTGAAGGAGTTCATCGAGGCTTTCAAGGCCCTCCGCCACGCGCCGCGCGCGCTGTGGCTGGTCATCTTCGCGTTCGCGTTCGACGCGATGGCCTACTTCGGCGTCCTCCCGCTGATGAAGGCGTTCATCGGGCAGGACATCGGCATCCGCCCGGCGCTCGCGAGCACGTGGGTCTCCCTCTTCACGGGCGCGCTCACGCTCGTCATGCTCTTCGTCGGCAAGCCGACCGAGGGCTACCTCGGGATCCGCAAGAGCCTCATCCTCGCGCTCTTCCTCTCCTTTACCGGGCGCATCCTCTACTCGTCGGCGCCGTTCCTCGGCGGCGCGTCGATGCTCGCGATCTCGCTGGCGGTCGTGGCGCTCGGCGAGGGCATCCTCCAGCCGGTCGCCTACGCGGGCGTGAAGCGCTACACGACCGAGAAGACCGGCTCGATGGGCTTCGCGCTCCTCTACGCCGGCCTCAATTTCGGGGCGATGCTCGTCGGGCCGATCTCGGCCAAGGTGCGGACCACCTTCGACGAGCCGTACAAGGCCGGCGAGAGCGCGCTGTCCGGCTTCAACGCCGTCAACTGGGTCTGCGTCGGCGTCACGGCGTTCACGCTCGTCGTCTTCGCGATCTTCATGACGAAGAAGGTCGAGGCGCAGGTGGTCCGCGGCGAGGGCGCGCCGGCGAAGGTGGACGATCCCGAGGCCGGGTACCGCAGCGCGAAGAAGGCCGCGCCCGCCCCCGGGAAGTCGCCGTTCAAGGACCCGCGCTTCCTCTTCTTCATCTTCGCGTTGCTCCCGGTCCGGACGCTCTTCGCGCACCAGTGGCTGACGATGCCCGAGTACGTCCTCCGGTCGTACCCGCACGAGATCGCCGACCGGATGGAGTGGCTCGTCGACTCGGTCAACCCGCTCATCATCTTCCTCGGCGTGCCGACGATCACCGCGCTGACCAAGCGCTTCCACGTCCTGTCGATGATGATCGTCGGCTCGCTCGTCAGCGCGGCCGCGACGTTCTTGCTCGTGCCCGGACCGAGCACCGCGATGCTCATCACGTACTTCGTCGTCTTCTCGATCGGCGAGGCCCTCTGGTCGTCGCGCTTCCTCGAGTACGCCGCCGAGCTCGCGCCCGAGGGCCGCGTCGCGCAGTACATGGGCGTCGCCAACCTGCCGTGGTTCGTCGCGAAGACGACGACCGGGTTCTACTCCGGCGTCGTCCTCGAGCACTTCGTCCCGAAGGAGGGGCCGCAGAGCACCGGGACGATGTGGCTCATCTACGGCGCCATCGCGATGATCAGCCCCGTCAGCTTGATCCTCGCGAGCAAGTGGGTCCGCTCCGGCATGGCCACCAAGCCCGGCGGCGCCTCCGCCTGACGGCTCCTCGGCCAGCGTTTCCGGAGGGCGATCGAGCCTTTAGTGAGCTCGAGCGAAGGCAGTTGGCAGCGGCCGGATCGGGGATATGCTCGGCGCCCATGACCACCTCCGTCGTCGTCGAGACTGACCTTGGGACCATCGAGATCGAGCTCGATGAGGAGAAGGCGCCGAAGAGCGTCGCGAACTTCCTCGCGTACGTCGACGCCGGGCACTACGACGGCACGATCTTCCATCGCGTCATCCCGGGGTTCATGGCCCAGGGCGGCGGGTACGACGGCTCGTACGAGAAGAAGCCGGTCCGCGACGCGGTCGAGAACGAGGCCGACAACGGGCTGAAGAACACGCGCGGGACCGTCGCGATGGCGCGCACGAGCGATCCGCACTCGGCGACGGCGCAGTTCTTCGTCAACGTGAAGGACAACGGGTTCCTCGACCACACGGGGAAGAACGCGTCGGGCTGGGGCTACGCGGTGTTCGGGACGGTGACGTCGGGGATGGACGTCGTCGACAAGATGGTCGCCGTGCCGACCGGCTCGAAGGGCGCCTTCGCCAAGGACGCCCCGCTCGAGAACGTCGCGATCAAGTCGGCGCGCCGCAAGTAGGCTCAGGCGCCCGAGCCGGGCTGCGTGGCGATGATCTGGCGCACGCAGGTGTCGATCCGCGTCGCGAACATCTCCCACAAGAAGGGCGCGACGTAGACGTTGAGCCCGGGGATCCAGCCGACGATCACGGCCGCCATGCCGAGGCGCTTCGGCACGGGCGCGGAGAAGCGCACGTGCCCGCGGACGGTCTCGAAGCCGTCGGCGATCGCGACCACGAGCCCGAGCTTCCAGACCCAGGCGACGCCGGGGAGGAAGCTCACGGCGATCGCCATCGCCGAGCTCACGTCGCGGATCGGGCCGACCTTGCGCAGCGTCTCCGGCAGGTTCGACCACGTCCGCTCGAGCCAGAGGATCTCGCAGATCGCGGCGACCATCCGGAGCAAGAGCGCGACGAGGAGCAAGAGCAAGCACGCGAAGAGCCACGGCATCAGCTCGTCCGGGGCGGCGTCGCGGAGCGCGAACGCGCGCCGCCCGCAGTAGCCGCAGCCGAGCGAGAAGGCGATCGCGACGACGGAGACGCCGATGGCGATGCGCCGCGACCGCTCGGCCGGCGGCAGCACCCGGTGGGGCGCCGCGAAGTCCGCCGGGCCGGCGAGCGGCGCGTGCGCGAGGGGCGGCGCGCCGTAGGGAGGCGGCGGGGCGGCGACGAGCGGCTCTCGCATCCGCCGTCATCTTAGCGGACCGCGCACGAGGTGGAAGCCGCGCGGCGGCGACGCGCCGCGCGCGGAGGGCGGGATCGGTCCGCGGGCGGCGCGCTCAGGACGGGATCGCTGCGCGCGCGCGCGGCGCGGCGGTCGCGGGCTCGTCGAGGTCGATGTCGTCGACGGCGACGCGCAGGTGCGCCGGCGTGTAGGAGTCGGCGAGCGCGCCGTCGACGGCGACGCGCACGCGCGCGGCCTCGCCCTGGCTCCGCCACCGCGCGATCAGCACCGGGAACGTGTGCAAGAGGAGCGCGGGCGCGGCGAGCAGCGCGAGCGATGTCGCCTCCGCGCGGCCGAGGAACAGGCCCGAGACGATGAGCGAGACCGATGTGACCGCGCCGAGGAGCACGCCCCACGCGCGCATCCGGACGACGGCGACGGCCGACGCGAAGAGCGACAGCGCGAGCGCGCCGAACGACGCCCCCACGGCATGGCTGCCGATGGAGACCATGGCGAGCGCGACGCCGCTCGCGACGATCCCGGCGGCGGCGGTCGCGGTCGAGCCTCCGAGGAACCAGCGACGGAACATCCGCGGGGCGAACTCCTCCTTCGCCTCGCGCGTGTGGAGCAGCGGACGCGCGAGCAAGAGCGCGGCGCTCAGCGCGGCGGTGAACCCGGCGGCCTCGACGTTGAAGGAGCCGCGGTGCATGACGCTCGAGGCCGTCGCCAGGGCGGCGGGCGCGAGCATCACCCACGCCGCGCCGCGCGAGAGGACCTGCGCGACGAGCGACGTCCGCGTGATGCCGACGCCGGCGAGCGCGAGGACGCCGGCGAAGGTCACGAGGAGCCACTCGGTCGGGGAGTAGCGGTGGAACGCGTGCGGGACGATCGCTCCCGCGGCGCCGATCATCGCCGCGCCGGCCAGGAGCTTCCTCCCTACGGAGATCTCGGAGCGGGGGCTCGCCATCGTCCCTCGGACGCTCGACGCGCCCCGGATGTTCCATGGAATCGTCAGGCGCGGTCGAGCGCGCGGAGGACGCTCTCCTCGTAGGAGAGCGCCTCGTAGACGAACAGCGGCTGGAGGGGGATGGGCCGGAGTCCGAGCGCGTCCACCTCGTGGGCGCGGGTCGCAGCGCGGAGCATGCCCCCGAGCAGGAGATCGCCCCAGTGGCGCCTCGCCTCGAGGACGTCGACGAGGAGCGAGCCGGCGACCGCGCAGCGGACGTCCCAGTCGACGTGATCGTCGCGGGTCAACGTCGCCGTAGCGCCGGTCGTGACGGTGAACAGGTCGGCGGTCCGCGGGAAGACGATCTCGAGCACGTAGCGCAGGCGACGGCCCGCGGCGGCGCGCTCGAGCGCGGGCACGAGCGCGTCCGCGACCCACGCCGCCGCGCGCGCGCGCAGCTCGTCCTCGGGGCGCGCGGCCTGGTTCGGATCGACCAGCGGCGGGATCTCGTACGGGCGGAACGCGCGCGGATCGGCGAGGTGACCCAAGACGCTCACGAGGCCGGTGTCGATCGCCCCGGACGCGTCGACCGACACGTCGCCGCCGGCGACGCGGTAGGTCGCGCCCGTGACGTGACGGAGCAGCCGCGTTCCTGGCATGCGCGCCGTCGCGTCCTCGATGAAGCGCGTCTCGGTCACGGGGTAGACGAGGCGGTTCATGAACGCGTGCGGCCCGACGTGGCGCGTTCCGCTCGCCGCCGGGCAGACCGCGCGCGCGCCGATCGCCGCGCAGCGCTCGAGCTCGTCGGCGTAGGCCTCGAACGGAAAGCCGACCGCGCCGGCGAGCATCGCCTCGACCTCGAGCAGCGGCTGCCACCGCGCGAGCGCGAGCGTGACGAGCGCGTCGGCGTCGCGCCCCAGGGCGGCGGCGGCCCGGCGGAAGAAGGCGCGGACGTCGGCCGGTGTCCCGAGGGCGGTGTCGATCTGGTCGTACACGACGCCGTCGGCGCTGGCGACGACGACGCCCCACTCGGGCTCGCTCGCCCCGAGCGAGGGCGACGTGACGAGGCGCGGGCCGTCGAGGTCGATGCAGGTCTCCGGCGCCACGACGCGGACGCTGCGGAAGCCGACGCGGCGCGCGCACGCGGCCACGAGCTCGTCCGACGTCACGACGACCGTGTCGGGATCGAGCGCGGCGAGGCGGCGGAGGCTCGCGAGGTCGAAGTGATCGGGGTGCCGGTGCGAGACGAAGACGAAGTCGGCTCGGAGCGAGGCGGCGTCGATGCGTCGCGGCGGATACACCTCGAAGACGCCGCCGTGATGCGCGTCGTCAATGAGCGGGTCGAAGAGGAGCCTGAGCCCGTCGACCTCGGCGAGCCACATCGCGTGGCCGAGGCAGTGCCAGTCCATGGCCGCGAGCATAGAACGGCCCGCGCGCCTGCGCGCTGGAGCGGTCGCCGACGACCGATGAGTCGGCTCGGCCCCCGGCTACGGAAAATGAAAACGGCGCGGCGGCCGCGTCGCGCGGGAGGCGGCGGCAAAGTGCCGGTCGACGGCGCCCGCGGATCCGACTACAGCGTGCTCTCCCGCTCCAGGGAGGGACACCGATGGCAACCCGCACTGCGTACCTCGCGTCGGCCGCGAAGCCGCTCCTCCGTGGGGTGTCCCACCAGATCTCGTTCTTCTGTGCGATCGCGGCGTGCGCGGCGCTGGTGATGCGCGCCAACCCGGGGGCGGCGACCGCGGCGGCGTTCGTCTTCAGCGCGAGCCTCGTCAACCTGTTCGGGACGAGCGCGCTCTACCACCGGATCGACTGGTCGCCGAGCGCGCGCAAGCGCATGCGCCGCCTCGACCACGCGGCGATCTTCGTCCTCATCGCGGGTGGGTACACGCCGCTCTTCGCCCTCGTCCCGTCCGCGAGCGGCGGTCACGGCGCGCTCGCGGTGATCTGGGGCGGGGCGTTCGTGGGTGTGGTCAAGTCACTGGCGTGGCCGGGCGCGCCGAAGTGGGTGACGGCGCTCCTCTGCGTCGGCCTCGGCTGGACCGTCGTGGGCGAGGTCGTCGGGCGCGCGGCGCGCGCCGGCGACCTCTCGGTCGGCCTGCTCGTCGCGAGCGGCCTCACGTTCAGCCTGGGCGCTCTCGTCTACGCGCTCAAGCGCCCCGATCCGTTCCCGCGCGTCTTCGGGTACCACGAGGTCTTCCACGCGATGGTGGTCGTCGCGAGCGTCTGCCTCTTCGCCCATGTCGCGCTGGTGCTGCGCGTCACGGCTTGATCGGGTCGGGGCAGAAGTGCACCGCGACCTTCAGTGAGTCGACGATCGCGGTGACTGGGCCCACCGCGTCCGCGGCGCGCTTGACCGAGACCTTCGCCGCGAAGCTCTCCTTGTTGACGTCGGCCGGGAAGAGGTTGATTCCCCAGGTGTCGACGGCCTGCCCGTACGCGTGGGTGCCGACGATGCTGGTCGGCCACGGGCCCTTCACGAACTTGAAGCGGGTCGGCTTGCCCTCGACCTCGACATGGATCTGGTGGTCCTCGACGCCGCCGTCCGGGGCGCGGCGCTTCAGCTCGACCTCGATCCCCCAGGTCTCGGCGGTGTCGGGAATCGTGAAGCCGAAGCCGCTGACGCGCAGCTCCGACGACTCCTGTCCCTCGTCGAGGGTCACGGTGGCGAACTGGCCGTCCTCCGAGAGGGCGCCGTCGACGTCGCTCCAGTCGACGCTGTTCGCGATGTCGGTTCGTGCGACGTTGTCGGCCTTCGCGCCGATGGTGTAGTCGGTCGTCTTGAGGAGGCAGCCCGTCGGCGCGCGGTTACCGCCGCCGGCGTCCTCGTCCGACGACGCGTCGTCGGGCGAGCCCGCCTCGCCGCCGCTGCCGCCGTCGGGCTCGGCCGGCGTCGCGGGCGTGTCTTCTCCGCACGCGAAGACGAGGGCGGCCGAGGCGGAGAGGGCGAGGGCAGCGAGGATCGCGACGCGCATGCCTAACCGTAACCCGGCCGCGGTCGCCGCGCGAGGAGGCTCCGCTCTGGGGAGGTCGTCAGCTCCGGAGCAGCTCGCGGCGCAGGCGGAGGCCGTCGCGGAGCGTCCAGGCGCCGCCGCCGAAGAAGATCACGAGAGCGAGGGCGGCCATCGGCGGAGACGAGCCACGCACCGCGAGGACGACGATCAGGGCGACGCCGCAGGCGATCGAGGCGCCGCCGGTGACGATGCGCTTGAACGCGATCATGCGGGCGAGTGAGCGGTCGACGGTGCGGGCCATGACAGGGCAGCCTGTAGCACGGCGCGCGCGCCTCAGGAAGGCCGGGGCCGAGCGTCCAGGTACGCGCGGGCCGCGCGCGTCGCCCGGTCGTAGAGCTCGTCGCGCTCGAGCGCGACCCCGCTCCACTCGGTGCCGAGCATGATGGTCTGATGGGCGAGCGAGACCGCGAGGAGGAGGACGAACGCCACGTCCTGCTCGCCGGGCTTGTCGTCGTCCTGCAACGTCTCGATGACGCGGCTGACCTTCGCGGTGATGTTCGCGCCCACGAGACGGAAGCCGTCGAGCAGCTCCGGATCGCCCGACGCGATCACGGCGCGTACGAGCTCGGCGCGACCCAGGACGACGTCGAGGATGGATCGGACGGCGACCTCGACGACGTCGCGCGGGGAGGCGTGGTCCCAGATGCCGCTCCGGGTCGAGTCGTCGGTGACGCCCAACGCCTGAGCGCAGAAGCGCTCGTGGAGCGCGCGGAGGAGCGCCGCCTTGTCGGCGAAGTGGGCGCGGAAGACGTCGAGCGTGACGCCTGCGGTCTCGGCGATCTCCGCGTCGGTGACGGCGGCGAAGCCGACCTCCGCGATCAGCACTTCGGCGGCGTCGAGGAGGAGGAGCCGCGGCGTGGCGGGGGCCTCGACCGTCTGCGCGAGCTCGTCGAACGCGCGCGGCTCGGTCGGCGCGGCCGGCGGCGCCGCCGACACCTTGGGGTCGGAGCCGGCCATCGAGCTCGCGATGAGCTTCTCCGCGGTCACGGCCTCGACCTCGCGGGTCATCGCCGCGGACGGGCGGTGCTCTTGCTCGTCGGCGGCCGCGGCGGGCGGCGCCTTCTTCGGCCTGGCCTTGCGGCTCCCCATCGAGCCATCGTCGGCGACATCCTCCGGCCGGGCAAGGCCCAGCGCGCCTCGGCGCCCGGCTTGTCCGGGCGCCTCGCGCCGGACTACGCTCGCGGGCGGATGGCCCGCTCGAGCGACGTCTGGTTCGTCTACGTCGCGCGCTGCAGCGACGGCACGCTCTACTGCGGGGTAGCGCGCGACGTGGCCGAGCGGATCGCCAAGCACGACGCCGGCAAGGGCGCGCGCTACACGCGCGGCCGCGGTCCGCTCAGCCTCGCGGCGGTGCGGCGGTGCCGATCGCACGGCGACGCGCTCCGGCTCGAGCTGGCGGTGAAGCGCCTCTCGCGCGACCAGAAGGAGGCGCTGACCGACGCGCGCCGCTTCCGCGCGCTCCAGCGCTCGGTCACCGCGCCGGCGCTGCGGCGGGCGCCGGGCGCGTAGCCGCGCGCGCCGCGTGGTGACCTCGCGCTCGTGATGCGCCTCGCGCGCGGCGTGGTCAGCCGCGCGCGTCGCGGCGAGCCTGGTTGCGGCGGTTGCGCCCAGCCATGTGGCCACCCGAACGCTGGAGGCCGGACTTGGCCTTCTGCAGCAGCGCGCGCTTCGGGAGCGCCGCCTCGTTCGCCGCGGCGAACGCCGGCGGCTTCTTGCCGGTCGCCTTCTTTTTGCCGGTCGCCTTCTTCTTGGCTGCGGTCTTCGCGCCCTTCTTGGCGGCCTTCGCCTTCTTCTTGGGGGCCGCCTTGGTCTTCTTCTTGGCGGCGGACTTGGCGGACTTGGCGGCGGCCTTCTTCGCCGCCTCGTCGCGGCGCGTGATCTCGCCCTCGACGCGCGCGAGCGCGGCGGTGAAGATCTCCGCCTTCTTCGTCGTGTTCGCGCTGCCTTCGGCGCGGCGCTGCCCGCGCGGCGCGACGGTGCCCTTGGCCTCGCCCTTCTGACGCCGCGCGAGGCTCGCGTACTTGTCACGGAGCTTACGCGCGCGCGCGACCTTCGTCCGCAGGCGCGCCGGCGAGAGCGCGCGTAGCTTCGCGGGGGCCGTCTCGCGGATGAGCGCCGCCTCGGTCTTCGTCAGGAGCGCCGCAGATTTTCCGTCGAGCAGGGGCATCGTGTTCTCTCCTTTGCAGGTGATCGCTTGCGGGGTGCAGGTGATCGCTTGCGGGGTGCAGGTGATCGCTTGCGGGTGTCGCGGCGACGAGCGCGCGCGCTTCCCGTCTTCTCTCGTTAGTCGATTTCGCTCGAGGTTCACACCCCAAGCTGACGAACGTGACCCGTGCTCGGCGCTCAGCGCTCGGCAGCTGCGACGTCTGCGCAGCAGCGGAAGCCGGTCGAGTAGTCGTGGTACGTGTAGCCGTGCGCGATCGTGCGGTACGCGCAGCCGTCGCCGTGCTGGGACGTGTCGAGCCAGTAGCCGCCCTGGAACGTGCCGTTCGGGTCGGCGGTCCACTCGTGGAGGTTGCCGACCATGTCGTAGACGCCGAGATCGGACACGCAGTCCGGGAACGCGCCGGTCCTCGCGACCGTGCCCTCGAGCTGGTTGTTGCGCGTGTCGTTCAGCTCGGTGAGGCCCCATCCGCGCTTCATGGTCGCCAGGTGGAACGTGAGCATCGGGCTCACGCCGCTGTCGTGGCACTTTCCGCCGGCCCGCTTGGCGCCGTACGGGTAGGCGGTGCCCTCGCTTCCGCCGCAGGCCGCGCGCCACTCCACGGGCTGACAGAGGCGCTTGCTCGACGCCCGGCACGCGCTCTCCGCCTGCTTCGCGCTGATGTACGCCTGCGGCACGACGCCGGCGACGCTCCTCGCGAGCGTGACCTTGTCGGCGGGCGGAGGTACGTACGGCGAGTGCGGAGCCTCGGAGCCGTCGGCGTCGCGCACGACGAGCGAGCCCTCCCAGCGATCGACGCAGAAGCGATCCGCGACGAGCGCCATCTCGGGAGGACACCTGGCGCCGGCCTTGAGCGGCGGGAGCGCGCCCTCGTCGACGGGGTGGAAGCGCGGAGGCGCGTAGCCCCAGATGGCCGCCTCGATCGAGCCCGGCGACCGCGCGGCGACCTTGCGGGCCTTGCCCGCGAACGCCGGCGCGATCCGCTCGAGCGCGTTCGTCACCTGCGCGCGGCAGGGCGCGGGCGCCTCGTCCGGGTTCTGCGCGAGCACGGGCCCCGCGAGGAGGGCCACCGCGAGAGGCGTCGCGGCGAGGCCTGTCCGTGCAGCGAGCCCCATCGCTCTTCGGTAGCAGACGGCCGCCCGAGCGTCGACTCGCGCGCGCTCGAAGCGCCGCCTTGGGGGCCGACGGTCGCGGTCTCTCCGCGGGCCGCGCGCCCCCATCCATCGGCGGACCCATCTGCGGTATGACCGCGCGAGCCCCATGCGTCGGTCCTCGCCGTTGATCCCGCTCCTCCTCGCCTCGGTCGCCGCCACCCTCGCGTGCGGAGCGGCCGCCGCGCCGCGCTCCTCGCAGCCTCCCACGTCCAAGGCGAGCGGCGCCCCACCGGCGAGCGCCGACGAGCCGCTCGTCCGCGGGCCGGTCGAGTCGGACGCCGACATCGCTCGGGCGATCCGTGAGCATTACACGAAATACGAGTACAAGATCCCGATGCGCGACGGCGCCCGGCTCTTCACCGTGGCCTACGTCCCGAAGGACGCGAGCCGCGCGTACCCGATCGTCATGACCCGCACGCCCTACAGCGTCGCGCCCTACGGCATCGACGCGTACCCGAGCGAGCAGAACACGCGCGCGCTCCGCCGCTTCGCCCCCTCGAACCTGATGATCAAGGAGGGCTACGTCTTCGTTCATCAGGACGTCCGCGGCCGGATGATGTCCGA
This sequence comes from Labilithrix sp., assembly GCA_019637195.1. Classification (GTDB taxonomy): domain Bacteria; phylum Myxococcota_A; class Polyangia; order Polyangiales; family Polyangiaceae; genus Labilithrix. Next base: position 23,549 of record JAHBWA010000037.1, on the reverse strand, counting down.
GGGCACCTTCGTCGACGTCCGGCCGCACGCCGCCGCCGCGGGCGCGATCGACGAGAGCACCGACGCGTACGACACGATCGACTGGCTCGTGAAGAACGTGCCGAACAACAGCGGCAAGGTCGGCGTCTGGGGGATCTCGTACCCCGGCTTCTACGCCGCGCAGGCCGCGGTCGACGCGCACCCGGCGCTCAAGGCGGTGTCCCCGCAAGCCCCCGTGACCGAGTGGTTCATCGGCGACGACTTCCACCACAACGGCGCCCTCTTCCTCGCCGACGCCTTCGACTTCTACTCGAACTTCGGCAAGTCGCGCGCGCTGCCCACGAAGAAGGGCCCGGACTGGAAGAGCCTCCACGAGGGCCAGGACGTCTACGACTTCTTCCTCGCGATGGGGCCGGTCGCGAACGCGGACGCGAAGTACCTCGAGGGCAAGATCTCCTTCTGGAACGATCTGATGGCGCACCCCACGCGCGACGCGTTCTGGAAGGCGCGCGATCCGCGCCCGTTCTACCGCGACGCCAAGCCCGCGATCATGACCGTCGGCGGATGGCTCGACAGCGAGGACCTCTGGGGCGCCCTCGAGACGTACCGCGCGTTCGAGAAGCAGGGCGCGCGCGCCGAGAACGTCCTCGTGATGGGGCCGTGGCGGCACGGCGGTTGGTCGCGGACCGACGGCGATCGCCACGGCGACATCGCGTTCGGTCAGAAGACGTCGCACTTCTACCGCGAGCACGTCGAGCTCCCGTTCTTCCAGCGTCACCTCAAGGGCAAGGGCGGTCCGCCGGCGCCGGAGGCGCGGGTGTTCGAGTCGGGCACGAACACGTGGCGCTCGTTCGCCGCGTGGCCGCCCGCCGAGGCGAAGCCGGCGACGCTCTTCTTCCAGGCGAACGGCAGGCTGACGGCGTCGCCGCCCACCGCGCCTGACGGCGACGACGCCTACCCGAGCGATCCGGCGAAGCCCGTGCCCTACCGCGGGAAGCCGGGACCCGCGATCGACGCGGACTACATGAGCGACGACCAGCGCTTCGCCGCGCGCCGCCCGGACGTGCTCGTGTATTCGACCGGCGAGCTCGAGGGCGACGTCACGCTCGCCGGGCCGATCGACGCGTCGCTCTGGGTCGCGACCACCGGCTCCGACGCCGACTTCGTCGTGAAGGTCGTCGACGTCTGGCCCGCCGACGCGCCCGATCCGGAGCCGAACCCTACGAACGTCCACCTCGGCGGCTACCAGCAGCTCGTGCGCGCGGAGGTGATGCGCGGGAAGTTCCGCGCGAGCTTCGAGCGGCCGGAGCCGTTCGAGCCGAACACGCCGACCCTCGTGAAGATCACGCTGCCGGACGTCAGCCACACGTTCCGGACCGGGCACCGCATAATGGTGCAGGTGCAGAGCTCGTGGTTTCCGCTCGTCGACCGCAACCCGCAGACGTTCGTCGACATCCACCGCGCCACCGAGCGCGACTTTCGGGCGGCGACGCACCGCGTGTTCCGCACGAAGGACAGGCCGTCGAACGTCAGGGTGACGCTGCTCGGCGGCGCGCTCCCGGCGCGCTGAGCGAGGGCCCGGCGCGCGGTCAGCCGCGGTAGACCTCGTCCTGCTCGATGCGGGAGAGGACCCAGTCGAACTCGCCGGTCGTCACCTTGACCTTGCAGTAGTTGCAGACGCCGACCATCGTGACGTCGAGCGGGGCGCCGCAGTTCGGACAGGACCTGTCGAGCTTGGGAGCGCCCTTTCGGCCACGCCCGCGGATGAGCGTCCAGTACTCGGTGTAATGGCGGGGCGTCGTCCGGTTGCCGCTGACGATCTGGTCGTTCGCGTCGCTCACCGTGTAGTCGAGGCTCGACGCGTAGAGGCGCACCGTCACGGCGTCGAAGAAGGCGTCCTGTGTGACGTTCGCGAGCTCGAGGCTCGCGATGCGCGCGTTCTCCGTGACGTTGCGGAGGCGCTGTCGCTTGTACTCCTCGACCCAGAAGGTCTGGGTGGCGAAGAGCGCGTCGCTCATGAACGGGCGCATCTTGACGAGGTCGCGCGCCGCCCACGCGGTCTGGAACTCGGTGAAGATCAGGCCGACGCGGCTCGACAGCCCCTGCCAGGTCGTGCCGGGATCGGCCGCCTGGAGCGCGGTGAAGCGTGAGGCCGCGCCGGGGTCGATGACCGTGGGCAGATCGTTGCCGACCTCCTCGACGTTGCTCGTGAGCATCGGTCCGCGCGCCTCCGTGGCGATGACGGTGATGCTGTCGACGATCCAGTCGAACGCCCCCGCCGTGACGTTCGCGCGGCAATGGCCGCACACGCCGGCGACGACGACGTCGAGCGGCGCGCCGCAGCTCGGGCAGCCGATGACGTGAGCCTTGTCGGGCGTCCGCGAGCGCGCGTCCCGGCGGCGCGCGAGCATCCACTCCTCGTGGGCGTAGAGGGCCGACTCGCCGTTCGGTCGCCGCACGGCGTAGTTCGTCTCGAACGCCACGCGGACCCAGACGTGCGACGACGAGGGATCGAGCCCGCGGACGTCCTCGATCGTCGCCGCGCCGACGATGATGCTCGTGATCTCCCCGCCGGGGTGGCCGAGCGCGGTCATCGACTGCGGCGAGAGGTACGGTTGGTAACGCGCGAGCTGTCCGCGTCCCTGGGCCGTCTTGATCTCCGTGTAGAGCGCGACGAGGAAGTCGTCGAAGAGCACGAGAGAGAAGTTGGGGTCGTGCTCGCGCAGCGCGAGGAGCCGGCGTCGCGGGGGGATCCGCGAGGGCGGAGGAGGAGGGGGGTGCCAGTGCGTCACCGGCTCGTTCGTGGACCACGAGGTCGAGCCCTGTCTCCGGACCACGGCGCCGAGGACAGCGATGATGCCGAACACCAGCAGGAAGCCGAACCCGAGGCCCGCCCCGCCGCCGGACGAGGAGCTGCCGGACGAGCTGCCGGACGCGGGGCTGGCGACGTAGCCCGAGCTCGACGTGCTCGAGCCGGAGCGGAAACCGCCCGACGACGAGGAGCTCGAGGAGCTGGAGCCGGAGCGGAAGCCACCCGATGACGATGATGATGACGAGGACGAGCCGGAGCGGCCACCGGAGCTCGAGCCGCCGCGGAAGGAGCCGCCGCCGCCGGGGCGGGCGAGCGCCACGCGGTCGTCGGCGAACGCGAGGTGCTCGCTCGCCCAAGCGAGGTGCGCGCCCCCGACGACGACGACGAGCCAGACGACGAGCGCGCGCAGGGGCCGCGCCGCGCGGGTTCGCCGCGCGCTCACGACGCCGCCTCCGTCGACCCTGGCGCGCGCGCCGGGGTCGTCCGCGAGCCGGCGTTCGCCGCGGAGACGGCCGCGACGTCGGGCGCGTCGGGCAGCTCGTTCACGTCGTCCTCGCGGCGCGGGTACCTCGTCTCGAGCACGGGCCCCAGGCTCGCGAGCGCGGCGGCGAAGGCGGTCGGATCGAGCGACCTTACGGCGCTCTCGAGGCGCTCGACGCAGGCGCTCCACCCCTCGCCGAGCTTCGCGGGATCGATCCCGACGTCGGGCACGACGCGCACGGCGCGCTCGAGCTCGGAGACGAACACCAGGATCCCCGAGCGGTCCCGGGTGCACGAGACGCCCTGCTCGACGAACTGCGCCCGCGCCGCCATCAAGGTCCGCGCGTCGCGCCTCCTCCGCGGCAAGAGCGCGCGCTTGAGCGCACCCACGCGGTTGACGATCAACGTGACGATCGCGAACGCCGCGACGGTCTCGAGGGGCATGAGGTCCTCGTCGAGCTCCGCGGGGTGGTAGATGAGCAGGCCGAGCGTGACGGCGGCGACGACGAGCCCCGCGACGAGCTCGACCTCGCGGTAGTCGTCCGACTGCCCGCGCACGGTCACCACGATCTCCGCCGAGCTCTTCGACTCGACGTCGCGCACGGCGCCCACGATCCTGTCCTTCGCCTCGTCGCTGAAGAAGCTGCCCATCCGGCTGACCCCTCGCGATGGTACGAGCGCCGGTGGCCGTGTGTCGACCACCGCCGCGCGCGGGCGACCGGGTCGATCGCCGCCGCTCCGGCGGCCGAGCGTCGACCGCGGCCGCTCGCGCGGCCGTCGTCGACCACCGCCGCACGGGCGCCGGCGCGCGTGGGGACCTCCGGCGAGCTTGCCTGCGGCGTGCCCGGGTACGCCGCGGCGCCGGGAGTGTCCGAGCCCTCACAGATCGCTGAACGCGTCGCGGCCGCAGATCGTGCCGGTGAGCTTGTTGCCGTTCTGTCCCAGCTCGATCGGGCAGTCGGCGGCGTACTCGATCGGCGGATCGTAGACGGTGCCGAAGAGCTTCACCGACTCGCCCTTCATCACGAGGGCCGACGTGGCCGAGGGCTGCACGGCGAGGACGCCCTCCTGGGTCATCGTGCCGGCGATCTGCATCGCGTAGTTGTCCTCGGCGTCGTCGTCCTTGAACAGGTACCGGCAGTCCGAGAGCACGTACGTGAGCTTCACCTCGGTGGCGCCCTGGAGCGCGTTCGACGTCGCGCTCCCGAAGACGCGCGCGCTGCCGCCGAGCGGGCACGGCGTGGTCTCGTCGTGCTCGCCGACCGGCTTGCCCTGGAGCGTCAGGTTGAACGCGAGCTTCATCGTCTCGCGGAGCGCCTTGAGGGCGACGCCGTCCTGGCACGCCTCTTCGCAGGGCGGCGGCGTGGGAGGCGCGCTGACGCTCGAGCCGCATCCCGCGCCGAGCATGGGCGCGCCGAGCGCGAGCGAGACGACGATCAAGCGAGAGACACGCATCTAGAATCCTCCCTCGACGCCCACGCTGGGGATGGTAACCGGTCCGATGAGCTGCGCCTGACAACCGCCGAGCGTGCACGTCGTGGCGATCGCCTCCTTGCTGAGCGTCGCGTTGAGCCACTCCGCGACGCCCGAGATCCACGCCGTCTTGCTGAGCTGCCAGCGCTTCTCGAGCCGGAGATCGACGCGGTAGAACGGCTGGAGGCGCGTCGCGTCGTCGGTCGGGTCGGGCGCCTTGGGCAGGCCCGTGTAGAACGTGAAGCGCGTGCCGGCGCGCCAGTTCTTGCCGAGGTCGAAGGCGAGCGCCGTGTTCAAGACGTGGGTCCGGTCGAACGTCGCGATGTAGCTGCGGCCCTCGTAGGTGCGCGTCGAGCGCGAGAGCGTGTACGAGAGGAAGCCGCCGATCCGGCTCGTGAGCTTCTTCTTGACGAAGAGCTCGAGGCCGATGGCCTCGCCTCGGGTGCGGACCTCGAAGGCGTTCGCCGCCGTCTGCGTGCCGCGGCTGTCGGCGCCTTGCTGGCCGCCGCCGCTCCGGTCGGGGCCGATCGTGCCCGGCGGGAACCGCGGGATCCCGCAGGTGGCGCCGCCGCCCCCGCCCCCGAAGCCGCCCGACGTGCGCGTGCGATCCCCGGCGAGCGTGTCGGAGGGGAACGTCCCCGGCGCGCAGCCGCTCAGCTGCGGGGGGCTCGTCCCGAGCGGATCGCTCATGTCGTAGAAGGCGTTGTGGAAGACCGTCGCCGTCCCTGTGATGGCCTCGAAGAGGTCCGCCTCCACGCCGAGCGCCGTCTGGTACGCCTTCTGGAGGCCGCCGCGGAGACCGCCGGGCTGGAAGCCGGGCACGGGGACGACGAACGACGGGGGCTGATGCGCGATCCCCATCGCCGCGAGGACGCGCGTGCTCGGCGTCACCTCGGTGCGCATCGCGAGGCGCGGATCGACGCCCAGCGCGGTCGCGCCGTCCGACGCGAACATGTCGACGCGCGCGCCCGGCGTGATCTCGAAGCCCTTCGCGACGCCGATGACGGCGTCGGCGCGGGTGCCGAACGCGAGATCGGTGCGCGAGGGGAAGAAGCTCGCGACGCGCGCCACCGAAGGCGCGAGGGTGCCCGAGACGACCTGCACGTCGTACGAGTCGACCTGGAGATCGGTGCCCGCGCGGAGCAGGATGCGCGGGTCGACGTAGTACGATAGCTCGGTGCGCGCTCCGAGCACGCGGTCGCGCACGTAGCGGTCCTCCTGCGCGCGCGAGCGGTCGAAGCCGGTGGTCACCGCGACGCGCATCGCGCCCTTGTCGCCGAGCTTGCGATCGTAGCGGAGATCGACGCGGTGGAACTCGGTGCCGAAGAGCGTGATCGTCTGCGTCGCGGTGCGTTGCCCGAGGTAGTCGTAGGAGCCGAACGCGAAGACGCTGATACGGTCGTCGGGCGTGAGATCGTAGGTCGCGCGGCCCTGGTAGTCCCAGTAGTCGAGCAGCGTGTCCGACGCGATCTGCGTGAGGAGGAACGCCGTGTACGAGTAGCGGCCGCCGAGCAGGACGGAGCCGCGGTTCTTCGGGCCGAACGGCGTCTCGATCATCGCGCCGGCGTCGAAGAGGCGCAGGTTGTACTCGCCGTGCGGTCGGTCGAGCGGCGGCGCGGTCTCGCCCTCGACGATGCCGCCGCTGAAGCGCCCGAACCGCGCCGGATAGCCGCCGGGGTAGAGGTCGACGCGCTGGACGAGCCCGGGGTGGACGACCGACGGGCCCGCGCCCACGTGGAAGAGCAACGGGATGCGGACGCCGTCGAGGTAGTAGCCGACGTTGCCGGGCGGAGCGCCGCGGACGAAGAAGAAGGGCAGGCCGGAGACGATCGGCGTCACGCCCGGCATGATCTCGACGGCGCGGAACGGATCGCCGAACGCGCCGGGGATCTGGCGGACCTCGGTGCGCGAGAGGGAGACGGTGCGGCCAGGCTCGCGGGCGCCGCGCACGCGGACCTCCTGCGGACGCTCTTTCGGGCGCCGCGGCGCCGCCTTGCCCGGCGCGGTGACGGCCGGTTCGAGCTCGAGCTCGGGCTCGGGCTCGGGCTCGACCTCTTTCACGACGGGCGCGCGGAACGTGATCGCGATCTTGATCCGCGCGGCGACCGGCGTCTCGCCGCGGCGCGCGGGCTCGAAGCGCCAGGCGCGCGCGGCCTCCGCGGCGGCGCCGAGGAACGGCTCGTCGGCGCCCTCGGGGGTCGACGAGCGGACGGCGCCGTCTTCGCCGACCACGAGGAGGACGATGACGGTCGCGTCACCCGTCGCACCCTCGGGGTAGGCGACGTCGGGATCGGAGAGCAGCGTCGGCGGGGTGACCGGCACGCCGGCCGGCGCGGCTGGCCCGGGCCTCGCCGGCTCGTTCGGCTGCGCCTCGGCGACGCCTGGCGCGAGGCAGGCGAGCGCGCACGCGAGCGTCCGGGCGAGGAAGGCTGCACGGCGATGCATGCGACGCGCATTGTGGCGTAGCCTTGGCCCTGGCTCAGCTCCTTTCCTCGCACCTCCGACGAAGCGGAGCCCGGAGGCGCCGAGCCGGCGCGCAGCGACGTCGGGCCGGGGCGTCGCCGCGCCGCGCGGTGCGGCGGGTCAGGGGACGAGGACCAGCTTGCCCTTGACCTGGCGCTTTTCCATGCGCTCGAGCGCGGCGCCCGCGTCGGCGAACGGCAGGACGGCGTCGACGTGGGGCCGGAGCTTGCCCTCGGCGACCCAGTCGAAGATCGCGACGCCGTTGGCGCGGTTCCGCGCCGGATCGCGCATGGCGAACGAGCCCCAGAAGACGCCGACGATCTGACAGCCCTTGAGGAGCACGAGGTTCAGCGGGATCTTCGGGATGTCGCCCGCCGCGAAGCCGACCACGAGGAAGCGTCCCTCCCACGCGATCGAGCGGAGCGCGGCCTCGGACAGCGCGCCGCCGACCGGATCGTAGACGACGTCCGCGCCCGCGCCGTTCGTGAGCGCCTTCGCGCGCTCCTTCAGGTCCTCGCGACCGTAGACGATGCCCTCGTCGGCGCCGTGCTCCTTGCAGAAGGCGACCTTCTCGTCGGTCGAAGCGGCGGCGATGACGCGCGCGCCGAGCAGGTGGCCGAGCTCGGTCGCGGCGGTGCCCACGCCGCCCGCGGCGCCGAGGACGAGGAGCGTCTCGCCGCTCCGCAGGGCGGCGCGGTCGATGAGCGCGTGGTAGGTCGTGGCGTACGTGAGCAACGTGGCCGCGCCGGTCTCGAAGCTGACGGGGTCGGGGAGCTTCACCGTCGCGAGCTCGGGCACGACGATCTTCTCGGCGAACGCGCCGTGCACCATCCACGTCGCGACGCGATCGCCGGCGCGGACGGAGGTGACGCCGTCGCCCACGGCGCTCACGACGCCGGCGGCCTCTCCGCCGAGGATGAACGGCGGCGCCGGCTTGAACTGGTACTTGCCGTAAGAGAGAAGGACGTCGGGGAAGTTCAGGCCCGCGGCCTTCACGTCGATGAGGACCTCGCCGGCGCCGGGTCTCGGATCGGCGACCTCATCCACGCGGAGGCCGGACGGCCCCACGAGCTCATGACAACGGACGGCGCGCATGGCAGGGGCATACCACACGAGCGGGTGGCCCGAGCTGCCTCGGCGGCGGCCTCGTCGCGGGCGCGTGACCGAGCCGCCTCGCGCGGCCGGCCCCGCGCGATCGGCCGCGCGCGAACGCGCGCAACCGGCCTCGCCCTCGAGCCGACAGGGTCGTCGATGACCGCACACGACGAGCATGCCTGGCTCGAGGCGAGCCGTGTCCGCCCGCATTCCGTGCTATCCAGGGCCGCGCCGATGTCCGCGGATCGCTCGAGCAAGCCGGCCGCGGAGGCCCCGAGCGACGTCGACGGGGAGCGCGAGGCGCGCGCGCGCCGGATGGATGAGGTGCTGCGCGAGCGCTTCGGCCTCGACGCGTTCCGCCCGTGGCAGCGCGAGGCGATCGACGCCGTGCTCGGCGAGGGACGCGTCCTCGTCGTGGCGCCGACGGGCGGCGGAAAGTCGCTCACCTACCAGCTCCCCGCGGCGATGCTCGACGGGCTCACGCTGGTCGTCTCGCCGCTCGTCGCGCTGATGGAGGACCAGGTCCGCTCGCTCGCGGCCCGCGGGATCCGCGCGACCTACCTCGCGTCGACGGTCGAGCTCGCGGAGCGCCAGGCGCGCGAGGCGGCGATGATCCGAGGCGAGTACGAGCTCGTCTACGTCGCGCCCGAGCGCCTCGCGGGCTCCGCGTTCGTCGACCGGCTGGCGCGCTGCAAGCTCGCCCTCGTCGCGGTCGACGAGGCGCACTGCATCGCCCAGTGGGGGCACGACTTCCGGCCCGAGTACCTGCAGATCGGCGCGCTCCTCGAGCGGCTGCGTCCGCCCCGCGTGCTCGCGTGCACCGCCACCGCGACGCCCGCGGTCCGCCGGGAGATCCGCGAGCGGCTCGGCTTCGGCGACGGCTGCCACGAGGTGCTCCGTGGCTTCGCGCGTCCGAACCTGCACCTCGCGGCGCAGCTCGTCGACGGGCCCAAGGACGCGCGGGCCGCGCTCGAGCGGACGCTCGCCGGCGCGCTCGGGGAGCCGCGCTCTCCGCGCGGCGGCGCGATCGTCTACGCCGCCACCCGCAAGACCACGGAGCAGTACGCCGCCCACCTCGGGCAGAAGGGCTTTCGCGCCGCGGCGTACCACGCGGGGATGAGCGGCGAGGAGCGCTCGCGCGTCGCCGATCGCTTCGCCTCGCGCCGCGTCGACGTCGTCGTGGCGACGAACGCCTTCGGGATGGGGATCGATCGATCGGACATCCGCGCGGTCGTCCACGTCCAGCCGCCGTCGTCGATCGAGGCGTACTACCAGGAGGTCGGGCGCGCCGGCCGCGACGGCGCCGAGGCCGCGGGCCTCTTGCTCTGCTCGGGCGCCGACATCGGGCTCCGCCGCCGTCTCGTCACGAGCAACGCCGACGGTAGCGAGGCGGATCCGGCGCTCGCGGCGCGCGCGTGGGGGCTCTTCCGCGATCTGCTCCGGTACCTCGACGCGCGGACCTGCCGCCACGACTTCGTGCTCCGCTACTTCGGCGACGAGCACGAGCTGCTCGGCGGGTGCGGGCACTGCGACGTGTGTCTCGAGCTCGACGGAGAGAGCGCGGCCGTCGACGTCGACCCCGAGGAGACGGCGCTCACCGTGAAGAAGGCGCTCTCGGCGGTGGCGCGCGCGCAGCGGCGCGGCGGTCTCTCGGCGATCGCCGAGATGCTCCGCGGCGTCGACAACGACAAGACCGACCGCTTCGGCTTCACCCAGCTGTCGACCTTCGGCCTCTTCCGCGATCGCTCGCACGAGTGGGTGCTCGCGCTCCTGCGCGCGGTCCTGACGGCCGGCTGGATCGATCTGACGCCGACCGAGCACCCGGTGCCCTACCTGACGAGGTCCGGCGCCGCTGTGATGAAGGGCGAAGCGCCGGCGCGGATCGTCCTGCCCGCCGAGCCGAAGTCGCCGTCGAGCAAGCGCCCGAAGCGCGAGGCGCGCGCCGAGCTCGGGCCGCTCCCCGCCGAAGCGCAGGCGCTGTTCGAGCGCCTCCGGGCGCGCCGCGCGGAGCTCGCGAAGGAGAAGGGGATGCCGGCCTACGTCGTCGCGCACGACCGAACGCTCGCGGCCATGGCCCAGCTGCGTCCGATGACGCGTGAGGCGCTGCTCTCGGTCCACGGCATGGGCCCCGCCAGGGTCGAGCAGTACGGTGACCGCTTCCTCGAGGTCCTCGTCGCGTCGGCCGGGGCCTGACCGCGCGGGTGGCGGAGCGGCGCGACGCGCGCGCCGCCGGAGCGAATGCGGCGCGACGCGCGACGCGGGATCGCGCGTGGGTGGTGGCCGCGGAGGGTTACGCCTCGGACGCGAGCGCCAGGAGGTCGTCGCGGCTCATCGCGGCCGGATCGGCGGGGAGCCGCGCGCCCGGCACGAGGACCCCGGACGCGTAGCGCCAGGCGCCGTCCTCCCGCGTGAAGTGGGAGAGCTCGGCGAAGGACCGATCCACGCCCTTCTCGAAGATCCGCGCGACGAAGAGCACCTCCCCGGCGTCGTCCGTCGCGCTTGCGTGGAGCACCGTGAGCCGGAGGAAGCGCTGCCGCTCGCGCGCCCGCGAGAGCTCGCGCACCGCCGCGTCGCGCGGCGCCGCGCGATCCGGGTGCGAGGAGGCGAGGGTGTCGAAGAGGTAGTCGCCGCGTCCGACGACGAACGCCGACCAGCGCGAGCGCATGAGCGCCTCCGGCGTCGCGGCGCGGGCGCCGTCGTGCAGGGCACCGCAACAGGCGCGGTAGCGCTCGTTCGAGCCGCACGGACACTCGCGAGGAAGGGCAGCCACGCGGTGCGTATAGCCCACGTAGCGTCGTGGGTGGGCGAACGTCCGCGCGGGTCGGAGGCTCCCCGCCGCCGAGCCCTCCGCGCGCCGGCGCTAGCTAGGGCAGATCCTCGGGCGAGTACGCGATCGCGCAGACGTTGCGGACGTACTCGATGAGCTCGCCGGAGCCCGCGGCGCTCGGCTTCGCGACGTAGCCGTCGGCGCCGGCCTGCTCCGCGCGCTCGACGAGCTCCTCGCGTGGGAGGTCGGAGAGGAGGACGACCGGGACCGTCGCCTTGAAGCGCGCCTTGATCCGGCGGCAGAGCACGTCCCCGTTCAGGCCGGGCATCATGACGTCCATGAGCACGAGGTGCGGCCGGTACTCCTCGAGCGCGGCGTCGACCTCGCTCGGCGAGCCGGCGGCGCGGACGTCGAAGCCGGCTCTGCGGAGGAGGTCGCCGTGCACCGCGCGGGCGATCGGGCTGTCGTCGACGAGGAGGAGGCGCAGCGCGGGCGGCTTCGGCGGCGGCTCGTCGATCGACGACGGCGGGAGGCAGGTCACCGCGAGCTCGGCGGCCTCGGCGGGGGCTGGGAGCAACGTCTCCGTCCACGTGGCCGTCAGCGGCAGCTTCGACTGGCGCCCGACGATGATCGGGCTCTCGTAGGCTCCTTCGCCCGCCCGGAAGGAGCGGCCCTCGAGCGCCTGGAGCGCGTTCTCGAACGACTCGTAGCGTCGCGCCGTCCGCACCGGCTGCGCGAGCGACAGCGCGCGCGCGACCCGCTCGAGCGCGTCGGCCCACTTGCCCGTCCCGTAGGGGACGAGCGCCGCCGCGAGCTCGACCGCGCTCGGCCATCGCGCCGAACGATCTCGAAGGAGGCAGCGGAGCACGACGTCCGAGAGCCCCGCCGGGATGCGTGGATCGCGCGCGTTGGGGGGGACGGGCTCGGCGCGTCGGATCGCGCCGAGGAGCTCGACGAGCTCTCCTCCGAACGGTGGCGCGCCGCAGAGCAGCTCGTACATCACGACGCCGAGCGACCACAGATCGGTGCGAAGATCGACGGCGGCGTCCTTCTCGAGCTGCTCGGGCGACATGTAGACCGGCGAGCCGAAGACGCGATCGTCGTCCGGCGCGGCGCCGAGGGACTTCGAGATGCCGAAGTCGAGGAGCTTGATGATCTTCCGGTTCGCCGGCGCGTTCGCCTGGAAGAGGTTCGCCGGCTTCAGATCGCGGTGGATGATGCCCGCCGCGTGGGCGTGCGCGAGGGCCTCGAGCGCCTGGAGCGCGATGTCGGCGACCTCGTCCGGCGGGAGCGGGCCGCGCCGCGCGAGCAGCGTGTCGAGATCGCAGCCGGCGAGGTACTCCATCACGAGGTACGGCGAGCCGTTCGGAAGCGTCCCCGCGTCCATGACGCGGACGACGTGCTCGCTCGTGATGCGCGCGACCGTCGACGCCTCGAACGAGAAGCGCTCGATCACCTCGCTCGAGACCGCCGCGCCCGGCAAGAGCGCTTTGATCGCCACGCGCTGGCGGAGGATGACGTGCTCCGCCTCGTAGACGATCCCCATGCCGCCCTCGCCGAGGACGCTGTCGATCCGGTACTTGCCGGCGATGACGTCGCCGACCAGCGGCACACCGGCCGCGCTCTGGGGCTCGTGCATCGACGTCCGACGAGACTACCACGCGTACGATCCCTCTCGGTGAGCGAGCGCTCGGTGAGCGGCGGCCTCGCATGTCGGGGCTCGACGCGCGCGGGCTCGCCGGTCGGCCCCTCGAGCGGCCGGTCTGGTACCTCAGCGCGCGCTCGTCCGCCGGCCGAGCGCGAAGCCGGCGGCGCCGGCCGCCGAGACCATCAGCACGATCCCGAGGAGCGCCACGGCGACGACCCAGCCGGCGATCGGCGCGCGTCGCGCGGGAGCATCCGCGAGCGGCGTGGGGCGGGACACCGGCCCGAGCGCGACCCCGTTCCAGGATGACGGTCCGCTCGAAGACGGTCCGCTGCCAGGCAACGACTCGCTCGCGGCGAGCGGCCCGAGCGCCGCCGCGAGGTGGGTCGTCGACACGGCGGCCCCGGGCGGCATCGCCGCGGAGAGGGCAGCGCTCCAGTCCGTCGCTTGCGCCGCGGGCATCGCGCCGAAGACGCCAGCCTCGATCGTCGGACGCGAGTGCGCGTCGACCTGGCCGCTCGCGCGCTCCGCGTCCGTCAGCGCGTCGTCGATCTTCTCGCGGACGTGACGCTCGATGGCGTCGTGCGTGAGCGCGGGGCGCGTCCCGCTCTCTGTGCGCAGCGCGTCGAGATCGAGCGGCGCCATCCTCGTCGTGCGCCTCGACCCGTCGACGACCTCCTGCGGGTACGCCCGGCGAGCCGTGTCGTGCTCGTGCTCGTCGAACTTGTCGGACACGCCTTTGCTCATCGAGCCTCCTCGTCGGGGCGCGGCCTCGGGCAGGCGCTCGCGCACCGACCGCGCGTCGTCGAGCGTACCACCGCGTCCGCCGCGCTTCCCCCCGCGATCGGGAGCGCGCCCGAGTCGCCCCATAAATGAGTCGTACCGCTGCGGCGGTTTCTGCACTCCCTCGACCAATGTCGTTTCGCCTACGCTGCGACGATGACGCGCGCTCGAGTCGTGGCAGGTCTCGGAGTCTTTGCGCTCGGCTGGGCGAGCGCCTGTTCGCCCGGGCCCGCGGGCCGGTCGGAGCCGAACGCCGTCCCCGCGGTCGTCACCCAGGCGGGGGACGGAGGGCTCCGCGTCGCGGAGCTCGGATCCTGCGCGCTCGAGAGCGGCGAGACGATCGAGGAGTGCCGCGTCGCGTACCGCACCTTCGGCAAGCTCGACGCGTCGCGGTCGAATGTCGTCCTCTTCCCGACGTGGTTCACCGGGACGACGCAGACGCTCGCCGACATCGTCCCCGATCGGCTCGTCGACACGAAGCGGTTCTTCCTCGTGCTCGTGGACGCGCTCGGCAACGGCGTCTCCTCCGGACCGTCGAGCAGCCGCGCGCAGCCGCGCCTGCGCTTCCCGAGGTTCACCGTCCACGACATGGTCGAGAGCCAGCGCCGGCTGCTGCGCGAGGTCCTCGGCGTCCGGAAGGTCCACACCGTGATGGGCATCTCGATGGGCGGGATGCAGGCCTTCGAGTGGGCGGTCAGCCACCCCGACGAGGTGGAGCGCATCGTCCCCATCGTGGGCACTCCGCGGCTCACCACCCAGGATCTTCTCCTCTGGAACACGGAGCTCCACCTGCTCCAGGGATCGGCGGCGTTCGCCGGCGGCGCGTACGCGGAGCCGCGCCCGAAGATCCCCGCGCTCCAGGAGCTCCACTGGCTGGTGCTCACGACGCCCGCGCACCGCAACGCCGAGACGAGCAGGGACGCGTTCGCCGCGTGGTCGAAGACGATCGGGGACGACACCGCGTTCGACTGGAACGATTGGCACCGCCAGCTCGAGGCGATGCTCGCGCACGACGTCGCGCGCGCTTCGGGCGGTGACCTCGCCGCCGCCGCCGGGCGCGTGAAGGCCAAGGCGCTCGTCGTCGTCGCCGAGCACGACCAGATGGTGAACCCCGAGCCTTCGAAGGTCTTCGCGAAGGCAATGAACGCGAGCCTCGTCGTGCTCGACAGCCCGTGCGGTCACATGGTGCCGTCGTGCGACGCGTCGCTCGGCCCGCGGGTGCGGCGCTTCATCGAGGAGTGAGCGCGAGGGGCGCGCTCACCCGCCGCCGATCTCAGCGGCGCGCTTCGCAGCCCTGCATCTCGCCGTCGTTCGACGCCGCGCGCGCCTTGCAGGCCGCCACGTACGACACGAGCATCTGCTTGGTCGGGAGGTAGCAGCTGCCGTCCTTCGCGGTGGCGCTGATCCACTTGGAAAGGCCCGTGCGCCACGCCCAGAGGCGCGCGCCGCGCGCGTCGCCGAACGCCGGCTGGCCGTCCGCGCTCGTGCCCGAGTAGTCGTCGTTCCAGTTGTAGAAGCTGCCGCGCCAGTTGCTGTACTCCGCGAGGAAGTCGGCGAGCTCGGGCGGCGCGTCCGCCATGATCGCCTCGAAGCGCGCGACCGACGCCCACATGCAGCGCTTGCCGTAGACGGTCCCGTTGTTCCAGCCGTGGTCCGCGCTCAGGCCGCCGGCCCACTTCTGGAACCAGTCGACGCCGTAGAGCGACGCGCCCTCGCTACGCGCGCCCAAGCCGGCGCTGCTCGCCGGCGCGGTCACGTCCTCGTCGAACACGACGTGCTGCTGGTCGACGTCCGCGACGGCCTCGCGGATCTTGGCGAGCTTCGCCTCGTCCTCCTCGCTCAGGTTCTGCTCGCTCTCGGCGAGCTCTTCGGGCTCGTCGGCGTTGCTGCAGCCGACGACGGCGACCGAGGCGGAGACGAACGCGGTGACGAACAGGAGGGAGAGCTTCATGGTTGTGCTGTCTAACTTGCACACATCGAACCACGTGTATGGATGCAGTCACTGTTCAATGATTCTAATTGTTTGTAGCGGGGCGAGGGGCAGGCGCTTGTCCCCGGGTGGGGAGTCGTCGGCCCACGGATCGGGGGCGCGACCGCCCCGGTCCATGCGTCGATCATGGCTCCCGCTCCCGGCGCCCTGCTCGGGCCGGACGGGATCGCGCGCCCCCCGCGACGCGTCGTCGATCCCGGCGAGCGTTCGGCCACTTTTGCCCGGCGAGCGCGCGGCTCGCGGCCGCTCGGTCCGAGAGCGCGCGCTCGCGCGGGTCGCGCAAGCGCTCGCGCGACAGCGGCCGGCGCGACGGACGGCCCGGCGTTTGCTCGTATCCCTCACATGGTCATCCCGCAGCGCGACTGGCTGCTCCTCCGAGGTCGGATGCGAGCCGTCGCGAAGATCGCCGTTCTTCCCTTGCTCCTCACCGCGCGATGCATGTCCGACGGCGACGATCGCGATTGTGGCAAGGTCGAGCCTCAGGCCGAGCTCGCGAGCGATCGTTAGCGGGTGCGCGTCCTCCACCCGCGCGCTCGCGCCGGGATCGGCGCGCGGCTCACCGACCGAGCTCGTCGCGCAGGAACGCGAGGAACGCGCGGACCCGCGGCACGGAGCGCCGTGACGTGGCGTGGACGGCGCTGACGGCCGACCGTCCCCCGTCGGCTTCGGGGAGGACCTCGACGAGTCGTCGATCGCGAACCTCGGCGCCGACCATGAAGTCGAGCACACGCGCGATCCCCGCGTCGGAGAGCGCGGCGGTGACGAGCACGTCTCCGCGATCGACGTCCAAGGGGCCGCCCACGACGATCGCGCGGCCGTCGAGCACCCACGGCCTCGGCCGCGCCCGCGGCGGGATGAAGCGAACGCACGCGTGACCGGCCAGATCTTCGGGCGTCCGCGGCGTCCCCTTCCGCGCGAGGTACGCCGGCGACGCGACGAGCATCCAGCGCGGGCGCAGGAGCACGTGCGCGACGACGTCCTGGTCCTCGACCGAGCCGACGCGGAGGGCGACGTCGACGTCTTCGTCGGCGAAGCGCACCACGCGATCGGAGAACCGAACGTCCGCGCGCACCGTGGGGTGGCGCAACAAAAAGCGCGACAGCGCCGGCGTGAGGAGCGGCGCGAGGATCTGGGACGACGAGATCGTCAGCGTGCCCTGCGGGACGCCGCGCGCGATCGACAGCTCGCTCTCGGCGATGCGCATCTGCGCGAGGGCCTCGCGGCAGCGCGACGCGAACTGCGCGCCCTCGCTCGTGAGGCGGACGCTGCGCGTCGTGCGCTCGAGCAGCCGCGTCCCCACGCGCTCCTCGAGCCGGCGGATCGTCCGCGAGACGGCCGCCGGGGTGACCCCGAGGGACTCCGCCGCGCGCCGGAAGCTCAGGGTCTCGGCGACGCGGAGGAAGGGGGCGACGCCGGTGAACGGGTCGGTATTATCAACCATGGATCAACAGTGAGGTTGCGATACGGCGATTGTCAACGAGAGGGCCGAGGTCTAACCATTCTCTGCGACGACGCGGACGCGAGAGGCGCCGCGAGACAAGGAGCACGCGATGAAGATCGGAATCCTCGGGACGGGTATCGTGGGCGAGACCATCGGCGCGAAGCTCGTGGCGCTCGGCCACGACGTGAAGATCAGCGGACGCGCGCCGGTGAACGACAAGGCCGGCGCGTGGGTGGCCAGGGTCGGAGGCAAGGCCTCCTACGGGACGTTCGCCGACGCCGCGGCCTTCGGCGAGCTCGTCTTCAACTGCACCAAGGGCGACGGCGCGGTCGACGCGGTCCGCGCGGCGCGCGCCGGGCTCGCCGGGAAGATCCTCGTCGACGTGACCAACCCGCTCGACTTCTCCGCGGGCTTCCCGCCGACGCTCTTCGTGAGCGGGAGCGACTCGCTCGGAGAGCGGATCCAGCGCGAGGTGCCGGAGGCGAAGGTCGTCAAGACCCTCAACACCGTCAACTGCGACGTCATGGTCGACCCGGCGCGGCTCGGCGCCGACAGCGACGTCTTCGTGAGCGGCAACGACGCCGAGGCGAAGGCGGTGGTGAGCGGCTTCCTCCGCGAGCAGCTCGGCTGGCGCGACGTGACCGATCTCGGCGACATCACGACGGCGCGCGGGACCGAGTCCTACCTCCTGCTCTGGATCCGGCTCATGGGGACACTCAAGTCCGCGGACTTCAACATCAAGCTCGTCCGGGCGTAGCGCGACGAATTCGTGCGATTTAATCGAAACGCCGGACGGGCGCCCGGCATCGGTACGCGACGGGGGCGTTGACCCACTCACAACCCCTCGAATATTCGTGGGAACTCCAATGCGCCCGGCGACCCTCGGTCTGCTCGTAGTCCTCTCCGCGCAGGCGCTCGTCGCCTGCAAGAAGCCCGATCCGGCGGCGACCGATGTCGCGTCCGCCTCGGCCCCAGCTCCGATCAAGGTGCAGACGGCGCCGGTCGAGGAGCAGCCGATGCCCGAGCACCTGGTGCTCACCGGCACGCTCCGCGCCAGCCAGGAGTCCGAGGTCGCCGCGGACGCCGCCGGGAAGGTGACGGCCACCTTCGTCGAGCGTGGGCAGCGCGTGAAGCAAGGCGACACGCTCGCCATCCTCGACGCGCGCGGGGCCTCGATCACCGCGTCGGCCGCGAACGCGCAGACCCAGCTCGCGAAGGCGCAGCTCGAGCAGGCCCAGCGCGAGTGCGACCGCGTGAAGGCGCTCAAGGACAGCGGCGCGATCTCGCAGGCCGAGTACGACCGCGTCACCTCGCAGTGCCAGACCACGCAGTGGTCGGCGGCCGCTGCGCAGGCGCAGCAGCAGAACGCGCAGAAGATCGTCGGCGACTCCGTGATCCGCGCGCCGTTCCCGGGGGTGATCGGGGAGCGCTACGTGAACGTCGGGCAGTACGTCCAGCCGTCGACGCGGGTGGCCACGCTCTACACGCCCGATCCGCTGCGCCTCGAGCTGACGGTCCCGGAGGCGAACGTCGCCGGCATCAAGGCCGAGCAGGCCGTCGTCTTCACGGTCTCGGCGTACGGCGACGAGAAGTTCGCCGGCACGGTGAAGTTCATCAGCCCCAACGTGCGCCCGACGACGCGCGACCTCGTCATCGAGGCGTTCTGTCCGAACACGGACGTGAAGCTCAAGCCGGGCATGTTCGCGGTCGCCCGCCTCGAGACGGCCGAGAAGCCGCTGCCCGCGATCCCGCTGACGGCGCTCGTCAAGCAGTCCGACGTCGCGCGCGCGTTCGCCGTCGTCGAGAAGCGCGTCGAGGAGCGGATCGTCCAGACCGGCTCGGAGCGCGACGGCAAGATCGCGGTGCTCGCGGGCCTGAAGCCCGGCGAGCAGGTGGTCGTCTCCCCAGGTCCCGACGTGCGCGACGGCGCAGAGGTCCAGTAGAGGCCGGCGATGCAGTGGCTCGCCGAAGTATGCGTCAAGCGGCCGATCTTCGCGACGGTCCTCGTCCTCTTGATCTCGGTCATCGGGCTCGCGGGCTACACCAAGCTCGGGCTCGACCGCTTCCCCAACGTCGATCTCCCGATCGTGGTCGTCATCACGCGCCTGCCCGGCGCGGCGCCCGAGGACGTCGAGACCGAGATCACGGAGAAGGTCGAAGAGGCCTGCAACACGATCAGCGGCATCGAGGAGATCACGTCGATCACGTCCGAGGGCGTCTCCCAGGTCGTGATCCGCTTCGTCCTCGAGAAGAACACGGACGTCGCCTCGCAGGAGGTCCGCGATCGGCTCCAGCTGATCATCCCGGACCTGCCGAGGGGGATCGATCTGCCGACGGTGCAGAAGCTCGACCCCGACGCGTCGCCCGTCATCTACTTCGCGCTCAAGTGGCCGGGCAAGCCGATCCAGGAGGTGACCGAGCTCGCCGACAAGCGCGTCCGCCGCCACTTCGAGTCGGTGAACGGCGTCGGGCAGGTCGCGATCGTCGGCGGGCAGAAGCGCCAGGTCAACGTCTGGCTCGACCCGGTCCGGATGCGCGCCGTCAACATCACCTCGCTCGAGGTGCAGCGCGCCATCGCCTCGCAGAACCTGACGATGCCGGGCGGACGGGTCGACACGGGGCCCGAGCAGCTGACGCTGCGCATCCACGGTCGCGTCGAGCGCCCCGAGCAGATCGGCGACCTCGTCGTGCGCCAGGAGGCGGGTCACTCGATCCGGGTGCGCGATCTGGGCCGCGTCGAGGACGGCGGAGAGGAGGCCGAGAGCGCCGCGATCCTCGACGGCGATCCGTCGATCGTGCTGGCCATCCGCAAGCAGTCGGGCGCCAACACCGTCGAGGTCGTCGACGCGATCAAGGGGCGCCTCGAGGATCTCCAGCGCGCGCTCCCGCCGGGCGCGACGGTGGAGACCGTGCGCGACGACTCCGGCGTCATCCGCACCAGCATCGCGGGCGTCAAGGAGCACCTCATCGGCGGCGCCGTGCTCGCGGCCTTCGTCGTGTTCCTCTTCCTCGGCAACGTACGGAGCACCATCATCGCGGCGGTCGCGATCCCGGTGAGCATCATCGGGACGTTCGCGCTCATGTGGGGGATGGGCTTCACGCTCAACACGATCACGCTGCTGGCGCTCGCGCTGGCGGTCGGCATCGTCATCGACGACGCGATCGTCGTCCTCGAGAACATCTTCCGCTTCGTCGACGAGAAGGGGTACCCGCCGAAGAAGGCGGCCGTCGCGGCGACGAAGGAGATCGGCCTCGCGGTCCTCGCGACGACGCTCTCGCTCATCGCGGTCTTCTTGCCCGTCGCGTTCCTCGGCGGCATCCCCGGCCGCTTCCTCAAGAGCTTCGGCGTCACGATGGCGTTCTCGATCGCCATCTCGCTGTTCGTGAGCTTCTCGCTCACGCCGATGATGACGTCGAAGTGGCTGAAGCCGAAGGTGCACGGGGCGACGAAGCCGCTCGGCGAGCGCGTCACCGACTTCTTCTACCGCCCGATCGAGCGCGCCTACATGGGCGTGCTGCGGGTGGTGATGAAGCGGCGCTGGATCGTGCTCATCGCGTGCGGGCTCACGCTGGGCTCCTGCGTGCCGCTCGCCGGCAAGGCGAACAAGGGGTTCTTGCCGGTCAACGACGAGGCGCACTTCGAGGTCATCGTCCGCGCGCCGGAGGGCACGAGCCTCGCGCAGACGCGGCTCATCAGCGAGCGCATCGCGCGCGAGCTCCGCACGTGGCCGGAGGTCACGCGGACGCTGCTCACGGTCGGCGACGACAACGCGCGCACGCAGAACGTCGGGCGCGTCTACGTCCGCCTGGTCGATCCCGAGCACCGCGAGCTCAAGCAGAACGAGCTCATGGACAAGACGCGCCGGGAGATCACGGCGAAGCAGGACAAGAGCCTGCGCATCAACGTCCAGGAGGTCGCCGCGTTCGGAGGCGGCTTCTCGACGGCGAAGATCCAGTACACGGTGCGTGGCCCCGACCTGAAGAAGCTCGAGGAGGCGACCGCCAACATCCTGACGAAGCTGCGGAAGGTCCCCGGGGCCGTCGACGTCGACTCGTCGCTCATCACGGGCAAGCCCGAGATCGGCGTCGTGATCGATCGCCCGCGCGCGGCGGACCTCGGCGTCTCGGTGGCCGACACCGCGGCGGCGCTGCGCCTCCTCGTCGACGGCGAGAAGGTCTCCGCCTACGAGGAGAAGGGCGAGCAGTACGACGTGCGCGTCCGGGCCGACAAGGAGTACCGGGCCGACGCGATCGGGCTCGAGATGCTCACGGTACCGTCCCAGCGCCTGGGCACCGTCCCGCTGCGGAGCGTCGTCGACCTGACGCGCGGGACGGGGCCGGCGCAGATCAACCACTTGAACCGCCAGCGCGTCGTCACGATCCTCGCGAACGTCGCGCCCGGCGTGAGCGAGGGGAAGATCGCCGACGCCGTCGCCGATCTCGTCAAAGAGGAGAAGCTGCCGCCCGCCTACACCGCGGAGCCGACGGGACAGACGCGCGAGATGAAGAAGGTGTTCATCAGCTTCGCGCTCGCCGTCGTCCTCTCCTTCATCATCATGTACCTCGTCCTCGCGGCGCAGTTCGAGTCGTGGCTGCACCCGATCACGATCCTCCTGTCGCTCCCGCTGACGCTCCCGTTCGCGTTCCTGTCGATCATCCTCTTCAAGCAGGCGATCGATCTGTACTCGATCCTAGGCATCCTCGTGCTCTTCGGCGTCATCAAGAAGAACGCGATCTTGCAGATCGATCACACGAACCAGCTCCGCGCGAAGGGCATGCCGCGCGACGAGGCGATCCTCGAGGGCAACAAGGACCGGCTCCGCCCCATCCTCATGACGACGACGGCCTTCGTCGCCGGCATGCTCCCGCTCGTGCTCTCCCAGGGCGTCGGCTCGGCCTACAACCGCGCGACCTCGGGCGTCGTCGTCGGCGGGCAGACGCTCTCGCTCCTCCTCACGCTCCTCGCGACGCCGGTGGCCTACTCGTACTTCGACGACATCAGCCGCTTCATCCGCCGTGTCCTCGGCAAGAAGGAAGAGGAGGGCGGTCCGCCGTCGTCGTCGTCCCCGTACGTCGAGGACCCGGCGCGGGCCGCCGGGGAGTAGCGGACCGCGCTCCTCGCTCCGGCTCGCCTCGCTCCGGCTCGCGTCGCCCGGCACGTCAGAGCGGGCTCAGACGCGGCCCGACGGCGCCCACTGGTGCTCGGCCGCGACGTGGCCGTAGCCGCCGCCGACGATCGCGCCGTAGGCCATGTGCGCGCCGAAGAACGTCAGCACGCCGGCCACCCCGAGGTTCGCGAAGAACGGGCCGGGATCCAAGAGGCCCGTCGGGGCGAGCGGGTGGAACGAGGACGCGACGCCGAGCAGCGTGCCGATCAAGGCGGCGTGCACGACGGCGGTGAGCATCCCGGTCGCCGCCCCGCCGTGATCCCAGACGTTCTCGAACAGGTAGCCGTAGAGCAAGCCGAAGAGCGCGCCCATCACGAGGTGGATCAGGAGCCCGACGCCGAACGCGGCGCCGCCCGCCGGCAGGCCCGCCAGCGTGCCGAGCACGAGCTCGATGCTGATCGGGACGCCGGCCGCGCGGACCGCGGCCATGAGCAGGCTGATCGCGACGGCGCCGAGGACGCCGAAAAGGATGGCTCTACCGGGTCGCATCGTTGTTCCTTGCCTCCGCATCGCGATCATTGCACCGACCGCGCCACGGCTCTGCCAGCGCGTGAGCGCGGCATCTTTCACGGGAGATCATTGCGTGTTGGCGCGGCTGCGCCCCGCTGTGGCGAGCCTGTCGCGACGCCCGCGAGGGCAGGCGGACGCAAATGGCGCATCGCCGGATCCGGGGCGAGGTAGGATCGCGGCTCGGTGGCGGGCGAAGACGAGGACAGGATCTCCGAGGGCTCAATCCGCCTCGTCGTGCACAAGCGGCGCCCCGCGGACTCGCTCGCGGACATCGCGGGCTATCCGGACGCGGCCGCGCGGGCGGAGGCCCTGCTCTCGCGCCTCGAGACGACGGTCGAGCTCGCGGCGCGGGCGCGTGTCCTCGTCGAGATCGCGATCACGCTGCGCGACGGCCTCGCCGATCGCGGGCAGGCGATCGACGCGCTGCTCGAGGCGTGGCGGAGCGATCCGACGAACGACGACGTCCTCGACCACCTCGAGCCGCTCGTGCGCGCCGAGGGCCGCTGGACCGAGGTGCTCGAGCAGACTCGCGCGCTCGCCGGCGCCGAGCGGGTCCCCGCGCGCTCGCTCGCGTACCACGAGGCGATGGTCCGCTGGCTCACGCGCGACGTGCCCGACGCGGAGCTCGCGCGGCAGTGGGTCGAGCGCGTGCGCGTCATCGACCCGACGCACGCCCTCGTGCACTTCCTCCAGGCGGCGCTCAGCCGTGAGCACGGCGACTTCAAGCGGGAGATCGACGAGCTGGATCTCGCCGTCCTCAGCACCCGCCGCAAGGACGACCGCGTGCGCATTCACCTCATCCTCGCCTCGCGCTTCCTCGACGAGCGGACGCGGAGCCGCCCCGACGCCGCGAAGCAGTACGAGCAGGCGCACCGCCTCTTCCCGCAGATGATGGAGCCGCTCCGCGGCCTGGAGAGCATCGCGCTCGCCGAGGGCGACAACG
>JAHBWA010000369.1 GCA_019637195.1 Labilithrix sp. | reverse complement strand
CGAGGGCATGAGCCGCCTCGCGCCGGGCGGCGCAGCCGACCAGCTGAAGAGCCGCGTTCCGCTCGGCCGCTACGGGACGATCGACGAGATCGCCAGCGCGACCCTGTTCCTCGTCTCGCCCGCGGGCGCGTACGTCACGGGCGCGACGCTGCTGATGGACGGCGGCACCTCGCTGCTCGGGCCGGGTCCGTTCCTCGAGATGATGGGCGGCTGAGGTCCACGCGCGGCGGCCCCCGCGCGTCGCGGGCTCAGGACGAGGCGGTCGCCGGCGCGCTCGCGGCGGCAGACGCGACGCGATCGCGCGCGGTCCAAGCCTCCCAGGTCATGAGCACGAGCGCGATCCAGGTCGCGTCGGCGAGCAGGAGGTGCACGAGCTGCATCGCGACCGGCGCGAGGAGCGTCAGGTTGAGGAGGCCGGCGGCGAACTGGACGACGTAGAGGATCGTGACGAGGCGCGCGAAGCCACGCGCCCGCGCCGACGTCGAGACCGAGCGGACGATCCCCGCCGCGCCGAGCACGACGACCCCGGCGCCGAGCGCGATCACCGGATGCAGGATGCGGAGGCGGAGGAAGACGTGCGCCATCGGCGAGAGATCCTGCGCCAGCCCCTCGCGCAGAGACGACGCCGGGAAAAGCGTGTCGCCGAGCGCCGCCACCGCGCCGCTCGCGCCGAGGACCAGCACGCTCCCGAGCGCGACGCCGAGCGACGACCGCAGGAGGAGCGGCTTCGGCGCGTCCGGGCGCTCCTCCGCGGGCGCTCCGTCTTCGGTCGTCGCCCACCACGCCGTGAGCGCGAGCGCGCCGAGCAACAGGAACGTGTTGCTCAGGTGAAGGACCATCGAGAGCCCGCGCTTCATCGACGCGTCGTGCGCGACCAGCTCGAAGAGGACGAGACCTGCGCCGACGAGCGCCTCGGCGAAGATGAACACCGTCGAGTAGACCGCGCCGCGCCGCGCGCGGTGCCCACGCGGGAGCCCGCGCATCGCGGCGACGAGGAGCGCGAGCACCGCGATGACCGCGACGCCGCTCGTCGCGCGGTGCGTGGCCTCGATGATCGTGGCGATGCTCTTCGGCTGCGGCACGACCTCGCCGTTGCAGAGCGGCCAGTGGCGCCCGCAGCCGGCGCCCGACCCGCTCGCGCGCACGAACGCGCCCCAGAGAACGACGGCGATGTTGTAGGCGAGCACCGACCACGCGAGCCGAGCGATCTTACGACGCCTGCGGAGGAGCACCTCGGCGGCGGTGTGTGGAGTCGTCGCCATGCTTCGATCTCGCGGCATAACGCGGCTCCACGTAGACGCTCCGTACGCGTGCGGCAAGTCGACGGCAGCCAAGCTGTGCTGCTTTCGGGGCCGAACCACGTCTGGTAACCTCGCCGACCAGTGGCGGAGCAATCCAGCGCGGACTATCGCGGCAACCTGGGCCGCTATGCACTGTTCGGCGAGATCGCCGCGGGCGGCATGGCCACGGTGCATCTCGCGCGCCTGCTCGGCTCCGTCGGGTTCTCGCGCACGGTCGCGATCAAGCGCCTCCATCCGCACCTCGCGAAGGATCCCGACTTCGTCGCGATGTTCCTCGAAGAGGCCCGCCTCGCCGCGCGCGTGCGCCATCCGAACGTCGTGGCGACGCTCGACG
>JAHBWA010000368.1 GCA_019637195.1 Labilithrix sp. | reverse complement strand
GAAGGCGAGCTTCGATCCGAGCACCGGCGCGCTCGAGCCGGCGGCGGCCGACGGCGCCGAGCGCGCAGCCCTCGCCGGAGTCCTGTTCGCCATGACTCGCGGCGACGCCCCCTACGTCGCCGGCCTCGACGGCGGGACCTACCAGGGCCTCATCCCGGCCGACCTTCCCTGACGCGCCCGACGCTCGAGCGCGCGTCTCCGCCGCGCGACGGCGTGGCGCGTCCCGACGGCGTGGCGCGACAGCCGAACCGCTGCCTCGCGAGGCGGCGGCCAGGCGCATCGCGGCCGGCGCCGCGCGTGCCTATAGTCTTCGGTCGTGTCGGGAGGCAGAGCTCGGAGGATCGCCGTCATCGGTGTGAGCGGGAACGGCAAGACCACGCTCGCGCGCCGCCTCGCCGAGCAGCTCGGCGTGCGGTACGTCGAGCTCGACGCGCTCTGTCACCAGCCAGGTTGGCGGGAGGCCCCCAACGAGGACTTCCGCCGCGACGTGCTCGCCGCGATCGGCGACCTGGACGCGTGGGTCGTCGACGGCTCGTACGATCGAAAGCTCGGCAACCTCGTGTACGAGCGCGCCGACACCGTCGTCTGGCTGGACCAGCCGCTCCCGCTCGTCGTCGCCCGCCTGATACGACGGGCGATCTGGGACATCGTCACCCAGCGCGACCTGTTCAACGGCAACCGGCAGACCGTACGCTTCGCCTTCCTCGAGCGCGACTCGCTCGTCGCGCTCGCGATCAAGCAGCACTCCCGGCGCCGGCGCCTCTACCCGCACAAGTTCGCGGCGATGCCGAACGTCGAGCTCGTCCGTCTCCGTTCCCCGGCCGCGGTCCGCCGCTGGCTCGCCGACCAGACGCCCGCGGCCGGCACCCCGCGCGAAGCGTCGCCC
Source organism: Labilithrix sp. (assembly GCA_019637195.1). Lineage (GTDB taxonomy): Bacteria > Myxococcota_A > Polyangia > Polyangiales > Polyangiaceae > Labilithrix. Next base: position 767 of record JAHBWA010000368.1, on the reverse strand, counting down.
GAGGCGCGCGCGGGGCTCATCCGCCCCTCGCCCGATCCCGCACCGCGGTAGGGCGCGACGCGGGACCGCCGCAGGCTGGCGACGAAGATCGCAACGCGCGCCCCGCTCCGGAGCAGGTGCCCGGCCCAAACGCGGCGATGGAGCGCTGGCACGCGGTCGCGTCCTTTCGATGTTGTCGACGTGATCCTTCAAGAATGCACGACAGCGGTGCCGTGCGAACGTGATCTCGCGCATTTCACGCGTGGCATGGAACGCGCATAACGAAGTCGCAGCGCTGCGGCGAGGCTTTACCCCCCCCGAGCCCGCCGCGGCGTTTTTTCTATTTCCCCGCGTGCGGGACGCTGCCCGCGACGCCCCCGTCCCGATGTCCGAACGTCGCGGACCACGCGGTGCGTTGGAGCCCCGGCCGGTGAGCGCGGACCACGCGCGAGCGACGCCGTCCCCGAGCCGACGCCGTGGGAGCGAGCCGACGCCGCGAGCCCGCGGGAGCGACGCCCGCTGCCCGAGCAGACGACGCGCGCGAAGCCGCTAGCTAGTAGACGCCCTTGAGCCAGCCACCGAAGCGGCCGAAGCCCAGCTGCGACTCGAGCTCGAACATCAGCTTGGGGATCGCCGTGTAGTCCTTGAGCTTCTGGCAGTAAGCGCTCTGGCCGCACGTCGCGACGGTCTTCGTGCCGTTCAGGTACGTCACGTTGCCGTCGGTGAGCTTGGCGCGGAGGCCGACGGCGCGGTCGCCGCGGGTGACCGGCTCCGTCTCGACCGCCTTC
>JAHBWA010000367.1 GCA_019637195.1 Labilithrix sp. | reverse complement strand
CGTGTACGGGCCGTTCCGCTTCGCGCTCGACTTCCTCCGCATGGAGGACGGCATCACCGGCGAGGCCCGCCAGGGCGGGCTCACCTTCGCGCAGTACTGGTCGCTCGCGGTGATCGCGGTCGGCGTCGTGCTCCTCGTCCGCCGGCGCCGCGACCGCGCGCGGGACACGGCTGCCGCAGCGCCCGCGCCGGACGCGCAGCCCGCCGATTGAACCGCGGCGAGCGGCGGCCTAGGCTGCGCGCATGCGACGCACACGCCGCACTCTGCTGATCGCCGGCGCGGTCCTCTCCGTGGCGGTGGTCCCCCGGTCCAGCGGCGCCGCCGAGCGCTGGGTCGATCGCCCGATGACGCAGCACCAGCTGGTGTTCGCCGGAGACGTCGGGCTCGGCGTCGGTCACGCCCGCTTCCGCGGCCCCTTGAACGACGTCAGCAGCACCGGGCTCGGCATGAACCTCGAGGGCGCGCTCGGCGTCACGGAGCGCCTCGAGCTCGGGTTCCGCACCGGCCTCCGGTTCGGCGACGACGGCCGCGCCGCACGCGCCGACGGCTACGGCCGCACGCTCTGGACCGAGACCTACGGCACCGGCGGCGACACCGTCGCCAACCCGGAGCTCCGCATGCGCTGGGTGGCGTACAGCGGCAGCGTGGCCGAGGTCGGCCTCGACGGACGCGTGTTCCTCCCGATCGAGGACGACACGCGCTTCGGCGTCATGTTCGGCGTCCCGCTCACGTTCCACGTCTCGGACTTCGCGCGCATCGACACCGGCGCGTACATCCCGGTCGTCTTCAACAGGCCGGCGTTCAACGGGCTCTCGATCCCCGCCTATTTCTGGTTCCAGACGTCGGAGAAGCTCTGGCTCGGCCCGATGGCGGCGCTCCGCTTCATCGACGTGGGACCGGGCGACCACGACGCGCAGCTCCTGCTCGGCTTCGGCCTCGGCTACCAGGTGGCGAGCGCGGTCGACTTCAAGACGATGCTGCTGTTCCCCAACGTCGAGAACGACGCCCTCCGCAGCTTCGGCGTGGGCGTGGGGTTGCAATTCCGCATCGGCGAGTGACGCGGCGCATTTGCTCGCGACGCCCGCGGGCCATGCGCATCGTATCGTGACGGAGAGGTGTCTCGCTCGCGCGCCTGGCGCCGCGCGAGGCTCTCAGAGAGGAGAGAGGTCAGCCATGGGTTACGAGCTCCGCATGCCATCGAAGGAAGAAGCGCTGCCGGGCCGCGCCGACGCGATGCCCGTCGCCCCCACGCACGCCGTGCTCGGCACGAGCATGGAGACGTTCCCGGAGGGCTCGCGGCAGGCGATGTTCGGCATGGGCTGCTTCTGGGGCGTCGAGCGCAAGCTCTGGAAGGTGCCCGGCGTGGTCTCCACGCAGGTCGGCTACGCGGGTGGCCACACGCCGAACCCGACGTACCGCGAGGTCTGCTCGGGCAGGACCGGCCACAACGAGGTCGTCCGCGTGGTCTACGATCCGAAGCTCGTGAGCTACGACGAGCTCCTCCGCGTCTTCTGGGAAGGCCACGATCCGACGCAGGGCATGCGCCAGGGCAACGACACCGGCACCCAGTACCGCTCGGGGATCTACGCGTACGACGCCGACCAGCGCGCCGCCGCCGAGGCCTCGAAGGCGGCGTACCAGGCGAAGCTCCGCGAGGC
>JAHBWA010000366.1 GCA_019637195.1 Labilithrix sp. | reverse complement strand
CCTATTGCCTCGCCGACCCGAACAACTTCGCGTCGAACGCGAACCGCGTCTGCAACCCCGGTCTCCGCTTCGACTCGAGCTCGCAGCGCTGCGTCCAGTGACGCCTGCGCCGGGACCGCTCAGCCCATCTGCAATACGGCGCTGAGCCGGGCCTTCATCAGCCCCTCCGAGCGCGAGAGGCGACCCTTGAGCGCGCGGATCCCTTCGGCGCGGTCGAGCGCGAGGAGCGCCCGGCCCATCGCCTCCATCACCACGACGCTCTCGTCGTTGTTGTCGCTCCCGCGCAGCATGGCGACGAGGCCGCGCTTGCCCTCGACGGCCTTCGACAGGAGCTGGACGACGCGCGTGCGGAGCGGCGCGGAGACGTCGGCGAGCGCGGCGGCGGCAGAAGCCCGGAGCTCCTCCCCGGCGCTCCCGCGCATCGTCAGGAAGCGCTCGAGCACCGAGACGACGTACTCGTCGATCGCGCGGAGCCGTCGCAGCTCCCCGAGCGCGAGGATGCGCGTCGGCTCGTCGGCGTACTCGAGCGCCTCGACGAGCGGCTTCCTCGCCCGCTCGCCCCAGAGCGGGACGATCGCCGCGAGCGCCGTCGGGCGGAGGAGAGGATGCGCCAGGAACTTGGCGACCGCCTCGCCGAGCCCCGGGTCGGCGCGATCCGGCACGGCGCGGAGGAGGTCCTCGACCAGCGCGAGCTCGGCGTCGTCGCGCACCTCCATCTGCGGCAGCAGGTGCGAGAGCAGCGCCCAGCCCGCGGGCCCCGTGTCGCGCAGGACCTGGACGAAGATCGGGCGCGCGGCCGGATCGAGCGTCGCCTCGCGCGCCGTGTAGAGCGCCGAGACGCCCACGGACCCGGCGATGACGATGAGCTGGCGCGCGGCCTCGCGCTGGTGCGCCGGTCCGACGAGGAGGGTCGTCGCGATGGGCAAGAGGCGCTGCTTGTCGATCATCGACTTCATCGTGCGGAGCGCCGAAGTCTCGCGCGGTCCGGCCTTGCCGGCGCCCTTCGCGTGCCGCGCGAGGGTGCTCATGACCGCGAGCAGGCCCGCGGCCTCCGCGCGGCGAGCGAGCGTCGCCATCGCCGCCTCGAGCGTCGCGAGCTCGCTCTCGTAGGTCTCGGGATCGCCGATGAGGTCGAGGGTCAGCAAGAACTGCGACGGCTCGCGGACGAGCGCGTCCGCCAACGTCTGCGCGCGGATCGACTCCTTGAGGTCGCGCGGCATCTCGTTCTCGTCGACGATCTTGCGCCGGTAGAGCTCGGCGACGGCGGCGTCGGATCGTGGCGAGCGCTCCGTGACGAGCCGCTGCGCGAAGAGGTGGAGGAACGCGGTGGTCCGCTCGTCGTCGTCGCCGCCGGCGTCGTGGTCGGCGAGGAGGATCGTCGCCGCCTCGGCGCACGACTCGTGGAGCACGCGATCGATGATCAGCGGAGCGACCTGGAAGGACGAGAAGCCGCGGAGGTTCGCGACGGCTTCGTCGACGAGGTCGGCGTTGAAGATGAACTGCTTCACCTCGTCGCCGCGCGTCAGGAGTCGGGCGACTCCGCCGACCAGCTCGTCGCGCGTCTCGCGCATCTTCTTCAGGCTGATGCCGCGGACGTTGCAGAGCGCGAGGAGATCGCGGACGAGGCGTGACGCGCCCAGGCCGACCTTCCACGAGAGCTTGCGATCGCGTCCGAC
>JAHBWA010000365.1 GCA_019637195.1 Labilithrix sp. | reverse complement strand
TACAAGCTCTTCGTCGATCTCCGGCGCGCGCGCGGCGTCGAGCCGTCCCGCGCGCGGTGGTGGGCGGCGCTCGGCTGGTTCACGACGCTCGCGTTCTGCGCGTTCGCGCGCGTCTTCTTCCGGTCGAGCGACATCACCGTCGCGAGCGAGGTCTTCGCGGGCCTCGCGCGCCTCACGCTCCACGGGCGCGGCGTCGACGCGATGGTCGTCCTCGTCACCGCCCTCACGATCGCGCTGAACTTCGTCGGGCGCCCGATCTTCGAGCGCTGCGTCGCGTGGCACGCGCGGATCCCGGCGGCGGCCCGGCCGGTGGCGTGGATCGCCGCCGGCGTGGTGATGCTCGCGATCAAGACGCGCGACGTCGCGCCCTACATCTACTTCGGGTTCTGACGATGGCGCCGCGCTCCCCCCTCCACGGAAGTCCGCGCCAGGACGAGCGCAGCGAGCCGGCGGCGCTCGTCGTCGGGCTGTGGCTGACCGCGCTCGCGCTGACGCTGCTCTTCGCGGGCGAGATCCGCAGCTTCGTCGTGCACGATCGCGCGCTCGGCGCGAGGCCGGTGGTGCTCGCCGCCGCGGACGCGCTCGTGGAGACGTCGGAGCGGACGCGAGCCTCCTGGCTCGCCGAGCGGCTGTCGAGCCTCGCGGAGCGCGCGAAGCCCGAGGTCGTCTGGCTCCGCGAGGACGAGGCCGCGCCGCCTCCGCGCGCTCCGGCGCCTCCTGCCCGCGCCGAGCCGCCGGCGTCGGCCGGCGACGCCGGCGTGACCGAGCGCGCGCCGTTGCTCGCCGAGGTCGGCGAGCCGAAGCGCGTCCTCGTCATCGGCGCCTCGTCGGTCCTGCTCCACTTCGGCGTCGAGCTCGAGCGTACGCTCAGGACCTCGTACAAGAGCGTCGAGGTCACGCGGCTCGGCAAGCTTGCGACGGGGCTCGTGCGCGACGACTTCTTCGACTGGCCGGCGACGACGACGGAGCTCCTCGACAAGGTGGAGCCGCACGTCGTGATCGCGCAGTTCGGCGGCAACGACGCCCAGGCCATCTCGCTGGCGCGTCGCGCGCCCTTGATGTTCGCGACGCCGGAGTGGGACGAGGAGTACGGACGGCGCATCGAGGCGCTCGCCGAGCTCGTGCAGTCGCGCGGCGCCCGCCTGATCATCCTCGGCATGCCGATGATGCGCGAGCCGCGCTTCTCGAAGCGCATCGAGCACGTCAACGCGATCACGAGCGCGCGCGCTCAGAAGAGCGGAGCGTCGTTCATCTCGACGTGGGACCTCTCCGCGGACCCTCGCGGGGAGTACACCAACTCGATCCGGCTCGACGGCGCGTCGCACCTCTTGCGCTCGTCCGACGGCGTTCATTTCACGCGCGAGGGAGCGGTCTACATGGCGCGGAAGGTCAGCGAGCAGCTCGAGCGTGAGGTCGTCCTCGTGCCTGCCGACGAGGACCGGGCCGTCGTCGTGCGGCGGGACATCGACTCGAAGGCGCTCGGACGAAGCGTGTCGTACCTGGCGTACGTGCCGCAGACCGCCGCCCGCGACGGCGACGCGCTCCCTGCGCTGCTGCTCCTCCACGGCGCCGACGGGAGCTTCACCGACTGGTCGGATCACGCCCACCGCGCGCTCCAGGAGCTGTCGAGCCGGCACGAGATGGTCATCGTGACGCCGGAGGGCGGCGCGAGCGGCTGGTACGTCGACAGCCCGCTCGTCCCGAACAGCCGCTACGCG
>JAHBWA010000364.1 GCA_019637195.1 Labilithrix sp. | reverse complement strand
CGAGCTCGGCATCGTCGCCGATCCCGAGGCCGACGCCGACCCGCTCCGGCAGCACCGCCTCGCGACGCGCTCTCAGCTCGGGCGCTTCGGCACGGCCGAGGAGGTCGTCCACGTCGTCGTCTCGCTGCTCGACGCCACGTGGGCGACGGGCGAGATCTGGGGCATCGGCCGCTGATCGGCGGCGCGGGGCCGCGGTCTTCGGTCAGCGTTCCTCGGTCCGCGGGTCTCGGTCAGAGGTCCTCGCTCGGATCAGAGGCGCCGCGCGCTCACTTCCCCTTGCGCGAGAGCTGCTGCTTCGCCGCGGTCTGGATCGCGCCGCTCACCTCCTTGCTCTTCGCGAGCGACTTGAGGTCGCTCTCGCGGAGGTGAAGGACGAACTTGGACGCGTGCCCGAAGGGCGTCCGCGGGTTCGCGACGAGGTGGAATTTCACCATGTAGTGCCGCGTCCACTCGCGGTTGATCGCGATCTCGCGCAGGACGTCCTCGGCCACGTTGCGGAGCCCCGCGATGCGCACGATCTCGGCGTCGCTGATGCCGGGGGTGCTCAGCGCCGAGACCGCCACGAGCGGGTTCGCGTCGCGGATCCCGAGCATGCGGATCGCCTTCACGTCGAAGCGCTCTTCGCCGATCTCCCTGCCGCGCTCGTCGTACCTCTTGAGGGTCGCGATGTTCATGAAGCGGATCTTCGCCGCCGCCCGCATGTCCGCCCAGATCGCGTGGAGCGGCTTCGCCTTCGCGGTGACCTCCTCCTGCCCGGTCTCGGGGTTGAGCTCGTGGGTGTCTTCGCCGTCCGCGAGCTTGAGGTCCTGCGCCTTCTCACTGGCCTCGAGGAACTGCGTGTCGTCGAAAGAGGCCTCCTCCGTGGGCTCGGCGATGAGCTCGCCCTGGATGGCGAGCTTGGCCTGCGCGAACGCCGGAATGGCGAGCTCGATGTCGTTGCGAACCGCCAGCTCGAGGATGCGATCTGCCGTCGACATGCGGCAGTGTTTGTTCAGGTAGAGCTTCTCGATGATCGCCGGGTTGGCGAGCATCCGCTCTTCGTTGGTCGCGATGAGCTCGCAGACGCCCTCGGTCCCGACGGCCGCCATCGCCACGACCGTCGCGGCGACGATCGCCGGATGGTGGAGGACCTTCTCGGAGATGGCCGCGTCGGTCGCGTAGATGGGGCCGAGCGCGTCGAGCACCGCCGGGTGCAGGTCGGGCAGGGCGAGGGCGCCGTTGATGAGCGGCGGCGGGAGCTTCTCGAGCGTCTTCTTCGCCGTCTCGACGTGCGCGTCGCCGGCCGCGCCGAGTGAGAACATCACGACGACCGCGAGGATCGCCCCGGGCGGGACGCCGGGCATGAGGCCCTTGGCGGCCATCGCCTTGAGCTGCGGAGGGCTCGACGGATCGAGGATCTTCTGCGCAGTCGGAGGGAGGGTCGTCGGATCGATGGAGGGAACGCTCACGGCGGCTCGAGGTTACGTGCATGCACGAGGCCACGCCAGCTCTCGCGACCTCTCCACGCGGGCAGGGACGCCACCCGAACGGGTGACGCGCGGCGGCGTCGGGCGGTGGCGTCCTCGACCCTCGCGCCCGCGGAGTGGCGGAGCTGCGATCGTGGATTTACGTTCGTGCTTGCTGGTGTTTTGATGGGTGCCTGCCCCGCCTGACAGGGCTGGCGCAACGAGGAGAGTCGACGATGGGCGTGATGGACTTCGTGAAGAACGGCGTGCGCGAGATGATGATTGCGCGTCCCGACCACTTCAAACACCTCATCGTG
>JAHBWA010000363.1 GCA_019637195.1 Labilithrix sp. | reverse complement strand
TTCGTGTCGAACCACTTCGTCATCTCCATCGCCGGGACGTCGACGCCGTCGGCCTGGAAGCCGCGCGCCATCGCGAAGTGCGCGCGCAGCGGGTTCGACTCGAGCGCCGTGTAGCGAGGCGGCGTCGCGCCCACGAGCTGGATCGTGTCGAGCACCTGGTCGTAGAGCGCGAAGTCGTTGCTCGGGACATGCTCGATGCCAGCGGCGCGCTGGAGGCGCCAGTGCTCGGCGCGCAGCTCCTTGGCCACGCCGAGGAGCGCGTCCGCGCTGCTCTTGCCGCTCCAGTGCGATTCGAGCGCGCGCTTGAGCTCGCGGTGCTTACCGATGCGTGGAAATCCCAGGTTCGTCGCGATCGTCATGGCTCCTCCTCGAAAGTTCGGTGGAGAGGAGAGGCCGGCGAAACGCGCACGAACGCCCGGCGGCGTTCCGCTCACGCTTCGTCCGACGGCTCGCCCCCTCGGGCGACTCGGAGCTCGTGAGCGGACGGGCGAGCCAAAGAGCGCGAGCCGTCGATCGATGGAGCTAGCCATCGACGCATCTCGCGCCGTTCGGACCTACCCGCCTTCCCTCGAGGCTCCCAGGTCGAACCGACGACGGTGAAGCCGACGTCGGGCGCGGGCAGGTCTTCGGACTCGCGAGCTCTCCGGCGAACCGGGTTCCTACTGTCCGTCGCTTCCCAGCCTCCCCTGAGGGGAGAACCAGTGCATGAGACGGGGGTCGTTCTCGCTTACCGCTGCGGGGCAGTCCCGGATTCTCACCGGGTTCCCTTTTAAGCCCTGGGACGAGCCCAGAGCACCAGCACACTCTCGGCTTACACCCCGCCGCGATTCGGCGTCAAGTCGATCGCTTCGTCAACGTGCGCGCCGAGCTCCCGTGCAGACCGCGACGCGCGCCGATCCGCGCGCCTGATTCCACGCCGCCGCGACCGCCGACCACTGGACTCCAGATCGCGCGGCGCCGGGTCAAGGCGCGCAGACCTCGAGGATCCGCGCGAAGTACGTCGCGCGCCACGCGTCGCGGCCCGGCACCTTGGTCACCTCGTGCGACGCGAGCTCGAGCGCGAAGCGCAGCGGCCTCGCGGCGTGCGCGCCGCCGACGGACGTGAGCACCGGGTGCTCCGCGAGGTTCGTGAGCTCGATGCGCGTCGCGTGGTGATGCGGCATCGGGATGTAGCCGGGCAGCGACCACTCGCTGTCGGCGAAGACGAGGTCGATCCAGTAGGTCCCGGGGACGTCGACAGCCACGAACGACGCGAGGCGCGGAGCCCCGGCGTCGGGCGAGGCAGGCGGACACGGGACAACCGCGGCGCCGGTGGCGGCCGACGCTTGCGCGGACGGCTGAGCGGGCTCGGCGGGCGGCGCCGTCGTGGATGTGCTCTCCTTGCAAGCGGCGAGCAGCACGCCCGAGGCGACGACGCCGGCCCCGAGCGGTCGATGCTTCATGCCGCTCATTGTGGCACGTCGACGCGTCACGATCGGCAGGGCGGGCGACGCCGGCGCGCGCACCTCGGTCCGCTCGGCTGCCGATGCCTCGTTGTGGTACACCGGGGCGTCACGTCGTAGGAGGACGGCCCTTGTCGCACGAAACAGCGCTCATCGCGACGATCGGCGTTGGCATCGCCCTGGCGTTGTTCCTCGGCCTCGTGGCGACGCGGCTGCGCCTGCCGCCGCTCGTCGGCTACCTGCTCGCGGGCGTGGCGATCGGTCCGTTCACGCCGGGCTTCGTCGGCGACGCCGGGCTCGCGGGCCAGCTGGCGGAGATCGG
>JAHBWA010000362.1 GCA_019637195.1 Labilithrix sp. | reverse complement strand
GCGGACGGCACCGGGCTCGGGCTCGCGATCGTCAAGAAGGTCGTCGTCGAGCACGGCGGCGAGATCGACGCGAGCCGGAGCGATCGGCTCGGCGGCGCCCGCTTCACGCTCCACCTGCCGGGAACGAAGATCCTCGCGATCGCGGCGGCGGCGCGCGAGGCGCGGGAGCGAGCGCGTCAGCAGGGCGTCGAGACGGGCATCGGCGTCTGACGAGCGCCGGACGCCGGCGCCTCCGGGCACGCGACGGGCATCCGCGTCGACGCGCTGCGTCTCGCTTGCTATGTCCATGGCGATGTCCGACGAGCCGGCCACTCCCACGACGGTCGACGCCCGCGAGCCGAACCGAGCGCCGACCTCGAGCCACACACGGGCCGCGCTGACGGTGCTGGCCCTCGCCGCCGGCTTCGCGCTCGTCCCCCGCCTGACCCGCGGCTGCGAGGGCCTCTCCCTCGACGAGGACGCGCCGGAGTTCAGCGCGCGGATCGTCGCCAACGCCGAGAACCTCGGCGGCGAGACGCCCGCGGGCGCCCCCCCGACGACGCTCGACCTCAAGAGCCTGCGCGGGCGCCCGGTCGTGCTCGACTTCTGGGCCACCTGGTGCGGGCCCTGCCAGGCCGAGGCGCCGATCGTCAACACGATCGCCCTCCGCTACAAGGACAAGGGCCTCGCGGTCGTGGGCGTGAACACCAGCGACGCCGACGGCCTCGCCGAGCCTTTCGTCAAGAAGAAGGGGCTCGCCTTCCCGATCGTCTACGACGAGAACAACACCATCGCGAAGCAGTACGGAGTGTCGAACCTCCCGACGCTCATCGTCGTGTCGAAGACCGGGAAGATCGTCGCCATCCGTCAGGGGGTCACGAGCGACAGCGCCCTCGACGAGATCGTCCGGCGCTACCTCTGATCGCGCCGCGCGACGCGCGCCGCGAAGCCGACCGGGCGACCTCTCATCGCGCTGCGCGCCGCGAAGCCGACCGACCTCTCATCGCGCTGCGTGCCGCGAAGCTAGCCAAGGCGACCTCGTCCCGCTACGCGCCGCGTGGACCGCGCATCGGGAGGAAGAAGCGCGCGCCGGTGAGGTCGTTGACGCCGCAATAGAGGTCCGCGTCGAAGGTCTCCTTGAGCGTCTTCCACGTCATGACGTCGGCGACGACGCCGGAGGCGACGACGCGGCCGCTCTTCATCAGGACGACGCGATCGGCGAACTGCGCCGCGACGTTGAGGTCGTGCATCACCACGAGGCAGGCCACCCCGCGCTGCTTCACCTCCGTCGCGAGCAGCTCGTAGAGGTCGAGCTGGTGGCGCACGTCGAGGAACGCGCCGGGCTCGTCGAGCAGGAGCACCTTCGGCTCCTGCGCCAGCGCGCGGGCCACCGCGACGCGCTTCTGTTCGCCGCCCGAGAGCGCGCGCGCCGGCCGCGACGCGAGCGCGCGGAGATCGCAACGCGCGAGGGCCTCCTCCACGACGCGCTCGTCCACCTCGGTCGAGCGCATCCAGCCTCCCTGGTGCGGCGCGCGCCCCATCGCGACGACCTCGCGCACGGTGAAGCCGCCCGCGATCTCCTGCATCTGCTCGACGACGGCGAGGGTGCGCGCGACGTCCGCGCGCGAGCGGCCCCCGAGCGGCTCGCCGAGGAGCCGGACCTCTCCGCTCGAGGGCGCGAGGAGGCCCGAGGCCACGCGGACCAGGGTCGTCTTTCCTGCGCCGTTCGGCCCCAGGACGCAGACGACCTCGCCGGCCGCGACGCGGAGATCGACCTGCTGGAGCTCGGCGGCCCGCCGCGGTGCGCCGTCGGCGGGG
>JAHBWA010000361.1 GCA_019637195.1 Labilithrix sp. | reverse complement strand
TGATCGAGCGCTTCGCCGAAGAGCTGCTCCGGCGGCATGTACGGGATCTTGCCCTTGATCTCGTTGTCATTCGAGTGGTGCGTGTTCTGGCGCGCCTTCGCGACGCCGAAGTCGAGCACGCGCGAGAGCCCGTCGAGCCCGACGAGGACGTTCTGCGGGGACACGTCGCGATGAACGATCGCGAGCGGGGCGTTGTCGTCGTCCTTGGCCTGGTGCGCCTCGTGCAGACCGAGGAGCAGGTCGTGGACGATCGCGCAGGCGATCGGCAGCGGGATCCGGGCGCCTCCCTTGCTGACGGCGCGGAGGAGCGTCGCGAGCGAGGCGCCCTCGACGTACTCCATGACGAGCAAGAGGTGACCGTCCTCGTGGACGATGTCGAGCGTGGGGACGATGTTGGGATGGCGGAGGCGCGCCGTCAGCCGCGCCTCGTCCATGAACATCGAGACGAAGCTCGGGTCCTTGGCGAACTGCGGGTGCATGCATTTGATCGCGACGAGGCGCGAGAAGCCCATCGGCCGGCGCATCCGCGCCAGGTAGACCGTCGCCATACCGCCGCTGGCGAGCTCACCGAGCAGCTCGTACCGCTCTCCGTCGCGTAGCTGTCCCTGCGTTCCCATCGGGCCGCCCATCTCCGTCGCCTACTGGAGCAAGGGCGATGCCGCTCCAGGAGCAGGATGCGTTGCCAGCGAAGCAACCCCATTTTTGCCGATGGATCCGATGTGGGATGAGGGCCGGCCGTCTCACGCGCAGGGGAGCGGGGTGGGCCGCCCGGATCGCGCGGTCCATACTCCGACATTGTCGCCATCGACCATGATCTGCCCTGCGATATCGGGCATGTAGGTGGATGTCTAACGCTTGGTTCCATCGAACCGAACGCCGCGGGATCGCACCCCGGACGACAGGGCGAGGTCGCTTCGCCGGCATGCACGTCGGCGAGGCGGCCGGGGATGATCCGCGCCTGGGCGGGCGTGGTCCGGCGACTGCAGTATGCCCCGTCATGCATCGACGAATCGGCACGCACCTCCTCACGCTCACCCTCGCAGTCGGCCTCGTGTCGATCGCCGCAGCCTGCACGACGACGACCGCCGAGCCTGGAGGCGGTTCATCGACGAGGACCGACGGCGGCTCGAGCTCGGGCGGCGGCTCGACCGACGACAAGGACGACAAGAACGACGACGACGACGACGCGAACGGCAAGGACTGCTCGAAGGAGACCACGATGGCCTCCTGCGCGAACTGCTGCGGCTATAACGAGCAGATCGAGGCCGTCCTCGACGAGGCCGACAGCGTCTACGTCGCGTGCGCCTGCGAGGACACCTGCGGAGCCGCGTGCGGCGACTTCTGCACGGATCAATCGCAGGAGCCGTCGGAGGCGTGCTTCACCTGCCTCGACTCGCAGTCCGTGATCAGCACGTGCGGGCCGAAGGCGGAGGAGATCTGCGAGAAGAACGACTCCTGCGTGGAGTTCTTCGAGTGCGAGGAGCAGTCGGGGTGCAGCGCCAAGGAGGAGCCCGACGCCGGCTGAAGCGAGGCCGCGGGCCGAGACGCGTCGCGCGACCGCGACGCGGGCCAAGAGGCGGCCGCCGCCGCGACGTCAGCCCACACGCCGCGCTCCACGACACGAGCTACTTCGCGAGCGGGACGATCTCCACCGGCTGCCCGTCCTCGAGCTCGTCCGACGCGTTGACGACGACCTGTTCACCCACGCTCACGCCGTCGAGGATCTCGAGCTCCTTGCCGTGATCGCGCCCGAGGACGACGCGCGCGAGGGTCAGCCGGTCACCGGCGACCTTCGCGATGAGCGTCCCCTCCTTGCGGACGATGAGCGCGCTCGCCGGGACGATTGGCGCGGGACGCGC
>JAHBWA010000360.1 GCA_019637195.1 Labilithrix sp. | reverse complement strand
CTCACCGCCGTCTCGTACTCGGCGACCACGTTCGGCGATCGGGTGTAGGGCGCGAGGATCTTCGCGAGCCCCTGGTGCACTTCGGGGTAGTCCTCGCGGGAGAACGTCACCAGCGCCTCCCCCGCGAGGTCGCGCAGTCGCACGCTTTGCATGCGGGTGAAGCGATGCTTCGGGTGCATCGCGACGCGGATGGGGTACGTCGCGATCTCCTCCACCGTGAAGCCCGCGAACTCCTGCGGAGCCAGCGAGACGAACATCGCCACGTCCAGGGTGCGCTCGCGCAGGCCGCGCAGCATCGCCTGCGTCGACATGTCGTGGAGCTGAACGAAGGCCTGCGGCTTCATCCGGCGGAAGCGCTGCAACGCGCGCGGAAGGATCTCGATCGTCGGGGAGGCCGCGTACCCGACGCGGACGCGACGGTGCTCCGTCCGTGTCAGCGCTCGCATGGTCTCTACGGCCTCGTCCGTGCGCCGTAGGACGGCGGTCGCCTCCAGCTGGAACAGCTTGCCCGCCTCGGTGAGCCGGACGCTCCGCGTACTGCGAACGAGGAGGTCGATACCGAGCTCGCGCTCCAGGTCCCGGATCTGCCGGCTCAGCGGCGGGAGCGACACGTGGAGGCGCGCAGCGGCCTTCGTGAAGTTGAGCTCCTCGGCGACGGCGACGAAGTAGCGGAGGTGTCGGAGGTCCATGGCATTGTTACCTTGTAGGTAACAACGCTTGCCATCAAGGTACTTCTCTCGGGGTCACGCGAGACACATGCTTCAGCCATGGTCATGGCAGACATCGCTTCGAGCCGGACGGCGCGTCGTATCGCTCATCGCACGCCGGGGCACCGCTCAGGTCCCATCACGCGCCTGATGAGCCCCGGAGACATCGGCGAGCTCGTGAAGCCGTTCGTGTTCCTCGACTATTTCGATTTCCCGGGGCCGGTGAAGGCGGGGCTCCCCGTGCATCCGCACTCGGGGATCGCCACGCACACGACGCTCCTGGAGGGCTCGCTCGACTACGCAGACTCCACTGGAAAGGCCGGTACTCTCGAGCCTCGCAGCATCGAGTGGATGCAGGCGGGCGGTGGCGTGTGGCACGGCGGAGGCCCGGCGGGCGGCGAGGCGGTGCGCGGATTCCAGCTCTGGATCGCGCTCCCGCCGTCCCTCGAGCTCGCGCCCGCGTTCAGCGACTACGTCGACGATCTCTCGGTCCCGCGCGACGGCGCCACGCGTCTCTTGCTCGGGAGCTACCTCGGCAAGGAGAGCCGGATCGCGTACCGGGAGCCCGTCACGTACCTGAGCGTCCAGCTGCGGGACGGCGAGCGCTGGACGTATCGGCCTGCTCCGGAGCACGACGTGGCGTGGCTCGCAGTCGCCACGGGCGCGCTGGTGGTCGACGGACAGTCGGTGCGTCGCGAGATGGTCGTGTTCGAGGAGGGCTCAGCCCCGATCGAGGTCGTCGCCCAGGGCGACGTCGAGCTCGCGATCGCATCGGCCATCAAGCACCCGCATCCGCTCGTGACGGGCTTCTACTCCGTGCACACCGACGAGGCGTCCCTCGTTCGCGGCGAGCGTGGCTACGCGGAGATCGCCCGGACGATGAAGCTGAAGCCGGGCAAGGCGATCGACGCGTGAACGCCCTCGGATCTCGGCGATCGGCGCGGCGCGTCGATTCTCGTCCGTGCCGCGTGAGGAGCTGCCCGTCGTCCGCGAGGCGCGCCTACAGCGGGTGTCCGACCACCATGTTGCGTCCGCGCTGCTTGGCCGAATAGAGCCGCCGGTCGACCTCTTCGACGAAGCGCATCACGTCGTCGTCGGCCGCCGGGACGACCGTGCCGACGCCGATGCTGACGGTGACGTGTGGGGCGACGCTCGACGTCTCGTGCGCGATCGCCTCG
>JAHBWA010000036.1 GCA_019637195.1 Labilithrix sp. | reverse complement strand
TCGCGGGGAGCGCCATCGCGAGCGCCGTCGCCGCGGCGAACATCGAGATGATCCGGGGCCGCACGGTTTTCGCACCTAGCACGCCATCCCGGGTGCGTCCCGGGAAAAGGTAACTCAGAGGTGCGTGACGGTCGTCGGGACGCCGTGGAGACGCCCGCCCGCCGTGCGCGGCGAGGCTCCGGCGACGGAGGCGCCGTTTGCCACGGAGTGGCGCGGATGCACGGGTCTGCGCGCCAGCTCGACGCGGATCGCGCCCATTTCGGCCGGCGTTGCGGCGGCATCGCCGTTGCTGATGGAGCGGCCATGTCGCGCAGCGCCACCGCCTACCGCATCCTCTCGGACTCCACGCACGACACCGGTGATCGCGACGAGCGCGTCATGCTCGAAGCACACGTCGGTCCGTTCGCGCTTCAGCGCGTGAACGTCGGCGAAGGGGCGCGGCTCCACGCGAACGACGAAGGAGCGCTGTTCCAAGCAGACGACGCAGACGACGACGAGGACAGGACGCTCACCGTGAGCGCCGAGGAGAACGCGCTGCTCGTTCGACGCGCGTTCGCCGACGAGGAGATCACGCGCGAGGTCGCCGCGCCGACGATCCCTGCGGGCGTGCCGTCTCCGCTCGGCGACACTGGCGATCCGGCGCGCGCCGCCCCGAGCGCGCCGGGCGGCCCCGCGCGGCTCACCTCCCTCTTCGAGGACGAGGACGACAAGCCCACGGCCGCGTTCACGCCGGCGGCGCCGACCGTTCGTGGGAGCGTGAGCCCGGAGGCGTACGCGCACGTACGCGCGGCCCGCGAGGCCGCGCGCACCGCGAAGGCGCGAGAGTCACGCACGCGCCTCCTCGTGCTGGGGATCTGGGGGGTGGCCGTGACGCTCGGCGGTCTCTGCGCGTTCGCCGCGCTCACCGCCTGAGGGGAGCGCCGGAGGAGAGCCGCACCGCCTCCGCACCGCCGTCTGCCGAGCTTTGTTTCGGAGCCCCGGGCGGCGTAAAACATGGGGCGTGAGGCTCGCCCGAAGGTCCGCCGCGCCGCTCGCGCTCGGCTCGTTGTTCATCGCCGGCGCGATCGTCAGCGCCGCGTGCGGCGGCGACGACGGCGCCGGCGGGCCGCCGCCGATCGCGACGTCGTCGACGAGGGACGCCGGCGCGCGTGACTCCGGCACGCTTGTCCCGGTCGAAACGGAGGCGAGCGCGGGCGCGATGACCTTCGAGGGACGGCTGACGGCGACGGAGCCGGTGCCCTTCGGCGGCGCCCCTTACTGCGAGTACACGATGAAGCTCGAGGACATCGTGATCGAGGTCGCGGCGCTCGAGTCGGGCGAGATCATCGGCGCGACCGTGAAGGATCGCGCGGTCGAGGCGGCGCCGCCCCCCTGCCCGCACCCTCCGATGACGCCGTCGGCGCAGAGCTTCTCGCTCACCACCGTGACCCCCTCCGCTTCCGGGTCGACGCTCGCCTTCGTCGGCGCGACGACGAACCGGCCCGAGACGTCGCTCGTCGTCGAGCTCGTCCGCGTCGGCGTGACGTACGAGGCCGCGGCCGAGTGGAAGCGCACCGACCAAACCCCCCCGCTCGTCTGGACCGTGAAGGCGACGCTCACGCTCACGACCGAGTGAGCCTCAGCGCAGCTCGGCCACCGCGCGCTCGAGGACGGTGTCCTTGCCGGCGGCGAGGTCCTTCGGGTCGTACCCGACCGCGACGTGCGGGGCCACGCCGCGACCCTCGAGCGGGGCGTCGTCGTCCGCCGTGGCGCAGCGGTTCACGTCGACCGACACGCTGAACGCCGGCGGCCCCTCGAAGAGCTGCGACTTGCTCGTCGCCCCGTACGCCCCCGCCGTCGGAGCGCCGACGACGATCGCGTTCGTGCGCGCCTTGACCGCGAGCGGAAAGTAATCGGCGGCGCTGTAGTCGAGGCCGTCGATGAGCACCGCGACCTTCCCGGCGTACGCGAACGGGCCCCCCGGCGAGAGCGCGTACTCCGCGTAGCGGAGCGAGTCGAAGGCCGGTGGATCGCTCTTCGGCACGCGCGCCTGGCAATACGAGATCGTCTCCGCGCGCGCCCCCGGGAAGCCGGACGCGATCGCGAGGCCGATCATCGTGAGACCACCGCCGTTGCCGCGAACGTCCCAGACGATCGCGGGCGCCGACTTGACCGCGTCGAAGGCAGCGAGGATCTTCGCCTCGAAGGCGGCGCGGTAGGTGGCGATCGCTTCTTCGGTCGGGCTCGTGGGGAACGGCTGCTCCGGATCGAGGAACCCGGGGAGACGGATGACCCCGACGCCGTCGGGCCGGATCGCCGACTCCACCGGGACGGCCGTGCTCCGCGAGAACGGATCCTGACACGAGAGCGCCGAGCCGAGCGCGCCGGTGAGCGGCGCGTCGGGGACCTTCACCGCGCGGGTCGCGCCGTCGGGTGCCTCGACGAGGATCTCCTCGCCCGGTGTCAGGAGATCGGAGAACGTCGCCGCGGTGGTCGTGTCGCGGAACGACGCCGACGGCCGGCTCGACGCGCACACGGGCCGCTCGGCGAGCGCGCCGACGACGTCGCCGCCCGCGGCGTCGCCGACGCGCGTGACGACGTCCCCGACCTTCAAGCCGAGCGCGTTGCTCGCCTTCACGCTCGTGACGATGATCCCGCGCGCGTGCGGCCGCCCGCACGCGCCGCGCTGCGAGTAGCCCGGATACGGGACGAGCTTGCCGCACCCCCGCGCTAGGTAGAGCCCCTGGTGCCCCTGCGGGACCGCGACGAACGCGTGGTACAGCGCCGTGAAGTACGCGAGGTCGGAGCCGTCCCCGCCGAGGATGCTCTTTCGCCCGCGGGCGGAGAGGTCGTCCCAGTCGAGCGGCGCGTGCCACGCCGTCTCCTCCTCGATGTACCGGAGCATCGACGCGAGCTCCGCGGCCTGCGCGAGCTGCGCGTCGGTCGGAGCGCGGCAACCGCCGTCGCGGCAGACCGACTCGCCCTCGCACGGCGCGGCGGCGCCGAACGCGCCGCCGCTGCACGTGGCGACCTCGTCGCCGTCGCACCGGGTGGCGCCCTCCTCGCAAGGCGCGTCGACCGCGCCGCCGTCGGTATCGGCCGGAGGGCCGGAGGCAGCGTCGACGGAGCACGCGACGAGCGCGGCCCCCGAGAGGAGGACGGCGAGGAGCGCAGAAGCAAGCGAGCGTGGCACGGCGCGGAGCGGTAGCACGTCTCGGACCACGCACGAGCGCATGGATTCACGCGGCGTTCCGCGATCGAGCGGCAGTCGATGCACGCCGACCTGTGCCACTCCGACGACGATAGGACGCGCGCGCCCCGGGCGACGCCCGCAGCGAGCGAGCGCCGAACCCCACCGCCGACGCAGCGCATCGCGCCGGGCGCTCGCCGCCGACGCGGATCCACGAGACGCAAAAGTTCGAGCGAAACGACAGGCCGCGCCTTGCTCGTCACTCTGGCATGAGGTACGCCACACGCCTCCCGATGAAGCTGTCGCACGTCCTTCCTTCGGTGGTCTTCTCCCTCGTCGCCTGGTCGGCGGCCTGCTCCTCCGACAACGGCGACGCCGATCGCGCGGCCCCGGACGGCCCCGACTCCGGGAGGATCGGCGACGACGACGCCGGCGCCACCGATCCGGACGGCGGGAAGGTCGAGACGGACATCGCCTTCCCGGAAGGCACGGTCTTCGAGAAGCGCGACTGCACCCTCACGGTCACGTGGACGGGCGGCGGTAACGACGTGAAGATCGCCGGCGAGTTCACCGGCTGGGCGGACGCCCCGATGCCGATGACCAAGGCCGCTGGCGCCCACGCGATCACGCTGTCGCCCGGCGCGAACCTCGTCGGCGGGCAGCTCTACGCGTACAAGCTCATCGTCGACGACGACTGGCGGCTCGACCCGCAGAACCGGTACCGCAAGATCGTCGGCGGCGAGATGAACTCGGCGCTCGTCCTCCCCACGTGCGCCGCGGGGCCCGAGACGCTCTCCGGCAAGGTCGCCGTCACCGGCGGCGACATGAAGGTCCGCGTCCGCGTGCGCGCCGCGACCGAGGGCGGCGCGCCCGCGCGCGTGAAGGCGAGCCTCGACGCCGGCGCCATCCCGACCGGCAGCGCCGTCGTCGATCCCGCCGCCGGCGCGGTCGACTTCTCGTTCACCGGCCTCGCCAAGGGCAAGCACACGCTCTCGCTCCGCGCGCTCGACGCGGACGATCGCGAGGCCGAGCCGGTCGATCTCCCGTTCTGGGTCGAGGACGAGCCGTTCGACTACCGCGACGGCGTCCTCTACATGATGCTGATCGACCGCTTCGCCAACGGCAACAAGGCGAACGACAAGCCGGTGGCCGGCCCGGTGCACTACGACGCCGACTGGCACGGCGGCGACCTCGAGGGCGCGCTCGAGGTGATGAAGAGCGGCTACTTCGAGAAGCTCGGGGTCCGCACGATCTGGCTCTCACCGCTGAACACGCAGACGAACAAGTACCACACGGGCGACGGCAACCAGGTCTACAGCGCCTACCACGGCTACTGGCCCGTCAAGTCGCGCGAGGTCGAGCCGCGCTTCGGCGGCGACGCCGCGCTGAAGGCGTTCGTCGCGGAGGCGCACAAGCGCGGGCTGCGCGTCCTGCTCGACCTGATCAACAACCAGGTCCACGACGACCACGAGTACATCGCGACCAACCCCGACTGGTTCCGCAAGGTGTGCGTCTGCGGGACCGGCGGCTGCGGCTGGAGCGAGCGTCCGTTCGAGTGCCTCTTCCAGCAGTACCTGCCGGACATCGACTGGACGAAGCCCGGCGCCGAGAAGCAGTTCATCGCCGACGCGGTCAGCTGGATCGCGGAGTTCGACCTCGACGGCTTCCGCGTCGACGCGGTCAAGCACGTCGAGGCCAACAGCGTCTACAACATGCGCGCCGAGCTCGCCCGTCGCTTCGAGCAGGGCGGCGCGCGCATCTTCATGGTCGGCGAGACGGCGGTCGGCGGCAACGAGTCCGCCACCTTCTTCGGCGAGCATTTCAGCGACGGCTACGCGTGGATCGACGCGTACACCGGACCGACGGCGCTCGACGGGCAGTTCGACTTCCCCACCCGGCACGGCATGGCCGACGGCCTGGTCAACGGCATGAAGCCGCTCGACGAGGTCGAGACGGAGATCGCGCGGGCCGAGACGCGCTACCGCGCCGACGCCCGGCACGTGCGCTTCCTCAACGGCCACGACAACCCGCGCATCGCGAGCATCGCCGCGAACGATCCGAAGCTCGGCTGCCACTGGTCGTCGGGCTGCCGCGACGGCGATCTCCCGCCGCTCGCGTACACCGACGCCGAGGTCTACGTGAAGCTGAAGCGCGCGCTCACGGTCCTCTACTCGCTGCCTGGTGTGCCGTACCTCTACCAGGGCGACGAGGTCGCGTTCGGCGGCGGCGCCGATCCCGACATGCGACGGAACATGCTCTTCGGCGGAGCGCTCGCGAACCTCGAGATGGCGCGCACCGGCTCGCAGC
Source organism: Labilithrix sp. (assembly GCA_019637195.1). GTDB lineage: Bacteria > Myxococcota_A > Polyangia > Polyangiales > Polyangiaceae > Labilithrix. The sequence goes on along the minus strand of JAHBWA010000036.1, from coordinate 61,766 downwards.
CGCCTGCGCTGCTCGCCGCGCAGACCAACCTACGCGAGCACGTCCAGAAGCTCGGAGCCGCGCGCAGCGCATCGCGCGCGCTCCGTCGCGGCGAGCGCAAGACGATCCTCGCCGAGGCGGATCTGTGGGTCTACGCGTACCAGTCGGGACCGAAGGAGGTCGCCGTCGTCGCCGTCAACCGCGGCGGCGCCGTCACCTCGCGCGCCGTCGGTGGCGGCTCCCTCCAGCTCGGCGCCGTCACCGCGTGGAGGAGCGCCCTCGGCAACGGCGCGGCGACGACGAGCGGCGGCCTGACGATCTCGGTGGGCGCCGGCGAGGCCGCCATCTTCGTGGCGCAGTAGCGCCGCCGTCACTTGACGTCGGTCGCGCAGCCGAGGGCGATCGACACGTTGCCGTTCGGATCGTTCTTCACGGCCGTGCACGCCGCACCGCAGAGGAAGATCTTCTTCCGGTCACTCGAGTACTGCCAGCCGTCGGCGCCGCCGCTGCACGGCTTCGACGTGTCCTGCTTGAGCGTCCGAGGCGCTCCGGTGCTCGGATCGTAGATGACGTTCACGAGGTCGTAGTCGAGCGTCCCGGTGGCGGGCGACGGGACGTCGTACTCGCAGCCGAGCGCCTCGCGGCTGATCTGGTCGAGCGCCGCGTTGAGCTGCGCCGGAAGGTTCGTCGCCGCGTTCGTCAGGTCGAAGTGGCAGTCGCCGGCCGTCGGCGGCGTGGCGGCGTGAGTGCACGTCGCGCTCGCCGGTGTCTGGCCGTTCCAGGCGATCTGCGAGAGGAAGGCGCGCGCGCCCTCGCTCCCCGGCGCGCCGATGACGAAGGTGCGGATCCCGACCAGCGCCGCGTTCGTCACGGTGGTCGCCACGAAGTCGGCCTGCTGATCCGGCGCGCACGTCTCCGCGCCGTCGGTGATGAGGACGAGGAACTTCTTCCCGGTGAAGGTGTTGGCGTGCAGATACTGGTAGCCGAGCGTCACGCCGCCGACGATCGGCGTGAGCCCTTGGGGCTGCACGCCGTCGAGGCTCGCCGCGAGGAGCGCCTGCTGCGTCGCGTCGACCTGGGCGACGGCGACGCTGGGCGTGGCTTGCGCTGCGCAGTCGTTGTCGACGTTGAAGTACGTGATCCCGACGCTGTTCGTCGTCGGCATCGCGGTGATGGCCGACTTGAGCGCGTCGCGCGTAATCGACCACTTCGTGGGCGCGCCGGCGTCGGCCGCGATCGGGAACTGCTCGCACGTCGCGGAGTCGGTCGTCGGCGGGGGGTTGCAGTTCATGCTCCCGCTGCGATCGACGATGAAGAGGATGTTCGCCGGCGCGCGCTTCGCCTCCACGGTCGAGGTCGCGCACGCGGCGTCCGGATCGAAGCCCCCGCCTTCGGCGGCTCCGCCGTCGTCCTCTCCGCCGCCGATCGGGCCGATCGAGCCGCTCGAGCCGTTGCTCGCGTCGTCGTCGTCCCCGTTGGCATTCGGGTCGAACTCCGAAGACGAAGAGCCGCACGCCGCCCAGAAGGCCGCCGTACACGAGACGAGTAGGACCGCCGCGTACCTCTTACCACGTTCCATCGAAGTCTCCCGCAGCCCCTCCCGCGCAATCGTCTTCACGCGTACTTCCCGTGCGGAGAAAAGGCTGCTTTGATTGATCCTACCATGGCCAGAATGCACGCTGCACGCGCGCTGATTGCGATTTCGTTTTTTGGCGTCACCGCATCGGCGATCGCGAGCGGGTGCGGGAGCGAGGTCGGCGCCGAGTCCGACGACGGCGGGTCGAGCGGCTCCAGCGGGACCAGCGGGAGCAGCGGCTCCAGCGGCTCGAGTGGAACCAGCGGCTCGAGTGGAACCAGCGGCTCGAGTGGAACCAGCGGCTCGAGCGGCTCGGACGACGGATCGATCGGAGGAGGCGAGGAGGACGCCGACGTCCCCGACGTGCAGTTCGTCTACAACGCGCCGATCCGCGACGCCGCGCTGACCGGCGACTCGGCCTGCGCGCAGGCGTCGGCGGAGGCGACCTTGATCCCGCTCGACATGTACGTCGTGCTCGATCGCTCCGGGAGCATGGGGACCGACTGCAACGTCGGGCAGACGACGGCGTCGAAGTGGTGCCGCGCGATCAACTCGCTCGCGAGCTACTTCAACACGCCGTCCGCCGCCGGGAACGCGGCGGCGCTCCAGTACTTCCCGATCTCGGGCGGAGCGTGCAACGGAACAGGCTACAGGTCCTCGGCCGTCCCGGCGGCCGGGACGGGCTTCGTCGATCTCCCGACGACCGGCTTCAACGCCTCGCTCAACGGGATCAATCCGAACGGCGGGAACACGCCGATGGAGGGCGCGATCCGCGGGATCGCCGGGTTCACGTCGAACCCCCTAAACCAGCGCGCGGGTCGGAAGACGATCGGCGTCCTGATCACCGACGGCGACCCGAGCGGCTGCGAGGAGAGCACCACCACGCTGCGCAACCTCCTCCAAGCGCACTACAACGCGACGAACATCCAGACGTTCGTCATCGGCATGACCGGCGCGAACTTCGCCAACCTGGAGACGATGGCCACCGGCGGCAACGCGCCTCTCCACCCGGACGCAGTCGGCACGCTGACCGACTCGTGCGGCAACGGCGCCGGGCCGTGCCGCCACTGGAACGTCGGCAACGGGGATCCGAACGCGTTCGTCGAGGCGCTGAAGCTGATTCAGGGCGCGGCCGTCGGCTGCCAGTACAACATGCCGACGACCGACGCTGGCGTCATCAACCCGAACAACGTCACGGTCGAGTACCTCCAGAACGGCGTCGAGCCCGCGCAGACGCTCACGCGCGTCAACAACGAGGCGGCGTGCGTGGCGAACGGCTGGTACTACGACAACAACGCCGCGCCCACGACGATCCACCTGTGCGGCTCGCAGTGCACGGCCGTGCAGGCGGACGCGAACGCGAAGGTGCGCGTCCTGCTCGGCTGCCTCGGCGGCTGACGCCCGCGCCGCGGGGACGCTCGCTCGCCCCGCGGAGCCTGACGCGGTGGGCGCTCGCTCGACGGGCCGCGCTCGCGGCGGGGCGCTCACGCGGCGGGGCGCTCACGCGGGGCGGGGCGCTCACGCGGCGGGGCGCTCACGCGGCGCCGCGGCTCCGGCGTGGTCGGTCCGTTACGTCCCGGCGTGCGTGCCGTCCAGCGCCGGCGGGGGCGTCTCGCGCGGCTTGGTGGCCTCGCCGACCGACGAGCGCCCCGTGAGCCACGCGAGGGCGACGAACGGCACCGCGACGAGATCGCTCGGGTCGCGTACCAGGACGACGCGGGCGAAGCCTGGGAGCGCGGCGCCGCGGACGAGCGCACGCACCGCGCGGACCGGCCAGAGCATGGCGCCCCACGTGACACGGTACGCCTCGTTCGCGAGCGGGAGCGTCTTCGTCGCGGCGAAGACCACGGCCGTCGCGACGCACGCGCCGAGCAGCATCCGATCGAAGAGCCGAGCGTCGCGGCGCGCCCGTGGCACGCACGTCCAGGCGAACGTGTGGAGGAGGAGCGGGAAGAAGATCATCCCCGCGACGTCGGAGAGCTTGCCCGTGACCGCGCCCGACCAAGCCTGCTTGAGGACGTGGTCGTTCACGAAGAGCACCAGCACCGCGACGATCGCGAGCGGACGGGTCACGGCGCGATCTTCGCGCGGACGAAGGCGCCGTCGGGGGCGTCGCTGTCCCCCACGCCGCTGATGACCGCCCGCACGGTCAGGTGGAGCTCGACCTCCGCGGCGCCCTCGTTCGTCACCTGGACGACGGTGACGCCGCTCTTGGCGTCACACTGGCCGCGCACGGTCATCTTCCTGTCCGGCGACGTCTCGTAGGGCGTGCCGTCGCGATCGATGCGCTGCCACCGGCGCTCCTCGTCCGCGCGATGGATCAACCCACCGCGGCACGTCATCCTCCCCGCGTCCGCATCCGCGTCGTCGGCGTCGCCCGGCGCGCCGGCCTCGTCGGCGTCACCCGCGTCGACCGACGCTTCGCCCTCGTCGGCGTGGGTGACGCGCACCCTCGTGCCCGGCGCGGCGGTCCCGGTGACCACGGTGTCGAACACGACGTCGTGGCTCGCCTCGAACTCGATCTTCCTGGCCACCGTCGTCCCGGGCGCGAGCGTGATGCGCTCGTCGACGGCGATCGCGTCGACGTCCCACTTGGCCTGGCTCGTCGCGACGGTCGCGAAGACGGCGAAGGCCAGGAACGGTACGCGGAGGAAGGGCGAACGAAACGCACGGGAGAGGTGCACGGATCTCTTGTATCGCAGGTTGAATGCCAACCAGAGCTCCGCGCAAATTCGCGCGCGGCCGCCGCGGGCCCCTGACAGCCTCGTCGCGCCGGAGCGCCCGGCCGTTCACTCCCTGCCCCGCCCTGGCGCCGCGTGCGCCGAGGATGGCGAACGCGAACGGATCCCGGTACCTAGGCCAGCTCGCGGGTTCGTGCCCCGGCCGCGTCTCGAGCCCCGCGGCCCCCGGCGGGGGCGCGCGGCCCCCGACGCACATCGTCCGCAGCGCAGCCACCCCGCCTCGCCCTCACGCCGTCACGTCGGCGATCGCGGCCTCGAGCCTCGGCAGCTCGAGCGGCTTCTCCAGGTGCTTGACGTCGGGCCGAGCGAGGAACGCCCGCGCGAGATCGTCCGTCGCGCCGCCCGTGAGGAACACCATCCGCGCGTTCTGCTCCGGGCACAGGTCTGCGAGCGCCGCGTGCAGATCCATCCCCGTCATTTGCGGCATCATCAGGTCGCACAGGATCACGTCGAAGCGCTCGCCCTGCGAGAAGAGGTCGAGCGCGAGCTTGCCGTCCGACGCGCGCGCGACGTCGTAGTCGTCGCCGAGCAGGAGCTCCAGCGACTTCGCGTAGCGATCCTCGTCGTCGACGATGAGGATGCGGTTGCGGCGCGCCGCCTTCGCGCGCGTCGGCTCCGCGCGCGCGAAGGCCGCGGCGCCGCCGGTGACGACCGGCAAGGTCACCCGAAAGGTGCTCCCCGCGCCGAGCTCGCTCGCGACGGTGATCTCTCCCTCGAGGTCGGTCACGATCCCTTTGCAGATCGCGAGCCCGAGACCGGTGCCCATACCCGTCGGCTTCGTGGTGAAGAACGGGTCGAAGATCCGCTCGAGGTTCGCCGCCGCGATGCCGCTCCCGGTGTCATGGATCTCGACGAAGGCCCGGCCCGCGCGCTTCTCGCCGATGCGCACGCGGATCTCGTTGTCGTCGGGCGTCCCTCGCTCGATCGCGTGAGCGGCGTTGACGAGGAGGTTCACGAAGAGCTGCGTGAGACGCGCCTCGATGGCCACGACCTGGCCGACCTCGGCGTACTGGCGCACCAGCCGCGCCCGCGACTCGATCTCGCGCGAGGCGATGCGCGCGGCGAAGTCGACGACCCGGGCGAGCGGGACGGCCGCGAGCGTCTGGTCCTCCGGCCTCGCGAACGTCTTGAGCCCGCGGACGATCTCGCGGACGCGATCGGAGCCGTGGCGCGCGGCGTCGAGCGCCTCGCGCAGCTGGGGAACGGACGCGGTCAGCCCGCGCGCCTCGCTCGCGGACAGCTGGCGATCGATGACCTCGAGGTTCGTCGCGACGTACGCGAGCGGGTTGTTGATCTCGTGCGCGATCCCGCTCGCCATCGTCCCGATCGACGCGAGGCGATCGCTCAGGAGCAGCTGCGCTTCGAGCATCTTGTGATCGGTGACGTCCTGGCTCGATCCGACCACGGCCACGGGGGTCCCGTCGGCGGCCTGCTGGATCACGCCGCGGCAGTGCAGCCAGCGCACGGTCCCGTCGGAGAGCAGGATGCGGTGGCGGAGATGGAAGGGCCGGCGCTCGACGACCGCCGCGTCGACCCCCGCGAGGAACTCGTCGCGATCGTCCGGGTGAAGCGACTTGGTGAAGAAGTCGAGCGTCGGCTCGACGCCGTTCGGCAACGCGAAGATGCGCCGGAGCTCGTCGGACCAGGTCAGCGCGTTCGTCTCGAGCGACCACTCCCAGGTCCCGACGCGCGCGACCTCTTGCATCGTCCCGAGGAGCCGCAGCCGCGAGGCGAGGCGCTTCGAACGGCCATGCACGATGATGAGCGTGGCGGCGCCGAGGAAGAGGAGGTACGTCACCCGCACCGCGAGATCGAGCGCCTGACTCGCGAGCTGTCCCATCGCCGCCGCCAGCGCGATGTATCCGCCCGAGTACGCGAGCGCGGTCGCGATCGCCACGCGCGCGCCGAAGCGGTACGAGGTCGTCGCCATGCTGAGCAGCATCGCCACGAACCACGGCGAGTCGGCGCCGCCGGTCGCCGCGATCCAGGCGAGCGTGAAGAAGACGTCCGCGGCGACGCGGCCTCCCACGGCCGACGTCGACGAGTATCGGCGAAAGAGCTGGAGCCGGAGGACGGCCACGGAGTAGAGCGCTCCGAGGACGATGAGCGTCCAGCCGAGCACCGGCCGGTACCCCGGGCGATCCGAGACCAGCGGAAAGAGGACGACCCCCGAGGCGACCACGGCCACGCGCACCCACGCGAGGCGCCGCTCGGTCTCGAAGAACCCGCCCGTCGGCAAGACACGCTGCGGCTCGGGCGACTGCGCGGCAGGTGGGGTCATGGCGGCGGCTCGACCGAAGCAGCGCCGAGGGAGACGCCGGGCGGGTCACGGACGGCACCATCGTGCGACGATCGACGCCGCGGCGGCAAGGGTCGACCGCGAGGGAACCGCCGGTCGTCGGTCTCCCTGCGGGAGCACGAAGTCGAGCTGCTCCTTCCGTCGTCCCATCGTCGCGGCCCGACGCCGCTGGTTCGGGACGTAGCCCCCGCGATCAGAGCGCGAGCAGCTTGAGCTCGGCGACGTTCACCCGGAAGAACGCGCCCGCTTTGCCGCCGGTGCCGCCGGTGTACGACGCGAAGTGCTCGAAGGCCGACATGTTCACGCTCCGGTCGTCGTGCGAGAGGCGCACGCGGTAGCTCGTGTTCGCCTTGAGGTTCACGCGGACGAACGACGAGTCGCCCCACGAGGCCCAGTCGGCGCGCTGCGGCATCACGAGGTAGCCGGTGCCGACGACGGTGCCGGCGGGGAGCTCCTCGACGGTGACCTTCTTCACGGCGCAGGTGATGCCCGTGCTGAGCGGGCCAGCGCCGTTGCCGTAGACCGCCTGGACGAGGTGCGCGCCGGCGCGCGTCGTCCCGAACGTCGCGAGGATCTCGTCGCCCGGATCGCCCCAGCTCTCCGGGAAGGTCCTGCCGTACGCGGTCGTCATGTTGCCGCCGGTGACGGTGAAGCTCGTCGCCGGCACCGACGACACGCGCGCTGCGCCCGGCCCCCAGAAGCAGAACGGACGCGCGTGCTGCGAGACGTTGCCGCTCGTCCCCCAGCGCGTCTCGACCGTGTAGCAGTGGCTCGGCGAGGCGTCGCCGTCCGTCGCGGCGTCGGTCCACGTCGTCGTGCTCGCGCCGAGGCCCGAGGCGACGCGGACGCCGTCGCGGTACACGCTCCACGTGATCTCGGTGCTGCTCTCGCCGGCGAAGGACGCCGTGACCCGGAGCTTGCCGCCCGAGACGTCGACCGCGTCGACCGAAGGCGTGCGCGGCGCGAAGATCGTCCGGTAGTCGGAGGTGTCGTCGATCGCGTGGAGCGCCGCGACGGGCGCGGTCGGCGCGCCGAGCTCGATCTCGACGAGGTTCCGCTCGCGGAGCCTCGCGTCGGCGATGACGTCGCCGTCGAGCGGCTGGCCGTTCACGCGGCGCGACAGGACGACGTACGCGCCGCCCGCGCCCGCGTCGCCCGCGGGCAGCCTCAGCGAGACGGAGAGCTTCTTCCCGCGGAACGGCAGATCGTTCAGCGCGATCGTCTCCGCCTTGCCGAAGAGCGACGCCCGCAGCGTGCGCGGCACGAAGGGGGCGACGCGGACGCCGCCCGCGACCGCCTCGACGCCGAAGATCCCGCCGTTGACCGCGCCGATGTACCCCGCGACGCTCCACAGCTGGCGCTGCGAGTTCACCACCGGGCCCGACGCCGGACCGTCGTCGTGCCAGGGCTTGCCCGTCACGACCTCGAGGTTCTCCATGTTGGAGAGGTTCAGCGCCGCGCCCCGCACGAGCGAGCGGATGCCCGCGTCGAACGCGGCGTCGTTGCCGACCTTCTTCGCCGCCTTCACCCAGTACGCCGTGACGAACGGCCAGATCGCGCGGTTGTGGTAGATTGGCGTGTCCTTCTGCTGCGGGAAGAACACCGGCGGCCCCTTCGGCAGCGACGGGTACGTCGCGATCGCGTCCTTCGACTGCGCCGGCGTCGTCACGTCGTAGAGCACGGCGAGCGACGTCCCGAGCAGATCGAAGCGGCGGACCGGCGCCTGGTCGAGCTCGGTCGTGATGAACGTCGAGAGCTGCTTCTCCTCCGCGAGCCAGAACCGCGTCCGGATCGCGGCGCGGAGCTCGGCGGCGCGCGCCTTCATCGTGCTCGCGGTGGCCGAGTCGCCCGTCTCCGTGGCGAGCTCGGCGGCGAGATCGAGGAGCGACAGGTGCCCGACGTTGGTGGAGAGCGACTTGCTCATCCCGATGTGAACCGTGTCGGGCGACGCCCAGCCCGGGTACGACTGCTCGCGCCAGTCGAGGAACGACTGCTCGCCGCGGTAGAGGCCGTCGCGCGCGTCGAGCGCGATCACGCGATCGTGCGCGATCGTGTTCTTCGCCGCCTCGAGCGCCTTGTCGCGGAACGCCGTCCGCGCGTCGCCGGTCAGGTGGAGCAAGACCTCGCGCGCGCCGATCGCCCAGACGGTGCGGTCGGTCGAGACGGGGTAGCTGCCGCCGGTGCCCGTGTCCTGGACGATCTGGAGATCGCCGCCGCCCCTGCGCGTCGAGATCTTCAGCTCGAGCGAGTTCTTCGCGCGCACGGGATCGACCCACGGCAAGCCGAGGTCGACGGCGTACGCGGTGTCACGCGTCCAGACGTAGTTCCACTTCCGGCCGGTCTCGAAGCACCCGCCCTCGGCGCACGCGAGATCGGCGCCGTCGTTGAACGCGTAGTCGCGGATCGAATCGACCGAGCACTCGCGCGCCTCCTCGAGGGCGAGCTGGTAGAGCGCGTCGAACATCGGGCTCGTGGTCTGGACGCTCGGCGCGCTCGCCTGCTCCGTGAGCGTGCGCGGGCTCTCGGGGAGGTCGTCTTTCCGGACCGCCGTGCTCCCGAGCACGAAGGTCCGCGCGCAGCCGGTGCCCTCGACCGCGACGGTCGCCGTCCCAGTGTCGTCCTGGATCGTGGTCGCCGACTCGAGCGACTCGCCGCTCGCCACCCACGCACTCCGGGGACGTCGAACCGCGGACCGTCCACGCCGCCCCGCGTCGACGCCGGGCGTGACCTCGCCGCTGTCCCGGCCGATCGTTCGGCGCGTCCGCCGAGATCGGGACGCACGCGGCACGGTTGACACCGCGGCGACCAGCAAACCGGGCTGGCGCGCGCCTCATCGGCCGACGCCATGCAGCACGCCTCGAGGGCGACGCCAGAATAAGTGACTCACATCTGAGTCACGGATTCGTCCCCGCGCGCCGCGTGGCGTACAATGGCGCGCGGTGACTCGACGGCTCTTGCACGGCGCCCTCGCGGAGCGCGCTCGGCGTCGCTCCTCTTTGCAACGCGGCGCGTCGTGAGGCCTTGCCCGCGGCGCCGTCGGTGGCGAGCGACGCGGCCCCGCCCGGCGATCGCCCTGCCGTCGCTCCCGCCCGACGCCGGCCCGTCGCGCCGCCCGTGCTCGACGAGGACGCGCTCCGCTGGGCCCCGATCGGCGCGATCGTCAGGCGGCGATCGACGGCGCAGATGCCCGGCACCATGGTGGTCGTCGGACGGCACGACGACGTCCTCTTCGAGGCGCGCGCCTACGGCTCGCGCGCCCTCCCTGCCGAGCGCGCGCCGATGACGCCGAGACGCTCTTCGACCTGGCGTCGCTCACGAAGCCGATCGCGACGGCGACGAGCATCATGATCCTCGTCGATCGCGGTCAGGTCGACCTCGACGCCCGCGCGTCGCGCTACGTCCCGAGCTCGCGCGTCTGCCGGCGTTCACGGTCGGCAGCTCTCCTCCACACGAGCGGCCTGCCGGCAGCGACGCCTCCACCGACTGGTCGACCGATCGCGCCGAGGTCATCCGGCGCATCGCGGCCCTCGCGCCGAGCGCAGCCCGGCGAGCGGTTCAGCTTCTCGGACGTCGGCTTCGTCGTCCTGCAGGAGATCGTCCAGCGCGTGAGCGGCAAGGAGCTCGCGTCGTTCGCGTCGGAGGAGGTGTTCGCGCCCCTGGGGATGAAGGACACAGGCTTCTTGCCGTCGCCCGAAGCTCCGCGTCCGCGCGGCGCCGACCGAAACGCAGCGCGACGGCAGCCTTCATGATCGGCGAGGTCCACGATCCGCGCGCGTTTCGCGCTCGGCGTCGGCGGACACGCGGGCGCGCGTTCTCGACCGCCACGATCTGTCGCGCTTCGCGCGCGCGTGCTGGCGCAGGGCGAGCTCGATCTGAAGCGCCTCTTCGCGACCAAGACGTTCGAGCGCTTCGTCGCGCGCCACGACGTCGAGAAGGGCGGACGCGCGCTCGGCTGGGACGTGGACAACACGTTCGCCACCCACCGGAGCGGCCTCTTCTCGACGAAGGCGTTCGGCCACGGCAGCTACACCGGCACCGTGATGTGGATCGATCCGGAGCGCGATCTCTTCGATCTTCCTCTCAGACGGTCCACCCCGACGGCAAGGGCGCGGTGAACCCCGTCGTCGCCGAGATCGCGACCTTGGCGGTGAGCGCGGCCGAGGTGAAAGACGGGCATCGACGTCCTCCCGCGCCGAGTCGTTCGAGCGCCTCCGCGGCGCTCGCGTCGGGCTCGTCACCCAGCGCGAGCGCGCGAGACAGGGAAGACGACGATCGGCGTCCTCCGCGCCGCGGCTCCGGCGGTCACGCTCGCCGCCGCGATCTTCACGCCCGAGCACGGGCTCGGCGAAGGGGATCGCGAGGGCAAGATCGCCGACGGCACGCACCAGGGCGTGCCGGTGGTAGCTCTACGAGGATCAGCTGCGCCGGCGTCCGACAACCTCACCGGCGTCGACACCCTCGTCTTCGATCTGCAGGACGTCGGGATGCGCTTTTACACATACGCCTCGACGATGAAGCGCGCGATGAAGGTCGCCGCCGAGCGCCGCCTGCGCTTCGTCGTGCTCGATCGACCGAACCCGATCGGCGGCGCCTTCGTGCAGGGACCGGTGCTCGCCGAGGCCGACGTGAAGGGCTTCGTCAACCACCACGCGCTGCCGCTCCGGCACGGCATGACGATGGGCGAGCTCGCGCGCCTCTTCGCCGCCGACGACGAGCTCGACCTCGAGCTCGAAGTCGTGAAGACGATCGGCTGGCGCCGCAAGGAGACGTTCGACCGCACCGGGCTCACGTGGACCGCGCCGTCGCCCAACCTGCGATCGCTCCGCTCCGTCGCGCTCTACCCGGCGGTCGGCCTGCTCGAGAGCACGAACGTGTCCGTCGGACGGGGCACCGACATGCCGTTCGAGCTCGTCGCCGCCCCGTGGATGGACGGCCCCGCCGTGGCGAAGCGCCTGAACGAGGCCGCGATCGCGGGCGTCGCCTTCGAGCCGCTCACGATCACGCCGAAGTCGAGCGTCCACGCGAACAAGCGGTGCCGCGGCGTTCGGATCACGGTGAACGACCCTACGCGGTTCGAGCCGATCCGGACCGCGATCGCGATCGCCGCCGTGCTCCGCGAGCTCCATCCCGACGACTGGAGCTTCGACGGGATGGATCGCATGCTGCGGCACCCGCCGGCGATGGACGCCATCCGCGCGGGCAAGGGGCTCGCGGACGTGGAGGCGACCTGGGCGCGCGATCTCGCGAGCTTCAAGGCCCGCCGCGAGCGGTTCCTCCTCTACAGGTAGCCTCGGGCGTAACCGCCCAGCCACAGCGCTGGTGTGAGCCTGGTACCCCGCACGACTCGCGGGTCATGGTCGGCCCCCCGCCGATCCACGAGCATACGCGGGATCCATGGGGCTCGGCGCCGGGTACGCCACTTGCTCACGCGGTGACCGACCGGGCGGCCGACGGGGCGGTTCCCGACGACGCAGTGGCCCTGCCCGCGGACGCCGTCGCGCCCCGCTTCCCCTCTGCACACTGTCGTGGACACGATGACCATGCGCGAGCACATGACGCCGGGGGAGACCGACCGCTGCGGGTCGGAGCCGGCGCGCATTGACGGACGACAGGCCGATCGGTACCTCCGTCGTCCCCCGATGAGACCGACGTTCTCTCGACGAGCCGCGGGGCTCGCGCTCACCGCCCTCGCCACGGCGCTCGTCCCGGCGACCGCCGCGGCCGCCCCCTCGCGCGTCGCCCTGCTCGGCCCGAGCGACGCGCCGATCGTCCCGCGCCTGCGGCGGAACGTGGCGTCGATGAAGCTCGACACGCTCGAGGCGACCGTCGCCGTGTGCACCCGCGACGTCGTCACGCGTCTCGTCACCGAGCTCGGCGTCGACACGGCCGTCTGCACGGACGGCGACCAGATCGGCGTCTGGCTGCGCGAAGGCGATCGCCTCGTCCTGAAGGAGGCCGTCGTCGTCCAGAGCGCGGACGAGCGCGCGCACGAGCTCGCGGCAGCCCGCGCCGTGATGGCGCTCCAGGGCCTGCCGGCGAAGGACGCCACGGGAGCAGGCGAGAGCGCGCCGCCGACCTCGTTCACGATCGTGGCGAACGGCCCGAACGCGATCGTCGCCGGGCCCGAGCCGACGGCAGCCCCGAGCGAGTCGCTCCCCGTGAAGGACGCGCCCGCCGCGGCCGCGCCGAAGCCGCCGACGCCGCGCTACGCGCCGCGGCTCGTGCTCGGCGCCGGCCCGGCGATCGCGGCGAGCCGCGACGGTAACTCCTTCGCGATCTCCGCGGAGGCGGAGATCGGGCTCGGCCGCTACGTCGCGCTCGTCCCGTGGCTCCAGTTCGTGCCGGCGAACCGGCGCGCCGAGGCGCCGCTCGGCACGGCGTCGTTCCGCCCGACGATCTTCGGGCTCGGCTTCGGCGTCCCGATCCTGCGACCGTCGTCGGTCGTCGTCCCCCGCGTCGGCGCCGGCTACGGGGTCCTGTGGATGCACGTGTCGCCGGAGAGCGCGACGGCGCCCGGGCGCATGGGCAAGCCCGAGGATCTCCTGGCGCCGATCGCGTACGCGACCGCGGCGATCTCGGTCAAGGTCGCGGAGAGCTTCCGGATCGCGGGAGAGGCGATGGCCGGCGTCTCGAGTCACGACATGATCGTTCGCATCGGCGACCAGCCCGCGGCGCACTGGGGCGTTCCCCTGGCGAGCCTCGCGCTCCGCGGCGAGTGGGTGATGCAATGAGCCCGCGCCCGCTCTCTCCGCTCCGGAGCGCGGCCGCGTGGGCCGTCATGACGACGGGCGCGCTCGGCGCTCTGCTCGCGGCGTGCGAGGTCTACGCCGATCCGGTCACCGCGCCGTTCACGCCGTTCGGCGTGCCGGACGGCGGGCTCACCACGACGCGTACGCCGCCGGTCGCGTGCTCGTACGAGCCGAAGGAGAACGGCCCGTGCACGCAACGAAACGCGGTCTGCGAGTACGGCGCGAGCCCCGACACCCGTTGCAATACGATCTTCGTCTGCGCGCACGACAGCCTGTACGGCTCATACTGGACGGAGCAGACGGCCCCGAGCTGCGCCGCGCAGTGCCCCGAGGCCGCGGAGATCGTCGACGGAGCGCCGTGCGAGGTGGGCGACGCCGGCGCGGGGCCCGAGGCCGAGCTGCACTGCACGACCGCCGTAGCCACGTGCGTGTGCACCACCGGCCGCGACGGCGAGCGCGCGCACCCGCGCCAGTGGGTCTGCACCGTCCCGGCCGGCGGGTGCCCGACGAATCGCCCGATGCTCGGGCAGCCTTGCTCGGGCGCGCGCTCGTGCGACTACGGCGCGTGCACGTCGAAGCGCGGGATGCGGATGATCTGCGAGGACGACGTGTGGCAGACGGAGATCGCCAAATGCGAGTGAACGCCCTCCTCGGCCGAGCGGGCTCGGCCGCCGTGGCCGCGTGCGCGCTGCTCGCAGCGTGCAACTTCGGCAGCGACATCTCGTTCGGCTCGGGCGGCGGGTTCAGCGGCGGCTCGAGCTCGGGCACCGTCCCCGGCGAGCCCACGCCCCCGGGGCCGTGCGAGTCCGCGCAGGTCGGGTCGGGCTGCGGCAGGTCGAGCCTCGTCTGCGAGCAACCGGGCAGCGCGAACGCGGCCTGCAACGCGCACGTGTCCTGCGACGGTGAGGTCTGGCAGGTCGAGCCGCCGGTGGAGCCGGCGTGCGCGACCGAGTGCCCGAAAGCTTACGTCGACGAGCTCCCCGACGGCTGCGCGGTGGAGAACGCCGGCACGCTCCTCTGCGCCTACCCGGAGGGGACGTGCGGCTGCGTGCCCGTCTTCGCCGACGCTCCCGACGCCGGCCCAGCCGACGCCGGTGACGCGGACGACGCCGGTGAAGGTTACGAAGATGCTGGTCATTCCGACGCCGGCGACAGCGGGCCTGCGCCGCGCGCCTACACCTGGAAGTGCGTCACGCCCGAGGCAGGATGCCCGCGCACGCGCCCCCTCACCGGCGCGCAGTGCGTTCGGCCGCTCTCTTGCGATTACGGCGCCTGCCTGTTCGAGGACGGCGTCCGCATGCGTTGCTACAGTGGTCGCTGGTCCGTCGAAGAGCGCGCGTGCGACCAATGAAAAACGCGAGCCGCGAACCCGCGTTCCGGACACTCTCCGAGTCACGCCTAACTTTCAGCTTCGATTCGAAACAAGGGAGATGCTCATGAACCGATGGTGGAAGGTCACGCCGCTCCTCGCGGTCGTCGTCGGAGTCGCCTGCAACACCAAGGGTAATGAGAACCTGGAGGAGGCCAGGTCCGCGCCGATCGCGCCGACCCCGGGTCCCCAGCCGGTGTTCCAGACGACGGCGTCGCTCCCGAGCTCGCCCCCGTCGATCTCGGGGGGCACGCTGGCGGTAGGCGGCGACGGCCGCACCGCGGTCGCTGCCGATCCCGATCGCGACCGCGTCTACGTCGTGGACGTCCCGTCCCGCGCGGTGAAGCACTCGATCAAGCTCGCCGCCGGCTCGGAGCCCGGGCGCGTCGCGATCGACACGAAGGGGCGCGCGCACGTCGCGCTCCGCAGCTCGGGCAACGTCGCGACGATCGACCTCGCGACCGGAGCCGTGAGCGAGCGGCGCGCGTGCGTCGCGCCGCGCGGCATCGCGTACGACGCCGACGCCGACACGCTGCACGTCGCCTGCGCCGAGGGCTTCCTCGTGTCGATCCCGCTCGCGGGCGGCGACGTCCGGCGCATCGGCCTCGATCGCGACGTCCGCGACGTCATGCTGACGAAGGACAAGATCCTCGTGAGCCGCTTCCGCGCCGCCGACGTCCTCGTGCTGAACCGCGCAGGCGAGCTGAAGGGAAAGACCGCCACGCGCGGCGGCAACCTCGGCTGGCGCATCGCGCGTGCCCCCGTCGCCGCCGCCGAGGACGAGCAGACGAGCCCGCCGAACGAGAGCGACGAGCCCGCGATCGTCTCGCAGGAGCCGGTCGATCCGAGCCCGACGCCGGGCGCCGTCGGCTATTACGGCTCCGGAGCCAGCGACGCGTGCGCCGCGCCGACCATCACCGCGACGCGCCTCGACATCCCCGGCGAGCCGTCGATCTTCGTGCCGCCGGCCGTGCTGCCCGTCGACCTGGCGACGAACGGGCGCGAATACGCGATCGTCGCCGCCGGCAACGGTCACACGAGCGAGCTCCCGCAGGTGTTCGTCCACCGCGTCCGGCCGCGCGCCTCGGCGGCCCCTGCGCCTTCGTCTTCATCGGGCGGCTTCGGCGGCGGAGGCGGCTTCGGCGGTGGACGCGGCTTCGGGAGCGCCGACTGCGCGCAGATGGCCAAGGGCTTCCTCCCCGGCCAGGCGGTCGCGGCGGCCTACGACGGAGAGGACCAGCTCCTCATCCAGTCGCGCGAGCCCGCCGCGCTCTACATCATGACGCCCGACCGCCAGCGCGTCTGGAAGGAGATCTCCCTCGACAGCGAGAGCCGCGAGGACACCGGCCACGCGATCTTCCACTCGAACAGCGGCGGCTTCCTCGCTTGCGCGTCCTGCCACGCCGAGGGCGGCGAGGACGGGCGCACCTGGCAGTTCATCGAGGGCCCGCGCCGCACGCCGTCGATGCGCGGCACGATCGCGAACACCGCGCCGTTCCACTGGGACGGCACGATGGAGGACATGCGCCACCTCGTCGACCACGTCTTCTCGACGCGCATGAGCGGCCCGCAGGTCGACGACGCGCAGGTCGAGACGCTGAAGACGTGGCTCTTCAAGGTGCCGGCCCCGCCGAAGCTCGAGCTCGACGCTCCGGCGGTCGATCGGGGACAGGCCCTCTTCACGGCGCGCGGCTGCGCGACGTGCCACTCCGGCGCGGCGCTCACCAACAACGAGACGCGCGACGTCGGGACCGGCGGCGCGTTCCAGGTCCCGTCGCTGGTCGGCGTCGCGTGGCGCGCTCCGTTCATCCACAACGGCTGCGCGAAGACGATGAAGGACCGCTTCGACGGCGCGTGCGGCGGCGACAACCACGGCGACATCGCAGGCCTGACGTCCGCGCAGATCGCCGATCTGTCGACGTACCTCGAGAGCCTGTGAGAAGCGGCCGGCTCGGGAGCATGACAGGGCCGTCGCGCTGTTACCGGCGGTTGATGGAGAGACCGCGAACGCGCCGACACAGATCCCTTCGAAACTCCGCGCCTTTCCGTGTGGAGCCAGGGGTCTGACGGTCACGCGGGGCGCTGGCGTGTTACGTGCAGTCGCGACGGGCGCGGGCGAGGCTCATTCTCGTCTTCCTTGTCCGGGTCGTCCCGATCGAGCGCGAGCTCGACTAGAACCGAGGTCATGATGAGGCGCGCGGCTTCGTTTGGTGTCCTGGCCGTCACGGCCGCTCTGCTCGTTCCGACGACGGCGTTCGCGCAGGAGGAGGAAGAGCCTCCCGCGCTCCCGCCGCCGGCCGCGAGCGGGGGCACGGTCGCGACCCCGACGGCGAGCGCGACGGTCGACGCGGTCCACCTCCGAAACGGCGGCCTCTACCGTGGTCGCGTCACCGAGATCGTCCCCGGCGACCACGTCACGGTGATCGTCGATCAAGGAGAGACGAAGCGTGTTCCGTGGGCCGAGGTCGATCGCGTCATCGTCGCGACGACCGCGGTGCCCGCTCCGCCCACGTCGACGACCCCCACCCGCGGGATCCCCGCCCCCGCCACGGCGCCGTTGCCCGCGCCGATGGTCGGCCCGCGCGCGCGCGTCCACATCACGTCGTCGAAGAACGTGATCCTCTACCGCCGGCCCGCCGGATCGTCGGCGTGGGTCCAGGCGTGCGCCTCGCCGTGCAACGAGGAGCTGCCGATCGGCGACGCGTACCGCGTGACCGGCAACGGCGTCGCGTCGTCGAAGGAGTTTCGCCTCGACGCGAGCCCCGGCGGCGCCGTCGACGTCGCGATCGATCCGCCGTCGACCGGCGGCATGGTGCTCGGAGGCTTCCTCGCCGGCGGCGGCGCGACGGCCGCCTACGTCGGCATGCTGGCCGCGCTGGTCGGGGCGTCCGACGCGAACCGGTCGTGCTGGGGCGGCGGCAGCGACAGCTACTGCCAGAAGCGCAAGAGCGACGCGGAGGACGTGCGCAACGGCGGCCTCATCGCGATGGGCGTCGGCGCGGGCCTCACCGTCGTGGGCATCCTCGTCTTCCTCAACAGCGCGAAGACCGACATCGTCCAGACCTCCGGCAAGGGCACGGCGCTCGGCCCCGCTCCTCGTCCGCTCGACGCCTTCCTCCGTCAGCCGACGTGGCGCGGCGCCGCGTCGAGCTCCGAGCTCGCGACGTCGACGCCCGCGACGTCGTTCCCGCTCGTCCTCGGCGGCACGTTCTGATCGCCGCGCCCTCGGTCGCGGCGCGATCCGTGGGATGACGCCGCCCCCGCTTCGGCGCGGCGCGCGCTCGCCGGCTCAGCGGGAGAAGACGCCCGCGTACTTGGCCGAGAGCGCGGGGGGGACCTCGCGCGCCTTGGCGATCTCGGCGAACGCGCGGCCCGACTCGCGGAGGCTGCGCGCCTTCGTGCTCGGATCGACCGCGTAGAGGCCCATGCGCATGCCGCCGCCGTGGTTCCACTCGTAGTTGTCCATCAGGGTCCACGCGTAGTAGCCGCGCACGTCCATGCCGTCGTCGATCGCGCGGCGCGTCTCCTCGAGCGTGCGGACCGTCCACGCGGCCGCCTTCCGCGCATCCTTCTGGACGAAGCCGGTCTCGCTCACCACCATCGGCTTGCCGTAGCGGCGCGCCCGCGCGAGCACGTCGTAGAGGCCGCCCGGCGCGTCCCCGTCGAACTCGCGGAGCATGTTGAAGTCGATGTGCGGCGAGATGAACGGGAGCGCCGTCACCACCGTCGATTGCGCCTCGAAGCCGAAGTAGTAGTTGACGCCGAGCCAGTCGAGGCGGTTCGCCAGGTCCGCGCGCACCGTGCGCGCGTGCGGGGCCTTGTCCCAGTCCTCGTCGACCTTCCCGAGGGCGAAGCCGTCCATCATCATGTCGTGGAAGAAGTAGTCGGCGTTCGCCGCCGCCTTCGCGTCGCCGTCGTTGTCGGTCAGCGGCGTGATCTTGGTGAAGGCGTAGACCACGCCGACCTCCGCGGGCCGTCCGTCGCCGTCGGCGTCCTCGAGATCGTTCGCCTTGATCGCGTCGTACGAGCGAGCGTGCGCCTCGATCATCGCGAGGTAGGCGGTCTTCGCGGCGCCGACGTTCATCCACGCGTGCGTGAGCCCCGGCGGATTGCTCCGCATCTCGCTCGAGACGAGGTAGCCGGCGACGACGACGGCGGAGAACGGCTCGTTCAAGGTCGCCCACTCGTCGACCTCGCCGCCGAACTCGCGCGCGAGGAAGCCGGCGTACTTGGCCATCTCGTCGACGATCCGCGACCGGTTCGGATCCGCCCAG
The DNA here is from genome assembly GCA_019637195.1 of Labilithrix sp. GTDB lineage: Bacteria > Myxococcota_A > Polyangia > Polyangiales > Polyangiaceae > Labilithrix. The sequence continues at coordinate 42,779 of JAHBWA010000036.1, read as the reverse complement.
CCGGCCTTGCCGGCGGCGATGCAGGCCGACATCCCGGAGCCCGGCACCACGCCCTCGTTGCACATGTTGCCGTCGTGGATCCAGAGCGGCAGCGAGTAATGGTTGACCGTGACCGACGCGCGCATCCCGCGCGCGCGGAGCTGAGCGAACACGTCGTGGTAGAAGCGGAGGGCGTCTGCGTCGGCCAGACGGCGGAGATCCTCGAAGCGCGACACGCCGAACGTGGCGCGCGGGAAGACGCGGCTCCACTCGACGCTCATGCGCAGCACCTGGCTGCCGAGCTCGCCTTCGCCCTGCCCGCCGGCGCGGGCGATGTCCTCCGCGTAGGTCTCGAAGAAGCCCGGGCCGACCGACGGCGGATCCTTCGACATGTGGAGGAGGTCGTTGTCGAGGATGCGCGGCGTCGTGATGTACTGGTACCAGTCCGAGCCGCGGTCTTCGCAGAGCGCAGCGGGCATCGTCGGGCACCCCATCTCGACCTGGAAGCCAGCGATGGCCGTGCCGAAGCCGAACCCCTTCGGGAACGTCCCGACGATCCCCTCGCCGGGCGCCGTGCCCGTCACCGGACCGCCGCCGGGCGTGGGCTCCACCGAGGTGAGCGGCGGCTCGTCGGTGGCCTCGTCGTGGGCGGAGGAGCCGCAGGCGATCGCGGCGGCGGCCAAGAGCGGGAGGACGAACGGGAGAGACGCGCGCATGGCGACCACGTAGGCAAACATCGCACCCAACAGGAAATCTATGCAACCTGCTGTAATCACGCATCTTGCGCCGATAGCGCGCCGTGATCTGGATCGGCTCCCGGGCGCGGGTGGGCCGCCGCGCAGCGTCGATCACCCTGGAGGATCACCCGACGCACGCACCGGAGTCGGGCTCGGCGGCGGCGGAGCGAGCAACCTCGGCGCGACGACTCGACGCGACCGCGACAGCGGCGGAGCGAGCACCTCGGCGCGACGACTCGACGCGACGGAGCGAGCACCTCGGCGCAACGCCTCGACGCGACCGAGGCCGCGGCGGCCGGAGCGCCGCCCCGACGCGACCGAGGCGGCGGCGGCGCGGGCGCGCTGGAGCACGTCACGACGCGACGGTGTCGGCGTCGTCAGCGCGTGCCGTCGCGACGGGCCTGGAGGTAGCCGGCGATCTCGTCAGCGGCCGCGCGGAGCGCGCGACCCGTCGAGTCTTCGACGGCCGCGGTGTCGACGCCGCCGACCGCCATGGTGACCGACTTCTTCGAGTTCCCGGTGACGTCGAACGCGCCGACGTTCTTGTTGTCGCTCGCGTCGAGCAGCTCGACGCGGGCGGTCACCTCGGCGTCGCCACCCGTGCCCATGCCTCGCTCGAACGCGCTGCCCGCGTCGACCTTCACGACCGTCACCTTGACGAAGACGTCGCCGCCTTCTTTCACCACGTCGGAGAAGATCTTCCGCTCGCGAAGCCCCTGCGCGACGGCCTCCGCGAAGGCCGCCTTCTGTGCGTCGGCGTTCTTGACGCTGGTGGGGAGCTCGACCTCGACGCGCGCGGTCTTGTACGCCGCGAGGCTCGCCACCGGCGTGCTCTCGCGAACCGACCCGGTCTTCGCGCAAGCCCCGCTCGTCAAGACCACCGCCATCACCAGTACCCATCCCACCAAGCGCATTCGGCCCTCCTCTCGAAGTGGCCCGATGATGCCGATCGCGCGGCGGCATTCCCTAGTGAAATCGCGTGAAATGTCGGCCGCGTGCGAGACGCGACGTGGCGCGCGGGCTAGACGCGACGTGGCGCGCGGACCAGACGCGGACGCGCGCCGAGCAGCGCTGGCGTAGACGCGCGAGCGGCTGCAGGCGCGGGTGGACGATGCCACGAGAGCGGCGTACGAAATGGCGCCGCAAGCCGGCGTGATGACCGCCACGAGAGGAGGCAGCGCGAACGACGCGAGCCACGATTTTACGGCGCGTGGCGCGGGTGCTACGAGACTCGGATGCGCTGCACGCCCCTCGCCGCTGCGTCCTTCTCCGTGATCCTCGCGCTCGCCGCGTGCGACACCGGCTCGAAGAGCCCGACGTCGGCGACGCCCGAGCCCGCTCCCGCGCCGTCGGCTGCCCCGAGCGCGACCGGCACCGCGGAGGGCGCGCTCCGGCTCGGCGCGCCGATCGAGGCGTCGGCGCAAAAGGTCGCGCTCGCCGAGGTCGCGAAGTCGCCGAGCACATGGGTCGGCAAGACCTTCGCCACGGACGGCACCGTCACGGCCGTCTGCCAGCACATGGGCTGCTGGATGGAGCTCAAGGACGACGCCGGCGAGGCCCACATCAAGATGGCCGGCCACGCGTTCTTCGTCCCGAAGACGGCCTCCGGCCGGAAGGCGCGCGTGCTCGCCAAGCTCGTGAAGGCCGACGACAAGGGCGCGTGCGAGGGCGACGGCCACGAGGGCATGGCCGCCACCGGCGGCGAAGGCGCGAAGCACGGCGACGCGAAGCACGGCGAGAAGAAGGGCTGCCGCGCCGAGGCCGAAGCCCAGCTCGGTCGCCCGCTCGCGAAGCTCGAGCTCGTAGCGGAAGGCGTCGAGCTCATGTGAGGCTCGCTCGCGCGCCGCGGTGAGCGCCCAGGCTGCAGAGGCGGAGCGCTCGATGAGCCCGCCTCACGAACGGAGGCCGCGACCCTCTTTGGTGCTCAGAGGCATCCAGAGCCCGTCGCGAAGCCTTCCCCGCCCGTCAGGTCCCGGCCGCGAACGACGCCGTGAGCTTCGCGAGCGCCGCCGTCGCCATCTGCGGGATGCCGGTGACCTTCGCCTGGACGTCGCTGATCGACTTCGACGTGTCGGCCTGCACCTGCTTCACGCCGTCGATCTCGGCCTGCGCCTTGGCCTTGTCCTCGGCGCTCCCGAAGGGGTTCGCCACCGTCACCGAGGCCGACGAAGACACCTTCGTCGCCAGCAGCGGCACCTTCGCCGTCGCCGCGGTCGCCTTGGCCGTGAGCGCGGCGACGTGGTCCGGCGTCGCCTTGAGCGCGATCACGGTGTCGTTCAGGCGCTTCAGGAGGACCTCGAGCTCCGCCGCCGCCTCGGCCGCGACGTCGGCCTTGAGGTTCATCTCCACCTTCCCGCTGTCGAACGTGGCCTTCGCCATGCCCATCACGTCGGCGGCGGCGAGACCGTGCTTCTTCGGGAAGGCTCCCAGCTCGTCGATGATCGACTGCACGTCGTCGATCGGCTTGGTGAGGCTCGCGACCTCCGCGTCGAGGTCCGCGGGGATCGCCTTCAGCTCCTCCATCGGGGAGACCGGCGCGGACGCCTTGTCGGCAGGTGTCTTCGGCTCCTCCGAGCCTCCACCGCAGGCGATGACCGAGAGACCGAGCACGAGCGACGAGAGAACGAGCAACGAGCGGCGCATTTTCCGAGGACCTCCCCAATGGGCGTGGACGAGCGAGCCGGCAACCATGACGGCATCGCGCGGTTGTTACGGCCGCGAGACGCCGTAGCTTCCTCCGGAAGTGCTCGAGCGCGGCGCGGCGCGGCGCGGCGCGGCGCCCGCGCGTCGCATCACGCGGACGTCACTGGATCGGGAGCAGCGGCGCGTCGACGAGCTTCCGGAGCGCCATGCCGCCGGGATAGGCGTAGCTCGCCGCACGGGCCCAGCCCCAGATCGTGGCGGTGAAACGGCCCCTCGCTCTTCATCCGGTGAAGACCGGTCTGGCAGACCTTGTCGCCGAACGCCTGACCAGGCCCGCCGTCGCGCTGGAGATCGACGCGCACGAACTCGTAGTCGCCGCGCGTGCCGATCGGGGTCCAGCCCTCGAGGGTGCCGGCGCACTCGAGCCAGACGTCCTCGAACTTGTCGCGCTGCTTGCCGCGGATCACGACGAGCGAGGTCTCCTCGTACGTCGGGTCCGCATAGAAGGAATACGAGCTTTGCCACTGCCCCGCGGGAACGACGTTGACGAACTCCGGATCCCCCTGGTCTGCCATGGGCGGACTACCGTGATAGCCACCGTTCTTCCCTTGCATGTATGCAGCCACGTAGATCGGGTGCGCGGCGTCTTGCGTCCGCACGACGAAGGGAGCGTTGACGCTTACGGGGAACGTCACGAAGTCACCCGCGTTCATCTCCGTCGGCGCACCGGGGGGGATCACCGGGTCGTAGTCGAGCCGCGTGCCGTCGTGAGCGGCGACGATGCGGTAAGGCATGAGCTCGTGCGGCGACGACGTGCGCTGACGGTAGCCGACCCCGACGTATTCGGAGCCCCATTGCTCGAACGACGGGATCTGCTGCCAGAGTATGTCGCACGCCCCGCCCCAACTCGGCACGTAGGCGCACGAGTTCCCTCCAGAAATGCTCGTGGGCTTGCTCGACATGACGATGCTCCCGACCAGCTCATCGCTCTGCTGAAGCTGCAAATACTCTCCCTTCTCGAGAGTGTATTTGAGCGGAGTGTTGGCAGGGCCGCCTTGGACATCGATGCCGTCCTGAAGTGACTTCTTGGCGATGATCGTGATTTCCGTTCCGTCCTCCGACGCGACGATCCGCGACGCCGGGTTGCCGTACTTGCTGGCCTCCCACCCGTCGACGAGGACGTGCTCCTTGGCCCAGGTGACGACGGGCATGAGGAGCGTGGCCGAGGGGAAGCGGCTCTCCGCGCCTCCGAATGGATACATCGCGACGAGCGATACGGGCGCGTTCGATGTCAAATGGAACGAGGATCCGAATCGGGTGCCGGGCGGCGAGAGCCCCAAGAGCCGCGAGAGTACCGCCGGCCTGACACCTGCCGGACACGGCAGGTGGCTCCTGCTTCCTCGAGGCACCTCGGGATCATGGTCCGAGATGAAGACAACGACGCTCTCGTCGGGCGGGATCGGCCCCGTGTGCTGGATCAGCGTCGCATCCCCAGACGTCGTGCGAAAGATCGCGCCGGAGAGGTCGAGCTCTTCGCCTCCGCGGCCGAGCGAGATCTCCACCGGTGATGCCGACGTGTTGACGACGAACGCGGCATAACAACTATCCGAGTTGTCTTCGAACTCAGGCGGAGGCTGAAAATAGAACTCGCAGCCGTTCGAGCTGCTGTTCGCAGCTGCTGCCGCGCAGGCCTCTTGGCATCGGGCGTCACCGCACGCCAGCTCGCTTGGGCAGGTCTCGACCACGTCGCCTGTGCACGATCGAATGACCGATCGGCCGTCGAGCGAGCACTGGAGCAGGCATTCGCCGGCGTCCTCCTCCGGCAGCGGATCGAAGCCGCTCGGGCCGTTGTCGAACGCACCGCGACCGCCCTCACAGGCGAAGACCGCGGCGACGAACGCGAACCCGAAGACCGAGATGGTCGCGGGCATGGCCAGACGTCTGCTCATGGAAGCACTACCTCTTTCGGAGCCATGCTCTTACCTCGATTCAGCCCGTTGCCGAGCTGACCGTTGTAGTTGCTCCCCCAGCAGTACACTTTGCCAGTCGTGAGCAGCGCACACGTCGTGTTGACCGTCGTCTTCACTTGCGCGACGAGCGCCTCCTCGGGAAGGTCGCTGACCCGCGCCGCCCGCGTGACGTGCTCCTCGGTGCCGGTCCCCGCCTGCCCGCTCTCGTTGAAGCCCCAGCAATAGAGCGTCCCCGAGCCGCCCACCGCGCACCATCGATACGGCTTGAAGTCCTGTACGTCGTGGGGTCCGGAGAGGAAGTAGCCTTCCGTACGCGTCGTCGCGATCTGAACGACCGGCTCCGGCGTAGCGACCGGTTCGGGAAGCGCCCGATCGATCACCGTACCTTTGAACGGCGTGACGCGCGCGCCCCAGCAGTACCCGACACCGTTTGCGACTGCGCACGTGTTGTCGTACGCGGAGTCGATCTGCGTGAGCCCCGCGAGCGAGACGAGCTGAGGGAGCGGATCCGGCGAGCTCGGCGAGATACGCCCGATGCCGGGGTTGCCCCCCCAGCTCATGACCGTGCCGTCTTCGCGCAAGACGAACGTTGCGTTGCCGACCTCCAACGCGGACGCCAAAGCCCCTTGGGGAAGCTTCGCGCGCACCGGCTCGCCGGTGAACGTCTCGGAGATTGGACCGAGCTGGCCGAGCGCGTTGCTTCCCCAGCATTGGACGTCGCCAGAGGCGACGACACATGCCGTCTCGAAGCTTCGCGCCACCTTCGTCACGGGAGGGAGATCGAGCTTCACGGGCAGGGTGCTGCGGGTCATCGAGAAGGCGCCGCCGTCTGCGGACCACGAGAACGGGCCCGTCCCCCAGCACCACACGCTGCCGTCCTTGTCGACGGCGCAGGTGTGGTCGAGCGACGTGACGTTCGCGAGCCCGACGACCTTGGCCGGCGTCGAGCTGTCGACGAGGGGCTCGTCCTCTCCCTCGCCGCGCCCGAGCTGACCGGCGGCATTCGCCCCCCAGCAGGCCACCGTGCCATCGTCGAGCAAGACGCAGAAGCCCTCGGCCTTGTCTTCGACGCTTCTGCCGAGGGTCGTCACGAGCGCGGTCGCGCACGGGCTCGACTCGCAGACGACGGGCCGCGGCCGGCCATCGAACGTGTCCGCGTCGCGATGGCTCGAATCGGCCGCCGCGTCAGTCGCTTCCGTCGCATCGGGACCGTCGAGCCCAGCATCAGCGAGCGGCGACTCGCTCCGGTCGTCGCTGCTCGAGCAGCTCACCGCCGCCGCGGAAGCGGCGAGGACCGAGAGAACAATGAGCCGCCGCGCACTCTGCACGGTGACGTATACGGCCTTCGATTCGAGCAGCCCATGGCGGCGCGAATCAAGGAGTCTTCTTGTGAAGTGCATACCGATTCCCGACCGCCCAAAGATTATTTGTCGACGTTCCGCGCACCTGAAAGAGCGGCTCATTCAAATAGCCTCCCCTCATCGCGACACTCGTCTGCTCGACCAAGGCGCCGTGGGCCACCCCCGCCTGCTCGTACGACTCGACCGTCCCGATCCCGAGGCCGCTCCTCCACGCGTCCGGCTTGATCTCCGAGCCGAAGACGATTCCATGGCCGCTGAACCACAAGCGATCGTCGACGCGGACGACCGAGTGAAGTGGAGAGGAGACACCCGAGGTGGGCGGCTTTACCCCGCCGATTCCTTGGAAGCGCGCGACGCGCGGTTCGGTGGTGTCGACGTAGCACCACTGCAGAGAGTTCTGGACGAGCACCAGGGCTGCGCCCGGAGCAACGGGCGTGATCGCCGTTGCCCAGCCCTTCGGTTGCCACGGAGATTCGAACACGCCAAAGCCCGGCAACTCGAGCCTGATGGTCGGTTGGATGGTGCCTGGCTTGGTCGCGCAGGTGCCGTTGTTCGAGAGGTTGAAATCGAGGACGGTCGAATAGCCCGAGGGCGTTCGACGAAAGAGCGTCGGACATCCCGTGAAGCCTCTCGCGGCATCGCTCGGGCCGTGCCCTCCGACGAACCAGACTTCATCGCTGCCCGCCGGCGACGCGTTGAAGATGTAGAACGACTCGGCGGCCGCGACGTTCGGGTCCTCCGTGACGAACTCCGAGACCCACGTGGGCGGCCCGCCGTCTTCGCTCGTGCGATGGAAGATTCGGTTGCCATACCAGGCGTAGACGTCGCTTGCCGATGTGCCGATCACTCCGAGCGCCGGCGCGTAGCGCGTCACGTACTGACCGGGACGCTCCACGCTCCAGGCCCGCCCCGGATCGCGATCGGCATACTCGGGTCCGTCGTACGGAAGGCGCGTCGACTCCCACGTGAACGGCGCCGACGGGTTCGCGCGCGTCCCGCGGTAGACGATGCCGGGCGCCGTCGTGAAGTACAGCTCGTTCTCGCTCGGCGCGTACATCTTGCCGGCGTACTGGCCGCTGTCATAGGCGTTCTGCGAGTTGTCGTCGATGTACGACCAGGCCTCGGCCGCCTCCGTCCACTCGAGCACCTTCGTCCCGAGCGTGTCGCTCTCGGCGACCGCGAACGTGCGATCGACGAACGGCCAGACGTCGATGAGCGTCAGGTTCGGATCGGGCAGCTCCGTCTCGCACCAGCCGTGGTCGTTGCACGCCGCCCAGACCGGTGCGGACGCGTCTTGTCCGGGCGCTCCGTCGGCCTCCTCGCGTGACGCGGCGTCGAGGACGGTGCTCCCACCGTCCATGAAGGGGTCGAGCGAGGCGCCTTCCCCATCCGAGGTCGCGCAGGCGACCAGGACGGCCAGCGTCGCCGACGCGCAGGCGAACAGAATCGTGCGTCTCATCGCTTTCCTCCGAGGGAGAGGAGGACGCCCTGGCCTCCGATCCACACTTTTCCAGGCTCGGGCACCCACACAGAGAGGAGCTCCGGTCGACGGCGCCCCATCCCGGCCACCTTCACCCGCGACCACGTCGTCCCGTCGAAGTGAAGGACCACGCCCTTGTCGCCGACGGCCCAGACGTCGGACGACGACGAGCCCGCGACGGCATGGAGATGTTCCTGCGTCGGCACCTCCGCGACCTGCCAGTCGAACGTCGCGCCCACGTTGTGAATGACGAGACCGCGCGCTCCGACCGCCCACGCCTCGGTGTCGGAGACGGCCCATACGCCGCTCAGCGTCGACCAGGTCAGCGGGTTCATCACCTCCACCGCCGGCGACTCACCGGCGGCGCCCGTGATTCGGATCGCAGCGCCCGTCTCACCGACGCCCCACACGACGTTCGGAGAGACCCCGTCGAGGGCTCTCAGCCACTTGCACGGCAGGTTGCTGCAGACCGACGCAGGCACCCCCGCCGTCGGCGTGAGCGTCGTCCCGTCCACGTCGATCCGCCAGACCTCGGCGTTCGTCGCGACCCACATCGTGCTCGAGCCGGCCCGGCCCCACGCTGCGGTGACGCTGCGGCTCGAGCCCGCGGGTTGGGTCACCGCGCCTCGCGTGGTCCAGCCGTCCGGCGACGGATCGCCTTCGCCGTCGCCGAGGCCGCGCGTGAACACGCGCTCGAGCGTCCCGAACGCGAGCTCCCCGCCGCTCGCCGGCCAGACGTAGCGGAGCGACTCGAGCGTGCCGACGTCGACGGTCTTCCATGCCGTCCCGTCGAAGCGCGCGGCCATGCCGAGCGTCCCGACGAGCCACGCGTCCGCCGCCGATCGACCGCGAATGCTCTCGACGCGCGTGCGCCAATCGGCTCCCGCGGACGGCTCGGCGCCGAACAGGCCGCTCGGGCAGAGCGTCCCCGGCTCACACTCGGCGGGGAAGAGCTCGCAATCGTCCTCGGTGCACGCTTCACCGCCGTCCGCCCCGTCCGCGCCGTCCGCGCCGCTCGCGTCGACGTCAGGAACGGCGACCCGCGTGTCCTCGGGCTCGAGGTTGGCGTTGTCGTCGACCGAGGCGCACGCGGCGACGAACGAGCCGGCGACAACGCACACGATGCCCGCGCCGGAGATCAACGGAGAGCACCACGCGCTCTCTGCTTGTCCCGATCGCGCTCGAAGACGTGCGCTCATCGGGTCAACTCGCCCGCGTCGGCCGAATCGCAGGGCTCGACCACGCATGTTCCCGCGACACAGGCCTGACCCAAGATCAGGTCACAGGTGATGCCGCATCCGCCGCAGTTGCGCGGATCGCTCATCGTGTCGATTTCGCATCCGTCGAATTGCGAGCCGTTGCAGTCTGCCCAGCCCTCCCTACAGCCGAGTACGCATTTACCGTAGTCGCATTTGGGAAGCCGGTCCTCGGTAATGGGGCCACAACTCACGCCGCAGGCCCCGCAGTTGGACGAATTGCTGCTGATGTCTACGCAGGTTCCGACTGGCAGACCGCGGACTTCGCCGGTTTGGCAAAATGTCAGACCATCCGGGCACTGGCACGCCAAGTTGCCGCTTTCATCGAACGCGCACCTCCGTCCCGCACCACACTTGTTGCCGCAGCTCCCGCAGTCGTCGTCCGTCAGCGTCGACGTCTCGCAGCCGTTCTCGATGTCGTTGTCGCAGCTCGCAAAGCCAGCGGTGCACTTGCGCGTGCCGCACTGACCCGAGTCGCAGCCGTAGTACGTGTTCGAGTACTGCGGAGCGCCCGGCCCTCCGGTCGGGTCACAACGATTGTTGCAAGCGCCGCAACGGTTGTCGTCATCGCTCAGGTCCCTGCACGTTCCGCAAAAGACCTTGCCCGGAGGACATCCGCAGCCGACTACTGTACGGGCGTCGTCCTGCCACTGGCAGCTCTCCCCCGCGGCGCAGGCCACGCCGCACGCGCCGCAATTCTTCGGATCGAGCGCGATGCTCTCGCATCCGTTGTCGACGAGGCCGTCACAATTTTTGGCACCCGTCGCGGTGCAATCCAGCTTGCACACGCCCTCGCTGCACGAATGTTGCTCGAACGCCGTGCCCGACGGGCAGCTATTTCCGCACGCTCCGCAGTTCCTACCGTCGGCGAGGATGTTGGTGTCGCACGGGAAGCGCGAGTCCGGGCACGTCGTCCAGCCCGGGGGGCATTGGCTCGACGGGCAGTACGAGGTGAGGCCGCTTGCGTCGGCGTCTACCTCGGTCGTGCCGGAGTCGACCGGGGCGAACTCGACCGGCTGACCGATGTCTTCTCCCATGACAATCCCGCGCGAGCCGCAGGCCACGCTGCCCACGATCGGTATGCAGACGAAGGCTGCAATTTTGATGAATCGTCGAAACATCGATGTCCTCGTCCGGAGGCGAAGGGGTCAGCGAGACGTGCTCGCCGGGGACGCCACGGAGAGCGGCTCGCCGAGCGCGCGTTCCAGCCGGGCCACGTAGGGAGTCCGTGGGAAGCGCGCGAGGAGCGCGGTGGCGCGGGCTTTTGCCTCCGGCTTCTTGTGCACGCGGACGAGCGCTTCGACCGCCATCGTCTCGCGCTCCTGCGTGAGCTCGCCGGCCGGAAAGCGACGTTGGTGCTCTTGCAGGATCGCGAGCGCGCTCGACGGCTCGGACGCGAGCTTGTCCTGCGCCCGCTGGATGAGCTCGAACTCGTCCTCTCGTTTGGGCCGCTCGGTCGACGGCCCCGGACGCGCCGCGGCGGCGCGCGCCGAAGGGCTCGCGCCTTCCGGAGTCGCCGCCGACGACGGGAGCGCGTCGACCGGCACCGTCGGCAGGTCGCCCACCGTCACGGGCGGCGACGCCAATGGAGCGCTGACCGCGGGGACCATGACGGGGACCTCGGGGATCGCGGCGGGTGCCGTCGTCCTCATCGAAGACGCGACGAACGCCCCGCCGAGCACGACCAGCGCGAGGGCGCCGAGCATCGGACCGCCGGATCCGCCGAGGCGACCGACAGGACTCGCGCCCGCCCGGGCTGCCGAGGCGCGTGCGGGGGCGAGCCGCGCGGCCATCCTCGCGGCGACGACCGCAGACGGTCCGCGGCTGCGCGCTGCGCGCACGAACCGACCGAGCTCTGTGGGCTCACCCTCGTCGAGGCGCGTGGGGTCGTTGTCTTCTTCGAGCGTCATCGTTCCTCGGAGAGGGCGTGCGCGAGCTCGCGCCGCGCCGCGTAGAGGCGTGAGTAGGCCGTCTGGACCGGACACTGCAGGATGCGAGCGACTTCACGCATCGGGAGCTCCTCGATCTCGAAGAGAGTGAAGACAGCACGTTTGTCTTCGTCGAGGGACTTGAGGGCAACGTCGAAGCGCTCGAGATCGATGCTCGCCGGCGGCTCGAGCTCCGCGGGTGCGCTCTCGGGCACCTCGCGGAACGCCAGCTCGTGGCGACGATGACTCCGTCGCCGGTACGCAGACGCGCAGCGCCGCGCGATGGCGAACAGCCAGCCGCGCGGGTTCGCGCCGTCCCAGGTCGCGTAGCGGCGGTAGGCCACGAGGAAGACCTCCTGGGTCTGGTCCTCGAGGTCGGCGTCGGCGACGCCGAGGTGCTGCAGCGAACGCCACACATAGTCCACGTGCGCCGAAAAGAGCTCGTCGACGTCAGGACGCGACACCCCCGGGAGGGTGCTGACTCCGACGAGACCGAGAGCGGCTGCCACGCGCGTTCTATGCACGCGCCTCAGCGAGATTTTGAACGGCCACGACACTTTTCTGCCAAATCGTCGCGGCGGCTCAGCGAAGCTCCCAGGCGAGCCCGATCGAGAGGCGCACCTCGACCGGGCCCGGACGATGCACCCGGATGAGCTCCTCCGCCGTGCGGACCTGGAACTCGTCCCGGGCGAGCGGAACGCGAACGTCGGGGAAGAGCTCGAAGCGGAGCGTCTCGCCGAGGGGGACCCTGCCGATCGCCCCCGCTCCGACCGCGCCCACGACGCTCCTGGCGTCGTAGGCGACCGGCAGACCGCTCACCTCACCGGTGAGCAGCCCTCCGCGTCCGTGGACGAGCGGGATGATCTCGAGCCGGGGCGAGCGCACGACGGGAGCGCCGAGGAGCACCGCGGCGTCGAACCGCCGGAACGTCGCTTCGCCGTTCGCGGCGCGCACCGCCCACGTCGTCTCGAAGCTCCCCTCGACGCCGATCATGACGGAGGCCCAGAGCGTCGCGGTCCAGCGGAGCGCTCCACCGAAGCCGACGTTCGGGAGACCGCCGCGGCTCGCGACACCGGAGAGCCCCGCGGTCATCGGCAGGCCCTCGCGCGTCGGCTCGGCAGAAGGCGGTCGTCGCGGCGGAGGCACGCGGACCGGAGCGGGCTCTTGCGACTTCGGCTCGACGAGCGCCGGCTCTGCGGGCGCTCCCGGCGGCTCCTCGTGCGCCGCGCTCGCGTCGCGCGCGCGGGCGACGCCGATCATCATCGCGAGCACGAGCGCCGCCGGCGCCTCGATCGCCTCGCAGGCTCGGTCGTCGAACCGCACGCGACGTTCGCCGCGGTCTTCTCCGCTCGCGTCGTTCACGCGGAGATCGAGGACGACGATTCCCCCCTCGACCGTGACGGTGCCGCGCACGAAGAGCTCCGGCGCGGCGCTCGAATCTTCGTCACCCAACCGAGCGCGTGTGGCGAGGAGCATGCGCTCCTGCGAAGGGCAGCCCTCGGGCGCCGACCAGCGCAGCTCGAACGGCGCGGCCTGCGCGATGCTTGCATGCATCACGCACATGAACGCGACGAGCAGCCTCGCCGTCATGGCGCGCAGTCCAGACGTACGCATCTCCAGGCTCGAGCAGTCTAGCGAGCCACGCGATAGCCTACCCGGCCGTCGTCATCCAAGTCGGCCGGGATCGACCGCGCAGCCGCAACTCCGAGCCTCGGCGAGGTCGCGACGAGGCCAAGCTCGACCGTGGCGCGAGCTCTGCGCCGCGCATCACGCGGACGGATCAGCGGCGTGTCGACGAGCTTCCGGAGCGCCATGCCGCCGGGGTACGCGTAACTCGCCGCGCGGGCCCACCTCAGATCGTGGCGGTGAAGGGGCCCTCGCTCTTCATCCGGTGAAGGCCCGTCTGGCAGACCTTGTCGCCGAACGCCTGACCGGGCCCGCCGCTGCGCTGCAGATCGACGGGCACGAACTCGTACTCGTCGCGCGTGCCGATCGGGGTCCAGCCCCTCGAGGGTGCCAGCGCACTCGAGCCAGACGTCCTCGACTTCTCGCGCTGCTTGCCGCGGATGACGACGATCGAGGTCTCCTCGTACGTCGGGTCCACGCAGAACGAAGACGAGCTTTGCCGCTGTCCCGCGGGAACCACGTTGACGAGCTCCGGGTCCCCCTGGTCTGCCATGGGCGGAGTACCGTGCTAGCCACCGTCCTTCCCTTGGATGTATGCAGCCACGTAGATCGTGGTGCGCGGCGTCTTGCCTACGCACGACGCACGGCTCGTTGACGCCTACGGGGAACGTCACGAAGTCACCCGCGTTCATCTCCGTCGGCGCGCCGGGGAGGATCATCGGATCGACGTCGACGTCACGTTGCTCACCGACGGGGCGTTCGGCGGTCAGAAGATCCATGCGCTCCTCATCTCGCTCGGCCGGGACTTCGTGATTCGGTTCCATGGCGCGATCCTGGTCGAGGTCGCAGCCGACCGCTACGTGAGGAGGGCGAGAGCCTCGCGAACGATCGTCTCGACGGGAGGATCCATGAGCAGGGGCGGCTCGTCGCGCGTCGATCTGAGCGCCATGATCGCCGTTCGCACCTCCGGTGCGCGAAAGCCCATCGACCGGAGCGCCGACGACGCCCGCTCGAACGGGGACAGCAACGACGACGACCGTTCGAACGACGATGACGACGACGACCGTTCGAACGACGATGACGATGACGACGACGACGACCGTTCGAATGACGCGAGGTTCACGCACTTGCGCTGGCGCAAGTGAATCCGCCGCTCGACGTGGGAACGGCCGAAGATCTGCTCGGCGTACATCTGGTTGTGCGCACGGCAGCGAACCCTGAGGTTTTCGGTCGTGTCGACGCCGCCGAGCGCCTTCGGGTGCACGTGATCGAGCTCGAGGTAGCCGCGAGCTGGGCACCTGTCTCCGTCGCCACCGACGTAGGTGCACCGCTCGCCGTCGCGCGCAAAGACGTCTCGGCGCGTGGCCCGCGGGATAGTTCCCGAACGCGTTCGCGTCTCCCTGCGCGGTTGGTCCCTGGTGGTCTCGCTGTCGCTCTTCGTCGGCACCGTCGCCGACGAGGGTACGTCGGCGTTCGTGGCGAGCCGCGCGTGGCCCCAACTAGCGGCGTTCATCCGTGCGTCGCTCGACACCGCGTTCATCAAGGCGCGGACAGGTGCCTCCACCGCCTCGCTCGTCGTCCTGGCGCCACCATCCGAGCTGCCACCGCCGCTCTTCGTCCCGGCCCCGCCGTCCGAAGTGCCGCCGCCGCACTTCGTCGCGGCGCCGCCGTCCGGACTGCCGCGGTCGCCCTCCTTGGCCGGTGACGGCCGGACCTGCTTCGATCGTGGGGTCGTTCCGAGACGCTCTCGTTCGAGCTTGGCGAGGAGAAGGCCGAGCGAGATGTCGAGGATCGTCTCGAGATCGCCCGTCGGGTTCCGGTGGCGCATCAGGTCCCGGGTCCGATCGAGCTTCGCCTTCAGATCGGCGGAGACGGTCAGCTCGACGCGGTACCGCCTCGACGAGAGCGGCTCGATCCTCGGGTGTGCTTCGGGCCCCGACGGCCTCGCGACGGAACCGCCAGAACCGTCGCCACCGCCGGTCACCTCGGTGAGCGAGAGCGACGGCTGGGGAGCGACGGGCTCGACCCGCTGCGCGACGTCCGACCTCGGAAAGCGCGTGGCGATCAGGAGCTCGACATCGCTCGTACTCTTGCCCACGGCCTCACGAAGGAGCTCATCGTGATTGTCGCCCGTGAGGTGCTTTCGTAATGCGTACAGGGCGCAGAGATGGACGTCGCCGCGTTCGAGGTAGGCGAGGACGCGAGGGAACTGCCGGACCGCCCGCGCCACGGCGATTCGACGTTGCGCCTCACTCTCGCTCATCCGGAGCTTTCGAACGCAGAAGTCCCACATCGACGGGCACGCGTGCTCGACGTAGAGCTTCCGGTGGTCGACCTCGCCGAGGTGGGCGATGAGCCTCGCTTGCCAGGCATGCCCGCGAGACACGTCCTCACAAAGCCGCGCGAGGAGGTCCTCGTTCGAGAGTCGACCCAACGCCGCCAGTCCCCCCGTTTCGTCCATGAGAGTTCCTACCATGGACATTTTCGACCTCCGGAGAGGCGTGCTGCGGGGCGAGCTCCGCGGCGATCACCATGCGAGCCCTCCGTCGACCGAACGCCCCATACGAGGCGAATGCAGCCCCCGCACGAGGCCGTCGGCGCAGGGCGTCGAGCGAACGACGAGAACCTCTGAAAACGTGTCAATAGATAATCGGCAATGTATACCTGTTGGAATACTCGACTGCGGGAGTCCGCTCGGCGTCGAGGCACACGAGTTTGCACGGGCCGACCGACGGCCGCTCCCATGCGCGGCGCCCCGCATCGGCGATGCGCCCCCAACGCGCGGCGCCGACTCGCGGATCCCTGCCCGCGCTCCCACCCGCTGCCGCGTCCGCAGTCGGCAGCTCCCCGGAGGGACCATCCCCGCGCTCGCTCCTCGCCGGGCGGTGCCAGCCGAACCTGCTCGGCCGCGCGGCTTCCCTTTCCGACGAGAAGGCAGTCTCTACCGGGAGCTCCGTGCGTCGCGAGGAGCCAGCCTCTACCGGGAGCTCCGCGCGTCGCGCGACCGCCATCGCGGCGGGGGACGGCGCGGGGGACGACAGACGCGCAACTCCGATGCTCGCCCCCGTCTCGGTGGCCAAACGCCAGCAACTCGTTTCCTATGTTCCGCTTGAAGCTCTCGTTCTACCCGCCCGAGTGTGAACCAGGGAGTAAGTCGCGTAGGCGCCCCAGCCCCAGACGTGGACAGAGAACGGCCCGGGCGATCCCGACTCGTACCGCCGCCTCAGTCGATCGGCGGGCCCTTCACGTCGCTGAGCGGCCGGCTCCCCGTGCCGCCGGCGTAACCGTAGCTCGCGTACGCGCCCCAGCCCCAGACGTGGACGGAGAACGGCCCGTCGCTGCGCGCCTCGTGGCGGCCGTAGCCGCAGGTGCCGCCGGCGTGCTTCTGCGGGACCCCGCGGTACGTCAGGTAGACCCACGCGAGCTCGTACTCGCCGGAGAGCCCGATGGGCCGCCAGTCGGAGATCTCGCCGCCGCAGTCGAGGACGACGGGCGAAAACCCGCTCTCGGTCTTGCGGCGCACGAGCGTGAGGGTCGACTCGGGATACGTGTGATCGACGAAGAAGACGTAGCGATCGAGGAACTGCTCGGACGGGATCGCGTTGACGAAGTCGGGATCGCCCATCGCCGGACCGCCGGTCGCCTGCGCGATCGCCGCTCCGCCGGTCATGAACATGCCGGCGTAGAACGGGTGTTCGCCGTCCTGCGATTGCACGGTGACGATCGAGCTCGTCGAGAACGTCACCACCTCACCAGCGTCGAGCGTCTCCGGCGCGCCGCCCGGGCGCGCAGGATCGTAGGAGAGCTGGGTTCCGTTCGCGGCGCCGACCAGGCGCCAGGGCACGTTCTCTCGTGCCTCGGTCATCTTGGTCCCGGCGCCGATGCGCGGCCGCCAGGGCGCGAGCGCGTAGGAGCGCCCCCACTGCGACACGGGCGGGATCTGCTGCTGGGTCGCGTCGCAGGCCGTCGATCCGATGTTCGTGCACTCCGAGCCTCCGAAGAGCCCGATCGGCTTGTTCGCCTCGATCGGGCTGCCGCTCGTGTCGGCGCGCTGCGTGATCTGCACGACCTCCCCCCGGCCGAGCTTCCACGTCTGGGTCTGGCCCTCGCCGATCCCGAGCACGCCGCCGCCGCCGATGATGTCGACCTTCGGGCGCATCCGCACCTCGGTGTCGTCTTCGCTGGCGATGATCTGGATGGTGGGCGCGCCCGGATTCGCGTTCGCGGTGCTCACCGCGATGTAGTTCCTCTCCCACGACGAGACGGGCAAGAGGACCGTCGCCGTCGGCGTGGCCGACCTCGCGCCTCCATACGGGAAGATCGAGTAGGCGGAGACGGGTGTATCCGTCGTGATCTGGAACGCGCGGGTCAGCGTCGTCTTGTGGCGGATCGGGTTCTCGTGGACCGCAGGCACGACCGAGGCCGGGCACTGGATGAAGTGGGACGGGTTGCCGGACGGGACCTCGGCCTGGGCCAAGAAGACGATGGCGACCTTGCCGGGATCGATCGCCTCGCCGACCGGCGTGTAGTCGACCGTGGTTCCGTTCATCTCCGCGTAGTAAACCGACGCGCTGACGTCGATCGGCTCGCCTCCGAGGCTCGCCTCGACCTTCACCGGACGATCCCACACGTTCGCGATCATCGCCGCGAAGCACGAGCCCGCGACCGCGCCAGACTCGTCGGGCGGCAGCGTCGCGAACGAGCAGCCGATCGTGCCTTTCGACAGCGCTGCGCTCGTGCACGCGTCCACGCACTTGCCGTCGCCGCATCCCAGACCGGCCCCGCAGGTGGTCACCTCGTCCGTCCCGTCGCAGCCGTGCTGGATCACCTGCTTCAGATCGCGGGAGCAGCTCACCGTCGGCGTGCAATCGTCGACGGGGCCGGCGTCGGGAGAGGCGAGCGGCGGCGGCGGCCTCTCCTCGTCGAACTCGCTGCGCTCACCGCTGCACGCGCTGCCGGCGAGCGCGGCGCCGGAGACGAGGATCACGAGTCCGAAGAACGCAGACGCGCTTTGCATCGAAGCCCTCATGGGAAGACGACCGTGACGGGCGTGGGGTGGGGATCGCTGTCGGTCGTGCCCTGACCGAGCTCTCCGTTCGCGTTGCCGCCCCAGCACGTGACCTTGCCGCCCTGAATGAGCGCGCACGTCGCGTGCGCGCTCGAGACGATCTGCACCACGTAGTCATCGAGGGCCGATGCGGGGCCGATGCGCGACGCGAACGTCCCCGCGTCTCCTCCTCGACCGAGGGCCCCGAGACGGTCGTCGCCGCAGCACTGGACCGTCCCGTCGGTCATCCGCACGCACGTCCGCTGCGCGCCGAGCGCGAGCTGCTGCGGGAACACCCCGCTGTCGGCGATGATCCCGGCGAAGCCGGGAACCAGCTGACTGTCCGGCACGCCGTTGCCGAGCTCGCCGCGGATGTTGCTTCCCCAGCAATGGACGCGGCCACCCGCGATCGCGCACTGATGCCCGTTGCTGCCGTCGGTGCCGCTGATGGCGACCTGCGTGACGTCGGCGAGCCCCGGGAGCGGCACCGGCGTCGGGACCCCGTCGCTGCTCGGGAGCGAGCTCTGTCGCCCGGATGGCCTGCCCCAGTTCAGGAGCCGACCGTCCTTCGTGATCGCGAAGGAGGAGTAGCGGGCGTGAATGGTCCGCGTGACGTCGTGATCCCCGAGCAGGGCGAGCCCGACGCCTCCGTAGAAGTTGATGAGCTCGGGGCGCGCGAGCTGCATGTCGGCGTTGCCTCCCCAGCAGTGCACCGCGCCGTCGTCCGCGATCGCGCAGGCGGTCCCCTGTCCGACGTCGACGCGGACGACCGGGACCGTGAGCGCGACCCGCGAGGGCGTCGGGTGCGGGTTGTTGTCACGCACGAACGTCGACGCCTCCAGGCCGAGCTGGGCGCCCGAGTTCTCGCCCCAGCACCAGACCTGTCCGTCCGCGTCGCGGGCGCACGACGTGTTGCTTCGCTGACCCACGCTGACCTGGGTGGCGTTCGTGATGTCCACGACGGGCTGCGGAGCGGCGCCGGGGGCGACGCCGCCGTCCGGCTCGCCTCTGCCGAGCGAGCCTCTCGTGTCGGTGCCCCAGCACTGGACCGTCCCGTCGCTCATGAGCGCGCAGAAGTGGCGGTCGCCGGCGGTGAGCTGCTTCACGCAGGGCGTCGTCGCGCAGACGACCGGCTCGTCCGACGCGTCATAGACGGGCCGCGCGGCGTCCGCATCGATGTCTTCGTCGGCGCCGGCGTCGTCCACGGGCGGCAGCGAGGGATCGACGACGTCCACCGCGGCGTCGGGCGGAGGGTCGTCGAACACGCGAGGCTCGGCGTCGCCGCACGCGACGACCGCCGCTGCGCTCGCGCCGAGCGCGGCGGTGGCGAGGGTGAACGCGGGAATGCCCGCGCGGACGCGAGCGCGAATACGGCCCTTCGTACGAGATTCGATGTCGTCGCGAATACGAGTCATGGCGCTCCTCACATGCTCGACGGATCGACCTTGCGGAGCGCGATGTCGGCTCCCACGGCCCAGATGTCGTTCGGCCCGGTGCCCCACATCGCATGGACGGCCTTCTGCACCGGCATCACGTCGTCGAGCGCGACGGCGGCGACGCGCCACCCGGTCCCGTCCCAATGACGAAGGCGCCCGCGCTGCCCGGCGATCCAGATGTCGTTCGGGCTGGTTCCCCAGATGGCCGTCATCGCGTTGTTTGCGAAGCCCGTCGCGGCCGCCGTCTGCAGCGTCCAGGTGAACGTCGCGCCGTCGTCGTCGCCGATGCCCGTGTGGAGGTAGGGGCTGCTCGTGTCGCCGTGGAAGCCGACGACGGCCGCGGAGCTCTTCGTGAACGAGAGCCCGTTCAGGTCGGCTCGCGCCGTTACGACGGTCTGCGGTTGGTTCCTCCGCCACGCGAGCCCGCCGTCACCGTCCGAGGCGAGCTGGAGTACCTGTCCCGTGGCGTTGCTGCCCGAGGGTGGAGGGACGCGCCCGGCGATCCAGACGTCGTCGGCGCTCGTGCCCCACACCTTCTCGAAGTGCGCGGGGAAGTCCGCGGAGACGGGGTCGATCTCCCAGCCGGTCGTGACGCCGGCGTCGCTGTCGTCCGGATCGACGGCCGCCGGTGGACCGGCGTAGTGGAGGACGACGCTGCGATCCACTCGGTTGACGCGGTGGGTGACCGACGCGACGGCCCAGACGTCGGTGGCGCTCGCTCCCCAGATCGAACGGATCGTGACCGGCGCCGCTACGACGGTCCACTCGATCGTCGCCGGGCTCGAGCCGGTCCCATGCAAGAGGACGCCGGGGAGGACCTGCGTGCCGGTCGTCCTCGTTCCGCCGCCCGCCCACAGATCGGTCGGGCTGCTCCCCCAGATCGCGTAGAGCGGCACGCCGGCGGCGTGACTCTGGACCCACGCCGCGCCGTCCCAGCGGAGGATGTTGCCCTGCTCGCTGACGGTCCAGACCCCGCCTGCTCCGTCTCCCCAGACGTCGCGCAGCGTCTGAGCGTCGGGCACGATCGTGTGGCACCAGCCTTCGTCGCTGCACGTGCGCGCGGGCTGCTCGACGTCTGCGGCGGTCGTAACGTCGCCGCCCGCGTCCGCGCTCGCATCTTCGGCGGACGCAGCGTCCTCGCCGGGGACCTGGACGGTGGGCGCGGCGTCCTCACCGTCGAGGACGGAGCCGATCGACACGTCCGCCTCGGCGCACGCCACCGCGATCGACGCAGAGCCGGACGCGAGCGCCACGACGCGCAGATATCCTCGGATGCCTGAGCTCATCGATTGGGTCCTTCCGCGCCCGGCTTCGGGCCGGAGTAGTGCATGACGATGCCGCTGCCGACGGCCCAGACGTCGTTCGGCCCCGAGCCCCAGACGCCGTAGAGGTGTGGGGCAGTGC
Source organism: Labilithrix sp. (assembly GCA_019637195.1). Taxonomy (GTDB): domain Bacteria; phylum Myxococcota_A; class Polyangia; order Polyangiales; family Polyangiaceae; genus Labilithrix. The sequence goes on along the minus strand of JAHBWA010000036.1, from coordinate 21,912 downwards.
CGGGGACGAACCCGCCCACGACCGTTCGCCACGCCTTGCCGTCGTAGTGGAGCAGCGTGCCGTGCTCGCCGACGACCCAGACGTCGTTCGGCCCCGAGCCCCAGATCCCGCGAAGGTTCGCCGCCGTCGGAGACTCGATGATCGTCCACACCGCCGCGTCAGCGCCGGCGTGACGGATCGTGCCGTTGTCGCCGACCGCCCAGACGTCGTTCGGCCCGCTGCCCCACACGGCGTTGAGCCCGGCGAGCGATTGGGTGTCGAGCTCCTTCCACGCGGGGACCGCGCCCGGCGCGGCGGCGCCGTTGGAGTGCACCCCGAACGGCACGTTGTTCGATTTCGACCCGACCATCCAGACGTCGTCTGGGCCGCTGCCCCAGATCCCCTGGACCATGTCGAACGTGTAGTCCTGGAGGCTGGGCGCCCACGCCGTCCCGCCGCCGTCGGTGGCGACGCTCCGCCACGCCACCTCGCCGAACTGACCGTCGTCGCGCTGGATGTAGAGGATCTTTCCGCCGATCCAGACGTCGCTCGAGGAGGTCCCCCAGATCGCGCCGAGGAAGGCCGGAGGCTCGACGGGCTCGTCGGTCACGGGCGTCACGGTCCGCCACGTCGCGGCCCCGTTCGCGAAGCCCGTCGTGCGGAAGATCTGGTCCTGGGCGCTCATCGCCCAGACGTCGTTCGGGCCCGAGCCCCACACCGCGCGGAGCGACCAGTCGGTGGCGACCTTCCCGGTCGCCCACTGCTTGCCGTCCCAGTGCGTCACGGTCCCGTGGGCGCCGACGGCCCAGACGTCGTTCGGCCCGCTGCCCCAGACGCTCGCGAGGCCGATACCGGCCGGGTGGCTCGTCTTCTCGAGGCACCACTCGACCTCGTCGCAGGGCGGCGGTCGCGGCGTCGTGCAGTCCTCGGCGTCGGGATCGCACGCGTCACCGCCGGCGTCGAGCGCCGCATCGACGGTCGGGATCTGCGACGCGCCGTCGACGCCGTCCGGCCCCGGCTCGTCGTCGGTGCTCGCGCAGCTGGCGACGGCGAGGTCGAGCGCGAAGACCCCGAGGAGGGCGCCGACGCAGGAGAGTCGACGGCCGCTCCGACCGTTGCTGGACCGATCGCTCACTTGGTCACCACCCCTCCGTCGCACTCGACCATGAGGCAGCTCCCGGAGATGCACGGCTGGCCCGCGGCGGTATCGCACTGGTTGCCGCAGGCGCCGCAGTGGCGTCCGTTGATCGTCAGATCCGTCTCGCAGCCGTTGCCGATGTTGCCGTCGCAGTCGCCTCGGCCCGGAGGACAGTCGTACTCGCAGAAGCCCTTGCGGCACGCGGCGACGTAGCCTCCCTTGGAGGGGCACGTGTACCCGCACGCTCCGCAGTTGCGCGTGTCGTTCAGGAGGTCCGCGCAGAACTCCCGGCCGCCGCTCTGGCACAACGTCTCGAGGGGCTCACACCCGCAGGCGACGATGTTGCCCTTCGGGAGGCACCTCTGACCGGGCGGGCACACGTTCCCGCAGGCGCCGCAGTTCTTGCTGTCGGAGACGATGTCGACCTCGCAGCCGTCCTCCTGGATCTTCCCGTTGCAGTCGGCCCTGCCCGACGAGCACCTGAGCTGCGCGCACTTGCCCTGCAGGCAGCGGTACTCCATGTTCGGCGGCGGCGGCCCCGCGTCGGTTCCCTGGCAGACGTTCCCGCAAGCGCCGCAGTTCGTGTCGTCGATCGCGGTGTCGGTGCATCCGACCGAGTCGCACCACGTCTGCCCGATCGGGCACCCGCACTGCCCGTTGATGCATCGCCGCGCGCCGTCGGGACCTGCGGGGCACGCGTTTCCGCAGGCGCCGCAGTGGTCGGGGTCGTTGCCGAGGTTCGTCTCGCAGCCGTCGTCGACGAGGCCGTTGCAGTCGCCGTACTGGACGCCGCTCCTCGGGACGCACTGACGCTGGCACGCGCCGTCCACACACTGCGTGTCCATGTTCAGCTCGGGGAAGGCGCTGGCCTGCGGACAGGCGTTCCCGCACGTGCCGCAGTTGTTCCTGTCGGCGAGGAGGTTGGTCCCGCACGCGTACGTGTTGTTGGTGCCGCTCGTGCCGCCGCACGTCCCGAACGGATACGGGCACTCGGTCGCGACGCACATCGCGATGCCCTCGCGGGACGCGTCGCTGGTCGTGCTGCTCGCGTCTCCTGCGTCCTCGGGCCCGTCGAAGCGCGGCGGAGCGAGAGCGCCCGCGTCTTCGTCGGTCTCCCCCGCGCCGATCGCGATGCGACGCTCGTCGCTCGAGCACGCGCCGGTGACGACGGACAGCGTGACGAAGGCGACGAACACGGCTCGCCCCGAGAAGAGGCGCGGCAGCTCGGATCTGTTCGAGCGATTGGCCATCGCTTTTTCACTCCATGTAGGACCGAGCGCTCGCTCGGCGTAGGAAACGATCGCGACGCGTGGGGCTCACTTCTCGGCGTTGACCGCCGAGCGGACCCTCTGCGCGTACGGAGAGTCGGGGTGCTCTGCCAGGAAGCGCGCGGCCTTGACCCGCGCCTCGTCGCTGCGCGCCAGGGAGACGAGCGCCTGGATCTCGAGCGCGTCCGCCTCGTCCATGAAGCGGCCGACCGGGAACCTTCGCCGGTACGACTCGACGCGCGCCAGCGCCAGCGTGGGGTCGCGTCCGACGAAGGCCGCGCGCGCCTGGTCGACGGCCGCCAGCTCGTCCTCGAGGCTCGGAGCGTCGGAGGCGCGCGCCGTGGCCGCGGCGACGGGCTCGGCGGACGCGGCGGCGTGGGACCGAACGCGAGGCGGAGGAAGCGCGACCGCGGCGCTCGGTAGGTCCATGACGCCGATGCTCCTCGGAGACGCCGGGCTCGGCGCGTTCGTGGGCGCTGCCTGCGCCGTAGAATCGGTGGCAGGCGCCGACTTCGGCTCCATCGGATCGGCGGCGGCGGTCGACGCGACCGGCGACGGCGTGGACTCGAGGTACCCGCTGCCGACGACCCCCGCCGACACGGCGACGACGAACGCGAGCGCTCCCAGCCACTTGCCGTACGTGACTCGGCTGGGAGCGTCGTGCGCAGCCCCTCCACCGGCGACGACCGAGACGAGCCGCGCCTTCTCTTCCGCGGCCCCCGGCGGGACATCCGAGGCCGCGGAGCGGAGCAGCGCCGCCGCACGCGGGGAGATCGAGCCTTCGAGGAGAGGTTTCATCGCGCTCACCCTGGTCTCCTTGCTCATTCGCGTTCCGCGACGCGGGCGAAGAACGCCTCGCGCGCCCTTCGCAAGCGCGAAGCCACGGTCCCCGACGGTACGGAGAGCGTCTCGGCGATCTCGGACATCGTGAACCGTTCGAGCTCGAAGAGGACGAACACGGCCCTCAGATCCTCCGGCATCTCCTCGATGACCGCCTGGAGCTGTGCACGGGCCTCCGCCGTCTCGGCGTCCTGCTCGGGGTTCGCGCGGCGGTCGATCTCGTGCGCCAGCCTCCTCTCGTCGAGGACCTCGCGCCGGCGCTGGACGCTACGCCTCGAGTGCGCGGCTGCATGCATGCACGCGCGGAAGAGGAACCCGAGCTCATGCGTGATGTCGTCGAGCCGGCGGGCGGCCACGACGAAGACCTCCTGGACCACGTCGTCCAGATCGGCCGAGCGCACACCGAGCCTTCGCGCGCTGCGCCAGACGAACTCGTAGTGCTCCTGGATGAGGCGCTCGACGCGCGCGCTGGTTCCCTCTTCCGCGGCCCTGCGCACGATCGCGGCGCTCCTCTCAGGCTGCCCGAAGTCGAGGGGGCTCACGACGTGATCGAGAGACCGCATCGCCGGTAAGAAGCCCGGCATCGACGAAACTGATCACAGGGGCATCAATTTTATCGTAACCACACGATAACTGAACCGAATTACGGCAGACGCGCCCAGATGCGAAACCCGGCCGCGGCGGTGAACGCAACGTTGGGGATGCGGTAGACCGAGCGCTCCGGCTCGGCGAGGACGAAGCTCGCCCGCGTCAGCGGAAACAAGACACCGAGCTCGGCCTCGAGCGACAACCAATCGACGAGGAACCATCCCGGCCGGACGATCGCCGTCGGCGCATACCAGGCCTCGCTCATCCCGCCCGCGCGCGGAAGGTTTCGTGTCGTCGCGCTGAGCCGTCCGGCCTCGATGCCGCCGCACGCGGAGGCCACGATCGGGGCGCGCGCGTGGAGCGCACACGCCTCGGCGCGGACCGTCTGGAACCGGAACGAAGCCTCGCCGCCGCGCGGCGGTGACTCGGCGAACTCGGACCACCCCCAGGACAACCGTAGCTCGGGCGCGAGGAAGGCGCTGGCTGCGAGCCGCGTGATCTCGGCGTGCACGCGACCACCCCAGGCGGCGGGAGGATGGAGCACGGCGCCGGCGCTCATCCCCGTCCCGAGGTACCAGCGAGGCGCGACCGGGCCGGTCGTCGGAGAGCGCGGAGACGCATCCCCGTGGGCCGCCGGCGCCGGCGAAGCGGGCGGGGTCGACGGCGGGTCGACGCCCGCCGTGAGCTCCGCCGGATCGAGCGCGATCGCGACGAAGACGGCCATGGCCGTGCTCACGACGTCGCACGTCGGTCCACGGATCTCGCGGACGCTGAGCGTGCGGCCCGCGCGCTCGATCTCGAGCCGGCCGTGGTAGTCGCCGTCCGCCGGCTCGATCCGCACGCGGAACGAGCGATCGTCGGCGGACGGAAAGCCGTGGGGGGAGCGATCGTGGATGGCGCGCCTCAGCTCCTCGTGCGCCGGGCAGCCCTCCGGCGGCTCGTACCGGAGATCGATCCCTCCTTGGTCGCGCTCTGCCCGAACCTCGGGCGACCGGACGAGGAGCAACCCGAAGACGAGCGCGGCGAGACCGCATCGCGACGAGGACCGCACCACCGTCGCTCCACACTACCGTCCCGAGTGCAAACGCGCACCCCGCTCGACGCGCGGCCGTCAGGGCGAGCCGCAGAACGACACGCACGTCCCGGGCGCGCCGATCTCCGCGTCGCACCGGCCGATGCACTCGGTCACGAACGCGGCCCCGGTGCAGCTGCCGCCGGCCGACCGCCGCTTGGTGCACGTCCCCTCGCCGGCCCCCGAGGCGCGCTCGCAGAACGTATCGGGCGCGCAGTCGTCGCTCTGCAGGCACCGCGCGCCCGCGCCGCCGGGACCGCTCGCCCCGCACTTGCCGAGCACGCACTCGAGCGGCGCGGCGCAGTCGTCGGAGAACGTGCAGCTCTCGCCGTCGGCCGCCGCCTTCGCGCACTCGCCGTCGACGCAGCGCGCGCCGCCGACGCACGCGGGGTGCGTCCCGAACTTCACGACCGCCACGCCGCTCGATCCTCCGTCGACGCGCGCCGCCCCGCAGGCCTCACCGATCGCCGGCGGCGGCTTGCAGGCGCCGTCCGCGCCTTTCGTGTACCCTACACATGTCAGACCGTCGACGCACTCGTGATCGCCGAGGCACGGCGCGCCCGCTTCGCCGACGCCCGCGAAGGCGGCTCGGCACGCGGAGCCCGACGGATCCGCGAAGGTCTGCATGATGTTCGCGCACTGGTCGGGCGCGTAGTTCGACCGATACGCGGCGAAGCACGCTTCGCCGGCGTCGGCGCGGTAGAGCACGCGCGCCTTGGCGATCGACGCCTCGAGCGTCGAGCGACAGAGCGGGAGCACCGCCGACACCAGCCCGTGCGAGACGCCGTATTCGTCCGTCACCTTGTCGTCGGCCGTGCAGCACGACTCGAGCGCGCTCACGACGACGCCGACGGTCTTGTCGCAGAAGTCTCCCGCGGCGGTCGCGGGCGGCGTGGTCCCGGGTCCGAGCGCACCGTCCCCCGCGTCACCGCCAGGCGCCGGAGCGGCGCCGCCACCGCTCGAGTCGTCCTCGCACGCGAGCACGACGCTCGCGAAGGCCCCGGCCACCACCACCACGACGATCGCGCTGCGCATCGGCATGCCCCGCACCTCCGCGCCTGCTCGAAGCAAGCAGTATTCCCATCAGGATACACGACATCTCGGCGAGTTGCGCGCGCGGTGCGAAGCGCCTCTTGCAGTTCGGCGCGAAAGCGGCGCGCCATACCGCGTAGGCCACCGTCTTCCACACGGTCGGTCGCAGCCCCGCACCACACGGACACGAGCAGGCCAGCGTCCCCGCGGCGCTCAGCGGCGGATGACGCGCGCCTCGCCCACGACGCGCGGCGCCCCCGCGGCGCTCAGCGGCGGATGACACGCGCCTCGCCCACGACGCGCGGCGCCCCCGCGGCGCTCAGCGGCGGATGACGCGCGCCTTGCCCACGACGCGCGGCGGCTTCGCCAGCGTCGTCCCTTCGAGCGTCAGCGTCACCGCCCCGATGAGCGAGACGTCGCCGAGGACGCGGCAGCGACGGAGCGTGAGCTCCCCCTCGTGCAGCACGTTCACCGAACGAGGCCCCTCGATCACGCAGTCCTCGAGCGTCGCCTTGCACAGCCCGCCGATCGTCACCGCGGCGTTCTCGCGGGTCGCCCGGTCCGCGCCGTAGTGCCCGCCGCGACGGTGCTCGACGTTGTCGGCGCCGCAGAAGAGCGTCTCCATCGGCTCGCGTCCGGCCTGCTTGTCGCCGCCGGCCGCCGCAGACGGCGCGGTCTCGCCATCCGTCAGCGGCGCGGCCACGGACGACGCCGACGGCCCGCCAGCGGCCTCCTCGCCGCCGAGCGGGCTCATCTTCGCGGCGACGCCCGGCGCGCGCGGGTCGGCCCCGCCTGCGCCCGGTCGATCCTCGTTCGACTCGTCCGCGCCGCCCGGCTCCCGGTCGCTCGACTCGCCCGCGCCGCTCGGCTCCGGATCGCTCGCCCCGCTCGCGACGCTCGACTCGCTCGCCGGACCTCGGCGCGCGAGGCGCGGCCCGACGACGGCGAGCGTCGACGCGGCGACGATCGCCGTCACGCCGACGCCCGCGGCGACGAAGACGCCCGAGCCACGGCGCCCCGGCGGCGGCGTCGCGGTGCGCGCCACGCCGCTCGGTCCCCCGCTCGCGCCGAACGCCGGTCCGCCGCTCGCGCCGAACGCCGGTCCGCCGCTCGCGCCGAACGCCGGCCCCGGATGCACGATGTCCGCGCGCGGCGGCGCCGCCGGCGGCGGCGGCTCGGCCGTGCTCCGCGCGAGCCCCTCGAGCAGGACGAGGCCCCGATGGACCTCGGCCGCCGACGCCGGCCGCGCCTGCGGATCCTTCGCGAGGAGCGCCTCGATGACGAGGATGAACGCCTCGGGCACGCCGCGCGTGAGCGTCCGGAGATCGGGCGCGGCGTGATCGACGATCCGCACCCAGACGGTGAAGAGGTCCTCGCCCTGGAACGGCCTCGCGCCCGAGACGGCCTCGTAGAAGAGGACGCCGAGCGCGAACAGGTCCGCGCGCGCGTCGACGTTCTTCGGATCCTTCACCTGCTCGGGCGCCATGTAGAACGGCGTGCCGAGCACGGCCTGCGACGCCGTCCGCTCGAGCCCGTCGCGCACCCGGACGAGGCCGAAGTCGAGGAGCTTCGCGTCCTCGACGCGGCCGCCCGGCAGGAACACGTTGCGCGGGCCGAGGTCACGGTGCACGGCGCCCAGCGCGTGCGCGTGCGCGAGCGCCGCGGTGAGGCGAAGCCCGAGGAGCCGGACCGCCTGCCAGGGGAGCGGGCCGCGCCGGAGGCAGCGCTCGAGGTCCTCGCCGTCGAGCCACTCCATCGCGAGGTAGAGACCGTGCGGCGTCTCGCCGTGACCGATGTACCGGACGATGCCGGGGTGCGCGAGCCGCGCGAGCGTCTCGACCTCGCGGCCGAAGCGCGCGCGCCAGGCGGGATCGGTCACGTACTTGAGCGCGACGACCTCTCGCGTGCGGTCGTCGACGGCGCGGTACACGGTGCCCGCCGCCCCGCTCCCGATCTGTCGCTCGATGCGGTAGGGCCCGGCGTGCGTGAGCCCCGAGCTCTCGGCGAGCGCCGTCCGCTCGGTGTCGGCCGCGCCGCCGGACTCGTCCGCGTCGACCTTGGCGAGCTCGGCGACGAGCTCGCGACACGCATCGCACGACTCGATGTGACGCTCGACGGCGGCGCGCGCGGCCGACGGGAGCCGCCCGTCGAGGAGCTCGAGGGCGCCGTTGTCATCGAGGCAGTCCGACATGATCTGCGTGCTCAGCCCCTAGCCTACCGGCGCCCCGGCGCCCCGTGATAGCCTCTCTGGCCGCGAATCACGGCGGCGACGCGCGTTCCCATGGACCTCGACCAATTCGTCTCGACCGCGATGGCGGCCTGGCCACCGTGGCCGGGCGCGGACCCCGTCGCGTTCGCGCGCTTCGTCGGCGGGCTCCGGGCGAGCGCGGAGGAGAGCGATCCGCTGACCTCGCTGCGCGCGGCCGATCTGTGGCTCGCGTTCCACGCGGGCTTCGGCGTCGCGCCTGCGGTCGCCGCCCTCGAGGCCGCCTGCTTCGCCGATCTCGCGAACGTCCTCCGCGCGCGGCGCGCGCCGCCGGCCGAGGCCGAGGAGGCCGTCCAGCGGCTCCGTCATCGCCTGCTCGTCGCCGAGCCAGGGCAGCGCGCGCGCATCCTCACGTACGCGGGGCGCGGAGAGCTGCGCGCGTGGGTCCGCGTCGCCGCGGTGCGCGCGTGGCTCAACCTGAAGCGCGAGACGCCGCTCGCGAACACCGGCCCGAGCGTCGAGGACGCGCTCGTCACGGAGGCGACGAGCGATCTCGAGCTCGAGCTGCTCAAGGGCAAGTACCGCGACCTCTTCCGCCGGGTGTTCCTCGAGACCGTCGAGGCGCTCGCGCCCGGCACGCGCCTCTTGCTCAAGCTCCACTACCTCGACCGCCTCTCGATGGAGGAGGTCGGCAAGGTGCTCGGGGTCCACCGCCTCACGGTCCTCCGGCGGCTGGAGCGCGCCCGCCACGAGCTGTCCGAGGGGACGAAGGAGCGGCTCGAGGTCGAGCTCCGCCTCGCGCCGCCCGAGGTCGAGAGCCTGCTCCGCCTGATCCAGAGCCGCCTCGACGTGAGCCTGCAGCACGCGCTCGCAGAGTCGCGAAGCGCGGCCGGCTGACGACCGCGTTCGACCAGCGCGGGCGGGACCGTGTTCGACCAGCGCGGGCGGGACCGACGTTCCCGCCCGGCGCTGCCGTCGTCCGCTCACACGAAGTGCAGCACGCCGTAGCCGAGCGACGTCACGATCGCGAGAGCGCCGAGCGGCACCTGGAAGGCGACGAGCTTCGAGCGGATGGCGTCGCCCTTGGCGATCGCCATCGCGTTGCCGCGGAACGCGTACGTCGAGATGAGACCGAAGCCGAGGAGGAGCCCCACGGTGAAGTCGGCGACGCCCGAGAGCGCCCAGAACACGAAGACCAGCGGGCTCTGCGCGATGAGGCCCAGGTTGAGCACGCACTGGATCAGCTCCCAGACGCCCCAGCCGAACATCGTCAGGCCGATCCAGCCCTGGTACTTCGCGAGCGTCGCCAGCTTCTCGGCGGCCTGAGCGGAGCGCCCGACGAGCAGAGAGGACATCGCCAGGAGCCCGCCCGCAATTCCGATCACCATCGAGAGAAGAAACATGAGAGTGCCTCGCAAGGAGGGCGTGAGGCCGGCTCCGTGCCGGTCCTTGCCCCTTCCGCGGAGGAGACACGGGCGGCGCCGCGGCTGTAGCGGCCCGGGCGCACGATTTCTTTCCGAGGCCCTACGACCGGCGCGCCGATCACGACCAAACGAGTCGGGCCGGTGAGCTTGATGTGCGCCATGAACCTCGACCGGACGGAGGATGGTCCTGCGTTCGTGGTACGCTCCGGGGGCAGTCATGAGCCGCTGGGTTGTCATGGTCGGAACGCTCGAGGAGTCGGACGAGCTCGACCTGCGCTACTGGACCGAGCACACGACCGGCGCAGAGCGCGTGGAAGCCGTGCACTCCTGTCTCGTCGATTGTTTGCGAACCAGAGGGCAGCGTGTTCCCGGATTTCGTAGAGTTCATCGCTTCGTTGAACGCGCACCGCGTCCGCTACCTGCTGGTCGGGGGGTACGCGGTGGCGTTTCACGCGCGCCCCAGGGCGACGAAGGACGTGGACGTGTGGATCGATCGAACTCCGGCGAACGCGAAACGCTCGCAGAAAGCCATCTCGGAGTTCCTCGGGGAAGAGCCGGACAGCATCGCGCTCGAAAAGCTACTCGATGAGCGAACGGTGCTCGTCTTGGGACGAAGCCCTGTCCGCATCGACGTGCTGACGGGCCTTGAAGGGCTCCCCTTTCGCGACGCCTGGAAAGAGCGCGTAGTCGCCACGTTCGGAGCGGAACCAGCCCCCTACATCGGGCTCGACCATCTCATCCTCGTGAAGGAAATCGCTGGACGCCCCGTAGATCGTGAGGATGTCCGGGTGCTCAAGGGCGTTCGTGCGCGACGCACCTCCTCGAAGGCAAAGAAGCGCCGAAGGTCGTTGTGAGCCCGGCTTCTGTCCTCTCGCACCCGACGAGCGCTTCGCCGCCGCGCCCAGCCACCAGGTCGCCGACGGCGGTCAGATCGCTTCGATGAGGACCTCGCGGTCCTTCGCGCCGTTCGCGGGGCCGACCAGGCCGCGGCGCTCCATCGTCTCGACGATGCGGGCGGCGCGGTTGTAGCCGAGCCCGAGCTTGCGCTGGAGCCAGGAGGTCGAGCAACGGCGCGTCTCGGACACGATGCGCACGGCGTCGTCGTACATCGGGTCGGTCTCGCCGTCGTCGTCGTCCTCGGCGGCGGCCTCGTCGTCGCGCGGCTTGAGGATGTTCTCGTCGTAGACCGGCTCGCCCTGCGCGCGGAGGAAGTCGGTGACCTCCTGCACTTCTTCCTCGCTGACCCAGGGGCACTGGACGCGGCGCGTCTCGTTCGTGCCGTTGAGCTTGATGAGCATGTCGCCCTTGCCGAGCAGGTGCTCGGCGCCCTGCTCGTCGAGGATCGTGCGGCTGTCGATCTTCTGCGCGACGCGGAAGGCGATGCGCGTCGGGAAGTTCGCCTTGATCATGCCGGTGATGACGTCGACGCTCGGGCGCTGGGTCGCGAGGATGACGTGCATGCCGGCGGCGCGGGCCTTCTGCGCGAGGCGCGCCACGCAGGCCTCGACCTCCTTGCCCTGCTGCATCATGAGGTCGGCGAACTCGTCGATGACGATCACGATCATCGGGAGGACTTCGGGCAGGAGCTGCTCGCCCTCGGGATCGTCGAAGCGGACCGACAGGACCTCCTGGAGGTTGTTGTGGTCGCGCCCGACGATGGCCTTGCCGAGCGGGTTCTTGATCTCGCCCGCGAGGACGCGCTTCACCCAGCCGTTGTAGGTGCCGATGTTCTTCGTGCCGGCGTCGGCGAAGAGCTGGTAGCGGCGCTCCATCTCGTCGACGGCCCACTTGAGCGCCGTCGCCGCCTGCTTCATGTCGGTGACGACCGGCAGGAGCATGTGCGGGATGCGGTCGAACGGCGCGAGCTCGACGACCTTCGGGTCGATCATGAGCATGCGGAGCTCCTCGGGCGTGCGCCGGAAGAGGAGCGACGTGAGCATGACGTTGAGGCCGACGCTCTTGCCGGCGCCCGTCGCGCCCGCGACGATCGCGTGGGGCATGCTCGCGAGGTCGGCGTACACGGGGTTGCCGACGATGTCGCGGCCGAGCACCACGGGCAGCGGGACGTCGAGCGTTTGGAAGCGGCGGTCCTCGACGAGGTCGCGCAGGTTGACCGCGACGCGCTTGTCGTTCGGGAGCTCGAAGCCGATGCGGTTCTTGCCCGGGATCGGCGCGACGATGCGGACCTTCTTCGCGAGCGCGAGCGCGAGATCGTCGGCGAGCGCGGCGACCTTGCTCACCTTGGTGCCGGCGACGGGCGACACCTCGAAGGTCGTGACCACGGGGCCGGGCAGGATCTCCTCGACCTTGCCGGTGACCTTGTAGTCGGCGAGCGTCTTCACCAGGAGCTCGGCGTTCGCGCGGAGCTTCACCTCGTCGAACACCGGACCGATGTTCGCGGGCGCGGGCACGAGCATGTCGAGCGACGGGAGCTTGAAGGCCGGCGTCTCCTTGGCCTTCTTCTCCTTCGCCTTCTCCTTCTTGACGGGCTCCTCGGCGACCGGCGCGTCCTTCTCGAGCGCCGCCGACGTGTCGACGATCGTGATCCCCGCGGGGGCCTCGACCGGCTTCGACGCGCGCGGCTTCTTCTTCGACTCGGCGTCGCCGCGCGTGACCTCGACGCTCTCGAGCGGCGTCACCGGCAGCGCGACGGGATCGCTCTCCTCTGCGCCTCCGCCCTCCGCGTCGTCCTCTTCGTCCTCGTCGCCGCACGCCTGCTCGATGGCCTCCTCGACGCTCACCTCGGGCGGCGCGGCCTTCTTGCGGCGGCTCTTCCTGGCCGACGAAGCGGGGACCTCGGCGTCGAGCTTGGCTTCGATCGCGCCGCTCTCGTGCGAGGCGTCGTCCTCGCTCTTCTTTCGCCGCGCCTTCGGCTTCCCCGGCTCGAGCCGGTTCGCGTTCGAGCTCACACTCTCGAGGAGTGGGGCCGCCGCGCGGGATCGCTTGGGAGACGGCTCCGTGAGGACGAGCGGGCTCACCTCCGGGAACGCCTCGGTCGACGCGACGCGCACGCGCGTGACCGGCGGCGCGGCGGACGGCTCCGGCGCGATGTCGTGCTCGCCGCCGTCGTCGAGCGGATCGCCGCCGAGGATCATCGCCTCGTCGTCGCCGGGGAGCGCGATGTGCGGCTCGCTCGCCTTGCGCGACTCCTCCGCGCGCGTGCGCTCGAGCTCGCGCGCCTTCTTCCAGGCCGCCGCGATCGACTCGGTCGCGCCGCGGAAGCGCGTCACGACGAGGCGGCCGATCCGCGCGAGCGTGCGCATCAGCGCGATGAACGAGAAGCTCGCGCGCCCGATCAAGATGAGGCCGACGAGCGCGAAGCCGACGAGGAACGAGCCCGCGGTCGAGAAGAGCGAGCGGGCGATCTCGCCGAACAGCTCGCCCACGAGGCCGCCCGCCGCGTGGCGGCCGAAGGCGACCTTCTCCGGCCAGCCGACCTGCACGAGCGAGGCGCCGATCACGACGAGGAGGATGTCGCCGGCCATCCGCGCGGCGGTGGCGCGGCTACGGCGCCCGGTCACGAAGGGGATGCCGAGCAGCAGCGCCTCGAACGGCACGACCCACGACATCACGCCGACGAGGCCGACCGCGCCGCGCGCGACGACGGCGCCCACCGGGCCGACCCAGTCTTCGCCGGTGACGCTCGGCGGCTCCGTCTGCCCCGCGACGGCCGGCTCCCCGGCGTACGACGCGAGCGCGAGCGCGAAGAACACCGCCAGCGTCCACAAGAGGAGCGCGGCGACCTCGCGACCACGGGCGAACGTCTGCGGCTGGGCGCCGAGGACGTTCGGAGCGCGCGTATTTTGCGGAAGTGGACGACCGCCTCGCGGAACGAACACGGGATCCGCGTCCGGCCCGCCAACGCGAGCCAGTGCGGCGCCCTCTGTCAGATCCGACGAGCGCGACCGTCCCCCCGAGAACATGTCCCAGAACGCCATGCCTACGGTGACCTACATTGGAACCTACGGCACGTCGGCGGGCCGGGTCAACTTGGTGGAGCCCCCGGGGGCGCCCGCCCACGGCCGCGTCTGGTTTATCCTTGGTTGTCCTGAGGATGTCGGCGTAATGTTCGGTGCCAACTCGAGGGAACGGATGGGCGGAACGAACAGGTCGCACGGCCCCGCATGCTCGTGGGGAGCAAGCAGAGAGTCTGCGCCTGCCACCTCGAAGGGTCACCTTCGACGACGCACGGTGGCCGGCGCAGCCGGGGTGGGCAACGTGGCGCGCGCGCTCTGTCTCGCGATCGGGGTGGGCACGCTGTCGCTCGCGGCGTCGGGCTGCCGCGTCAGCGAGTCGGACGTGAAGCGCTGGGAGACCACGCAGCGCGGCCCGCACAAGCTCGTCGCGGTCATCACGCACGACAAGTACCCGATCGAGCTGCGCACCGAGGCGGCGATGTCCCTCATCCGGATGCCCGCGCGCGGTGGCGTCCGTCACGGCATCAAGATCCTGGTCGAGCGGTACAAGAACGAAGACGGCGAGGAGCGCGACGGCGCGCTCGGGCAGCTCTCCGAGGAGACACGCCGCCAGCTCGTCGACCGGCTCGTCCCGCAGATCGTCGAGCAGCTCAAGCCGCCGCCTCCCGCGCGCACGCCGGAGGGCCGCCTGCCTCCGGACCTGACCGTCCCGTACAAGGACGCCGGCTTCGCGCTGCTCATCCACGAGCCCCCGCTCGTCTCGAACGAGGCGACGAAGGCCGAGCTCAAGACCGCGCTGATGCACTGGGCGCAGACCGGGTTCGAGGATCGCGTCGAGAACGGCTCGCAGCAGTACGGCCTCGAGCAGATGATGCGCACGCTCGGATCGGAGAGCGTCAAGATCCTCCCCGGGCTCGTGAACGAGAACACGGCGCGGATCGACCGCATCGCCTCGCTCATTCACGACATCGGAGACGAGCCGACCAAGCTCGAGATGTCGAAGGCGCTCGTCGGCCTCGCCGACAAGTACGGCTCCAAGGAGTGGCTCGAGGCGCAGACGAAGGTCGTCAAGGAGCACAACGCCAAGAACAACGTGAAGGCCGACGACTCGCAGGTCGCGGCGCAGGTCGACAAGATCCAGGAGCGGCGGCTCACCGAGGAGGTCTTCCCGGCGATGAAGCGCATCGCCGGCCGCCCGTCGATCGAGTGGCTCATCAAGTACTCGGGCGGCGCCGACAAGCCCGCCGAGCGCCGGAAGCTCGCGCTCGCCGCGCTCGAGGGCAACCTCGACAAGAACAACAAGGACGAGCTCGAGCGGATCTTCGCCATCGCGAAGAACAACGACTCTCCGGACGCGGTCCGCGACGGCGCCTTCCGGCGCATGGGCGAGTTCCCGAAGGAGTGGTTCGTCCCGAAGCTCTACACCCTCCACGACCCGCCGAAGTGGAAGGTCCGCTGGGTCGCGTACGAGATCATCCTGACGACGATGACCGTCAAGCAGATCCCCGAGTTCATGGGGCACCTGCCGAAGGCGTCCGCCACGAAGATGGGCATGACCGAGCCCCTCTCCTACGCCGGCGTCATCCGGGACAAGATGGAAGGCGACGCGAAGGCCAAGCTCGACGCCCTCCTCCCCTACCTGAACAGCAAGGATCTCGGGCCGAAGCTCGTTGCGCTGGGCTGGTTTTGGACCGGCAAGAAGGCCGACGTCCACTACGTCCAGCCGCTCGCCGAGGACAGCGCCCCGCTGCCGAAATGCGAGAAGGACGACGAGTGCTCCTGGGAGTGCGACGTCCCGAAGGCCGGAAACCCGAAGGAGACGGAGCCGAAGGAGCTCAAGACGGTAGGAGACTTCGTCAAACACTGTCTCATCCCCAACATGGATAAGTGACCCGCCCGAGCTCCCCCCCGGGCCTCTTGTGCTTGGCGACTTCGTCAAGTCGTGGTTCTCCGAACCCCACCTGTGCAATAATTTTCCAAGACGGTCCCCCTGACGGAGATCGTCCCTCGATGAGGCACCGCCGAACGACGCGATGAGCTCGGACCCCAACAAGAAGAGCGCTCGAACCTTCCAGTGCAGGGACATGCTCTGGGAGACCTTCGAGCAGATGGCGCGCGAGCTCGAATGCAGCGTCGACTACCTCATCAACGAGGCGATGAAGCAGTACGCTCGCCAGCGCAGCTACGGCCAGCGCACGCCCTACCCGGGCGGCGGCCGCGGCGCGGAGAGCGGCGCGGGCGGAGGCTACGCGAGCGCGCCCCCGCCGATGCCTCCCCCGCAGTCGATGCGCGGCGGCGGCATGTCCTCGCGCGGGCAGGGTGGGCTCCCGCCTCCGCCGGCGCGCGGCGGCGGTCTCCCGGCGCCTCCGCCTCCGCCGCGGGGCATGGGCGGGATGGCGCCTCCTCCGCGCATGGGCGGCGGCGCCGGCTCGATGCGCTCGCAGCCACCGAGCGCTCCGCGGAGCGCTCCCCCGCCGATCCCGGCCGGGCGCAGCTCCGGCTCGATGCCCCCGGTCCCGGGCGGCGGCTTCAACGGCGGCCTGTCGGCCGGCTCGGCGCTGAGCATCATCTACCAGGGCGAGAAGCACGGGGTCGCGAAGGACCGCTTCGTGATCGGGCGCGGCAAGCAGTCGAGCGACCTGACGCTGAAGGATCCGAACGTCTCCCGCCAGCACGCGATGATCGAGTACCAGAACGGCGTCTACTTCATGGTCGACATGGGCTCGACCAACGGCGTCGAGTACAACGGCCAGCGCATCGCGCGGAAGCAGATCGCCGAGGGCGACGTCTTCCGCATCTGCGACCACGACCTCCGCTTCACGTACCGCTGAGGCGCGCGTGAAGGTCGCCGTCTTCGGCGCGGGCGCGCTCGGCGGCGTCTACGGCGCGCGCCTCGCGCTGCGCGGGCAGGTCGACGTCGCGTTCGTCGTGCGCCCGACGCGCGTGGGCTCGCGCGAGCCGATCGTCATCGAGGCGGTCCGCGGCGAGAGGCGCGAGATCGTCGAGGCGCCGGCGCGCGTGGACGCCGTCCCGCCCGACGCCGACGTCGTCCTCCTCGCGGTCGGCACCGAGGACCTCGACGCCTTGAAGGAGCCGCTCGCCGCGAGCGAGGCGCCGATCGTCGTCCTGACGCCGATGCTTCCGCCGGACTGGACGCGCATGCGAGCCGCGTTCGGTGAGCGCGTGCTCGCGGCGATGCCGAACGTCGTCGCGTACACGCGCAAGGAGGACGGCGTCATCCGCTACTGGGCGCCGCCGGCGCCGACCAAGATCGACGAGCCACGCGCCGGCAGCGCCGCCGCCGACGCCGTCCGCGAGCTCGCCGAGGCGCTCTCGCGCGCGGGTCTGCGCGGGCGGCTCGAGCTCGGCGTCCACGAGAAGAACCCGGCGACGACGGTGTGCTTCATCGCGATCGGGATGACGCTCTCGCTCGCCGGGAGCATCGCCGCCCTCGTCGACGACGAGTCGCTCCTCTCTCTCGCGACGCGCGCGTGCCGCGAAGGCGTGCGCCTGTCGCGGCGCATCGGCGCGCCGGAGCCGTGGGCCCCGCTCGCGCCGGCGCTCGCCGCGCCCTGGGCGCTCCGCGCGTGGCTCGGCGCGCTCTCTCGGATCTCGCCCGAGGCCGCGTTCTACGCCGAGGAGCACTTCGGCCGGAAGCTCAGGGAGCAGCACCGGGGCATGATCCGCGCGATGATCGAGCTCGCCCGCGACCACGCCCTCCCGCGCGAGGCGCTGGAAGAGCTCGGGCGACGCTTCGAGGCCGCCGCGGCGCCGAGCTGAGCCCACGGCAGGCGCGGGGCTCCGCGGCGAGATCCCCCGCGCGGCGCGCCGGAGCCAGGCCCGAAAGCGCCAGATCAGCTCGCGCTCGACGGTCGGCCATGCGCCCTCGATAATGCGCGGATGGCCCGCCCCGACGATCGACCGCTCCGGCGGCTGCCGCAGCTCACGCCACGGAAGGCCACGCTCGAGCGCTGCGTCTTCTGCCCGAAGCTGTGCCGCAGCGCGTGCCCCGTGTCGAACGCCGAGCCGCGCGAGACGCTGACGCCGTGGGGCAAGATGAGCATGGCCTACTTCGTCGCGAACGAGAGCGTGCCGCTCTCGCCGTCGTTCGCCGAGCCGGCCTGGGCGTGCACCGGCTGCTTCGGCTGCCGCGACCACTGCGACCACCACAACGACGTCGCCGGGACGCTCTTCGCGGCGCGGAGCGCGCTGGCCCAGGCGGGCGAGCTCCCCGCGCCCGCGCGCCGCGTGCTCGACCGGTTCACGGAGCGCGCGGCGGCGCTCGGGAAGGTCGCGGCCGATCCCCGCGTCGGCCCGTCGGTGGACGCGAGCGCGCGCGTCGCGGTCCTCGTCGGCTGCGAGCACGCGCGGAGGGGCACGGAGGGCGGCGCCGACACGGTGCGCGCGACGGCGCGTCTCGTCGGCGGCAAGGTCGCGCTGGTGGACGTCTGCTGCGGCGCTCCGCTCCTCTACGCCGGCGATCACGACGGCTTCGTCCGGC
The DNA here is from genome assembly GCA_019637195.1 of Labilithrix sp. GTDB lineage: Bacteria > Myxococcota_A > Polyangia > Polyangiales > Polyangiaceae > Labilithrix. The sequence goes on along the minus strand of JAHBWA010000036.1, from coordinate 3,947 downwards.
AGGGCGCGCGGATCGCCGAGGCGCTCGAGGGCCGCGAGCGCGTGGTCGTCGGCGACGCCGGGTGCGCCGCCGCGCTCCGCGTCCATCACGCGGCTGCCGGCGTGACCATGCCGGCGCCGGTCGAGCACTTCTCGGAGCTCGCGGCGCGTGAGCTCGGCAAGCTCGGCCGCCTCGACGGCGCGCTCGGCGACGGCCCCGTGCGCTGGCACGACCCCTGTCAGCTCGGCCGCGGGCTCGGCGTCTACGAGGCGCCACGGCAGGTGCTCGCGCGCGTGCTCGGCCGCGCGCCCGACGAGTTCGAGCGACGTCGCGCCGACGGCCGCTGCTCCGGCGCCGGCGGGCTCTTGCCGCTGACCATGCCCGACGTGGCGCGCGGGATCGCCGAGGAGCGCCTCGCCGATCACGAGCGCTCCGGCGGCGGCACCGTCGTCACCGCCTGCGCGTCGAGCCTGCGCTCGTTCCAGACGCGCGGCGCGCGCGTGCTCGATCTCGCGACCGTCGTCCTGCGCGCGCTCGACGCCGCGGACGGCGCGCGCGATCGGCAGACCGCCACGACCGGCGACGGGGCCTAGATCCGGCGCTCATGAGCCCGCGCGCGTCGCTCCCCCCGGACGTCAAGCCGAGCAAGACGCTCGCGACGCGCATCCTCGTGTCGTTCGCGGTCACGCTGCTCGCGTTCGCGGTGACGGTCGGCTTCACCGTCGTCGCGCAGCAGCGCGCCGCCGAGGACAGCGAGGAGCTCACCAACGGCTTCGTGCCGGTAGCCCTCAAGCTCGGCCGGCTCCGGGCGATCCAGTCGACCCTCGCGTCGATCGTCGACGGCATCCCCGACGAGAAGAGCCCGCAGTCGACGCTCGACATCCTGAAGACGCTCGACGGCGAGCGCCGCCTGATGTTCGAGGAGACGCGCTCCGCGATGCAAAACGAGCTCCGCTCGCTCGGGAGCGACGAGACGCGCCAGCTCGCGCTCGTGCTCACCGGCGAGCTCGACGCGGCGGCGGCCGAGTGGGCCGGAGATCGCGAGGCCCGCGACCGCGTCTTCGCCGCGCTCGAGGACGGCGATCGCGACGTGATCAACCGCGATCTCCTCGCGCTCGGCGCGATGGAGCACGCCGCGGACAAGCGCCTCCGCGCGCTGGCCGATCACGTCGAGACGTCGATGAAGAACCTCTCGGACGCGGCGCGCGCGCGCGAGCAACGCGCGGTGGTGGAGCTGGCGCTGCTCGCGGCGCTCACGCTCGCGGTCGGCGTCGGCGTCTCGATCCACACCCGGCGGCTCCTCGGGCCGCTCGAGCGCGTCACCCAGCGCGCCAAGGCGGTCGCGCGGGGAGACCTGACCCCCCAGCCGACGGAGCGCACCGACGACGAGATCGGCGAGCTCGCGAGGGCGTTCGAGCGGATGGTCGCCGCGGTCGCGCAGGCGCAGAACCGGGCCGTCGCGAACGAGCGGCTCGCGGCGATCGGCAAGATGGCCGCGCACGTCACGCACGAGATCCGGAACCCGCTCTCCTCGATCGGCCTCAACATCGAGCTGCTCGAGGAGAACCTCGCGGAGGCCGGCATCTCGGGCGAGCCGCGGACGTTGCTCCTGGCGATCACCCGCGAGGTGCAGCGGCTCGAGCACCTCTCCGAGGAGTACCTCCGCGTCGCGCGCCTCCCCCAGCCGCGCATGGAGTCCGAGGACCTCGCCGCGAAGGTGCGCGAGATCGCCGTGTTCGCGAAGCCCGAGATGGACCGCGCGGGCCTCGTCCTCGACGTGGACGTCGAGGACGACATCCCGCTGGTTCTGTTCGACGAGGGTCAGATCCGCCAGGCGATCCTCAACGTGCTGCGCAACGCCCGCGAGGCGATGACCGACGGCGGCACCATCCGCGTCTACGTGCGCGCGGAGGGCATGAGCGTGGTCGTCGGCGTCGACGACCAGGGCGGCGGCATCCCGGAGGACGTCCGCTCGCGGATCTTCGATCCGTTCTTCTCGACGAAGGGTGAAGGCACCGGGCTCGGCCTCGCGATCACGCGGCAGATCGTCGAGGCGCACGGGGGCACGATCGCCGTCGAGCCCCGCGAGGAAAAGGGGACGAGCTTCCGCCTCCTGCTCCCCATCGCGCCGCCGCGGAGCTCGGGCCCGCACAGCCTGGCGCCCGCGAGCGCCGCGCGCCCCCTCTGACCGGAGCGTCAGCCCTCGTCGGCGCCGGACGGATCGATCTCCGCCTCGTAGACGAAGCGCAGGTCCGGGGTCCTCTTGAGCTCGACGCTCTCGGCGAGGCGGCCGCGGAGGAAGCCCGTCGCGCGCGTGAAGGCGCGGTCCACGGCGCTGCGCGGACGGGCGCGCGGCACGGCGAAGTGGACGCGCGCGACCTTGCTGTCGGACGACAGCACGATCGCGGTGAGGCGCACGCCCTCGAGCTCGGGATCGGTGACGTCGTCGCGCAAAATGGAGCGGAGCTCGTCGAGGATCGACGTCTCCACGCGCTGGTGCCGATGCGCGACCGCGCCGCCGGGCCCTTCTTTCACGAGCTTCATGGTCAGACGCGACTCCGTGCGAAATCAGGCGGACCGCTGCGCTCGCCGACACGCGCCCACCGCTCGAGCCGAAGCGTGCAGCGCGCAAAGCCTGATACCTACCGAGCACGTCGTCAAGGCGTGGTATCACCTCGGGCCATGTCGCAAAGCTCCAAAGCCCGTCCCGACGGCCGCGCGCTCGACGCTCTCCGCGCGGTGGAGATGACCGTCGGCTTCCAGCGCTTCGCCGAGGGCTCCGTGCTCTACCGCGCGGGGCACACGGTCGTCCTCTGCACCGCGTCGGTGGACCCGAAGGTCCCGCCGTGGATGGAGGGCAAGGGCAAGGGGTGGATCACCGCCGAGTACCAGATGCACCCGCGCGCGAGCCGCGAGAAGCGCGAGAGCCGCGACGGCCGGGGCAAGGCGCCGAGCGGTCGCACGCAGGAGATCCAGCGCCTCGTCGGGCGCGCGCTCCGCGCCGCCGTCGACCTGCAGAAGCTCGGCGAGCGCCAGATCGTCGTCGACTGCGACGTGCTCGAGGCCGACGGCGGGACGCGCACCGCGTCGATCACCGGCGGCTTCGTCGCGCTCGCGCTCGCGCTCGCCAAGCTGAAGGCCGCCGGCAAGCTGACCGAGCGCGTGCTCCGCGAGCCCGTCGCGGCCACGAGCGTGGGCTTCCTCGACGACGCGCTCGCGCTCGACCTCGTCTACCTCGAGGACTCGCGCGCCGAGGTCGACCTCAACATGGTCGGGACGCGCTCGGGCAAGGTGATCGAGGTGCAGGGCACGGCCGAGGGCGCGCCCGTCCCGCGCAAGGAGATCGACGCGATGATGGATCTCGCGCTCGCCGGGATCCATCAGCTCACGCACGTGCAGGAGAAGGCGCTCGCGGGCGCCGGCGTCGAGCTCGCCGCGCTGCTCGTCGCGTAGAATCACCACAGCTCGCGCGCGTCGCGCGGCGAGCGCTGCATGGAGGGCGCCACGTGAAGCACTCGCTCGTCGTCGCAACGAACAACCGTGGCAAGCTCGAGGAGCTCCGCCACCTCCTCGCCGACATGAACGTCGAGGTCCTCTCGATCCAGGACGTCTCCAAGAGGCCGATCCAGGTCGTCGAGGACGGCGACACCTTCGAGGCGAACGCGATCAAGAAGGCGCGCGAGGTGGCCGCCGTCACGATGATGCTCACGCTGGCGGACGACAGCGGGCTCGAGGTCGACGCGCTCGGCGGCGCGCCCGGCGTCCGCTCGGCGCGCTTCGCCGGGGAGCGCGCGACCGACGCCGAGAACAACGCCGCGCTCCTCGCGGCGCTCGACGAGCTCACGGCCGACGCCGCGGGGACCCGCACCAGCGACTTCAACGCGCGCTTTCGGTGCGTCCTCGCGCTGGTCGATCCGTTCGTCCGCGACGGCGAGCCGCTCGTGGCCGAGGGGACGTGCGCCGGCAAG
>JAHBWA010000359.1 GCA_019637195.1 Labilithrix sp. | reverse complement strand
CGAGCACGAGCATGATCACGTAGAGGAGGAGGCCGCCGGCCCAGAGCCCCACGCGCGTCCGCATGCGCTCTTGCCAGGCCCAGTACGGCGCGAGCGGCGGGAGGACGAGCGCGACGGCGCCGCGCCATCGCGGCGTGCGCTTGGCCAGCCCGATCGCGATCGCCACGTGCGTCGTGATCACGAGCGCGAAGGCGACGACGAGGAGCGCGACGATGACGATGTCCTTCATGGCTCGCTACCGGCGTCCATCATAGCGTCGCCCTGCGGCGAGCGGGACGGGTCGAGCTCCTCGAGCTGCTCGAGCGCCTCGTTCGCGGCGGCGTCGCGCGCGTCGTGGTCCTCGCTCGCGCCGGCGTCGAGCGGCGCGAGCGGGCCCTGCCGTACCGCGTCTCCTTCGGGCGTGACGACCGCCGCGGGGGCGGGCCCGCCGACCGCGAGAGGGCTGGGCTCGCTCACGAGCGCGCCCGAGGCGTCTCGCCAGGCTCCGGCCGCGACGTAGAGCGTCCCCACGCGATCGCGCACGCTGGTCCAGGGCGCGAAGCGGGCGTTCGCCGGCGGCTCGACCCACCGTCCCGGCTTCCACGCCCAACGTCGCGTCTGCCACGTCCACTCGCCGTCGATCCACACGGCGCCGGCCTTGTTTGGCCGGAGCGGGACGGCCTCGACGCGCGCCGGCGGAGGCGGGTACGGGATCTCGACGAGCGCGCTCGTCGGATGGGTGGTGTACGGCGGCGCGGGGAGCTTCGGGGCGCCGCAAGCGAAGAAGACGGCGGTCGCGACGAGAGCGGCTCGAACGACCTCGCTGCAGCGCATCGGGGCGGCGCAGAGCACGGCGCGTACCACGACCCCCGGAGACGGGACCGCCGGTCGTCGGGATGCTGCCGGGCGTGCGCGGCGCCGCGTCATGAGGCGAATCGACACAGCTGCGCCTGTGCGCCACAGGGTGAGGCAGGGTTGAACAGCCCTGCGCCCGGATCGCCTGTCCATCTCGGTCGGATCGTGTGGTGTCGAGCTTGCTTGTGCGCCGGCGGGCTTCCTTCGATGACGGTGATTTCACGGGCAATGCCGGAGAGGCACCGATCGTGTCTCGCGCACGTTGCTCGGCTCGCTCACGCCGTCGGGCTGGCGTCGCTCCTCTTCCTCCTCTTCGGGTGCAACCGCGTTCCGCAGGGGCGCATGGCCGTGGACGAGGTGACGGTCCGCGGCGCCGAGAAGATCGACGCGGACGACGTCGAGGACAAGATCGCGACGACGAAGAGCCCGCGCTTCCTCGGCCTCTTCCCCGGCGTCATCTACGAGTACTCGGTCTTCGATCGCAACGTCTTGCAGCGCGATCTCGCGCGCGCCGAGGCCTTCTACCGTTCGAAGGGCTACTACAACGCCCGCGCGCGCGCCGGTCGCGTGCACGTCGTCGACGACAAGCACGTCCGCGTCGAGATCGTCGTCGAGGAGGGAGAGCCCGTCCAGATCCGCAGCCTCCGCGTGGACGGGCTCGACCGGCTCCCGAAGGACATCGCCGAGATCACGCGGCGGGCGGCGGAGGGAGCGCTGCGCGAAGGCACCCCCTTCGAGGAGGAGAGCTTCGACAAGGCGGTCGGCGTCGTCCGCCGCGCGCTGACCGATCGCGGCTACGCCTACGCGAAGGTGAAGAACGACGCGGCCGTCGATCTCGTCCAGCGGAAGGTCGACGTCGTCCTCACGGTGACGCCCGGCGAGGCGTGCGTCTTCGGTCCCGTCACGATCGAAGGGCTCGGCGACCTGCCCGAGAAGCCGGTCCGGCGGGCGCTCGACATCGCGCCGGGCACGCCCTACTCCGAGGCCGCGCTCGACGGCGCGCAGCAGGCGGTCCTCGACTTTGGCGTCTTCGCGTCGGTCGACGTCGCGCCGGACCTGCCCGACCCGCCC
>JAHBWA010000358.1 GCA_019637195.1 Labilithrix sp. | reverse complement strand
GCAAGGCCGATCCGATCCACCCGGTGCCGCCGGAGGAGATCGCGCGCGTGCTCGAGGCCGCCGGCGACGCGAAGGCGCTCCGCGCCTCGATCCAGCAGCTCGCCGAGGACGCGATCACCCCGCAGGAGCGCGCGCGGCACCTGACCCACGCCGCCGAGATCGACGAGCTCCGGCTGATGGACGACCTCAGCGCCGCCACGCTCTACGCGCGTGCGCTCGCGGAGACGCCGGAGGACGAGCTCGTCGCCGACCGCCTGGTCCGCGTCCTCGCGCGGCGCGTCGTCACGACCGCCGGAGCTCCCGGGCCGGGCGGCTTCGACACGCCCGCCTTCCAGGAGCTCCTCGCGCAGCTCGCCTCGCGCGCCGACAAGGCGACGACCCCGGCGCAGGCGCAGGCCTTCTCGTTCCAGCTCGCCTCGCTCCTCGTCGCGGCGAACCGCGATCTCTCGCGGGCCCGCGCCCTGCTCGACGCGCTCGTCGACGCCGACCCGAAGCACGTGGGCGCGCTCCGCCTGCTCGAGGCGATCGCGCGGCGCGGACCGAGCGCGCCGCAGGTCGCGCACGTGCTCAAGCAGCAGGGCGAGCGCTTCACCGACGTTCGCGCGCGGCTCGGCTCGCTCTGGGAGCTCGCCAGCCTCGAGGCGTGGCGCCTCTCCTCGGGCGAGTCCGTCGCGACCTACACGCGCGTCCTCGAGCTCGATCCGACCGATCCGTCCGCGCTCGAGGCCGCGGTGCGCCTGGCGCTCGGCCCGGCCCGCCGCGGCGAGGTCCCGGCGCGGCGCGCGGCGATCGCGGCGCTCCGCTCGCTGTCCGCGCTCGCGCACGACGAGGCGACGCGCATCGCGACGGACCTGCGGCTCGGGCTCATGCTCGAGACGCACGCGATGGATCCCGCCACCGAGCGCGACGCGATCGCGGCGGCGTCGCGCGAGTCGCTCGAGCGCCTCCGCGAAGCGCTCTCCCTCGATCCGTTGAGCGTCGCGGCGGCGACGTCGCTCGCCCGCGTCGCCAACCGGCTCGGCGACGCGAGCGGCGCGGCGGCCGCGGCGATCTCGCTCGCGGAGCTGTCGGTCCAGCCGAAGGTCCGCGCCAAGTACCTGGTCGACGCCGCGAACCTCCTGCTCAGCGACTCCACGGAGGAGGCGCTGGGGCCGATGGAGGAGCGCACCGAGCGCGCCGCCCAGCTGCTCGAGAAGGCGCTCGACTCGGATCCGAACTCGACGGTCGCCGCGACGCGCCTCTCGCAGGTGCGCGGCGCGCAGCACCAGAGCGAGCGCCTCATCGACGTCTTCCGCGGGGCGCTCTCGCGCGCGACGGCGAAGGACACGATCGTCTACGTCGGTACGGAGATCGCGCGCGTCGCCCGCGACGAGCTCGGCGAGGTCGGCGTCGCGATCGAGGCGATGCGCGCCGTCCGCGCGGCCGCGCCGGACCACGTGCCGTCGCTGCTCACGCTGTCGGAGCTCTTCATCGCGCAGCGCGCCTGGCCCGAGGCCGTCGAGACGCTCGAGGACATCGTCGCCCGCGGGAAGGAGCCCGCGCCGCGCATCACGGCCCTCTTCGCGCTCGCGAGCGTCTACGAGAAGGTGCTGGGCGAGCCGATCGAGGCCGAGCGCGCCCTCCGCACGGCGCTCTCGATCGAGCCGGAGAACCCGCGGGCGATCCGCGCGCTCATCCACCGCCTCGCCGCCAAGCAGAACGAGCCCGACGCCGAGGGCCAGCCGCAGAACAAGACCGCGGCGAAGCTCGAGATCGCGAGCCTGCTCGATCGGCTCGCGCACGTGGAGAAGGACCGCCTCGTCAAATGCGACATCCTCCTCGAGCTCGCCGACATCCGCGTCGCGCTCAAGGACATGCCGCAAGCCGAGAAGGCGCTCGTCGAGGCCGTCGCGACGGCGCCCGATCAC
>JAHBWA010000357.1 GCA_019637195.1 Labilithrix sp. | reverse complement strand
TACAACCGCCTCTACCGCAAGGGGATGCCCTCGCAGTACTCGGCGGAGAACGTCTGCATCTCGGGCGGCGGACGCACCGCGCTCACCCGCGCGGCGGCGAGCCTCGGCAGCATCAACCTGGGGCACTTCATCCCGGACTACACCGCGTACGAAGAGCTGCTCGACATCTTCAAGGCGTTCACGAGCATCCCGATCCTCCTCGACGGCGAGCGCGGCTACAGCTTCACCGCCGACGATCTCCGGCGCGAGGTCCTCGGCCGCGGCCTCTCGGCGATCCTCCTGTCGAACCCGTGCAACCCGACCGGCAAGCTCGTCGCGGGCGAGGAGCTCGAGCGCTGGACCTCCGTCGCGCGCGAGCTCGACTGCACGCTGCTGCTCGACGAGTTCTACTCGCACTACGTCTACCGCGGCCGCCCCGGCGCGCTGCCGGTCGAGAGCGCCGCGCGCTACGTGAAGGACGTCGACAAGGATCCGGTCGTCGTCTTCGACGGGTTCACCAAGAACTGGCGCTACCCCGGCTGGCGCATCACCTGGGCGCTAGCGCCGAAGCCCGTCGTGGAGCGCTTCGCGAGCGCAGGCTCGTTCCTCGACGGCGGCGGCTCGAAGCCCCTCCAGCGCGCGGCGATCCCGCTCTTCGACGACGCGTACGTCACCAAGGAGACGCTCGCCATCCACAACGCCTTCCGCGACAAGCGCGACCGGATGCTCTCCCGGCTCGAGCGCATGGGCGTCCGCTTCGACCGCGTCCCCGACGGGACCTTCTACGCGTGGGGGAACGTGGCGAGCCTGCCCGAGCCGCTCCGCGACGGGATGGGGCTCTTCCGCGCCGCGCTCGCGAAGAAGGTCATCACCGTGCCGGGCGAGTTCTTCGACGTGAACCCCGGCAAGCGCCGCCACGGACGCGCCTCGCGCTTCCGCGACTACGTCCGCTTCTCCTTCGGCCCGTCGCAGGACTCGCTCGAGCTCGCGATGACCCGCCTCGAGGATCTCATCGCGGGTCGGTGATCCGACCCCGCGGGCGAACCGCGCGACGCCCGCGCGGCCGGCCGCCCGGCGAGGTCAGGGCGTCGTCGGCCGCTCCGCCACGAAGAGCTGCTGACCTCCCGGCCCGCCTTGCCGCGAGAAGTAGATCCGGCAGTTGTCAGGCGACAGCGAGCCCGCCTGCTCGGTCACGTCCGTGTTGAGCTCCGCGAGCGCGACCGGCGCGCCGAAGGTCCCGCTCGGCGCGCTGCGCGTCGCGAGGTACAGGTCCTGACCGCCCGCGCCGCCGGGGCGCGTCGAGCTGAAGTACAGGGTCAGGCCGTCCTGCGAGAGGAACGGCAAGAACTCGTCGGCAGTCGTGTTGAGCTCGGCGACCGCGACCGGGGCGCCGAAGGTCCCGCCGGCGCGCTTCGCGCGGAAGAGATCGTACGTGCCGAGGCGGTTCGATACGAACCAGAGCTCGTCGGTGGCGACGTGGAAGAACCCCTGCCCCTCGTACGCCTCGGTCGCGATGCCCGGCGCCATCACCGGCGCGCCGAACTCGGCGGCGACGTCGGCTCGGGTCGCCCACCACACGTCGTTGTTCCCGCTCCTTCCCGAGTGAAACACCAGCGTGAGCCCGTCGGCCGACACGCTCGGATCGTTGTCGTTCGACGCGCTGCTCATGCCCGGCACGAGCTCGGCGGGACCGAACGGCATGGTTCGCGCGGCGCGCGACGCGCGGAAGATGCCGGAGCTCGCGCCGTCCGCGCCCGTGAAGAAGATGACACGCTCGTCGGGCGTCAGGTGGGGCGACGAGCCGTGACGCTCCGGATCGATCCCCGCGACGAGCGCCGGCGGGCCGAACGGCACGGTCGGAGAGCAGGTCGGCGCCGGCGCGCCGCTGTCGCCCGACGGGTCGGGTGTCGGCCGCTCGCTGTCGACGCCCGGACCCGCGTCCTCGTCTGGCGCGACCGAG
>JAHBWA010000356.1 GCA_019637195.1 Labilithrix sp. | reverse complement strand
GGGTAGGGGATGCCGAACCAGCCGGCGAGGGCGTCGACGATGCCGCTCGTCGCCTCGAGCGCGAGATCGCCCATCCCGCTCTTGCCCTTCGTCGTCACGATGCGGATCGGCGGCTTGGTGAAGCGCGTGGCCTCCTTGATCTCGAGGTCGCCGACGGCGAGCGCGACGAGGTACGTCGGCAAGGGCTGCGTGCGCGCGAAGCGAAAGCGTGTTTTGTCGCCGACCTGCTCGCGCGCGGTCTCGGGCGCGTTCGCGACCGCGATCATCGCGCGCGGGACGGTCACCGTCAGATCGAACGGCACCTTGAAGCTCGGCTCGTCGAAGCACGGGAACGCGCGTCGCGCGTCGGTCGGCTCGAACTGCGTGAAGGCGTACGAGCTGCCGCCGTCCTTCAGCCGGTAGAGGCCGGAGAGCGAGTCGTCGAACGGAGCCGTGTACTCGAGCACGAGCAGCGCGCGTCCGGCCGGCAGCGGCTGCGGGAACGCGAGGACGAGCTCCTCCGGCGCCTTGCCACCCTCTGCCGTGCGCGTCGAGACGGTCGCGAGGACGCCGGGCAGCGGCGGCGGCAGCAGCGCGCGCGCCGTCGTGACCTCGAGCGCGCGACCGTGGAGGACGATGAACGACGTCTTCTGCGGGACGTCGACCTCGACGCGGACGACGCCCGCGAAGCGCGGCTTGTCGGGATCGACGTCGAGGTCGATCGCGTAGCCGAGCGGCGTCGCGAGCGGCGGCAGGCGCCCGCTGGCGAGCGGCGCGGGGAGCGGGGTCTCCGGCTCCGTCGTGACCTGGCGCGCGGAGGGCGCCGCGGGCGGCGGATCGCCGGGGCAGCCGGCGACGAGGAGCGACGCGGCGAGCGCCGCGCAGCATGAGACGATGGTCAGAGGCGCCCGCATCGGAGGCGACACGCTCCGTCACGACGGGGGATCCGTCAACACCCCAGTCGGCGCCGGCAGGTGTGAGCTCAGCGGGCGAGGGCCGGCTGCAGACGCGTCATCGAGGGCGGCGCAGGACGCCGCACCGTCGGAGGGGGCGTCGCCGGAGCGGCGGGCTGGCTCGAGCGCGCGGCGGTCTCGGCGCGGGATCGCTCGGGACGGGAGATCGTGCACGCGACCGTGGGCGAGGTCAGGGTCAGCGCCTGGGCGTTGGTCGTGATGACGGCGAGCGAGCCCGGCCGCCATCCCGGCGAGAGAGACCACAGACCCCCGGCGTCGGCGAGGAATCCGAGCAGCACGACGCCCTTCATCGACAGGGGCGACGCCCACTCCGGCGCCTGATCCGCGCGCGCCGGGCGCGGCGCCCGGGCGGAGAGGACGCCGTCGACGAAGCGGTACAGGGTGTTTCCGGTCTCGAGGATCGTCTCGCCGAGGAAGGCCTCCCCCCGCACGCGCTGCCAGGTCGCGGCCGTCTGGGTGGCGAGCTTCACGAGGGCCTTCTCCGCGGCGCCGCGGTCCATGATTTGTCGGGCGTCCATGTCCTACAGTTGCTCACTTATGCATTCAGTGTGCCGCGCTGGGCGCTGGCGCGGTTCTGTGGCAGATCCCGCTCGATCCGTCGTGACCGGACGCTCTCGATGGGCCGCCGGTCCCGCCGCTGGAGACCGGATGCGCTGGCCTCCTGATCCAGGTCATCTCTTGGATCATGCTGCGCAATCCGTGCGCGAGGGCGACGGGTGCGGGCCGAGCGCGCAGCTCGGGCGTGTTAGCCTCGACGCTCGCCTATGCGCCGCTCCTACCGCTCGCCGGTGCTCGCGCGGGTGCTCGTCGTCCTGGCGACGCTCGCCGCGCTCTTCGCCGTCCGCCCCGCGCGGGCGGACGGCAGCGACGTCGTGGACGCCGCGATCACGACCCGGCTGGCCGCGGCCGCGGCCGGCTCGGCCGCGGGGCCAGACGCCGCCGCGACCTCGACGCCGTCCACGCCGCCGGTGCCCTCGGCCTCGCCAACCCCGG
>JAHBWA010000355.1 GCA_019637195.1 Labilithrix sp. | reverse complement strand
CGTCCGGGCGAGCGACTCCGCCTGCGCCCGCGTCCCGTCGAGGCCGTCGCTCACGAGCACGATGCGCCGGACGCGCCCCTTCGCCGCCTCGTCGAGCGAGCGCAGCCCGTGCGAGAGACCGCCCGGGATGTTCGTGCCGCCCTCGGCGGTGATCTCGCGGATCCGCGCGCTCAGCGCCGCGCGGACGCTCCCGACGCGCGTGAGCGGCTGCAGGAGCTCGCTCGTGTCCGAGTAGCGGATGACGGTGATCTCGTCGTCGTCGCGCATGTCGGACAAGAGACGCAGGACCGAGCGCTTGGCGTCCTCGATCTTCTCGCCGCTCATCGAGCCCGACGTGTCGAGCACCACCGCGAGCGAGATCGGCGCCCGGACCGCGGCCCGCTCGGCAGCGTCCGCGACGAGCCTGAGCTCGGCGTACACGGGGGTCGTCTGTCCGGCGAGGACCTTCGTGTGGCTGAGCGAGAGGACGCCGTGGGCGCCGGGACCGCGGAAGCTCACCGCGTTCTTGCCGTCGGCCGTGAGCGGGGTCCGGATCGGGTGCGACGGGTTGGTCGGGAACGCCTCGGAAGGAGCCGCTTTGTAGAGGACGAGCCCTCCGGTCGCCAGGACGACCGCGGAGAGCGCGAACGCGCGCCGGAGCTTCGCGGACCGGAACCAGATCGCCATCGGAGAACCTCGCATGTCGCCCTGAGACGGGCGTGAGCGCGATTCGGTTTCCGCGACGTGAACAATCGTGCGCGGCCGAGCCGGAGCGCGGCGGCGCACCTCCTCTCACGGGTCGCCGCCGCTCGCGTCCCGGTCACGGCCGCGCTCGCTCGCCCCGGCGGCGAGAGCGGCGCCCGCGACTCACGAGCGCCCGCCTCGACCCCGAGCGACGCCCGCGAGCGGTCAGGGCTTCGTCGGCGCGTCGGTCGTGACGCCGGCGCCGTACCACGCGACCGGGACGCCCTCCTCGGTCAACGTCGTCAGGGTCGTCCCCTCCCCGGTCTGCATGTCGATCTCGATGATGTTCCCGCTCTCGTCGAAGCCGTACGCGGTGCCCGCCCACTGGGCGAGCCCGTAGAGGTTCTTGTGGCTGACGTCGCCGACGATCTTGATGATCCGCCCGGTCTTGGGGTCGACCTCCGCGAGCAGATCGTTGCCCGATCCGGCGTCCGTCCCGATGGGCTTCACCGTGAGGTACGCTTTGTTGCCGTTGCGGATCATCGACATGATGTCGCCCGACGACCGGAACTTGGTCGGGGCGGCGGGATCGTTCAGCGTGCCGATGTTCACCATCGTCCCGTCGAGCTCGATCTTCGCGTAGATCGTCGCCTGGTTCGTGACCGCCGGATCGAAGCGGTAGCCGACGAGGACCTCCTTGGTGTCGTCGACCGTACCGATCGGCACGAACGCGAGCGAGTTCGGGTACTGCGCCGCCCGGTCCTCCTTCACGTAGAAGCAGGACGCGTCGACGGGGTCGATCTTCAGGAAGCCGTCGTCGCTGGTCCCGTACATCACGCCGTCGCGGTCGAGCGCGATGTCGAGCATGCGGTCACCCGCCTTGAGGCAGGCGAACGGGCCGATCTTCGTGAGCGTCTGACCGAGCGGCTCGAAGAGGTAGAGCGTGTCCCTCGTGTGGGAGTAGACGCGGCCCGGCGGCTTGCCTCCGTCGGGCAGCGGCGGATCCTCCTCTCCCTTCGGCTGGTCGCGCGGCGGGCGCGTCCCCGAGTCTCGCGCCGGCGTATCGTCGTCGCGGAAGTCGATCGGGTTCCGGTTGCTCGCCTCCGGGGCGGAGCACGCGGCCCCCACCGCCATGACGGACACACCACTCGAGAGCGCGAAGGAAAGAGCAAGGCGACGACGCATGTTCGTTTCCTCAAAGATACGCGACGCGGCGCCGCCCGGCCAGCCAGCGCCCGCGCCGCGGCTTCCCGCGCCTTCTGCCCTCTTCTTCCGCAGCCGGCGCGGCCGGATCCGCAGCCGG
>JAHBWA010000354.1 GCA_019637195.1 Labilithrix sp. | reverse complement strand
TCGCCGGGGCCCACGCGCGCTCGCTCGCGCGCGGCCGAGCGTTCTATCGGCTGACGCGCGCGGGCATGTTGCCCGTCGGCGGCGGCTTCAACGAGCTCGTCTCGCACGCGCTGCGGGTCGAGCGGGCGAGGCGCACGCTCGCCGCCGAGCTCGCCTCGGAGAAGAAGCTCCGCGAACGCGGCGTGCTCCTCTCCCACGCGCTCGAGCGCATCGCGCGCGACCGCGTCGCGCTCGCGAGTCAGCGCACCGAGATGGACGCCGCGCGCCTGGCCGTGGAGGACGAGGCGCGTCGCCAGCAGGCCTTCGATCGCGCGTTCGAGACGTCGAGCGGCTCGACCGAGTACGTCGCCGTCTACGGCGGGAACGGCGCCGCGCCCGCCGCGCTGCCGGGCGGCTTCGCGTCGTCGAAGGGCCGGCTCCTCTTCCCGCTCGCGGGGCGCTCCGAGGTCCGACCCGCGAAGCGCGAGGGCACCGACGGGCCGGGGCTCGAGATCAAGAGCGGGCTCGGGGCGCCCGTCCGCGCCGTCTTCGGCGGGCGCGTCGCGTTCGCCGATCGCTACGGGCCGTACGGCCGCCTCGTCATCGTCGATCACGGCGACCACTACTACACGGTGAGCGGCAACCTCGCGGCGATGGACGTGAGGGTCGGCGACGAGGTCTCCGCGGGCGAGCGGCTCGGCACGGTGGGCGACGAGGGCCGCGGACCGATGCTCTACTTCGAGATCCGCCACGCCACGCAGACCGTGTCCCCGGCGGCCTGGCTCGGTCTCTGATCCGCGCTCGAGGTCTGCCGGACCGGCGGATCTGCGCCGGCGTACATTGCGTTGTGGCCCACGAAGGCGCAAAGAAGAGAGATGGCTCCGGCAGGATCGAAGCTTCCGGGCGCGCTCCGTCTCGCGGCCACGCTCGGCGCGGGGGCGGTCACGCTCCTGCTCGCCGCGAGCTGCGGCGACGGGCGCACGAGCTACCGCGACTGCGACGAGATCGTCCGCCGCTGCCGCACGGTCTGCGACTACTGGTGCGACGGCTGGGGTTGCTACCCGATGTGCTTCGACCAGTGCTGGGACGACTGCCGCCGCTATCCCGATCGACCACGTCCCGGGGACGAGCCGCAGCCCGTGCCCCCGCCCGCGGACGCCGGGCCGGGCCCCGTCCCACCGGTCGACGCAGGCGGGACGAGCGGCGCCGGCGACCTCTGCGGCGCGTGCACCTCGAACGACGACTGTGCCTCGGGGGCGCTCTGCATCCTCCGCGGCGGACCGCGCGGAGACGAGGGCGACGACGGCGGCGCGCCGGCAGGGCGCGGTTTCTGCGGTCAGGCCTGCTCGTCGTCCGCCTGCCCGGAAGGCTTCTCCTGCACGCAGCTCGGTTCGAGCCGCCAGTGCCTCCCGATCTCCGGGACCTGCCGGTAGCCAGCCCGTCATCGGAGGAAGGTCGCCGCTCGGCTGGCGTAGTATGGCCGCGAAGGTCATGCCGTCGTCCACCTCCGCGCGCGCGCTCCTCGCCCTCGTCCTCGTCGCCTCCGTATCCGGATGCGGATTCTTCCGTCGGCTCGCCGGCAACGACACCATCAGCCTGGAGAAGGCGGAGGTGAAGTCGATGGCCGTCGACCTACGGCGACAGCAGAAGACGATCTGCCCGCGAGAGCCCGTGCAGATGGCGGTGTTCGCGGAGGTCGTCCTCGACGGCGACAAGAGCGCGAAGCAGCTCGAGACGTGGGCCGGTCGCGACGCGAACAAGAACGACAAGCTCGACTTCGTCGACTTCGCCTTCCACAGCGAGCAGGGCAAGTTCGATCGCGACGGCTGGTTCGCGCCGAACCCGAACCTCCTCGCCACGGTCGGCAAGGAGTTCGAGATCCGGAGCGTCTTCAAGCGCCGGCCCGACAAGTTCTCGTTCACGACGACCTACAAGCCCGACTACGCGTGCATCACCGGCGCGGGTGGCTCCGCGTCGCCCGGCGCGAGCGG
>JAHBWA010000353.1 GCA_019637195.1 Labilithrix sp. | reverse complement strand
GAGCGCCCAGGCGATCGCGATCAACGCGCCGGCGGCCACCGGGCACCCCCACTCGGTGGTCCACTGGGCGATCACGTTCTCCGGGTGCGTGAAGACCCAGTAGCCGGTGCCGGTCCGGACGCTCGGGAAGGTCGCCTCGAACGCGCCGCGTCCGACCCCGAAGAGCGGAAACTCGCGGACGAGATCGAGCGCGTTCAGGACCGTGTCGATCTTCGAGAGGTTGTTGTCCGCGAATTTCGCGCGCGTCTCGTCGAAGGCCGACATGAGCAGCACGGCGGCGCCGCCGATGGCGACCGCCGCGACGGCCAGCGGCGCCGCGACGCGAGCGCGCTTCGCTCGCCGCGCGCCGAAGGCGAGCACGGCGACGATCAGCGTCCCGAGGAGCATGGTCGCGGTCCCGCCGCGCGAGTACGTCCAGACCGTCGTGGCGCCCAGCAAGAGCACGATGACGAGCGCGAGCGGCCGCGGGAGTACCTCCCGCCGCTCGACGACGGACGCGAACGCGAGCAGCACGCCGATGTTGACGTAGGCGGCGAGGTGGTTCGTGTTCAGCAGCGGCGCGACGTGGTTCGCGAGGTAGGCGTAGCTCTCTCCCGGCTCGTAGAGGCCGAAGACCTTGCGCGCGCCGAGCACCGGGTGCACGAGCGCCGCGCCGGCGATCGCGACGGCGGAGACGAGCAGCGTGCGCTCGAGGAACGCGACCCCGTCGGGCCGCCGCGCGACCCGCAGCGCGCCGACGAAGACGACGAGGTACGTCACGCCGCGAAGGAGCTGGACGCGCGAGGCCACCGGCTCGAGCGAGACGCTGGCGAACGCGGGACCGTCCTCGCGGAGCGGGCTCAGCGATCGCGCCCATACGTCCGCGTTCGCGCTGGCGAGCGCCGCGAGCACGCCGCGCGGGAGCGGCACGATCTGAACGGCGGTCCACAGGATGAGGACCGCCGCGACCGCGACGAGGACCGTCGCGGCGGGGCGCGGCTCGAGCGGCTCGGCGTCGAACCACACGAGCCCGGTCCCCACCGCCGCGAGCAACGCGACCGCCGCCAGCACCGGCGTGTGCAGCGCGCCGAGGCCGAGGCCGCTCAGGAGGACGGCCGCCGCGAGCAGCCAGCGGCCCGCTCGCCCATCCTCGAGGAGGAAGCGAGCGCCCTCCGACGAAGCCCATCCGCGCCTCCGAGCCATGCGGCCGGGAGCTTACTACCTGACGCCCCCGCGGGAGGTCAGAAGCCCACGACGAACGCCGCCGAGGCGCCGACGAGGAAGTGGAGCCGCCCGTCCGTGTCCTCCGGGATCACGTACGCCGGGCCGCCGTCGACGAGGAGCTCGAGCCCGAGCGACGGGCCGAAGACGTGGCGGAACCCCACGCCGAAGCGCCCGAGGACGTTGTCGAGGACGTAGCGCGACCCGGTGATCATCTGGCGCTCGTAGCCGAGGCCGCCGCGGAGAAGGATGTGGTCGCTCGCGAAGCGTGAGACGGGCAGCCGGAGCTCGACCCCGGCCATGAGGAGCGGGCCCGAGCGCGAGGTCGAAGCGCCCGCCGTGCCGATGCCCGCGTAGCCGAGCTCGCTGATGATGCTGAGCGTGGGCCCGGTCGAGTAGCGGAGCGCGGCGCCCACGCCGTAGCCGAGACCGTCCGTGCCGGTCGCGCCCTCCCCGAAGAAGAAGCGCGGGAGGTGCAGGAACGGGCCGAGCACGATGCCCGAGCCGTAGCGGAGCGGCGAGCTCTCCGCGGCGTCGGCGAGCTTCTCCTGCGCGGCGTAATAGTCGTACGAGCGCGTGGGTGAAGCCGACTTCCCGTCCTCGGTCGAGGTCGAGGTCGAGGTCGAGTCCGAGTCCGATGACGCGCTCGCGCCGCTGCTGCCGAACGAGACGCTGGCGGAGGCGTCGACGCCGTCCTTCGGAGCGTCGCGATCGCGCTGCCTCACCGACCGTGCCGACGGACCGCCGGTGCCGGTCTGCTCTTCCAGCGCGCCGAGGCG
>JAHBWA010000352.1 GCA_019637195.1 Labilithrix sp. | reverse complement strand
TGCGTGAGCGCGCCGACGCTGATCGCGTCCACGCCCGCGCGCGCGAGCTCGCCGATGCGCTCGAGCGTGATCCCCCCCGACGCCTCGAGCAGCGCGCGCCCGCGCGTCCGGCGGACGGCCTCCTCGACCGTCTCGGTGTCCATGTTGTCGAGCAGGACGATGTCCGCGCCCGCGACGAGGGCCTCCTCGAGCTGCTCGAGCGAGTCGACCTCGCACTCGATCTTGCTGGTGTGCGGCGCGCGCGCGCGCGCCCGCTCGATGGCCGTCTGGACACCGCCCGCGGCGACGATATGGTTGTCCTTGATCAGCACCGCGGACCCGAGGTCGTTGCGGTGGTTGTGCCCGCCGCCGCGGCGCACGGCGTAGCGCTCGAGGAGGCGCAGGCCCGGCGTCGTCTTCCGGGTGTCGGTGATGCGCGTCTTCGTGCCGTCGGGGAGCGCCGCGACGTACCGGGCCGTCGCCGTCGCCACGCCGCACATGCGCTGGACGAGGTTCAGCGCGACGCGCTCCCCCGTGAGGAGCGAGCGCGCGCGTCCCTCGACGGTGAAGAGCACGGCGCCGGCTTTCACTCTCGCGCCCTCGGCGACCACCGCGGTGAAGCGCACCGCCGGATCGACCGTCGTGAAGACGCGACCGGCGACGTGGATCCCGCACGCGACGAGCTCCTTGCGCGCGACGCCGCTCGCGCTCGCGCGCTGGTCCTCGGAGACGCAGGCCTCGGTGGTGATGTCGCCCGCGCCGAGGTCCTCCTCGAGGGCGCGGACGACGACGGCGTCGATCAGGGACAGCGGCAGCTCGGTCGTGGACATGATTCGTTTTGCCCCGTCTGCGGGCGGCCAGTATGCGTCACCCGCTCTCGACACGCCAGCCGCGCTTCGCGCGCGCGGGGCCGGCCTTCGTCGCGAAACGGCTCGGCTAGTAGACGCGGAAGCCCCTGCCGAGCAGCTCGCTGAAGACGTTGCACATCGCGTGGAACGCGATCCCGGCGCCGATGCCCTTGGTGCGGTAGCGGAGGAAGCCGAAGGCCAGCGACGGGAAGAAGACCGCGAGGCGCGCGGGATCGTGGATCGTTGCGAAGTGGCCGAGGGCGAAGATCGCGCTCGTCACCAGCAGCGCGGGCCCGAGGCTCGCGCCGAAGAGCCGGAGGCGCCTCGGCGTCCTCGCCCCGGTCGTCGGATCCGTCCGCCACCCGAAGCCGGGCAGGGCCTCGTCGAGCCGCGACTGCAGGTAGCCTCGGTAGAATGCCTCCTCGGGGAGCGCGATGATCACGAGCTGTCCGAACACGTCGTTCAGCGCCTTCATCGGGTCGAGGCCGAGCGCGAACGCGCCGCGCGGGTGCCAGAACCTCTGCCAACCGAAGTAGAACGGCACGAACGTGACGGCCGCGAACACGAGCGCCCAGCCGAGCGCCTGCGCGGCGCTGCGGACGAGGCGCTGGAGATCGAGCTTGCCCGGCAGGACGATCCCGCCGAGCGCGAGCCCGGACGCCTCGACGCGCGCGTCGTCGCCCCGCCACACGAACGCCCACGTCGCGCCGAGGAAGACCAGGCCCACGGCCATCGCGACGTAGCTGTCCGGGAGCAGCGCGGAGCCCGCGGTGACGGCCGCTGTGACCACGGCCGCGACCGTGAGCGCCTCGATGGCGGCGCGGCGGCGCGCGCCCGGCGGTCCCGCGGGCGTCTCGGGCGTGGCCGAAGACGCGGCGCGCGCGTCCTCCGGCGCCACGGCGGGCGGATCGACGGCGACGTCCGGGTTCTTGTCGGGCTCCGCGACCATCGCCCGCGCCGATCAGCGGCAGGTGAGACGGGCCGCGAAGACCTCTGCCGGTCCCTTCGCCGTGTCGGAGTCCTGCCACGCCATGTACCACTCGTTCTTCGTAGCGCCCGCGGCGATCGACGGGCGCGGGTTCGCTGTCTCGTACATGCGCAGCACCGACGACGGCGGGAGCACCGGCCCCCCGTCGTTCACGACCGAGAACTTGATGTACGGCTTCTCGTACCAGGCGACGGA
>JAHBWA010000351.1 GCA_019637195.1 Labilithrix sp. | reverse complement strand
TCAGCTCACGATGGATCGCTCGCTCGCGTCGCTCCCCGCGTCGCTCCAGGCGGTCACGCTCTACGAGGCGAAGGGCGAGCTCGTCGACGCGGCCGGCGGCGTGCTCGAGTTCAGCGATCTCCTCAAGCGCCCGCTCGACGCCTTCAAGTACCTGCAGCTGTCGATCGAGACCGGCGAGGTCGCGCTCACGCAGCAGAACGTCCTCTTGAACTGCGTGATGACGGGGAGCGCCAACGAGCTGCACCTCGACGCCTTCCGCGAGCACCCGGAGTTCGCGAGCTTCCGCGGGCGCCTCGAGCTGATCCGGACGCCCTACCTCCGGAGCGCCGTCCACGAGCAGCGCATCTACGACACGCACGTCGTGCCGCACATTCGCCGCCACGTCGCGCCGCACGCCACCGAGATGGCCGCCGAGTTCGCGGTGCTGACGCGCATGCGCAAGCCCAACACCGACAAGTACACGCGCGCCCTGTCGAACGCCCTCTCCGGGCTCACCGCGATCGAGAAGATGGACCTCTACGCGACGTCCCATGCGCCCGAGCGGCTCGATCCCGACGCGCAGAAGATCCTCCGCGCGGGCGTCCGCGAGGTCTTCGAGGAGAGCGACGCCTACCCGATCTACGAGGGTCGCATCGGCGCGAGCCCGCGCGAGATGCGCGGCGTCTTGCTCGACGCGGCGCAGTCGACCGCGTACCGCTGCCTGTCGCCGCTCGCCGTCCTCGACGAGATCGAGCAGCTCTGCATGCGAAAGGCCGAGTTCGAGTGGCTGCAGCAGGACACGCAGGCCGGGGGCTACCACGACGTGAAGCTGTTTCGCGAGACGCTGGCGACGCGCCTGCTCACGGCGTGGGAGCAGGAGCTCTACGCGTCGAGCGGCCTCGTCGAGGACCAGCAGTACGACGATCTCTTCGAGCGCTACGTCCAGCACGTGAGCGTCTGGGTCAAGAAGGAGCGCATTCGCAACCGCTTGACCGGTGATTACGAGGAGCCCGACGAGGGGATGATGCGCGAGCTCGAGCGCCTCCTCGACGTGAAGGGCGGGGCCGAGGACGCGCGCAAGCAGATGATCAGCGCCATCGCCGCGTGGGCGATCGACCACCCGGGGCAGAAGGTCGAGGCGGCCGCGGTCTTCCCGCACTACCTCCGGCGCCTCCGCGAGGCGATCTTCGCCGACAAGCGGACCGAGGTGGCGAAGATCGCCCGAGACATCGTGGTCCTCGTCCGCGACGAGGGCTCGGGGCTCGACGCCGCCCGCGCCCGCGCCGCGCGCGGGGCGCTCGACGGCCTGGCGACGCGCTTCGGCTACTGCGACGCGTGCGGCGTCGACCTCGCGAGCATGCTGCTCCGCAAGCGGTACAGCGACCTGATCGTTGCCTGAGCACGCTCCTCGACAGCCTCCAGGGTGACCGCGCCGGTCGGGCGGCGCTGGCGCGCGAGGTCCGGCGCCTCGCCGTGCCCGCGATCGCGCACTCCCTTCTCCAGACGCTCGTCTTCGTGGTCGACCGCGTCATGCTCGGGCACCACAGCGAGGCGTCGCTCGCGGCGATGCAGATCGGCGGCGCGCTCGAGTGGTCGATCTGGAGCGTCTTCGCCGCGTTCGAGGTCGGCACGATCGCGCGCGTCGGCCGCCACGTCGGCGCCGGCGATCGCGCCGGGGCGAGGCGCGTCGCCTGGCTCTCGCTCGCGATGGCGGTCGCGCTCGGCGTCGCGCTCGCGCTGGCCACGCCGCTGGTGCTCGCGGCGCTCCCGCGCGTGACGGCGAGCGTCTCCGACGCGGCGATGAGCGAGGCGCAGGCGTACCTCGGCGTGACCATCGCGGCCTCGCCGCTCGTCTTCATCGCCGCGACCGCGACGGCGACGCTCCAGGCGGGCGGCGACACGCGGACGCCGCTCGTCATCGGCGTGGTAGCCAACGTCGTCCACGTCGGGCTGAACCGGGTGCTGATCCTCGGCGCGTTCGGCGTCGTCCCGGCGATGGGCGCGCGCGGCGCGGGCGTGAGCACCGCCGTGACGTTCGCGATCGAGGCTGCCCTCGCCAC
>JAHBWA010000350.1 GCA_019637195.1 Labilithrix sp. | reverse complement strand
GCTCGCGCGCTGCGCGAAGGAGCGCCGCGTTGTACGAAGCGCGACGGAGGCTGCCGGCGATGCCCAGGATCTTCGTCATGGCGCCATGGTGGCGCGGATCGCGCGCGGCGACCACTCCCTGACGGCGCTCCGCGCGCGGCGTGCGACATCGCGCCGGCGTCTGCCCGCGCGATCAGGGGTCGAAGCTGACGTGAACGTGGTCGTAGTGGTTTTGCGTGATCCCGCCGCGATCCTCCATCGCCTCCCAGCCCTGCCCGAAGTTGATCCGCTGGCGGTAGATGACGTAGTCGATGCGGAAGGCGGCTTGCTGCGCGACCGCGAGCTCGGCGAGCCGATCGCCGAACGCGTGACCGTCGGTCGGGAGCTTGCCGTAGTCCTCTCCCGTCGGGAAATCGAGCGCGAGGTCGGCGCTCGGTTGGTGGCCCTCGCGCGTCGTCGCGCGACAGGCGGCGATCTCGCGGCAGGCCGCGTCGGCGAACGCCTGGACGTGCGGCTGCACGGGCGGCCCCTCGATGTCGACGACGCCGCCCCCGTCGGGCGCGGGCCCGGGCGGGGTCGCCGAGCCGTCGTCGCAACGCGGGAGCGAGGGCGCACCGGCGGCGATCGTGATGTATGCGTCGGCGACGTACCCGCCCTCGTCGGGGACGTAGTCCCAGAGCGCGTTGCCCTCGATCGACTCGCCCTCGACCTGGCAGGAGATCGTGACGACGGCGCCTTCGGCGAGCGTCCCGATCTGCGCCGACGACGTCGTGGGGCGCTCGCGCACGCGGAGCCCGCTCGCGCCGGTCCCCGAGACGCGCCCCTCGACGCTCACGGTGCCCGCGGTCGAGCTCGGCCTTAGCCGCGCGTTCTCCACCGGGACGTCGCCGCAGCCGAGCGCCGTCGTCAGCGCCCCGGCCGCGAGCGCGCCGCGAAAGAGACGCGTCGTCGGGGCGAGCGCGCCGCGAAAGAGGCGCGACGCCCGGGCCAGTCGCAGGGCCGCTTCGGCGAGCACGAGGCCATCGTAGCGGACTTCGGTCCGCGAGCACGACCCCGGAGAACGACGCCCCGCGCGCCGCCAGCCATCGGATCGGGACCGCAAGAGTGGTAGGGTGCCGCACGCCATGATTTGCCGCTCTGCTCTTCTTC
The DNA here is from genome assembly GCA_019637195.1 of Labilithrix sp. Classification (GTDB taxonomy): domain Bacteria; phylum Myxococcota_A; class Polyangia; order Polyangiales; family Polyangiaceae; genus Labilithrix. Next base: position 912 of record JAHBWA010000350.1, on the reverse strand, counting down.
CGCTGTCCGCGCTGGTCCTCGCCGCCTCGTTCGCGACCCTCGGTTGCGACGAGAAGAAGCCGACTCCGCCGACCGGTACGCCCGCGCCGCCGACCCCCAAGGAGGCGCTCACCCCTCCGAAGCCGATGGCCAAGGTCGATCGCGCGCTGCTCAACGCGTTCGCGGTGCTGCCCGAGAAGATGACGCCGCCGGGCGGGACGCTCAGCGACGACGCGGTCGCGCTCGGCAAGCAGCTCTACTTCGACACGCGCCTCTCGAAGAACCAGGAGATCTCCTGCAACACGTGCCACGGGCTCGACACCTACGGCGTCGACAACAAGCCGACCAGCCCGGGCCACAAGGGCGCGCTCGGCGCGCGCAACTCGCCGACGGTCTACAACGCCGCGCTCCATGGCTCGCAGTTCTGGGACGGCCGCGCGAAGGACGTGGAGGAGCAGGCGCTCGGCCCGATCCTCAACCCCGTCGAGATGGCGATGAAGGACGAGGCCGCGGTCCTCGCGGTCGTCCGCTCGATGCCCGAGTACGTCGCGGCGTTCAAGAAGGCGTTCCCCGCGGACAAGGAGCCGGTGACGTACGCGAACCTCGGCAAGGCGATCGGCGCCTTCGAGCGCACGCTCGTCACGCCGTCGCGCTGGGACAAGTACGTGGCCGGCGACGACGAGGCGCTCACCAACGAGGAGCGCGCGGGCCTCGCGAAGTTCCTCGACGTCGGCTGCAACACCTGCCACGCCGGCTCGGTCGTGGGCGGGCGCGACTTCAAGAAGCTCGGTCAGGCGAAGGCGTGGCCGACGGAGGTGAAGGACAACGGGCGCTTCGACGTCACGAAGTCCGAGGAGGACAAGCACTTCTTCAAGGTGCCGTCGCTCCGCAACGTCGAGAAGACCGCGCCGTACTTCCATGACGGCTCCGTCA
>JAHBWA010000035.1 GCA_019637195.1 Labilithrix sp. | reverse complement strand
AGCGCCCCCACCGCCTCGGTCCAGAACTGGAGCGCGTCATCGCCGCGCGCGAGGAAGACCTGACCGTCCTCGTCGGCCTTGAGGCCGAGCGCCCGGAGCTTGCTCGTCGCCTCCTGCTGCGCGGCGATGTCACAACGGATGACGGTGGCGCGCTTGTCGGCGCGGACGCGCCGCGGACCGCGACCGAGCTCGTCGTCGTCGTCGGCGGAGCTCACCTTGGGCGCCTTGACGATGACCGGCGGGGTCATCCCGTCGGCGCGGACGTCGATCTCGACGTCCTCGTAGGCGGCGCGGAGCGAGACGCGCGCCTCGGTCAGCGTGCCGCCGGCGCGGAGCCGGAACGTGGGCGGGATGTCGACGACGTCGGCGACCTGCGAGAGGTCCGGGAGCTCGGCGCCGACCTCGAGCGCGACGCGCGGCAGGCCCTGCGCGATGAGCGACGGGAGGTTGTCGATCGACTCGGCGATCGTCGGGGCGCGCATCAAGCGGCGGATCGCGCCGGGCGAGACGCGGCGGTCGAGCGGACGGGCCCAGCCCTCCTGCGCGTCCACGTGCCAGCCGGGGCTGCCCTCGAACCAGCCGCCCTGGTTCGTCGTGAACTTGCGCGGGTCGCCGGCGCGCTGGAAGGCGGCCTTCACGAGCACCTGCTGGCCGTCCTGGCTCAGCTCGAGATCGAACCGCGGTCGGAGCGGCTCGTCGCCGAAGCGGAGCTCCATCATCTGCGGCTCGAGGATGACCCGTCGGCCCTTGAGGAACGGCAACAGCTCCGCGGCGTCCTCGGCGCGGATCTCGACGCCCACGCGCCTCGGGCCGCCTTCCTCGTGGCGCGCCAGCACGCGGAGCGCGTCACGGTCCGCCGTGGGCCTCTGCGCCTGGAACGCGAGCAGCGTCGCTGCCGAGAGCGGGGTGCGCGCGTCGGGGTCGAGGAGCGAGACCGTCAGCGTCGAGGGACGCACCTGCATGCGGTACTCGATCGTCTTCGGCGCCGGGGGCATCGGCTCGGCGATCCACGCGTCCACGCCGGTCGCGCCGCGACCGCCCGGCCCATCGATCGTGAAGCCGGGGCGGCCACCCGCGGGCGCGGCCATTCCGCCGCCCGCCCGCGCTGCGGCGAGCTTACGGGCCCGGCGCCGCGCGCGCCGGCTGCCCCCGCCGCCGGCGGAGGCGTCGAGATCGGCGCTGGACGGCGTCGGGTGGGGCGTCGACGCCGCGCCGTTCTGCGGCGTCTCGGGGCGCGGCTGCTTCGGCCGGACCTGGTCGCGCAGCGCGATGAGGAGCGCCGCGACGTGCTTGCAGTGCCCGTTGATCTTCGGGAAGGCCGGACACGAGCACTCGGACGTGAAGCCGGCGGGCGTCACCTGGAGCTTGACGGCGTACGGATCGGGGTCGGTCCCCCGCACGGCGCCGCGCGCGGAGATCTCCTCCATCTGCACGTCCGAAACTGCCTGCCGCCGCACGTAGTCGTAACCGCGGAGGAACGCGCGCGCTCCGAGGAGCCTACGCAGGGCGCGGTCGTTGAGCTGGCTCAGCGCTTCCGTGAACGGGGTCGACAATCGCAGGGGTCACGCCGGAGGGGCGCGCCTTTCCTTCTGCCTTCGGGCAGGGGCGAGGGCTGATGAGGTCGGGGCGGAGGTACTCGCCGTAACGTCGCGTCGCGCGACATTGCGAGGATCCCGGCCCCACCGGTGATAAACGGCGATTACCACCGCCCCGAGGTGAGAGCAACAGGTGTTCGCAACGGTCCGGGGTCGCTCTTCAGAAGCGCGCCAGCCCGAGGATGCCGGGCCCGGAACGCCAGGCGAGCGCGCGCGGTGGGCACGGGATGCGAGGCGCGCGGACGCCGGGCGCGACCGCCGCGGGCAGCTCACGGGCACGTGTAGAGGTCGGGCGGGACGTTGGCCTTGGCGCACGGACTGTCGTCCTGCGGCTCCGTGAGCTCGTTGCCGACCGACGCCTGCTCTGCCGTGAAACCGAGGGCGGTCGAGATCGCGTCGCAGGCGCCCTCTTCGAAGTCGAGGACGCTCGTGCGGTTGATGTCCACCGCGTCGCACAGGGTCTTCTTCACGGTCGCGAAGAAGGGCGAATTGCAGAGCAACGCGTTCTCGTTGTCCGGCGCGCTGAAGTTGCCCGTGGCGCCCAGGAGCTCGGTCACGGGGATGCGCCCGCTCAGCAAGGCGTCGAACGTCCAGAGACCGCTAGCGTTCTTCGCGAGCACGCCCGCCGTGATCGGCGAGCCGAACGTGAGGGTCGTCCCGCCGAAGAACATCGTGATCGGCAGCTCGCTGCGGAACACGAGCGTCCCGTCGTTGACGTAGCCGTTCCCCTGGAAGAGCGGCTCTTTGGTGGTGGGCTTCACGTACTCGAGCGGGTACGTCCAGAGATCGTTGCCGCACCACCCCGGCGGGGACCGGCCGCCGCCGCTCGACGTGCCGCAACCGCTGCCGTCGACGATCCCGTACGTGATCATCACACCGACGGTGACCTGGCGATCGTTCGGCCTGCCGTTGTAGCCCTTGATGTAGAGCAACAGCCCTCGGCGGCCGCCGGCGATGCCCTCGTTCGCGGAGTCGCTCGGGGAGAAGCCCGTGGGCGAGAACTGCTCGAAGAGCGTCGCGCCTCGGTTGTCGATCCCACCGTCGAAGTCGCAGTCCTTCAGCTTCGGAGCGCACGAGGACGCGCCGTTCGCGGCCGTCCCCGGGCGCTTGTCGCACGTGCAGACGCCGTCGAGATCGAAGCCGCGGTAGGCGTCGCCGTCCTTCGCGATGACGTCGAGCGTCCGGAGCGCGAGGTAGAACGGAGGCAGCTCGGTGTCGCGATCGTCGTCCTTGTCGGGCTCGGGCGGGGGCAGCGCGTGCTGACACGGGTCGACCGGCGCGCTCGCGCCGTCCCCGCTCGCGTCGGGCGAGGCGCCGTCGAGCGCGGCGGGGTCCACCTTCTCGACGGGCTCGATCCCGGCGACCACCTGGCAGGCCACGACGGCGAGCGTCGCCGCGGCCACGGTCGCGAAGGCCCGCGTCGCGCGCGTCACCAGCTCACCGTGAGCGCGGCGCCGCCGGGACGCGGGGAGAGCAAGGCGCGACCGCCGAGATCGCCGGCGCGCGATCGCCCGGGCGTGACCGCGCGCGCCGTCGGCTTCTCGGTCGGCCCGGCGCTCAGCGCCATGTAGGCGCCGATGGCCGCCACGACGAAGCCCACGGGGAGCGCGACGTTCGCGACGTTCGCGAACAAGAGCGCGCGATCGGTCGTCTCGTCCGCCGCCCTCGCCGCGTCCGATCCCGCCACGCACGGCGCGGGACAGACCTTGGCGGCGTCGCCGTCGTTCAGGATGGCGAGGACGCCGAAGACTCCGCCGACCGCCATCGTGGCGACGCCGATCCCGCCGACGACGATGCCCGTGGACTTGCGCGATTGGTTGGCCGCGTACTCGTCGTCCCGCGCGCGGTCGGCGTCGGGGTCGGACACCACGCGCGGGGCCGCGACGACCTCGTCCTCGAGAGGCGGCAAGGTCACGGGGACGACCGCGCCCGCGTCGGAGACCCTCACCGTCACGGTCTTCGGCTGCTTGCCGGGCGCGCTCGCCTCGATCGTCCGCGTGCCGGGATCGACCGCGACGCCCGACCACAGCGCCTCGCCCTTCGGCTCGCCGTCGACCTTCACGACGAGCCCGTCGACCTTCGCGTCGGGGGGGACGACGATCCGGATGCGCATGAGCCGCGGCTCGAGCTTGGCGGCGCGCTCGCGCGCGAGCTTCACGCGGTCCTCGCGGTTGGCGGCGCGCGCCTGCTGCTCGACCGCGCGGAACTCACCCCAGGCCGACGCGGTCTTGCCGACGTTCTCGTGGCAGATGGCGAGGTTCAAGAGCGTCCCCATCTGCGGATCGAGCTTCTGGCTCTCCTCGAGCAACGGGCAGGCCTGGGCGTCCTTCTTGTCCGCCATCAGCGTCTTGGCGCGCCGAAACAGCTCCTCGGCGTCCGTCATCTTGTCCGCGCGCGCCGGCCCCGCGAGCGCGAGCCACGCGGCGCACGTCAGCCACGCGACGCGCGAAGCGCGCCGCGTCGTCGGGGTCCGGCCCGCGCCGAACCCTCGTCGAGCTCCGTGGACTGCGTCCAGCGGAGCCGGCCTCCGGTAGCGAAGGTGCATCCGCGATACTCGACCAGGAGCGTAGCAACAGCGGCCCCGGGCGGGGGCCAGTTTCGTCAGAAGCGATCGTTCGTCGGATCGGAGGTCCCCTTGGGGGCGGTCGACGCGCCGCCGGTCGCGGAGCCCTTCGTGCCGTGCCGCACGCCCCTTTTCCCGACCGCGGGGGCCGCGGGCTTGCCGGTCGCCGTGGGGGCGGACGCGGGGGCGGACGCGACCGAGGCCGGCGGCAGCGGCTCCGACGGCGTGGGCGCCGACGGGGGCGGCGGCTCGGGATCGACCAGCGGCGCGGCCGACGAGCCCTCCCCCGGCAGCGCTCCGCCGGTCGTGAAGCTCGCGCTCGGGCGGGTGCCGAGGTACGCGCCGACACCGCCGACGATGAGCAGCACGGCGACGCCGAGACCGATGCCGATCCCGGCGTACACGCTGCGCCCGCTCTGCGGCGGCGGAGCCTCCGCCGACAGATCCGTCCCGGTGCTGCCGAACGGCGAGCCCGAGGCGTGCGCGTCGTACGGTCCGGAGGGCCAGCCGGGAGGAAGCATCGCGCCGGCCGGCCGGGCCGTCGACACGGGCGCCAGCGGCGGGGGGGCGAGCGGCGCGAGGTTCGGCTGCGACGCGTGCGGCAGCTTCGGTCCGGTCGTCGTCGCGGCGCTCGGCGGCTGCTGGCCGCTCGTCATGGTCGCCAGCCGCTGGATGCGCTCGACGAGGTTGTGCGTCTCGACGTTGGGCGTGGCGAACGGCGCGAGCCGGCACGCGAGCTCGACGACGGACTGGACGCGCTGCTTCGGGTCCTTCTGGAGACACGCGAGGAGCAGGCCCTCGAGCTCCTGCGGGAGGTTCGGCGCGAAGCCCCGCGGGAAGAACGGCGGATCGGCGACGATCGACGCGAGCAGCCCGGCGACGTTGTCCGCGGCGAACGGGAGCTTGCCGGTGAGCAGCTCGTAGAGGCCGACGCCGAGCGACCAGATGTCGCTCCGGTGATCGACGTGCTTCGCGCTGCGGATCTGCTCCGGAGACATGTACGTCGGCGAGCCGAACACGGCCTGCGTCTCGGTGAGGTTCGGATCGACGACACCTTCCTGCCCCATCGCCTTCGAGATGCCGAAGTCGAGGACCTTCACGAGCGTCGTGCCGTCCGCGCGCTGCGTGACGAAGAAGTTCGACGGCTTGAGGTCACGATGGACGACGCCGACCGCGTGCGCGCTCGCGACCGCCTCGCAGACCTGGAGCATGAGATCGGCCGCGCGCGAGGGATACATCGGGCCCTCCTCGCGCAGGATCGCCGCGAGATCGCGCCCGACCAGGTACTCCATGACGATGTACGGCGCGCCGCTGTCGTCGAGCGTGCCCGCGTCGAGCACGCGCACGACGTGCTCGCTCTTGATCTTGATGATCGCGCGGGCCTCCCGCGCGAACCGCTCGGAGTGGACCTTGTCGCCCGCGGCCTTCGGGCGGAGCAGCTTGATCGCGACGAGCTCGCCGAGCGCCTCGTGACGCGCGGCGACCACGAGGCCCATGCCTCCCGAGCCGATCAGGCGCTCGACGACGTACTTGCCGACGCGATCGCCCACGGCAGGCACGGCGTGGACCGCCGCGAGGTTCGTCACCCGCGTCTCGGCGTTCCCGGGCTCACCGGCGTTGATGATGTCCGTGTCGGCCGTGACGACCGCGGCGGGAGGGACGGACACCGGCTGCTGCGGGCGCGAAGGAGCACGCGACGACGACCTCGACGACGGCAGCGGCGGAGGCGCAGGCCGAGGGGGCGACGCGACCGACGCAGCCGCCGGCAAGGGCGCCTTCGGGGCGAGCGCCGCCGGCGCCGCCTTCTTTCCGGACTCCGCCACGTCGTGGATGATAGCGCCCCACCTCGGCCGCGGTCGAGACGACGCACCATTCGTGGCCGGCTTCAGGGGATCTCGCACGGACGCTCGCACCTACCGTGGAGCCTACGGCGGGCCCCCGCCCGGGGATCGCTTCACGCGCCGCGACCTCGCTCCCGGCCCACGGGGACGGCGATTTCTCACGTCACGCCCGCGCGTCGAACGGTCGGCGTGCCGATTGCATGAGCGGGACGATCGACGCGATCAGGGTCCCGTTCGCCCGGGTGCCGAGCCCCACACGTTCGCCCCGCCCGGACGACGTGAGGTCCCGCCCCGCGGGTGCGGGCTCGGCGACGCGCCTCGGCGAGCCCGAAAGGCACGCGCGGCGCTCCTCGGAGCTCAGCGCGCCGCCTCGGCGAGCTCCGCTTCGAGCGCCTCCCACTCGGCGAGGAGCGCGTCGATCTTCGGGCCGAGCGCCCGCTCCTCGTCCTCGAGCTTCGCGACCTCGGCCGGCGGCGTCTTCTCGTAGTAGCCCGCCTCGCACCACGCGGCGTGGATCGCGGCCTTGCGCGCCTCCGCCGCCTCGATCGCCGCGACCACTTGATCCCGCTTCGCCGGGAGCTGCTTCAAGCGATTCGCCCGCTTCTTCTGCTCCTCCCACGAGAGCGCGCCCGCCGGCGGGCTGCCCGCGTCGGCGCTCCCCTCCGGCGCCGACGCCTTCTCGCGCTTGGCCTTGAGGACGACGGCGTCGGCGTCGAGGTGATCGTCACCGCAGCGCTCGAGGTACTCGTCGTACGTCCCCGGGAAGTCGCGGAAGCCCTGCGGGGTGACCTCGAGGATGCGCGTCGCGAGCGCCGCGACGAACGCGCGGTCGTGCGAGACGAACACGAGCGTCCCCTCTTCGAACGCCCGGAGCGCCTCGATCAGCGCCTCGATCGCCTCGAGGTCGAGGTGGTTCGTCGGCTCGTCGAGCACGAGCACGTTCGGCTTCTCGACCATGATACGGCAGAACACGAGCCGCGCGGCCTCGCCGCCGGAGAGCGTGCTCACCCTCTTCTTCACGTCGTCGCCGGAGAAGAGCACGCGCCCGAGCTGACCGCGCACGTAGCTCGTCTCGGCCTTGGGGACCGCGTTCCAGATGACGTCGATCGGCGTCGCGTCCGGATCGACGAGCGTCTCGTGGTGGTCCTGCGCGAAGTAGCCGATGCGGGTCTCGTGGCCCCACTTCACCGTGCCGGAGTCGGCGACCAGGTTCTCCGTCGCGATCTTGAGGAGCGTCGACTTGCCGAGGCCGTTCGGCCCGATGATCGCCACGCGCTCGCCGCGGCGCACCACGACGGACACGTCCTTGAGCACCTGCTTCGGACCGTAGGCCTTCGACACCTTCGAGACCTCGAGCACGTCGCGCCCGCTCTTGCGCTCCGGCACGAAGGAGAAGAGCGGCGCGCGCCGCGACGACGCCTCGAGCTCCTCGACCTCGATCTTCTCGATCTGCTTGAGCCGGCTCTGGGCCTGACGCGCCTTGGTGGCCTTCGCCCCGAAGCGCTCGACCCACGCCTTCTTCTCGGCGATGGTCGCCTCGGCGCGCGCGATCTCCGCCTCCTTGCGCTCGCGGATCGCGACCTTGTCGCGCGCGAACGCCGAGTAGTTGCCGGGGTAGAGCGTGATCGTGCCGTAGTCGACGTCGAGGATGTCCGTGGCGACGTTGTCGAGGAAGCGCTGGTCGTGGGAGATGACGAGCGCGCACCCCTGGTAGGCGGCGAGGAACTTCTCGAGCCAGCGGATCGACAGGATGTCGAGGTGGTTCGTCGGCTCGTCGAGCAGGAGCACGTCCGGCCCTCCGAGCAGCACCTGCGCGAGCAGGACGCGGAGCTTGAACCCGCCGGAGAGGGTGGCGAGCGGCTGCCGGTGCGACGCGATCGGGATGCCGAGGCCCTCGAGGATCGCGCTCGCCCGCGCCTCGAGCGTGTAGCCGTCGTGCGCCCGGATCACGTCCTCGAGCTCGACCAAGCGCGCGGGATCGGGCGCCTCGCTGGCCGCGAGGAGGCGCTGCTCCTCGAACGCGCGCGTGACGATCTCGTCGCCGGTCATCGCCACGTCGAGGATCGCGTCCTCGTCCCGCATGAAGCGGTCCTGGCGGAGGACGCCGACCCGCGCGCCCTTCGAGATGGTGACCGTCCCCTCCGACGCCGGCTCGTCGCCGGAGACGATCTCGAGGAACGTCGTCTTGCCGGACCCGTTCGCCCCGACCAGGCCGTAGCGCGATCCGGAGACGAGCTTGAGCGACACGCCCTCGAAGAGCGTGCGCGCGCCGTAGGCCTTGCCGAGGTCGATGACACCGATCATGCGAGCGCGCGAGCATAGTGAATCCTGGCCGCCGCGTCGTCTCGAGCACGCTCGCCGCGCGGGGAGGGCACGCTCGCCGCGGGCTCAGCCCGCGCTCGCCGCGCGTCCGAGGTGCTCGAGCGCGCCGGCCACGGTGGTGGCGAGCGCGCAGAGCGGCTCCGCTCCGGCCACCTCGTAGACGAGGAAGTCGCGCGCGACCACGTCGTAGCGCGCGAGGTGCCGCACGTGCCGGAGGGCGCGCCCCTCCCCGAGCTCGAGCCCGCCCACGAACGTCAGCCGTTCGGAGGCGTCGAGCGGCTTGCCGTAGCGCGCCATCACCGCCGCGAGCGCTCCGTCGGGCAGCGCGAACGTCCCGGCCTCCGACGAGATGCCGAGCGCGCCGGCTTCGACGACGACGAACACGGGCGCGAGCGCTCCGTCGGGCCGGGTGGTCTCGTGGACCTTCAGCTCGCGGCGGGACGCCGAGCCGGGCGCGCCCTCGGCGGTCACCTCTTCCTCCGCGCACGCGCGGCCCGGGCGGCGAGGAAGGCCCGTCCGCGGGGAGAGATCTCGTAGCCGACCTCGAAGCTCTGCGTCAGGCCGAGCTTCTTCAGCTTGCGCACGTCGACCTTGAACGGGAGCGTCTCGCGCCCGAGCTTGGCCGCGAGCCGCGAGGCGGCGACGCGCGGGTGCGCGTCGATCAACGCGAGCGTCTTCTTCGTCCAGGGCTCCTTGGCGTCCATCCGCGCGAGCTTCTCGGCGATGGCCTCGACGTCCGCCGGCGCGAGCTCCGCCTCGAGCGCGAGCGCGGTGCGATCGCCGTCGCCGCCGTGATGCAGCTCGACCCGGAAGAGCGCCGTGTCCGCGCGGAGCGCCTCGTCGCGCGCGCCGCGGAGGTACTCGACGAGCGCGGCGCGCGAGTCGAAGCCCGAGCGCTGCGCGTCGTCCTCGGTCAGGTCACGCACGCGGACGCGCGCGACGCCGTCGACCTCGAGCACGCCGATCGGATGACAGCGGTACCGCCCGCCGACGCGGACGTGCGGCTTGTCCCACCGGCGGAACGTGAGGGTCACGGCGCCCGAGACCAGCCCTTCGTGGAAGCGCTTCTGGAAGAGGAGCACGCGCCTCTACTCCTCCTCGCCCCGCCGGACGGCGCGGCGACCGGTCGCGGCGACCGCCGTGGCCAGCAGTGCGCTCGCGGCGCCCGGGCCGGGCGCCCGCCGTGACGAAGTGATCGTGCTCATGACGCTCCTTTGGTCCCTGTCGCTCGCGGATCTCCGAGCTTACCCTTTCTCGCAGGACGACCGAGGAGGCAACGCTCTCATGACGCTCCGATCCCACTCCGCCTCGACCCTCAGGCACCGCGGACGGCCAGCCCCGCGGCGTGGAGCGTGACGAGCTACGAGCGCTCGGCGGGAGAGCGTGTCCCCGACACCATCCCGCACCTGCTCGAGTGGCGCGCCGCGCGCGCCGCGTCCGGCGCGGTGTGGCTGCGCTTCGAGGACGACACGTGGACGCTCCCCGACGTCCTCTCCGAGGTCGATCGCTTCGCCGTGGGGCTCGCCGACCGCGGCGTCGTCCAGGGCGACACGATCGCCATCCTCCTCGGCAACCGGCCCGAGGCGCTCTTCGCGTGGTTCGCGGCGAACCGCCTCGGCGCGATCGCGATGCTCCTCGACCCGACGTCGAAGGCGCACGAGCTCGGCCGCCTCCTCTGCCTCGCCAGCCCGCGGATCTTCGTGGTCGCCGACGAGCTCCGGAGCGCCTACGTCGACGAGGCCAGCGAAGCGTCTCCGACGACCAACGTGGTCTCGCCGGCCCAGCTCGGCCGCTCGGGCTCGAACGCGCCGCGCGCCCCGATCTGCCCGAACGACGTCGCCGTGTTGCTCGTGACGTCGCGCGTCGCGGGCGCGCCGCGCGCCGTGATGCAGACGCACCGCACCTACACGCTCACGGCCGAGGCGTTCCCCTGGTGGCTCGGGCTCCACGCGGGCGACAGGCTCCTGTGCGCGACGCCGCTCTTCCACGTCGACGCGCAGGCGTATGCGACGATGGGCGCCCTCGGCTGCGGCGCGGGCCTCGCGCTGACCGAGCGCTTCTCGGCGCCGGACTTCTGGGACGACGTCCGCAGGCACGGCGCGACCGAGGTGAACGCGGACGGCGCGATGATCCAGAAGCTCCTCGCCTGCGAGCCGCGGCCGAGCGACCGGGAGCACCCGCTCCGCGTCTGCTACGCGACGCTCGCGCTCTCCGAGGACCGCCACCGCGCCTTCGAGGAGCGCTTCGGCGTCTCGATGTCGGTCGGCTACGGTCTGCCGGAGACGACCTTCGGGACGATCTGGCCCCGCGGCAGCGCCGCGCCGCCGTACGGGACGATCGGGATGCTCCGACAACACCCCCGGCTCGGCGTGCTCAACCGCGGGCGCGTCGTCCGCGAGGACGGGACCGACGCGGGCGCCGGCGAGACCGGCGAGCTCTGGCTCGCGAGCCCGGCGACGATGCGCGGCTACCTCTTCGATCCCGACGGCACCGAGGCAGCGTTCGAGGGCCAGTGGTTTCGCACGGGCGACCTCGTGAGGCGCGACGCAGCGGGGCTCTTCACCTTCGTGTCGCGCAAGCGGGATCTGCTCTGGAGGCGCGGCGAGAACTTCGCCGCCTGCGAGATCGAGATCGCGCTGCTGGCGCACGGCTCGCTCCTCGAGGCCGCGGTGGTCGGCATCCCCTCCTCCGTCGGTGAGGACGAGATCGTCGCGTTCGTCGTCCCGCGCCCCGGCGCCGCGATCGATCCCGAGGTGCTGCGGGCGTTCGTCCGCGAGCGCCTCTCCGAGCACAAGGTCCCCGCGCGCGTCCACGTCCGGCGCGAGCTGCCGCGCACGCCGATGGAGCGGATCGCGAAGCATCTCCTGAGCGAGACCTGACCGCGCGCCGCCGCGGAGCCGTCGCCGCGGCTCTCCACGGAGCCCCCGGCTCCCGCCGTTTCGAGCCCGTCGCGGATGGTATACAACCGGCGCATGGCCGTCGCTCGCAGCCTTCGCTCCGCGCTCTCGACGCTCGCGCTCCTCGCGTTCGGCGCGGGCTGCGCCGTCCCGGTCGCCGCCGCGCTCGACGAGCCTGACGCCAACCGCGTCGTCGTCGCGCTCGACCAGTCGGGCATCGACGCCTCGAAGGAGGCCGACCCGCAGACCGAGGGCAAGTTCCGGGTCACGGTCGCGCGCGACGACGTCGGCCGCGCGCTCGCGACGATGCGCGAGGAGGAGCTCCCGCGGCCGAAGACGCGCGGCGTGCTCGAGGCCGCCGACCGCGGCCAGCTCGTCCCGAGCCAGGCCGCGGAGCACGCACAGCTCGTCGCCGGCCTCGCCGGGGAGCTGGAGAAGACGCTGGGCGGCGTCGACGGCGTCCTCGCCGCGCGCGTCCACCTGAACCTGCCCCCGCGCGAGCTGCTCCGCGACGGTCCGCCTCCGAAGGCGACGGCGAGCGTCCTCGTCGAGCACCGCGGGACGACGCCGCCGCTCTCCCCCGAGTCCATCCAGAGCCTCGTCGCCGGCGGAGCTCCCGGCGTCGCCGCCGGCGACGTCGCGGTGGTGTTCGTCCCGCGCACGGCGCGAGCCGGCAGCGGCCGGACGGATCTCGCCCACGTCGGCCCGATCACCGTCGCGCGCGGGTCGATGAACACCCTGAAGATCGCGTTCGCCGGCCTCGCGGTCGTCGTCCTCGGGCTCGCCGCCGCGACGCTCGCGCTCTGGGCGAAGGTCGGCCGAATGCGCCGGGACCGCGAGCTCGAGATCGCCGCCGCCGCGGCCCGACCGCAACCCGGCCCGCGCTCGGTCGCGACGAGCGCGCGCGGCCCCGGCCAGCCGATGTAAGGTTGTCGCCCCCCCGGCCACGCATGATCACGATCCAGTCCGTCTCGAAGGCGTTCCGTCCCTCCGGCGGTGGTCCGCCGAACAAGGTCCTCGACGGCGTCTCGCTGCACGTCCCCGCGTCGTGCCTCTACGGCCTCATCGGCCCGGGCGCGGCGGGCAAGAGCATCCTGCTCAAGATGATCGTCGGCCTGATGAGGCCGGACACGGGCTCGATCACCGTCGACGGCGTGGACGTCACCCAGGCGTCCGAGCTCGACCTCCAGAAGATGCGTCTGAAGTTCGGGATGCTCTTCCAGAACAACGCGCTCTTCGACCACATGACCGTCGGCGACAACATCGCCTTCCCGCTCCGCCGACTGACCGACCTCGGCGAGGACCAGATCAAGGACCGCGTCATGGAGCGCCTCTCTCACGTCGCGCTGGGCGGCTTCGAGGGGCGCCTCCCCGCCGGCCTCTCTGGCGGTCAGAAGAAGCGCGTCGGCGTCGCGCGCGCGACGATCACGCGCGCGCCGATCGTCCTGTACGACGAGCCCGCCGCGGGGCTCGATCCGGTGACCTCGCAGAAGATCTTCGAGCTCCTGCGCGAGGAGCAGCGCGCGTCCGGCGCTACCGTGGTCATGGTGTCGAGCGATCTCGATCGGCTCCTCACGGTGACCGATCGCGTCGGTATGATGTACCGCGGCCGCCTCATCTTCGACGGCACCACACACGAGGCTCAGACCAGCGAGGAGCCGCGCGTGCGGCAGTTCGTGCACGGCCTGACCGAAGGGCCGCTCTAGCGACGCGCGGGCGAGCGAGGAGCGAACGTGCCCGGCGCCCAGGTCATCGAGATCCTCCTGTCGTGGGTCATCACGAACGCGCTGACGTTCGCGGTGGTGATCGTCGACACCCGCCGGCTGAGCGCGGAGCGGCTGGAGCGCGCGTGGACGCCCGCGAGCCGCGACGCCGCGATCATCGCCTTCGGGCTGCTCGCGCTCCCGTTCCATTTCGCCAAGACGCGCGGGACGTGGACGAGCCTCCGCGGCGTGGGCGGCCGCGTCCTCGGGTTCAAGCTCGGCCTGGTCGTCGCGTTCGTCGTCGCGCTCGCCAGCGGCGTCGTCCTCGGCGCGATCGCCTGGGCGCTCGGGCTACCCGAGATCGAGTGACGCCGCCGCCTCGCGCGCAGGCCCGGGCGGGACGCCGCGGCCCGGAACGGATGGAGCGGGCCCCGGATCCGCGTGTATAGTTCGCCGCTCGCCCATGGCCGCGCAGACGACGACACCGGAGAAGACCGCCGCACCGGGCGCGGTCACGACGTTCCTGGCCGCGCTCGGCGGCGGGTTCCTGTCGGCCGCGCACACCGCGGGCGGCATGACGATCCTCTTCGCGAGGATCCTCGCGCGCGCGGCGCGCCTCCGCCTCGACGGGCGCGAGCTCTGGAAGAACCTCTACAAGATGGCGGTCAAGTCGCTGCCCATCGTCGTCGTGACCGCCCTCTTCACGGGCGCGATCATGGTCATCCAGGCCGCGACGATCGTGAAGCGCTACGGCGCCGAGGGCCTCCTCGGGTGGGGCGCGGGCTTCGGCACGCTCCGCGAGATCGCCCCGCTGCTGACGGCGCTGATGATCTCGGGCCGCGTCGGCGCGAACAACACCGCCGAGCTCGGGACCATGGTCGTCACCGAGCAGCTCGACGCCCTCCGGGTCCTCGCGATCGACCCGATAAGCTTCCTCATCGCGCCGCGCTTCATCGCGATCGTCAGCACGCTCTTCATGATGACGCTCTTCGCCGACGCGCTCGCGCTCTTCGGCGCCGCGTACACCGGGCAGGCGCTGCTCGGTGTGAGCCCGACGACGTTCTACAACGGCCTCACGGCGGGCCTCCTCGACTTCGGCGACGTCGCGAACGGGCTCTTCAAGAGCGTCGTCTTCGGCCTCGTCATGGCGCTCGCGAGCTGCCACTTCGGCCTCGCGACCACGGGCGGCGCGCCGGGCGTCGGCCGCGCGGTCAACGCGACCGTCGTGACCAGCGCCGCGGGGATCTTCGTCCTCGACTACCTCGTGAGCTTCGCGATCGGCGGCTGAGGCGCGATGACGAACCAGGTCGGCACGCTCGAGAAGAAGGAGCACGAGGAGCTCGGCCCGGTGGGCCTGCTCGGCGCCGCCGCCGTCGATCTGTACCTCGGCGGACGCGAGCTCTACTCGGTCTTCGTGCGGACGCTCTACTACACGTTCCGCGGGCGCCGCGAGAAGGGCGCGCTCGCGCAGCAGATGTACGAGATGGGCAACCGCTCGCTCTTCTTCATCTCGACGACGATGGGCTTCATCGGGATGATCCTGGTCTACCAGTCGGGTCTCCAGGCGAAGCGCGTCGTGCCGGACTTCACGATGCTCGGCGCGACCTACCTCGAGCTCCTCGTGCGCGATCTCGCCGCGTCGATCGGCGCGCTGATGCTGGCCACGCGCGTCGGCGCGGGGATCGCGGCGGAGATCGGCTCGATGGTCGTGACCGAGCAGGTCGACGCCCTCCGGATGTGCGCCGCCGACCCGATCGATTTTCTGATCGTGCCGCGCTTCGTCGCGAGCGTGGTCATGACGCTCTGCCTCATCGTCTGGGCTGGGACCGTCGCCTTCGTCGCGGGCGGCGTCACCGCCTACGTCGCCTTCGACGTCCCGCTCCAGACCTTCTTCAACATGACGCTCGTCGACATCGGCGATCTCTCGATCGGCCTCGCCAAGTGCCTCGCGTACGGCGCGGCGATCCCGATCGTGAGCGGCTACTGCGGGCTGTCGACGTTCGGCGGCTCCGAGGGCGTCGGCTGGGCGACGACGCGCGCCGTGGTCAACACGTCGCTCGCGATCATCATCCTCAACTTCTTCATCTCCGGCGCCGGGTTCCTCATCTTCCCCGGCTGAGCGCGGGAGCAGGCGGCCGCGCGATACGGCCACGCGCCCTCGCCCGCCGCGCGCCCGACGAACCGCGCGGCTCAGGGCGGCGCGCGCCCGACGACTCGCTCGCCGCGCGCCCGACGAACCGCGCGGCTCAAGGCGCCGGAAGCGGAGGCGCGGGCGCGTCGGCCGCCGGCGGGGTCGTTCCCGAGGGCGACGGCGGCGCCGCGGTGGTGGCCGCCGCCGCCGGAGGCGCCGAGGGCGCCGGAGGGTCCGACGGGACATGCTTCGATGCCGCGTTCGTGAGCCGCTCGAGCTCGTCGTCCGCGCCGTCGTTCGGCGCCGCGCGCGAGCCGCGCGCCGGCGCCGCGCTCGGCGCCGAAACGTGAGGTCCGTCGGCCGGCCCCTTGGTCGCCGCAGCGGAGGGTCGCGCCGCGGCCGGCGACTTCGCCGCGGCCGGGGCCTTCGTCGCAGCCGGGGCCTTCGCCGCCGGGCTCTTCGCCGCGGCCGGCGCCTTCGCCGCGCCGCCCTTCGCCGCGCTCTTGGCGACCGCGCCCTCTGCGCCCGTCGCCGCGGCGGGGCCGTCGGCGGTCGCCGCGGCGCCGTTCGTCTCCGCTGTCGCGGCCGCGCTCCCGGAGCCCTCGTCTTCTGCGACCTGGGACGCGTTCGCCGCGGCGCTCGCGGGCTCCGCGGACGGCGGCAGCGGCATCTCCGCCGCGCGCGTGGTCGGCGGCGCCTCCGCCGGGGTGGGCTCGGCCGGCGATCGCCCCAGCACGATCGCGACCATCGCGATCGCGGCGGCGCCCATCACCCCCGCCGCGGCGATCGTGGTGAAGCGCTTCTCGCTGCCACGCTCCGGGAGCGAAGCGCTCAGCGGGGTGATCGGCCGCGTGACCGGGCGGACGGGCGTGCTCTCCTTCTTCGGCGCGACCGACGGGAAGCACACCGACTCCGTCGGCTGGTCGACCGGGTGCGCGCCGGTGACGGCGTGGACGAGCGCGTCCGTGGCCTCACGCACGGTCGCGAAGCGATCTCCCGGGAGCTGGGCGCACGCGCGGGCGAACCAGGCGTCGAGCGCCGCGGGGAGCTCCGGCGCGAGATCCGTCATGTTCGGGAGCGGCCCGTGGATCGCGATCGTGATCGCCCCGACCGACGCGCCGTCGAACGGCTTGTGGCCGGTGAGCGCCTCGAACGCGACGACGCCGAGCGACCAGATGTCGGAGCGCTCGTCGATGTCCGCGGCGCCCACGCTCTGCTCCGGGCTCATGTAATACGGCGTGCCCATGATCTGACCGGGCACGGTGGTCCGCGAGCTCGTCTCGGTCTCCCGCCGCGCGGTGCCGAAGTCGAGCAGCTTGGCGAAGACCTCGCCGCCCTCGGTCTCGCAGAGGAAGATGTTGTCCGGCTTGATGTCGCGATGGACGATCGACGCCTTGTGCGCCTTCGAGAGGGCCTTGCCGATCTGGCTGACGAACGCGACCACCTCGAGCGGGTCCATGCGCCCCTGCTCGACGAGGTGCGCCCCGAGATCCTCGCCCTCGAGCAGCTCCATCACGATGTACGGCGTCCCGGCGTCCGTGACGCCGTGGTCGAACACCTGCACGACGTGCGGGCTCTTGATCGCTGCGCAGACCGCCGCCTCGCGCGCGAAGCGCTCCGCGCCATCCGGCCGCTCCGCCATCTCCGGCGCCATGAGCTTCACGACGACCTGCGTGTGCAGCCCTTGGTGCTCGGCGATCCAGACGCGGCCCATGCCGCCCTCGGCCAGCGGCCGAACGAGCCTCACCGCCGGAGTCACGAGATCGCCCGCTTGTAGCTGCTTGTTCGTCATCGGAAAAAGCGGCGTGAGCCGTTCGCCCGCAGTCTAACGACTGTCTCCGATTGAGCCAGAAAATGGCGCTCGAGCCGGGGCGACGCCCCGGCGCTGCCCCGCGCCGCCGCATCGGCGCGGCTTCCGGTCGCCGGCCCAGGCGCCGCCTGCGCTCTGCCGTCGGCGCTCTGCCGTCGATCAGGGGGGCGCCGTCAGGGCGCCTTGGAGCCGTACTTCGTCTTGAAGTCCGTCCGGTACGCGTCGTGGCATTCCTTGCAGGTCGCCTTCGCGCCGTCGAGGTCGCCCTTGGCCGCCGCGGCCTTTCCCTTGTCGGAGATCGGCCCCCAGCTCGCGAACTCCGGCCTGCCCTTCGCCTTCGTGGCGTCGAACATCGCCGCGAGCGGCTTGGCATCACCGTTCAGCACCTGAGCCTGCATCTTCTTCATCGTGTCCTTGACCGACGTGTCCGGCGCCGCCGAAGCCGGGGCGTTCGCGAGCGCCGCCGCGGCGACGAGCGCGGCCGTGAGCGCGGCGAGCCATCGATGATTCGTTCGCATCCAGGGGTCTCCTAGGGTTCCTTCGGGCCGGCGGTCTCCGCTCGGGAGCCCGCGTTCGTCGGCTGATCCGTTTGGACGGACGGCCGCGCGTTTTGTTCTACGATAGCGTCACTCTCCGCCCGGTCGCTGCGATCCTCCGAACAACGCGCCAAGCCTTGATCCAGTTCAAACACATCGTGAAATCGTTCGGCCCCAAGACGGTCCTGAACGACGTCTCGTTCGACGTGCCCACGGGCTCGGTGTTCTTCATCATCGGGGCCTCCGGCGTCGGCAAGAGCGTGCTCATCAAGCACCTCGTCGGCCTCCTCTACCCCGACTCGGGCGAGATCTGGCTCGACGGAGAGGAGATCTCCCAGTTCGACGAGCAGCGGATGGGGCCGGTGCGCATGAAGTGCGCGATGGTGTTCCAGCACTCGACGCTCTTCGACTCGATGACGTGCGCCGAGAACGTCGCGCTCCCTCTGCGCAAACACAAAGCCCTGAGCCTGAAGGACGCGCTCGCCGAGGCGCGGCGGCGGCTCGAGCTCGTCCACATGCAAGAGTTCGGCGACCGGTACCCGCCCGAGCTCGGCGACGGCATGCGGAAGCGCGTCGCGATCGCGCGGGCGCTCACGCTCGATCCCTCGTACGTCCTCTTCGACGAGCCCACCACTTCGCTCGATCCGGTGAGCGCGCGGCGCGTCGACGTCCTCATCCGTGAGCTGTCGGACAAGCTCGGCGTCACCTCGATCGTCGTGAGCCACGACCTCTCGAGCATCTTCACGATCGCCGACCGCATCGTCATGCTCTACCGCGGCAAGGTCCTGCTCTACGGCACCCGCGACGAGTTCAAGAGCACGACGAACGGGATCGTGCAGCAGTTCATCACCGGTCGAGCCACCGGTCCGATGGAGCTCTGAAGGTCGCGCGCGCCCCGCCAAGGTCGAGCGCTTGGCTCGAGGTCACCCTACGGTCGAGCGCGCTTGGCTCGAGGGCTCACCCTACGGTCGAGCACGCTCAGCTCGACGTTCCCCTCACGCTCGAGCGCGTCTAGCTCGACACCTCGCTACGCTCGAGCACGCTCAGCTCGACGTTCCCCTCACGCTCGAGCGCGTTCAGCTCGACGCTTGCGCAACGCGGAGCTGAGCGTTCGCGTGACGCCCCCGCTCGATCGCGGGCTCATCCGGGCGAGTCTCGAGAAGACGGCGCCCCATAGCGAGCACGACCGGGACGGAAACCCGAGCGTGCACCTCCATCCGCCCACCGAAGTCACGGTCGAGCGGGAATGGACTGCCTAAACCGCCACGACGTCCCGCTTGCGCTCTACACACGACGGCTCCGCTGGCACTCGCAGAGGCGCGCTGCTTTCGCGAGCGTGCAGATCCCCGTCTCGCGCTGCGCTCGCCGGTGTGCGCGACGACGAACGCGAGCGCACGACGACACGCGCGTCGCTTCGCTCCTCCGCGCCCGCCGCGCGTCAAATTCTCGCGAGCTGGCGTCGACTCCGCGCTCACGCGACGCCTCGCCGAGGGCACGTGCGTTGCTCGAGGCCCGGTCGCGACTCGCCCTGCGCGAGGACGCAAGCGCGCCTGCGTCCGACGCCGGCGCATCGCTTTTCCTTCGAATTCATCAGGGAGTTCTGTCATGAAAAATCGTTCTTCGTTGAGCGGTGTGATCCTCGGAATGCTTGCCGCCGCGGCGGCCGGGTGTGGAGACGAGGACGCGGCCAAGTCGCCGCAAGAGGCGAAGTCCGCGATCACCGCGCGTGGCTTCCAGGTGAGCGGCGACTGCAGCGGCAACGGCATCTTCGACATCACGTCGAACGACTTCATCAACTACGTCGCGCTCGACAACAGCTCGTTCAAGGACTCGAACGCGCGCCTCTACGCGCTGGACAAGAACAACGTCGAGACGCTCGTCGCGGACAGCACGACCGCGAGCTCGATCGACGAGGACATGGCGTCGATGTTCGACAAGGCCTCGAACTTCACGAGCGCCTCGCAGCGCGCGAGCCAGCTCGCCTCGCAGCGCGCGTCGTCCTACAACGACTCGCGCTCCACCAACACGCTCCACAGCACGGAGGTCGCGAAGGTCGCGTCCACGACCGACAGCCAGCGCGACGCGACGAGCCGTCGGTTCACGCGCAACAACGCGTCCGGCTGGGACAACCGCACGAGCTCGACGGACTCGAACTCGTGGACGAACCGCGCCAACGAGCAGAGCTCGTACAACGACGCGAACGCGGGCCAGTTCGCGGCCACGCAGTCCGACGCGCAGAACTGGTCTCGGTCCGCCCGCTTCGCCGACCAGATGCAGGGCTCGCGCAACGCGGCGAGCTCCGAGCAGAACGCCGGATCGGCCTCGGACGCGATGAACGCCGCCAACTCCGCGCGCTTCGCCGACCAGAGCCAGAGCACGCTCGACACCGCGAGCTCGGCGCAGAACGCCGGATCGGCCTCGGACGCGACGAACGCCGCCAACTCCGCGCGCTTCGCCGACCAGAGCCAGGGCTCGCTCGACACCGCGAATTCGGCCCAGAGCTCCGGCTCGTCCTCGGACGTCGCGAACGCCGCCAACTCCGCGCGCTTCGCCGACCAGCGCCAGGGCTCGCTCAACACCGCGAGCTCGGCGCAGAACGCCGGATCGGCCTCGGACGCGATGAACGCCGCCAACTCCGCGCGCTTCGCCGATCAGCGCCAGGGCTCGCTCGACACCGCGAATTCGGCCCAGAGCTCCGGCCGGTCGTCCGATCTCATCAACGCCGTGAACGCCGCGCGCTTCGCCGACCAGAGCCAGGGCTCGCTCGGCATCGCGAGCTCGTCGCGGAACGCCGGCTCCTCCTCCGACGCGATGAACTCCGTCCGCTCGGCGCGCCACGCGAACGCGACCAACGGCGCGAGCACGTCCGCGTCGCAGTCGGCCGCGCTCGGCTGGGGCTGGGGCGGCTTCGGCTGGGACGACATCAACAACGTGAGCAGCATGAACCTCGCGTCGGTCTTCGACAACGCGCGTTCGAGCTCGTTCAACGAGGTCAGCGCCGACCAGAACAGCCGCGCGTTCGCCAACCTGTTCGACAAGAACTTCGCCAGCGCGTTCGACAACGCCCGCTCGAGCTCGTTCGACGAGGTCAGCGTCGACCAGAACAGCAGCGCGTTCGCCAACCTCTACGACAAGAACTTCGCCAGCGCGTTCAACAGCTCCCGCGCCAGCTCGTATGACAACGTCAGCGCCGACCAGAACAGCAGCGCGTACGCCCGCCTCTACGACAAGAACTTCGCCGACGCGTTCAACAGCGCCCGCGCGAGCTCGTATGACAACGTCAGCGCCGACCAGAACAGCAGCGCGTTCGCCAACCTCTACGACAAGAACTTCGCCAGCGCGTTCAACAACGCCCGCGCGAGCTCGTATGACAACGTCAGCGCCGACCAGAACAGCAGCGCGTTCGCCAACCTCTACAACCGCACGTTCGCCGACTCGGCCGAGAACGCGCGCGCCGGCTCGTTCGACAAGGTCCGTGCCGAGCAGAACTCGCGCGCGTTCTCGAACATGAACGACACGACGTTCTCCGACACGTTCAGCAAGGCCCACGCGAACGCCTTCGACAGCAACGCCGCGAGCTCGCGGAGCGCAGCGCAGTCGAGCTCCTTCGACAATCAGTACTCGGCGAACAAGGCGTCGACCCGCGCGAACCTCCACGACGACCTGACCACGCGGAACGCCTACGACCGGAGCAACACCACCGACGTGACGACGATCACGCGCGACGACGCCTCGACCGCCGACAGCGCCACGACGCGAAAGGACCTGTTCAGGAACACGCGCGCGGCTTCGACCAACGCCAACGAGTCGGCCTCGACGTCCGAGCTCGACACGCTCGCCAACCAGAGCCGGCGCGCCGACAGCCGGCGCTCGCGGCACAGCCGCGACAGCGCGCAGCGGTACACTGCGCTCTCGAACCTGAGCGACCTGCAGTCGAAGCACCTCGTGCTCAAGCTGAACGTCACCGCGAGCTCGGAGTCCGCGATCGTCCGCGTCTTCACGAGCAACCGCGCGAACACCGTCGCTGCCAACCAGGACTTCAACCAGACCTTCTGGGGCTGCGGCGGCGGCTCGTCGTCGGTGAAGCTCCCGGTCCTCGCGCCGACGCTCGCCCCCGCGGCGGTCGAGGCCCAGGAGATCAAGCCGCTCGGCGATCGCGTCGCCAAGCCCGAATAGGCACGACGGACCTCCTCCGTCCCCCTGGCGCCGCCGCAGAGGTCGTGACGTTCCCGCGGCCTCTGCGGCCGGCCCCTCCGCTTCCTTCCTTCGAGCTTCCTTCGTCCTTCGCTTCCCGCGACCACGCGGGCTCCCACGGTTCACCGTCTCCTCGGGCCGCCCGCGGGTCACGCGGGCTCCCGCGGCTCACCGTCTCCTCGGGCCGCCCGCGGGTCACGCGGGCTCCCGCGGCTCGCCGCTTCCTTGGGCTGCCCGCGGGCCACGCCGGCTCCCGCGGCTCACCGCTTCCTTGGGCCGCCCGCGGGCCACGCGGGCTCCCGCGGCTCGCCGCTTCCTTGGGCTGCCCGCGGGCCACGCCGGCTCCCGCGGCTCGCCGCTTCCTCGGGCGCCGCTTCCGCTCCGCGCTTGGCTTCCTCTTCGCGGCCCCACTTCGACGTTCGCGTCGCGCCTCGTCGTCGCTTGGGCGCCGCTTCCGCTCCGCGCTTGGCTTCCTCTTCGCGGCCCCACTTCGACGTTCGCGTCGCGCCTCGTCGTCGCTTGGGCGCCGCTTCCGCTCCGCGCTTGGCTTCCTCTTCGCGCCCCGCTTCGACGTTCGCGTCGCGCCTCGTCGTCGCTTCTCGCCTCGTCGCTGCGCGGCGCGGAGCGTCGTCTCCGAGACGCCTCGTCCTTAGCGCCCCCTTCGTCGTTCGCGTCACCCTTCCTCGGCCTGCTCTCGACGCCGGCGCCTCCCGCGCCGCCCGCCCGCGCGCCGGACCTGCGCGCGACCTACCCCAACGCTCGGCCGACGCCGAGCCATCCCTCGACGCGTGGCTTCGCCGACGCGCGGCGTCTCGCGACACGAGGACCCAACGGAGAGAAGCTCATGAATGCCCAGCTGATGTTGTCGGGAGACCTTCGCCCTTGCGGGCACCCGACGTTCCGCCCCGTCGCCGCTGCTGGTTTGACGCTCGCGAGCCTGGCGCTCGGCTGCGCGCTCGCGAGCAGCCCGAACGACGAGGCCCGATCGAGCCTCGAGACCGGCGGAGCTCCAGGCCTCGGCTGCGTGATGACCGCGAGGATCGACTGCCCACTCCGCTGCTCCGAGATCGACTTCGACGCCGTCTGCGACGCCACCCTCGGCGCCGCGTGCGACGGCCAGTGCGCGGCCGAGGCGACGGGCACCTGCCTCGACAGCTGCAACTCCGACTGCGGGATCGCCTGCGAGGCGAGCGGCGACGTCACCTGCAACGCGGCGTGCGACGGCCGCTGCGACGACAACTGCCGGAAGCTCTGCGCCGGTGCGTGGAACTCCGAACAGTGCAACGAGACCTGCCGCGGCCAGTGCCGCTCGAGCTGCTCGCAGAGCTGCCACAAGAACGTCGACTCGTCGTGCACCGGCACCTGCAAGGCGTCCTGCAACGCGACCTGCTCCGTCGAGGCGCACGTCGCCTGCCAGATCCGCTGCTCGGTCGACGGCTTCACGACCTGCAAAGCGCGCATCGCCGCGCAGTGCGTCGCCGAGTGCAGCAGCGCCGTGATGCTCACGTGCGCCGAGCCGAGCGCCGACCACGAGCCCCTCGCCGTCGAGCCCGAGACCGCGGCGCCCGGCGCCGACGCTCCGGCGCGTAGCGACGCCGCGGCGCCAGCCCTCGACGCCCCCGCCCCACACGGCCCGTAGCTCCAGCTTCGTGCCTCTTCCCCATCCTGGCCCGCCGCGCGAGCGCCTGGCCGGCCCTCGCCGGCCCGTGCCTCGCGCGGCCGAAGCCTCGACGCAGCGCGGAGCGCTCCACGACGGACGCGCTCCCCACAACCGGACGCGCTCCACGACGGACGCGCTCCCCACACCGGACGCGCTTCACGACGGACGCGCT
Organism: Labilithrix sp.; assembly: GCA_019637195.1. Classification (GTDB taxonomy): domain Bacteria; phylum Myxococcota_A; class Polyangia; order Polyangiales; family Polyangiaceae; genus Labilithrix. Next base: position 48,031 of record JAHBWA010000035.1, on the reverse strand, counting down.
CCGCACCGGATGCGCTCCCACACCGGACGCGCTCCCCACACCGGACGCGCTCCACGACGGACGCGCTCCGCACCGGATGCGCTCCCACACCGGACGCGCTCCCCACACCGGACGCGCTCCACGACGGACGCGCTCCGCACCGGATGCGCTCCCACCCGGACGCGCTCCGACACCGGACGCGTGTGAGCCGCGCCGCGTGCGCTCGCTCCGAAGCGTGCGCGCGCCCGCCCTTGGCCGCTCCGGTCCGCGCGCCGGCCGGCGGAGCTCTCTCGCGAACGCGAGCGCCCGACGGCAGAGCGCGACGACCGAAGCGCTCGAGCGTGCGCGCCGAAGTCAGGCGAGGGAGCGAGGTAGCGGGCGTCATCCGTGACGAATGCCTCGCTCGCGTTCCGAGCGGAACGCTCTCGCTGGCACTCGCCCCTCGCCTTGGCTCTCACACTGTGCAGATTCTCGCTTCGCGCTGAGTCCATCGCTGTGCGCGACGTCAGCCTCCGCCGTTCGACGGCCTCGCGCGCGCCCTTTGGACAGCGTTCGCCGCGCGTCAAATTCGCGCGAGAGGACCACGCGTCCGCGCTCGCGAGCTGGCCGAGCCGGGGCATGTCGGTTGCTCGACGGCCCTCCGCGACTCGCCCGACGCGGGGACGTGAGCTCGCCTGCGATCGCACGCAGGCGGCTCTCCATAGTGAGACGACCAAGGAGTACCGTCATGAAAAGGCATTTCTCTGTGAGCGGTGTTGTGCTCGGTATGCTCGCTGCCGCACTGGCTGGCTGTGGAGACGAGCAGGCAAAGGCGCCGCAACAGACCAAGTCTGCGATCACATCGCGTGGCTTCGCCGTCAACGGATGCACCGGTACCGGCATCTTCGACATCAACTCGAACAACCTCATCGACTTCGTCGCCCTCGACCAGTCGTCCTTCTCGAACGTGAACGCGCAGCTGTTCGCGCTCGATCGAAACAACCAGCAGACGCTCATCGCGAGCACGGCGAACTCGAGCGCGCTCGACAGCTCGTTCACGTCGATGCTCGACGAGGTCTCGAACTTCACGAGCGCGTTCCAGCAGGCGAACCTGCTCGCGCAGCAGAACGCGGCCAGCTGGCAGAACGCGACGGCCATCGACACGATGGACAGCACGTCGATCGCCACGACGTCGAACATCGCGAACAACGCGGCGACGGGCACCAGCACGCAGTTCGCGCGGAACCAGGCCTCGGGCTACAACAACGTCTGGTCGTCGAACGACGCGAACCAGTGGTCGAACGCCGCCAACGCCGCCCAGTCGGTCAACGCGGCCAACGCCGGCGCGTTCAACGCGGCGAGCTCCGAGGCGAACAACTGGGCCAACTCGGGTCAGTTCGCGAACGCCGCGCAGGGCGCCACGAACGCCGCCAACTCGCTCCGCAACGCCGGCTCCGCGACGAACGCGTTCAACGCGGCCAACGCCGCGCAGTTCACGGACGCGAACACCTACGCGGCCAACGGCGCGAACTCGATCCGCAACGCCGGCTCGGCGACGGACGCGTTCAACGCGGCCAACGCCGCGCAGTTCGCCGACGCGAACAACTACGCGGCGAACGGCTCGAACCTGCTGAGCAACTCCGGCTCGGCGGTCAACGCGGCCAACGCGGCGAACGCCGCGCAGTTCGCCGACGCGACCCAGGGCGCCTCCAACGTCGCGAACTCGGCCACCAACGCCGGCTCCGCGACGAACGCGGCCAACGCGGCCAACGCCGCGCAGTTCGCCGACGCGACCCAGGGCGCCTCCAACGTCGCGAACACGGCCACCAACGCCGGCTCCGCGACGAACGCGGCCAACGCGGCCAACGCGGCGCAGTACGCCGACGCGACCCAGGGCGCCTCCAACATCGCGAACACGGCCACCAACGCCGGCTCCGCGACGAACGCGGCCAACTCGGCCAACGCGGCGCAGTACGCCGACGCGGCGCAGGGCGCCTCCAACGTGGCCAACTCCGCGCGTAACGCGGGCGTCACGTCCAACGCGCTCAACGCCGCCAACACGGCCCAGAGCGCGGACGCCTTCAACAGCGCGAACAACTTCGGGACGCAGTTCGGCATCGGCGCGTCCCCCGTCGGCTGGGGCTGGGGTGGCTTCGGCTGGGGCGACATCGGGAACATCGGCTCGTTCAACATGAACTCCGTGTTCAACAACGCGCGCTCGAGCTCGCTCAACAACATCCTCGCGGCGCAGAACAACAGCGCCTACGCGAACATGTTCGACAACAACTTCTCGAACGTGTTCAGCAACGCGCGCACCGGCTCGTTCGATCAGCTCAGCGCGCTCCAGAACAACAGCGCCTGGGCGAACATGTTCGACAACAACCTGTCGAACGTCTTCAGCAACGCCCGCTCCGGCTCGTTCGACCAGCTGAGCGCGATCCAGAACAACAGCGCCTGGGCGAACATGTTCGACAACAACCTGTCGAACGTCTTCAGCAATGCCCGCTCGGCGTCGTTCGACCAGCTGAGCGCGATCCAGAACACCTCGGCGTACGCGAACATGTTCGACAACAACCTGTCGAACGTCTTCAGCAACGCCCGCTCCGGCTCGTTCGACCAGCTGAGCGCGATCCAGAACAACAGCGCCTACGCGAACGTGTTCGACAGCAACTTCTCGAACCTCGCCAGCAACGCTCGCTCGGCGTCGTTCGATCAGCTGTCGGCGGCGCAGAACACCAGCGCCTACGCGAACATGTTCGACAACAACTTCTCGAACCTCGCCAGCAACGCCCGCTCGGCGTCGTTCGATCAGCTGGCGGCGGCGCAGAACACCAGCGCCTACGCGAACATGCTCGACAGCAACTACTCGGACGTGTTCAGCAACGCGCAGCAGTCGGCGTTCGACCAGGTCGCGGCGAACTCTCGCAACGCGGTCACGTCGAACTCGTTCAACAACGTGAGCTCGTTCGACTCGATCCAGAATCAGGCGAACACGCACACGGACAACCTGGCGCAGGACGCGTACAACACCGGCAACTTCGTGCGCAACACGACCGGCTACGCGGACTTCGCGAACGTGGCGAACAACGCGACGTCGCTCCGTAACCTCGCGAGCGTCAACCGCAACGCGTCGGCCGCGGCGATGAACTCCGGTTCGCTGAACCAGAGCAACAACCTCGCGAGCCAGACCGCTGCTTCGCAGAGCACGGCCCGCGCGATGAACCAGCAGGTCGCGCAGCAGTACCAGGCGATGACGAACCTCCAGCAGTTCGCGTCGAACAACATGGTGCTCGCGGTCAACGTCACGGCGAACAACCAGAACGCGGTCCTCAACGTGTTCACCGGTAACTCGGCGAACAACGTCTCCGCGAACCAGAGCTTCGCGCAGAACTTCGGTGGTTGCGGCATCGGCTTCGGCGGCGCGGGCGTCATCGCCCCCGTCATCGGCCCGGTGATCGCGCCGGCCGCTGCCGAGGCTGTCGAGGCGGCGCCGCTCGGCGATCGCGTCGCGAAGCCGGAGTGACGGATCTCGCTCTCGTAGCAAGTCCGTAGCTCGTGCCGCCGCAGAGGTCGTGGCTGGTCCGCGGCCTCTGCGGTCGGCGCTCGCGTCCAGAAACTCGTCGTTCGGTGGCCTCGCCCGCCACCTCGGAGCTTCTCACATGCACCCGACTCAGCTCATGATCCCGGAGGATCTCCGGCCCTCGGCGCGTCCGGTCAGACCGCTCGTCGCGATGGGAGTGACCGTCGCGAGCTGGGTCCTCGGCTGCGCGCTGGCGACCGAGCCCGATAGCGACGCCCGTTCGGGGCTGCAGAGCGGCGGCCCGATGATGGGCTGCTTCATGACCGCGAAGGTCGACTGCCCGCTCCAGTGCTCCGAGATCGACTTCGACGCCGTCTGCGACGCCACCCTCGGCGCCGCCTGCGACGGACAGTGCGGAGCGGAGGCGACCGGCACCTGCCTCGACAGCTGCAACTCCGACTGCGGGATCGACTGCGCCGCGAGCGGCGACGTCTCCTGCCACGTCTCCTGCGACGGGCGCTGCGACGACAACTGCCGGAAGCTCTGCGCCGGCGCGTGGAACGCCGAGCAGTGCCGCGAGACGTGCGAAGGTCAATGCGATCAGAGCTGCCGCCAGAACTGCCAGAAGCGCGTCGACTCGTCGTGCAACGGCACGTGCAAGGCGTCCTGCGAAGCGACCTGCTCCGTCGAGGCGCACGTCGCCTGCCAGATCCGCTGCTCCGTCAACGGCTTCACGACCTGCAAGGCCAAGGTCGCCGCGCAGTGCGTCGCCGAGTGCAGCAGCGCCGTGATGTTGACGTGCTCCGACCCGAGCACGATGCCCGAAGGACACCTGCCAGACGGCCTGAGCGAGGGCGCGGCGGCCGAGCCGAACCTCAGCTACGGCTTCATCGACGACGTCTGGAACACGCGTGGCTTCGCGCGCTACTCGCCGCGGCCGCCCGGCGTGGCGGCGCCGCTCGAGGAGGCTCCCCCGCTGGTGGAGGCCTGGTCGCCGTCGGCCGACGCGTCGACCGCCGCGCCCGCGTCCACCAGCGCCCCCGCCACCGCGTCGGCCGCCGCGCCCGCGTCCACCAGCGCCGCCGCGCCGGTCGACGATGCGATGACGCCGCTCTCCGGCGACGTGATGGCCCCGCTCTCCGGCGACGTGATGGCCCCGCTCGCCGACGACGCGATGGCGCCGCTCACCGACGAGGCGATGGCGCCGCGAGCGAGCACCCGCGCCCCCGCGCCGACGCCCAACGCGAAGCCCGCCGGCGACGACTGATCCGGCCGCTTCGCCCGCCGAGCACGACGACGCCTCCGACGCCGGTTCACGGCGCGGAGGCGAAGAGCGGCCGGGGAACGGCGCGCGACGGGACCGGCCGCGCGGGCGATCGGCGCCCGCGCTGCTCGTCACTGCTGCGGGACGTCGGCGAACTCGCAGCCCTCGGCGCTCGCGTTGTCCATGCACTTGCGGATGTGCTTCACCGCGACGCCCCACTTCGAGGTCGGGAAGTTGTCGGCGTTGAGGCCGTCGAGGCGCAGCGGCATCCAGTGGGACTTCTCGAACCGCTTGTAGCTGTCGGTGATCTTGCTGAAGTACGCGTCGCCCTCGCCCGTCGACCACTCGGCGAACTCGGCGAACGCGGTCCCGGCGACGCGGTGGCAGGTCGTGCAGGGCGCGGCCTCTTCGCTGACGAGCTGCTGCGGCACCTGGAAGCCCTGGGCCGGTCCGTTGATCAGCTTGTACGGCAGCTCGAGGTCCGAGATCGGGAAGTCACGGAGCTCGCCCATCTTCGGGACGATCGTCTTGCCGTCGGAGCGGAGCGCCTGATCGATCCAGGGCGAGTGAACGAAGGCGTCGGAGCCGTGGCAGCTCTTCGTGCAGTAGCTCGACGGGGTCGCCGGCCAGATCGCGCTCGACCGGGCGACGTCGCCGGGGTGCGTGACGCGTGAGCCGTCGTTGCCGATGTTCTCCTTGTTCTGGAAGAAGCACGTCTTGCCCGTCTTCGGGTTGCTGCCGATCATCGCGATGTCGTTGAAGACCTTCGTCTTCATCATCGACTCGCCGTTGCTGTTGTCGACCTTGCGGCAGAGCAGGACCCAGTGCGTGCCCTGCGCGTTCTTCGCGGTGGTGACGGTAACGCCGGGCTGGCAGGCCGCCTTGCGGCCGAGCCCCGTGTGCGACGACGCCGTGAGCCACATCGCGTTATCGCACTTGTCGACGCAGTCGTAGCTGCGCGACGACGTGCGCCCGTCGGTGCACTCGGTCTGCGGCTGGTCGTCGATCGTCAGCGGGACGACGGCGCCCTCGACGCCCTCGATCGCGCCGCCGGCCTCGTCGCCGTCCGAGCCGACGAAGTCGCGGCAGTCGAAGGTCTCGTACTTGCCGTCGCCGAGCTTCTTGAAGAACGGGATCTCACCGAGCTCCTGGGTGCACAGGTTGGCGTAGTCGATCGTGTTGTAGGCCGGTCCCTCGGGCAGGCCGGAGGGCCCCTCGACGCCGCCGTCGCTGCCGTCGTCGATGTCGCCGGGCTCGTCGTCACCGTCGACGCCGCCGTCGCCGGAGAGGAAGCGGATCGAGCCGCTACGGCCGCGGGTGCTGGTCTCCTTCTTCAGGTCCTCGCCGCGGTCCCAGGCGTAGGCGAGGTTCGTGAGCAGCTTCGCGCGGACCTTGCCGGCGCGGAGCACGCAGGCCTCGACGATCGCGTCGGCGCCCTTCGCCACCTCGGCGCGCATCTCGGCGGTCTCGTTGCCGCCGTACCAGCGCTCGTCGTTGTAGATGGTGAGGAGATCGACGAGCGACTTGTCGACGGAGGGGCCGTCGTAGAGCGTCTTGCCGTTCGAGAGCGCGTCGCCCTTGGTGACGGGCGTGGCCTCGGTGAGCGCCCCGCAGTCGAGGTCCTTCTGCGACTCGTGGGTGATGGTCCCGCGCCGGACGCGGATGAAGAGCCGCTCCCCGGTGCCGAGGGGCTTCTTCAGGGTCGCTTTCACCTTACTGGTTGAGCTATCGTAGATGAGCCCCAATCCGAGCGTGTTGTTGACGCCGGTGACCGCGTCCTCCGAGGCCTCCTCCTCATCTTCCTCCGGGGCAGCGCAGTTGACGAGAGCCGCCGAGGAGACAGCCGCAGCCAGGGACGCGAGAAGGAGGAGGGTCGTCGACTTGATAGAACGCATGGCGGGAGATGTAGGTGCACCCGCAGTGCCAAGGCCAACAACCCTCCGAATGGCGTCTGAACGAAGCTAAGTGCTTGATTCCGATCCCCTCGTCTAACGCTGGTAGCGGATCATTCGTCATCCATCGAGCAATAGACGACTCATACCCACACTGCCTCACACCGAGATTCCGTTGAACCTAACTCCTCGAGATCTAGTGCGCGCGAACGTTGTCCTACCCTGTGCGCCGAATGGCACACACGGTGCACACGCCCGGAGCACCATGCGTAAGCTCGGTCTGACTGCTCTCCTCGTTGTCACTGGCGCTGCCGCGGCCCTCGCCTGCTCCTCCTCGACCGAGGACGACGCCGAGGTCTCGGCCCACGACCTCACGGACGAGGACCTCGCGAAGGCCGCTCTCAAGATCATGGGGGCGCCTCAGGTGGCGCGTGATCCGGGAGAGCAGGCCTCCTGCAGCTTCACCGGCTGCCACAGCATCAACCCGATCACGCTGTCGGGCTGGCAGGACCAGTACCGCCGGGCGATCGACCTCCTCGAGAGCGACCGCTCGAACGAGGAGAAGATCAACTACTTCCGGCAGAACCCGAACGACGAGCGTACGGGGTTCACGCCGGAGCGCGTCGGCATCCTCTCCGCGGGCGCGCACCTCGCGCTCGGCGCCAACGTCAGCGAGGCGCGGCACCCCGAGACCTTCAAGCAGGGCAAGCTCCTCGCGGAGATCTTCCGCGGCAAAGAGGCGCTCTACGCCGAGTTCCGCCGCGAGATGCTGATGCCCGTGCTCGCGGACTATCCGCGACTCACGGCCTCGCAGTACGAGACCGTGCTCACGTGGTTCCAGAAGGGCCTGCCGCACGTCAACGACATCATCCGCGAGAACCGCCCGACCGAGTGCGTCGACGACTTCGAGGGGATCAAGGCGCGCACGATCGAGGTGAAGAACCAGACGTGGGCGGCGAAGAACCTCTCGAACCGCATGCCGATGTTCGCGTGCCCGCCGCCGAACCCGGAGAACCCGGTCAGCCCCGCGAACTGCTTCACGCAGCAGCGTGACGGCAAGGACATCTTCCCGCGCGCGGTCGACGACGCCTTCTCGCGCAGCTGGCCGCTCGACGGCTCGAACATCCGCATCCTCCGCGAGTTCTCGGCGCCCAACTCGTTCTGGGTCCGCGCCTCGGCCGACGGCCGCTTCGTCGCGACGGGCGGCGGCCGCAGCGGCGGCGCGCAGGCGATCGACCTCCAGGCGACGCTCGACGGCCAGTCGCGCGACATCGGCCTGCAGGCGAGCTACGACCCCGACTTCTGGCCGGACAACAAGGCCTTCATGTTCCAGGGCGGCACCAAGTTCTGCGCCCAGAGCCTCCTCGAGAAGCCGTCGACCGAGCTCGTCACCTTCGGCGAGCCGGAGTGCTCGAGCCTCAGCGCCGCGAGCGGCCTCTACCAGACCGTCGGGCAGGTCGTCGGCGACAACTCGATCAGCGACCGCTTCATCCTCTACAGCATCTGGGCGGGCGACTCCGGCCAGTACAGCGCCTCGGCGCGCGACACGCCCCCGCGCGGCGGCGAAGACTCGGCGATCAACATCTACACGGCCGTCGCGATGGGCAACGACGTCGAAGAGGGCTACCAGATCGCCGGCGACCCGGTGAAGGTCGCGACGCCGTACCGCGGCGACACGATGATGGGCCGCTCCGGCCAGCTCATCGGGAGCCGCTGGGCCTACGGCGCGAACGCGGACGGCAAGACGGCCGCCGGCTACGCCATCGAGAAGCTCGATCGCTCGATCGTCAACGGTCACTACCGCTTCGACATGACGACGATCGGCAACGTCTGCCTCAAGGGCAACAAGGCGAACTTCTCGTTCGACGAGCGCTTCCTCTCGACGCACCACTACAACGAGCCGGAGGACTTCGGCGACTCGGCGGACCCGGCGTACCTCGAGAAGGGCTCCGCGGACATCATCGTGATCGACTTCATCACCGGCAAGAAGCAGGTCGTCACGAAGATGGGCCCCGGCCAGTTCGCGCTCTACCCGCACTTCCGCTCCGACGGCTGGCTCTACTTCCTCGTCGTCGATCACGAGACGGGCAAGTACTACACGGCAGCGTCCGACTGGGCGATCCGCGCGGAAGAGAAGACCCCGACGCCCTGAGGTACGACGGGTGACGCGTCGAGGCCCGCGCTCCCGCGGGGCCTCGACGAGCGAGTCGAAGTCGACGGTCCCTTGAATCAGGAGCGGGTGAAGCAGGTGAGATTCGGTCCGGCAGCAGCGTGCTTCCTCGGCGTCCTCGGCGTCGCCGCGGGTTGCGCCTTGAACGAGACCGACGAAGCCACCGAGGGCGAGTCGGAGATCCGCGAGCTCGAGCGACGCGCCGTCGGGCCCGCGCGGGACTACCCCGCCGTGCGCTACACCGACGCCGACGCCGAGCTCTACGCGAAGTCGAAGAAGGCGCGCCGCGAGCTCGGCTGGCAGGTGCTCGCGCGCGCGCTCCAGCCCGTGCGCATCGCGGCTCAGCCGGAGACGACCTCGACCCCCGCCCCGACGAGGCCCGTCGCCGAGCGCACCCTCCCGCTCTTCCGCACGTGGTTCGGCGGCGACGAGATCGAGCGGATGTTCGCGAAGATGTACCACGACCTCGGCAAGGACCGCCGGCTGGGCGGCGACATCCCGACCGACCGCGAGATCGACGCGATCTTCGACTGGAACGCCAAGGCGCTCGGGCCGAGCAGCGAGGCCGAGTACTTCGCGCGGCTCGGGCAGATCGAGAACCAGCAGGGCGTCGACGGCCTCGGCGGCAACGGCCGCGTGGCGTACAGCCCGGGCTACGTGAAGCACATCCTCGCGGACTACCCGACGATCGCGAGCTGCAAGATCGACGAGCTCACCGTCGAGACGCCGCCCAAGTCCGAGGACACCAACTTCACGAACTGCTTCTCGCGCGAGTTCGACGCCGACGCCGCGGTCATCAAGGCCTCGTGGCGTCGCAACGACGGGCTCGTCACCGCCGGCCTCCCGGCGATCGACACCGGCGCCGAGTCGCTGTCGAAGCGCTTGAGCGGCGAGCTCGACAAGGGCGGCTGGAGTCTGCGCGGCGTCCCGATGAAGCCCGCCGGCCCGGAGGACGCCTACTCGGTGACGCTCTCGGACCAGACGGGCTACTCGCTCGTCGGGCTCCACATCATGACCAAGGAGCTCCGGCACTGGATCTGGGTCACCGTCTGGTGGTCCGACAGCCCCGACGAGGACTTCGGCCAGGACCGCCCCGAGGAGATCAAGGCCCTCGGCGCTCCCTGGAGCAACTACAAGATGTGCGTCGTCACCGACTTCGAGGAGAAGGACGAGGATCCGCGCGGCGGCTTCGAGGGCTCGCTCGGAGACGCGCTCGCCGCGGTCCACGGCAAGACGACCTGGTGCTCGAACGGCTTCATCGAGAAGGGCGAGCACAACGCGCAGACGAACTGCATCGGCTGCCACCAGCACGCGGGCGACATCAACGCGCTGAACGGCGTGCTCACGGACGAGTCGAAGTTCCCCTTCTCCGGCCGCACGCAGATCCGCACGGGCTTCCCGGCCGACTACAGCTGGGCGCTCGCGACCCCCGCGTCGCCGGACCAGAAGGACCGGCTCTACGACGTGGTCGTCAACCGGATGAAGGTCTACGCGCGCGAAGACAGCCCCTGACCGCCGCGCCGGGCCCCCCCGGGTCGAGGATGCAGGTCGACGGTGCGGGTCGAGCACATCGCTAGGTAGATGCGGAAGCGCGTTTCTTCGACGGCCGGGATGCCGTAACGTTGGGCGTCCGACGGGGCCGCGCACGCGCCGCCCCGCGCCTCGAAGGAGACACCGCTTCCCATGGCTCAGGAGAAATCGATCGAGGTCAAGGTCGGGATCCTCATCCTCGTCTCCCTCGGCATCCTCGCCGCCTTCGTCCTCGTCATGGGCGGGCTCTCGTTCGAGAAGACCTACACGGTCTACGTCGACTTCGACAACCCGGGCGGCCTCCAGTCGGGCGCGCCCGTCCGCGTCGCCGGCGTGAAATGCGGGAAGGTCAAGGAGCTCCAGTTCATGGGCGGCAAGGTCGACCCGACGACCAACCGGCGCACGCTCGTCCGCGCGAAGGTGGCGATAGAGCAGCGCGTGAAGGAGTCGATCCACGAGGACGCCGACTTCTACGTCACGACGCAGGGCGTCCTCGGCGAGCAGTTCCTCGCGATCGAGCCGGGCTCACCGCAGAAGCCGGTCCTCGCCGAGAACACGATCGTCAAGGGGATCGATCCGCCGCGCCTCGATCTGTTCCTCGCGAAGGCCTACGAGCTGCTCGACACGACCATCAACGGGATCCGCAACAACCGCGAGCTCATCAGCGAGATCGCGACCAACACGGCGGGCCTGCTCAAGAACCTCAACACGGTGCTCACCGACAACCGCGAGCGCATCAACCGGATCGTCGAGAACCTCGAGGCGCTCTCGGTCGAGGCGAACACGCTGACGAAGCACGCGCGCACGAACTACGTCGACAACCCGAAGATCGCCCGGACGATCGACAACATCGACAAGCTCACGGCCGAGCTGCAGCGCGACAGCGGACCGATGATCAAGGACGCGCGCGAGGCCGTCGCGAACCTCAACCGCGCCTCGAAGGTGATCGGCGGCGAAGAGGAGCAGGCCAAGCTCAAGAAGACGATCGACGACGTCGCGCAGCTCGCGTCGCGCGCCAACGCGACCGCCGCGGACGCGCAGGCCATCGTCTCGCACATCAAGAAGGGCAACGGCACCGTCGGCGCGCTCGTGATGGACGAGGCGGTCTTCGACGACGTCCAGGAGATGGTGCGCGACCTCAAGCACAACCCCTGGAAGTTCCTCTGGCGCGAGTGATCGCCGTCCGCGCGCCCGCGAAGCGCGCGCAGCCGGCCTGGCCCGACAACGCGGAGCCAACGCCATCCGCCACGGTCGGGCGTCGGCCGTCAACGCCGTCTTCGTCGCTGCGCCGCGATCAGGCGTCGGCCTTCGCCGGCGCCGGCCCTTCGCCGGCCTCAGTCCTCGCCGGCGTCCGTCGGCGCGCCGGTGTCGGGCGGCGCGGTCGTGTCGGGTGCTCCCGTGTCCGGGATCGGCCCGCCCTCGGGCGTCGGCTGCTCGCCGCCATCGTCCGCGGCGTCGCCGCCGGCGCCCCCTTCGCCGTCGCCCTCCGCCGGCGGCTCGCCCGAGACGCGCGACAGATCGTCGCTGCAGATGCGCGTCTTGTTCGCCTGCTCGATGCAGACGAGGCCCGGCTCGCAGTCCGTCGCGAGGAAGCACTCGTCGCCGGGTCCGACCCGGCTCGACTCGGGCGCGCACGCCGCCGCGACGACGAGCGCGCCGAGCGCCGCCGTGAGCCCCACGGCGAGGTTGCGTGAGAGCGTGAGCGCGCCCGGGAGCAAGCGAAGTCGCGTCAAGGTGGAGCTATTTTACGCGATCGTCCGGGTCCGCGCTCTACGCGATCGTGAGCAGGAGGTCGCCCTCGTTGACCGCCTGGCCCTCGGAGCACGCGATCTTCTCGACCTTTCCGCCCTCCGGCGCCTCGACGGGCATTTCCATTTTCATCGACTCGAGAATGACGCAGGTCTGCCCCTCGGCGACCTCGTCTCCCTCCTTCACTTCGATTTTCCAGACGGTTCCGGTGATGTGCGCGTTCACGTTGGTCGCCATGCCGCGCATGGTCCACGGGCGAGCGCGCCGGCGCAACGATTTCTCACCTCGGTCGCGTCGCGCGCGAAGCGCCCCAAGCAAATTTTTGCTAGTGGGTCGAACTCCGGTCGCCCCGCCGGATCTCGTCCCACCCCCATGCCTCTCCGATCGGGCTCCCCCGAGCCTCCGCTCCTGCTCGAGGAGCGCGCCTCTCGAGACCAACTGCACGCGTCGACGAACGGTTCGTGAGCGATATCGTTTGCGAACCCGGACGCTGGCAGGTACGTTTTCCAGGCAACCTCGGGAGACCCGACGACCCCAAGGACCCACGACATGGCCGAACAGAAAGAGTCCTCCGTTCTCTTCTCCCTCAAGGAGCTGATGAGCCTCGAGGAGGACCGCATCCGGCAAGAGGATGACGACAAGAAGCAGCGGGAAGAGGCGGAGGCGCAGGCGCGCCTGGACGCCGAGCGCCGCGCCCGCGAGGCCGAAGAGGCGCGGCTCCGCGCCGACGAGGAGCGTCGTCGCCAGGAGGAGCAGCGTCAGCGCGAGGAGCAGACCCGCCTCGAGGCGATCCGCCAGGGCGAGGTCGAGCGCGCGCGCCACGACGCCGAGAACCAGGCGCGCCTCCGCGCGATGCAGCAGCAGCAGGACCACGAGCGTCAGCTCGCTGCGCTCTCGCAGGACAAGAAGAAGAAGCAGCTCACGTGGCTCGTCGTCGGCATCGGCGCGGTCCTCGTCTTCGGCGGCGCCGGCGGCGGCTACGCGTTCTACTCGAGCGCGCAGGAGCAGCGGCGCATCCAGCTCCTGAAGGATCAGGAGATCGCCGAGAAGCAGGCGCAGCTCGACAAGCTCATGGCTGACCTCAAGGCTCAGCAGGAGGCCATGACCGCCGCGCAGGCCGAGATCGCGAGCGCCAAGAGCGACGCCGATCGCGCGAGCGCCCAGGCGAAGCTCGTCGCGGCGCAGGAGCAGCAGCGCAAGACGCAGGCGAACATCGCGGCCGTCAAGGCCGGCGGCGGCGGTGGCGCGAAGGCGTCGGGCGGCGGCGGCGGGACGCCCAAGCCGGCGTGCACCTGCCAGGCCGGCGACCCGCTCTGCTCCTGCCTCTGACGCCGCTTCACGCGCGCGGGCTCCGCGGCGCACGGTACGCGTTGCGGACGCCCCGCACGCGGAAAGCGATGCGAACTTCGCGCGCGCGGTACTAGGCTGCGCCCTCGATGGCTTCTCCTATCGTGTTCGCGCTCGACTTCGCGGGGGTCGACGAAGCTCGCGCGGCGGCGGCCGAGGTCGCCCCCGCGGTCGGCATGCTCAAGGTCGGGCTCGAGCTGTTCATCCACGCGGGCCCCGCGGTCCTCGACGTCGGGCGGGCGGCCGGGCTGCCGGTGTTCCTCGACCTCAAGCTCCACGACATCCCCGAGACCGTCGAGCGCGCGGTCGCGCAGGCGTCCAACCTCGGCGCGCGCGTCGTGACCGTGCACGCGAGCGGCGGACGCGCGATGCTGCAGAGGGCGGTCCAGCGCGCCGAGAAGGAGGGCGGCGGTCTCGCGATCTGCGCGGTCACGATCCTGACGTCGCTCGACGACGTCGATCTCGACGACGTCGGCATCACCGTCACGCGCCGGCTCCCCGCGTTCAACCCGCCGGACGGCCGCCGTCCCGCGCCGAGCGATCGCCCGCACACGAGCCTCGCCGCCGAGAGCCTCGCGCGCCTCGCCTACGAGGAGGGCGTGCGCTGGTTCGTCTGCTCGCCGGCGGAGGTCGCGTCGCTCCGCGAGGTGCTCGGCCCCGACGCCGTGCTCGTCACGCCGGGCGTACGCCCCGCCGCGGCGGACCAGGGCGACCAGAAGCGAACCGCGACTCCGGCGAAGGCGATCGCCGACGGCGCCGACTGGCTCGTCGTGGGTCGCCCCATCCGCGACGCCTCCGATCGACTCGCGGCCGCCCAGGCGATCGGTGACGAGGCCGCCGCGGCGCGGGCAGCGCGAGGCGCCGCGTGAGCCGCCTCGTCACCGGCCTCCAGCCCGTGCGTGAGGCCATCCGCGTGCACGGCGACCGCCTCGAGCGCGTCCTCGTCGAGGAGCGCGGCGGCGCGCAGATCGAGGCCGTCGCCCGCTTCGCGGCCGATCGAGGCGCGCCGGTCACGCGCGTCGCGCGCGGCGAGCTCGACCGCGCGTCGAAGGGCGCGCGTCACCAGGGAGCCATCGCCTACGCGCCCGACCTCGCGATCGTGGGGCTCGACGAGCTCGCGAAGGACCTCGCCGGCGACGCGGTCGTCGTCGCGCTCGACGAGATCGAGGACCCACAGAACTTCGGCGCGGTCATCCGCTCGGCCGTGGCGCTCGGCGCGACCGCGATCGTGTGGCCCGAGCACCACGCGGCGCCGCTCTCGCCGGCGACCTTCCGAGCGTCGGCCGGCGCGGTGGAGCACGCGCGGCTCTGCCGGGTCGGCAACCTCACGGTCGCGCTCGAGCGGCTGCACGAGGCGGGGGCCACGGTGGTCGGCCTCGACGCCAACGCCGACAAGGACATCCGCGACGTGACCGCAGACGGCGCCGTCGTCCTCGTCATCGGCGCCGAGGGCAAGGGGCTCCGCAAGCCGGTCAAGCGCGCCTGCACGGAGCTCGCGCGCCTGCCGATGAGCGGCGTGCTCGACTCGCTCAACGCGTCGGTCGCGGGCGGTATCGCGCTCTACGAGCTGCTCCGCCGCCGCCCGCGCGGCTGACCGGAGCGCTCGGGCGCCCGCCGCTGGCCGGCGCGCGCCTCGACGCTCACGCCGGAGCTGCCTCCCGCGGCCGCGAGCGGCGGCGGCGGCGCGATGTATCCTCGTGCGTCATGAGCGTGCGCGTCGAAACGAACGGTCCCGTCTCCACCATCATCCTCGCGCGACCGGACGCGAAGAACGCCGTCGATCGCGCCACCGCCGACGCGCTGTCGGCCGCGTTCCGCGCGTTCGAGGCCGACGCGGACGCCCGCGTCGCCGTCCTCTTCGGCGAGGGCGGGACCTTCTCGGCCGGCGCCGATCTCCGCGCCTTCGCGCGCGGCGAAGGCAACCGCCTCGCCGCGGACGGCGACGCGCCGCTCGGCCCCACGCGAATGCTCCTCTCGAAGCCCGTCGTCGCCGCCGTCTCCGGGCACGCCGTCGCCGGCGGCCTCGAGCTCGCGCTGCTCTGTGACCTGCGCGTGGCCGACGAGACCGCTGTGTTCGGCGTGTTCTGCCGCCGCTTCGGCGTCCCCTTGATCGACGGAGGCACCGCTCGACTACCGCGCCTCATCGGCCTGTCGCGCGCGCTCGACCTCATCCTCACGGGCCGTCCGGTCGGCGCCCAGGAGGCGCTGGCGATCGGCCTCGCGAACCGTGTCGTCCCGGCAGGCGAAGCGCGCAGCGCGGCCGAGGCGCTCGCCGCCGAGATCGCGCGGTTCCCGCAGGCGACGATGCGCGGCGACCGCAAGAGCGCCTACGCGTCGACCGGCCTATCGCTCGAGGACGCGATCGCGAACGAGTTCGCGATCGGCCTCGAGTCCCTCGCGACCGGGGAGGCCACGAGCGGCGCCGCCGCGTTCGCCGCCGGCAAGGGCCGGCACGGCGCCTTCGGCTGACGCCGCGTCACGGAGCGCCCGCGACCTCGCGCGATCGCGGCGCCGCCGCGCGGCGACGTCCGCGCGCAGGGCCTCCACGAGCGCGCGAACCGCGCGACCTCAGGTCGTGACGGGCCGCTGCTTCGCCAGCACGAGGTGCCGGATCTGCTCGCGGACCGCGCGCCGTCGATCGTCGATGAAGGGCGCATCGAAGGGCGACCTCCTCGCGAAGCCCTCGATCGTCCGATCGATCACGAACGGTATGAAGTAGACGCCTATCAGGCTGATGATGATGTGCTCGGGATCGAGGTCGGGGTCGAAGACCCCCTCTCTCTGCCCCGCCCGCGCGAACTCGACCGACGCGGCGAGCACGACCTGCACGGTGTCCGCGAGCTGATCGCGCATCACCGGCCCCCAGTCCATCGCCTCGCGGATGAACAGGCGCGCGGCGTGCGGCTGCGCGCCCAGCGTCGCGGTGATCGCGTCGGTCAGCCCGTCGAGGCGATCGACGAACGTTCCCTCCGAGCTGGCCGCGCTCGCGATCGCGCCCTGAACGCTCTCGATGAGCTGCGAGAGCACGGTCGCGTACAACGCGTCCTTCGACTCGAAGTGGTGAAACAAGGACGCCTTCCGGAGGCCGACGCGCTCCGCGAGGTCGCCCATGCTCGTGCCCTCGTAGCCGCGCTCGGCGAACAGGCGCGTCGCCTCCGCGACGATTTCTTCCTTCCGCAGCTTCTTCCGCTTGCGAAGCGCAGGCGGTCGCGACGGCGGCGTATCCTCCCCCCCGGGATTCACGCCGCGCCTCTGGAGAACGGCGCCTCGAGGAGGGGCCTGACCGGTTTGAGTATTTCCATCACGTGCGCCATGAGGCTCGATTGTTGGTCCCGTGGCAAGAGCGACTCTGCTTGGAAGAGCGCAAATCCGACGTAGTCATTCATGAGCCCAACCAACCAAGCGTCTGGTTCCTCACCGGCGAGCGCAGCAATGTTGTTCGCGATGCGGTTCGGCTTGAGGGTCCCGTCCTGGAGCGGCCCCGCTCCCATGAACAGCGGATCGTAGATGCCGCCGCCCGTCGCGAAGCGCGAGAGCCCGTCGCGAAGGTCGGCCCCCTTCCCCGCGACGTCGCATCGCTCGTGGATCGCCGCGAGCGCGGGGTTGAAGGTCTCGACGATCGCCTCGGGCCCGCGCGGTCGTGGCGCGACGACGAACACGCACCCGCTCGAGACGAGCTGGAACGCGCCCCGCGTCACCTCGAACTCGAGCTGACCGAGCGCTCGGCCGAGATCGGCGATGCTCCGGGTGCCGTCGATCTTCGAGAACATGTCGACGAGGTCGTCCGGCGGCTTCTTCCCCGGGACCGGCACGGGGATGAACCCGTCGTTCGGGATCTTCTCGCGGAAGAACCGCATCTCGTCCATGCGGCGCGCGGCCTCGATCAGCAGGCCGCCCGCGTTCAAATTGTGCCGCCGGATGATGTTCTTCTCTTCGTACCGATCGAAGAAGTAAAACGAGCCCTCGCTCACGTGGACGGCGGCGTAGAAGACCTCCTCCACCTGGCGCGCCATCATCGCGTAGAGCCGGTCGGCGGGGACGATCCCGAGGTCGATCGCGGTCTCGCCGAGGCGCTTCTTCGTCTCGGTGCTGACGGTGATGATCTTGTCGAGCTGCTCGCGCGTGATCACGCCGAAGCGGTAGAGCGTCTCGCCGAGGCGCTCCTCCGCGACCGTCGTCGACGCGTGGATGATGGTGCCGTGCTCGAAGTAGAACGAGCGCGTCCCGACCTCCGCGAGCAAAATGAGCTCGCCGGTCCACTGCGACTGCGCGGCGAGCGACACGATGTCCGACAGAGCGCCCGGCGTGCGGATCTCCCCTGCGAGCTTCAAGACGGCGTCGCCGCCGCTCATGCTGCGCGCGATGATCAGCTCGCGCGGGCTCGGGATGAGGCGCCACTCGCCTGCCCGCGGCCGCAGGAGCTGACTCGCAGCGCGACCGACCGGGTGCACTGTCCCGGTGCCGTCGACGCGCAGCAGGTCGTCGCGATCGGACATCGTCCCCTAAGGTACCAGAGGGTTCGCGGACTTGCGCAGTTTGCGGTTCGATCCGCGCTCCGGCCGAGACCAGCGGGCGTGGCGAGACTATCCCAATCGAATTAGTTTCCGCCAGCTTCGCCGGAGCTGCGCGCGGCGAGCGGGCCTCGAGCTCCGGCGCGGGCGGCGGGATCCACGCTCCGCCTTGGGACGCCGGCCTCAGACCGGCTCGCCGAGCTCGCGGAGCTCCTCGGTCGTCAGCACGCGCGAGCGGATGAGGAAGCGCACCCCTCGCGGCGCCTCGAGGGAGAAGCCGCTCCCTCGACCGGGCACGACGTCGAGCGTGAGGTGCGTGTGCTTCCAGAACGCGAACTGCGCGCCGCCCATGTAAAACGGCACGCCGGCGACCTCGCCGAGCAGGACGTCTCCTCCCCCGATCCGGAAGTCGCCGCGCGGGAAGCACATCGGGGCGCTCCCGTCGCAGCAGCCGCCGGACTGGTGGACGACGAGCTCGCCGTGCTCGGCAAGGAGCTCCCGGATCAGCTCGTCGGCGGCATCGGTGGAGCTCACGCGCGTGGCGGGCATGGTGGATCTCCTCGTCCCGTGTCGAAGGGACCGCTCAGAAGAAGCCCATCGCCTTCGGGCTGTAGCTGACGAGCAGGTTCTTGGTCTGCTGGTAGTGGGCCAGCATCATCCTGTGGTTCTCGCGCCCGATGCCCGACTGCTTGTAGCCTCCGAAGGCCGCGTGCGCCGGGTAGAGGTGGTAGCAGTTCGTCCACACACGCCCCGCCTCGATGGCGCGGCCCGCGCGGTACGCGGTGTTGCCGTCGCGCGTCCAGACGCCGGCGCCGAGACCGTAGAGCGTCTCGTTCGCGATCTTGATCGCGTGGTCGAGGTCGCGGAACGACGCGAGGCTGACGACCGGCCCGAAGATCTCCTCCTGGAAGACCCGCATCTGGTTCGTGCCCTGGAAGATCGTCGGCTGGACGTAGTAGCCCTTCGACAGGTCTCCCGGGAGCTCGGCGCGCGCGCCGCCGGTGAGCACCTTGGCGCCCTCCTTCTTGCCGATGTCGATGTACGCGAGGATCTTCTCGAGCTGATCGTTCGAGGCCTGCGCGCCCACCGTGGTCTTCGGATCGAGCGGGTTGCCCGGGACGTGCCGCTTGGCGCGCGCGACGGCGCGCTCGATGAACTGGCCGAGGATGGACTCCTGCACGAGCGCGCGCGACGGGCAGGTGCAGACCTCGCCCTGGTTCAGCGCGAACATCGCGAAGCCCTCGAGGGCCTTGTCCGCGAAGTCGTCGTCCTTCGCGAAGATGTCCTCGAAGAAGACGTTCGGCGACTTGCCGCCGAGCTCCAGCGTCACCGGGATGAGGTTCTCGGACGCGTACTGCATGATGAGGCGGCCGGTGGTCGTCTCGCCGGTGAACGCGATCTTCGCGATGCGCTTGTTCGACGCGAGCGGCTTGCCGGCCTCGACGCCGAAGCCGTTGACGACGTTGACGACGCCGGGCGGCAGGAGATCGCCGACGAGGTCCATCAGGAGCATCAAGCTCGCGGGCGTCTGCTCCGCGGGCTTCATGACGACGCAGTTGCCGGCCGCGAGGGCCGGCGCGAGCTTCCACGCGGCCATGAGCAGCGGGAAGTTCCACGGGATGATCTGCCCGACGACGCCGAGCGGCTCGTGGAAGTGGTACGCCACCGTGTCGGCGTCGAGCTCGGAGACGCCGCCCTCCTGCGCGCGGATGCAGCCGGCGAAGTAGCGGAAGTGATCGACCACGAGCGGCAGGTCGGCCGCGAGCGTCTCGCGGACGGGCTTGCCGTTCTCCCACGACTCGGCGACGGCGAGCTTCTCGAGGTTCTGCTCGATGCGATCGGCGATCTTCCAGAGCACGTTCGCGCGATCGCCCGCCGAGGCCTTGCCCCACGCCGCCTTGGCGCCGTGCGCCGCGTCGAGCGCCGCCTCGATGTCCGCGCTCGAGCCGCGTGCGACCTCGCAGAACGCGCGGCCGGTCACCGGGGTGATGTCCTCGAAGTACTGTCCTTTCGCGGGCTTCGCCCAGTCGCCGCCGATGAAGTTCTCGTAGCGCGCTCGGAACCGCACGATCGCGCCGTCATGGTTCGGGGGTACGTAGGTCATGAACGTCTCCTGTCTCGGCGCTCTTCTCTGCACGCGGTGATCCCGCCCGCGCGCCGCCGTGCGTCGACGAGATCGAGCGGGCCACGCCGCTCGTGGCGGCGACGCGTGACGCGCCTGCTTCGTCCGGCCTGTCTCCGACTGTCGCGTTTCGAGCCAGCCCAACGCGACGCGGCGGTCGTTTGCGTCTGGCGCGCGCGGCGACGGTCGCTACGCTCCTCATCTGGAGATGTGACGCGGCCGCCGCTCCTCGCCCACGGGGCGCCGCCGGCCTCGGCCCCGCGCTCCGCGTGGGGCGACCTGCCCATGCTGCGGCTCACCGAAGAACGCGACGGACTCTGGGAGCTCTTTCAACGGGGCAAGCCCTCCGTGCGCGCGCCCGTCGTCCCGCGGTGGGAGCGCGCCGCGCGGCTCGGCGTGCGCGCCGAGGGAGCGGCGCCGCCCGACGGCGTCGCCGCGGACGATCTCCTCGTGCGTCGCGACGCGTCGCTCGACACCTTCGCCGACGGGCGGACGATCGTCGACGCCCTCTCGGGCGAAGCGGCGAGCCGCGGACTCCTCGCGCTGGTCGCGGACGCGCACGGCGTGATCGTCCGGTCCAGCGGCGGCGACGCGTTCCCCCGCGAGGTCGTGCGCACGCGCCTCATCGAAGGCGCCCGCTGGGACGAGGCGGCGCGCGGCACGAACGCGATCGGTACGGCGCTCGTCGAGCGCCAGGCCGTCGCGGTGGTCGGGCGGGCTCACTGGGAGCTCGTGAACCACGGGCTGTTCTGCTACGCCGCGCCGGTCCTCGATCCGTTCGGAGACCTCGTCTCGATCCTCGACGTCACTGGTCCGGTCGAGCTCGACGAGAGCGCGATCGGCGTCGCCGTGCGGAGCGCGGCCCTCGCGCTCGAGGAGGTGCTCCGCGCGCGCGCCTACGGCGGCGCCGACGCCGGATCGTTTCGCCTGCTCTCGCGGATGATCGACCGATGCTCGGGGCCGGCGCTCCTCGTCGAGGCCCCGGGCACCGTGCGCGCGCACAACCTCGCGGCGGCGACCGAGCTCGAGCTCCCGGAGCGTCCCAGCAGCGTCGAGCACGTCTTCGGGATGCCGTGGGAGGAGCTCGCGCTCGCGGCGCGATCGGGCCCGGCGTCGTTCGAGACGCGACGACGCCGCTACGCGGTCGAGTTCGAGCCGGTCCTCTCGGACGGGCGCGTCCTCGCCCTCGCCTGCTTCCTCTCGCCGGCGGCGCGCCCGCGTGCGTCGCTCACGCCCGCGGCGGGAGCACGCGCGGCAGAGGCGCCGAGCGCCGCGCTCTCCGCGTTCGACGACGTGCTGGCGACGGATCCCGCCGTCATTCGCGCCAAGCACGTCGCCGCCAGCCTCGCGCCGTCCGACGTGCCCATCCTCCTCCTGGCCGCCACCGGGACGGGGAAGGAGCTCTTCGCGCAGGCGATCCATCGCGCCAGCGCGCGCGCCGCGCTGCCGTTCGTCGCGCTCAACTGCGGCGCGCTCGCGGGAGGGCTGCTCGAGACCGAGCTCTTCGGCTACGGCGCGGGCGCGTTCACCGGCGCCCACCCGCGCGGGAGCGAGGGCAAGCTGGCGACGGCGCACGGCGGGACGCTCTTCCTCGACGAGGTCGCGGAGATGTCACCGCAGGCGCAAGCGATGCTGCTGCGCTTCCTCGAAGACGGCTCGTACCACCGGGTCGGCGAGTCGACGCCGCGCCACGCCGACGTCCGGGTGCTCTGCGCGACCTGCCGCGATCTGCCCTCGCTCGTCGCCTCCGGCGCCTTCCGCGAGGATCTCTTCTACCGGATCAACGGCGGCAACATCCGGCTGCCGGCGCTCGCGGAGCGGACCGACCGCCTCGCGCTCGCGCGGCAGCTCCTGGACCGTCTCGCGAGCGGCGACGCGCGGAGGGCCGGCGGCGGGCGGAGGGCCGCGCCGCCTCGCGCGGCGTCACCGCCCGCGGCGGCGCCGAGACGGCGAGCTCACCTCGGCGCGAGCGCGGAGGCGTGGGTGCTGGACCACCCGTGGCCCGGCAACGTGCGCGAGCTGAAGACCGCCCTCACCCACGCGCTGGCGCTCGCGACCGCCGCGGCCACCACGGACGACGGGGCGAGCGTCGAGCTCCTCCGCGAGCACTTCCCGGAGCCGCTGATCGTCCGCGGCGCCGCCGCGCGCAGCGGGCCTCCAGCCTCACGGAAGCTCGCGCTTCGCGACCTCGCGGAGGACGCCCTCGCCCGCGCCGGCGGCAACGTCAGCGAGGCGGCGCGGGCATTGGGGGTGGCGCGAAGCACCCTCTACCGGATGCTCGCGCGGCGGGACTCGGGGAAGCGGTAGGCGCGCGCCGGCGGCTTGGTCAGCTGTCGGCCGGCGGCGGGACGCTCTTGCCGTTCTCTTGGGGCTTGTCGGCGGCCTTCTCGCGCGTGGGCTGGTCGCCGATCTCGAGCTCGCACTCGCCGAAGACGACCTGCATCTTCGAGTTCGACGTCGTCAGCTTCACCTCGAGCGACTTCGCCTTGATGACCGTGTTGTCCTTGACGGACCCCGACAGCTGCACCTTGTCGACGTCGAACTCGCCGGCGATCGAGCCTTCGCTCTTCAGCTCGCCAGCCTTCACCTTGCCGGAGACCGTGCCGCTCGCCGCGACGGTCAGCGACGGCGCCTGGATGTCGCCCTCCACGCCGCCCTTCACGAAGATGGGACACGTGGATGAAAGGGATCCCTTGAAGGTGGTCCCGTCCTCGACGAGCGTGCGTTTCTCCGTCGCCGAGCCGATGGGGTTTCTCAGATCGCTCATTAGCCCTCGCTCCTCCCTACCTTACTTCTTGCCGCCCTTTGCGCCGTTCCCGTTCCCCGAACCGTTCCCTGTCGTGATGCGCACGCGAAGCTGACAGCCCGGCTCGAACGCGAAGCGCGTGAGCTCCTGGGGCTGCTGCACGGCGCCGACCATCGCCCCGGTCGACGAGACCACGAGCTGGTGGGCGCCGACGATCGCCGGCCCGCTCTTGCGACCGCCGGTCGCCTCGAAGAACTTGCCGTTGATCGTGATGTTCCCTGCGCCGGTGATCTGGCAGCCGGCGAGGATGCCGTCGGGTCCGATCAAGAGCTCGGTGCCACGACCGAGCGCGATCGTGCACGACTCGAAGAGGCTCTCGATCTCGACGGTCGCGCCCTCGTCGAACTGGAGCGACGCGTTGCGGAGGACGTCGCCGCGCCCGAAGTAGCGGTGGTTCGCCGAGCGCGACGACTCGCGGGCGGCCGCGATCGGCGCCTCGCCCGAGAGGACCGCCTGGACCTGCGCGGCCTGGACGCGCACCGAGCCGTCGGCGTTCGGGCTGTTGTCGAGCCAGTCGGCCTTGATGCCGGCGAGCTGCGCGCCCTTCGCGGTGAGCCCGTGGACCTTCGCGCCCGTGAGGTTCGCGCCTTCGAGCTTGGCGTCGCCGAGCGTCGCGTTGCGGAGGTCGGCGTTGGTCAGGTCGGCGTTCGTGAGGTTCGCCTTCCCGAGATCGGCCTTCGAGAGCACCGCGCCGACGAGCTTCGCGCCGCGCGCCTTGATCCCGCGCATCTGCGCGTCCGCGAGCGTCGCGCCGGTGAAGTCGCCGTCCTCCAGGTTCGAGTCGTTCAGGTTGGCGTTCGTCAGCTCCGCCTTCATCATCTTGACGGCGCCGAGGTAGCACTCGCCGAGATCCGCGTGCGTGAGGACGGCCCCGGCGACGTCCGCGCCGCCGAGGTTCGCCAGATCGAGCTGGGCGTGCGTGAGGCGCGCGCCGGAGAGGTTCGCGCCCTGGAGGTTCGCGCCCTCCAGGTTCGCTCGCGAGAGGTTCGCGCCCGCGAGCAGCGTCCGCTGCAGGTTCGCGCCTTCGAGGTCGGCGTTGTCGAGGTTCGCGTCGCGGAGGTCCGCGCCCGAGAGGAACGCCTCGCAGAGGTTCGCGCTCTTCAGGTTCGCGTTGCGAAGCTTCGCGCCCTCGAGGTTCGCGCCGACCATGTCGCAACGACGGAAGCTCGCGCCTTCGAGCATCGCGTTCGACAGGTTGATGCCCGAGAGGTCCGCGCGGTCGATCTTCTCGCCGCGTTTGACTTTGCTGACGACGGCATCCGCTGTGAGCTCGGCCATAGTGTCGATGCCCTTCGAGAGAGTGACCAGGTCGCGCGCGTCGCTATCGAGCTCGCACGTGAGGGAAGAAAAACTAAACCCGGTTTCTGTTTCTTTGTCGACAGCGAAGTCGCGGTGCGAGCGCGTCGCCTGGATCACGATTCGCCGGAGCGACGAGCTGCGAGCTCCGAGCGACGATCCCCGGGAGCGACGACGGGCCGGGGCACGATCGGCGGATCATCGCGCCCGCGCGGCCGGCTTCAGCCCTCGGGGCTCCGGTACTTGTCGCGCGCCTCCTCGAGGTAGTCCGAGAGCTGCGCGATGCGCTGGGAGAACGGCACCTTCTCGATGCCCTGGAGTCGGTCGACCTCGCCGAACCGCGCGAGCAGCACGCTGACCTCGAGCCACGTCTCTTCGCGCGCGCGGAAGTGCTCGCGCTTCTTGCTCTTGGCCTCCGGCCCCCACGCGTTCGCGGCCTCCTCGTAGGCGCCGTGTTGCTGCTTCAGCTGCGCGTTCAGGGCGGCGAGCTTCTCGCGCTCGGCCGCGCGCGCGTCCTGCGGGGACGAGGACTTGAGCTCGGCGCGGTACGACTGCACGCGCTCGACGATCCGCATCGCGAGCGCGTGCGGGATCCCCGCGACGTGCGCGATGTCGTGCGCGTTCGCCGCGAAGAGCTCGGTGAGGCTCGTCAACCCGGCCGAGTGCAGCTTGTCGATCGTGACCTTCCGCACGTCCGGCACCTGGAGGAGCAGCGCCTGCACGATCACGGCCTCGCGCTGCGTCTTGTCGCGGTCGAGCCCGAAGGCCTGCGGGAGGATCGCGACGAGCTCTCCATAGGCGTCGAGCAGGCGCTGCTTCTCGTTCGCGTCGAGCATCTGCCCGCCGACGGCGTTCGCGGCGTCGAGCTCGTCGCCGAGCTTCTCGAGCGACGCGCCGAGCTCGACGAGCTCGAGCCGCTCGGCGGCCTTGCGTAGCGTTCGCACGGGAGGAACGCAGATGTGGATCCAGTCGCGCGTGACCTCCCCCCACTTCACGTCGATCATGAAGTCGCGCACGTGGCGCATGTGGTTCGCGGCGAGCTCGGCGAAGAGCTCGCGCACCGGGGCGAGATCGAACTCGTGGGTGCCCGGCAGGCTCGCGCGGTCCTCGGACACGAGCGCGTCGAAGGCGAAGGCGATCGAGCCCTCGTCGAACCCGTCGAGGACGAACGACTCGGCGGGCGGCGCCGACGGCGGCTTCGGCGACGGCGGGGGCCTGAGCGAGCTGATGCGACGACTCCCGGGCGGCGCGACCGACGGCGGGCGCACGGGGGCCCGCGCCGTCGCCGGCGCCACCTCGGCGCTCTCGCCGGACGTCTCGACGCGCGCCGCGGCGCCGGGCTTCGGAGCGGAGACGCGCGACGGCGGCTCGAGCGACCTCGCCTCGGCGGTGAAGTCGCTCGACTTCGCCGGTGGCCTCACGTCGGGCAGGCGCCCGCTCGTCGGGCCCTTCGCGTCGGACGTGCGCTGGGCAGGCGGCGCGACCGCGCCCCTCGACGCCGGCGCCGACGCGGCGCGCTGCGTCGGGGTCGCCCGCGACGGCAGCCCGACGGGCGCCTTCTTCTTCGTGTCGGCGGAGTCACGCTCTACGCGCGCGATCGAGGCGCGCGACGCCGCGATCGAGGCGCTGCTCGCCGCCGGATCGCGCAGCGATCCCGGAGCGCGCGCGGACGACACGTCGCTGGACGGGCTGCTCGGCACCGCGCCGTCGGGACGCACCGCCGGCATCCGCGTCGTGGAGTCGATGCGCGTCGGCGGCACCTCGTCGCCTTCGTCGGCGAGCGAGTAGCGGCCCGGAGACCCCGCCTTCTTCTTCTCGGGTTCGTTCATCGACTCGGGTTTTCCGTCCGGGGACTGCGACGTCGAGCTCATCCCTCCGGACCTTTCATCACGCACAAGTCGAAGCTCCGCCTGGAAGCATAACAGGGTCCGTGACTTTGTCCGTCTTCCTCCGCCGCAGGCCCGATGACGCGCGATCGGCTCGCGAGTAGCAGATCGGCGACCACGGTCGCATATGTCGCTACCCGCGGGGCTCGATTTCTCGCGCGCCGCGCGGATCGGGGCGCGCCGCGTCGCTCAACGGAGCTCGGCGACCTGCTCGCCGAAGATCTTCTCGAGGCCCGAGAGGACCTCGTCGCTGACGTCGACGCGGAAGTCCTTGCCGAGCGAGAGGAAGGCTTCGGCCCCGTCCTTCATCGCGAAGACGAGCGTGACCGGGCACGTCCCCTCCGAGCGCCCGAGGATCTCGGCCATCTTGTCGAGCTGCGCCGGCGTCGTCTTCTCGGCGAGGAGCCGGATCGCGACCTGCTTCGTGTCCTGCCTCACCGAGTCGGAGAGGCGCACGGCGTCGTTGACGAAGAGCGTCGGCTCGCGCGGCCCTTCCTCCTCGACCTCGGCGTCGTCGTCGCGCCGCGGGAAGCTCACCTTCGCGCTCACGAGGACCGGATCGCCGCTCGTCAACACCGGCGCGTACGCGTCGATCTGGTTGCCGCGCACCTTGCACGTCACACGACCGGTGAGGTCCTCGAGCTCGAGGAACGCGACCTTGCCGCCGCCGTCCTTGAAGATGCGCTCGCGGTAGCCCTCGACCGTCCCCACCACCTTCACCACGGCCCAGTCCTTCATCGAGGCCAGCGTGTTGATCGGCACGGCGTCGAGCTTGCCGAGGCCGCCCGTGCCCTTCACGTAGCGCTCGAGCGGGTGCCCGGACACGAAGAAGCCGAGGGCCTTCTGCTCGCGGACGAGCATCTCCTTGCGGTCCCACGGCTCGGCGCGGACGTACCCGCCGGCCGCGGGAGCGCCGCCGGTGCTCTTGACGGGCGCCGCGTCGAACAGGCCGAACAGGTTGGTCTGCCCGCGCTCGCGGTCGCGGCTCGCGGCGCGCGAGCGCTCGAGCGCGATCTCGATCGACGCGAACGCGTCGGCGCGCGTGATGTCGCGCGCCGCGAGCGTCGTGTCGAACGCCCCGCACTGCACGAGCGCCTCGAAGACGCCCTTGTTGATGCGCTTGGCGTCGACGCGCGAGGCGAAGTCGAACAGATCGTGGAAGGGCCCGCCCTCCCTCCGCGCCTCGAGCAGCGCCTCGAGCGCCGCGCCCCCGAGCCCGCGCACGGCGCCGAGGCCGAAGCGGATCTGCGGCCCGCAGCGGTCCTTCGCGACCGCGGTGCGCGCCGCGCGCGGGATCCGCTTGTCGCCGCCCGGGTGGGTGTAGACGACCTTGAAGTCGATGTCGCTCTCGTTGACGTCGGGCGGGAGCACGGTGACGCCCATCGCGCGGGCGTCGGCGATCGTCCGGACCACCTTGTCGATGCGGTCCTTGTCGCTCGTCATGATCCCGCAGAGCAGCTCCACGGGGTAGTGCGCCTTGAGGAAGGCCGTCTGGTACGTGATGAGGGCGTAGGCCGCGGAGTGCGACTTGTTGAAGCCGTAGCCGGCGAAGAACTCGAGGAGGCCGAAGATGCGGTCGGCGTCCTCTTCGGCGACGCCGATGCTCTTCGCGCCTTCGATGAAGATGCCCTTCTGCTTGGCCATCTCCTCGGGCTTCTTCTTGCCCATCGCGCGGCGGAGCAGGTCGGCGCCGCCGAGCGAGTAGCCCGCGAGCGCCTGCGCGATCTGCATGACCTGCTCCTGGTAGACGATGACGCCGTACGTGGGAGCCAGGATGTGATCGACGTTGTCGTGCATCTTGGCGATGGGCTTGCGACCGTGCTTGCAGTCGACGAAGTCCTTCACCATGCCGGTGCCGAGCGGGCCCGGGCGGTAGAGCGCCACCGCCGCGACGATGTCCTCGAAGTTGTCCGGGTGCAGGTCCTTGAAGAGCTGCTGCATGCCCGACGACTCGAGCTGGAAGACGCCCTTCGTCTCGCCCGTGGCCATGAGCTGGTAGCTCGCCTTGTCGTCGAGCGGGATCTTCGAGATGTCGAAGCGCTCCTTGTCGGTCTTGTCGGCCTGATCGGGCCGCCCGTGGATGAGGCGCTGCGCGATGTCGATGACCGTGAGCGTCTTCAGCCCGAGGAAGTCGAACTTGACGAGCCCCGCCTGCTCGACGTCGTCCTTGTAGTACTGGGTGATGTACCCGTCGGACTTGCCGTCCTTGAAGACCGGCACGTGATCCCAGAGCGGGCCCTCGCTGATGACGATGCCGGCGGCGTGCTTGCCCGCGTGGCGCGTGAGGCCCTCGAGCTTGATCGCCTGCGAGAGCAGCTCCTTGATCTTCGGCTCGGTGTCGTAGCGCGCCTTGAGCTTCGGCTCGATCCCGAGGCTCTCGGTGATCGTGTACGTCTCGGCCGGCGTCTTGTTGGGGATGAGGCTCGCGATCTGCTGCGCCTCGAACGGCGGGATCGCCAGCGCGCGCGCGACGTCCTTGATGACGCTCTTCGCCTTGAGCTCGGCGAACGTCGCGATCTGACCCACGCTGGTCTCGCCGTACTTCTTCTGCACGTACTGGATGACGCGCTCGCGCTTGTCCATGCAGAAGTCGACGTCGAAGTCCGGCATGCTCACGCGCTCCGGGTTCAGGAAGCGCTCGAACAGCAGGTTGAACGGGATGGGATCGAGGTCGGTGATCCGCATCGCGTACGCGACGATCGATCCGGCGCCCGAGCCGCGGCCCGGCCCGACGGGGACGCCGTTCTCCTTTCCGTACCGGATGAAGTCCCAGACGATGAGGAAGTACCCCGGGAACTTCATCTTGCAGATGACGTCCATCTCCATCTCGAGGCGCTTTTTGTAGGCCTCGCGATCGATGGTCTTGCCCGCGGCCTCGAGCTCGACGAAGCGCGACTCGAGCCCCTCGGCGGCGACCTGCCGGAAGTACGTCGGCTCGTCCATCCCCTCGGGGACGCCGAAGCTCGGGAGCATCGGGTTGCCGAGCTTCAGCTTGAGCTCGCACCGCTCGCGGATCTCGAGCGTCGCCTTCAGCGCCTCGGGACAGTCGCCGAAGACGGCGGCCATCTCGGCGGCCGTCTTCAGGTACATCTCGTGCGAGCCGTGGTGGCGCTCCTTCGCCTCCTCGTACGACCGCCCGTTCTTGATGCACGACAGGTACAGGTGCGCCTCGGCGTCCTCCTTCGTGCCGTAGTGGACGTCGTTGGTCGCGACGAGCGGGAGATCGAAGCGCCGCGCGAGGTCCTTCAGGATCCCCTTGAGGATCGGCTGCTCGGGCAGCCCGTGGTCCTGCAGCTCGACGTAGAGCGAGCCCGGCTCGAAGTGGTCCTTGAGCGTGGCGAGCGTCTTCGCGCCGCTCTCGACGCCCTGCTCGAGGATGCTCTGCGAGAGCACGCCGCCCATGCAGCCGGTGAGCGCGATGAGGCCCTTGGTCTTGCCCTCGAGCGCGCCGAGCGGCACGCACGGGACCCCGGGCGTCCCGCTCGGATCCGGATCGACGTAGCCGCGGGAGACGAGCGCGACGAGGTTCTTGTAGCCCTCCTCGGTCGCGGCGATGAGCGGCAGGTGGTGGCCGTGGCGCTCCGTGACGACCTCGAGCTCGGCGCCGAGGATCGCCCGGACGCCCGCGTCTTTCGCGGCCTTGTAGAACGAGATGGCCCCGAACATGTTGCCGTGGTCGGTGAGCGCCACGGCGTCCATCCCCTGCTTCTGGACCAGCTTGACGAGGTTCTTCACCTTCAGCGCGCCGTCCAGCATCGAGTACTGGGAGTGGACGTGGAGGTGGACGAACTCGCTCATGGTGGAGGGGCCCCGCCGGCGGTGGGTTACCCCGGTTGGCCGCGTGATGAAAGGGCCGGCGCCCCGCCCGCCCCGCCCCTCCGCGTACCCGACGAACGCGCGCCGCCCGCGCAGGCGCGTGCACGCGGGCGGCGACGGGCTGCGGCGCGCGGGCTACGTCTTGGTGCGTCATCGCGCTGTGTCGGGGATCCCCGTCACCCCTTCGTTCGTCTCGATCGAGTCGAGATGCATGACGACCCACGTCCTGCCGAGCTTTTCTGCCATCATGAACCCCGTAGATGGCTTGCGCGCGCTCGAGCTTCCTGCGTAGCATCCGTCGCCGCCTCGTTGGCGGTGGGGCGACGCGTGGAACGTGAAGAGTCACGCGCATCCTTGAGTGGAGAGGAGCATTACCTATGAAGCTTGGAGCAGCGCTAACGCTGATGGGCCTGTGCGCGGGGTTCGTCACCCTCGCAGGCACGCAAGGCTGTAGCAGCGATTCGGACGGCGACGGCGGCACGGCCAGCCAGACCGGCAAGACGGTCCCGGCGGAGGAAGGCACGCCGACGGCCGCGACGGAGGAGCGCGTGTTCGCGCTCAACACGATCTCGCTCGGCGAGGCCGACCGCGCGGGCAACAAGAACAAGGACGCGTGGAAGAGCTACGGCTACAACCTCGACGGCCTGATCACGAACGTGAGCGGCGCGACGTCGCCCGACCTCGACCGCGTGTGCAAGCGCGCGCAGGGCGCACCCGCCACCGTCCACCAGGACGGCGACGAGGGAACGGACAACACGTTCGGCAAGGAGATCCTCAAGCTCCTCGACCCCTTCACTCCGACGCCGTCGAAGTCGCTGAACGAGGCGATCGCCGCGGGCGACTTCACGATCATGCTCAAGGTCGTCGGCCTCACCGACGAGCCCGAGCAGACGAACACGGGTCTGTCGGGCACGCTCCTCGTCGGCGGCAAGTTCAGCGAGGAAGAGGGCAAGGTCCCGACCTTCACGACGGCCGACGACTGGCCGTACATCCAGGACCCGCAGGTCGCGATCCCCGGCGCCTACATCAACAAGGGCGTCTTCGTGAACGGCACGGGCGGCGCCAGCGTCAAGCTGAGCCTCTCGATCAGCGGGCAGTCGCTGAGCCTCACGATCAACAAGGCGATCATCTCGTTCAAGCACAACCCGGCGACCAAGTCGCTCGATGAAGGCACGATCGCCGGCGTCATCAACACCGAGGAGTTCGTCAACGGCATCAGCTCCGTCGCCGGCCGCTTCAGCACCGATCTCTGCTCGGGCTCGACGGTCGAGGGCATCAAGGGCTCGATCCGCCAGGCGAGCGACATGCTCGCCGACGGCACGCAGGATCCGTCCAAGAACTGCGACGGCATCTCGATCGGCCTCGGCTTCACGGCCAAGCAGGTCGGAGCGCCGACGAAGACGGTCACGCCGGGCGAAGCGCCGCCCGATCCGTGCGCGCAGTGATCGCGGCTCCGCGCCGCTGAGCACCACGCGCGAGAACGCCGGCCTCCCCGAGGGGCCGGCGTTTCCTTTTGGGGCGCTCGCGGGAGACGTCGCGCCGGGGGCCGACTCAGGACGCGTCGACGTCCTTCGCCTCGCCGGTCGACGATTCACCACGCGTCGACGTCCTTCCCCTCGCCGGTCGCGGACGCCGCGCGTCTCTTGCCCGGTCCCCGTCGGCGCCGCGCGCCCGGTCGGCCGGCGCGAAGCCTTCCGCCACGAGCGGTCGCGCGGATTCGTCCCTCGCGATCGGCCCGCGATCAGCGCGGGTAGGTCGCGCCGCCGGAGAGCCCGGGGGTGCAGCCGACCTTGCCGGTGCGCGGCGTCGTGTTCGCGTAGGGCGCGAGCGCGCGGATCCCCGCGAAGCCGTCGCGCGTCTCGAGCGGCGCGCGCCAGGAGTCGGCGGCCATCTCGCGCTGCTGGAGATCGCCGAACGAGTTCCAGCTCGTGCACCAGACGGCGTCGGCGCTCTCGAGCGAGACGTTGTAGCTGCTCTGCGCGTCGCCCAGATCGTAGAGCTTCTGCCACTCGGCCTCGCTCATCCCGAGGTGCTTGGCGATCTTCGTCGCGAAGCCCGACTCGTCGCCCTCGCGGGTGACGTAGACGACGCGCTCGCAGCCCATGTTCTTGAGGACGAGCGTGGGCGCCAGATCGCTCCAGCCGCCGGCCGAGATCCGTCCGTCGGGCAGCTCGACGAAGCGGGAGAGGCCCGGCTCGGCCGGCGACGCCGTCAGGATCTCCTTCCAGGTGGCGTCGCCGAGCGACGTCATCTTCTTCGTCTTGAGGTCGCCGAACCCCGCGCCGTCGGCCGCGAGGGCGGCGAGATCCGCGCGCGCCCCCCAGTAGCCGAACTTGATGTCGTCGAACGCGACGTCGAAGGGCACGTCACCCGCGGCGTGCGCGCCCGAGAGGTACGCCGCGCGCGCCTTCTCGTAGCTCGCGACCGCCCCGCCCTCGAGGACGCTGGTCGAGACGACCTTGCGGAGCGCGCTCGGCGCGCCGATGGTCTCGCCGAGGCGGCGCGGAGCCTCGCCGCTCGCGCGCGCGGCGGCGCGGTAGTCCGACGCGAGCTTGCCGAACGCTTCACCGCAGGTGCCCCCCGACGGCATCGGGAGCGCGGCCGCCTCCGCCCACTCCTTGCCGACGGACGCCTCGGCGCAGGCGTCGAGCCACGCGGCCTGGGCGTCGCCGTCGGCGCCGTAGCCCGCGTAGAAGTCGGCGACGCGGCCGAAGAGGAGCGCGAGCGCGTCCCAGCTGAGCACGCCGGGGCGGAAGAACAGACGGTTATCGTCGACGGAGAACGCGCCGAGCGTCGCGATCGACGTGTGGATCTCCTTCACGTTGTACTCGAGGTGCTCCGCGTCGCCGAGCATCGCCAAGACCTCGGGGTTCACGAGGCTCCGGACCTCGGGGATCTCGAGGACCTCTCTCAGCTGCGCCGCCGCGCTCGCGGTGTCCGTCGACGCGAGCGCGGCGATCCCGCGGGCGTCGACCTCCTGCTTCAGCTTCGCCGCGACACCGACGAGGTTGCCGATCGCGACGCCCTCCTCGCTGCTCGCGACGGCGAGCCCGTAGCCCTCGATGCTCTTGAGCGCGAGCGACACGCGCGCGGCGCGGGCGGCGTCGCCACACTCCTTCGCGCCGCCGCAGCTCGCGACGGCGGGGTTCGCGAGGACGCTGTCGTAGACGAACGTGGTGAGGCTGCCGGAGCTCCCGCCCGCGATCCCGTCGACCACGCCGTAGTGCTCGACGATCCGCGCGAGCGAGGCGAAGTGGGTGACGATGTAGTGGCCGTTGCCGCGGACCGCCGCGCAGAGCCTGGGCGCGCCGGGCGCGTCCCCGACGATCTTCGAGCCGTCCTCGGCCGCGTCGTCGTCGGCGCCTCGGGAGCAGCCCGCGCCGAAGGCCGCGAGGCCTGCCAGGAGGAGCACGCTCGAGAGACCGGCCGAGATCTTCATGCCGCGAGCTGAAGCACCGGTCGTGCC
The DNA here is from genome assembly GCA_019637195.1 of Labilithrix sp. GTDB lineage: Bacteria > Myxococcota_A > Polyangia > Polyangiales > Polyangiaceae > Labilithrix. Next base: position 14,698 of record JAHBWA010000035.1, on the reverse strand, counting down.
ACAGTTACCTACACGCAATTCCGCGAGGAAAGGGGGGCCTCGGGGACGGAGGTGGATCCTCGCGGGTCACCCCGGACGGCTCAGGGTGACCCGCTCCCGCCTCGGGCCGGCCAGGCCGGCGTCGCGACGGAGCACGCCGCGCGCCTCGCGGCCGATCGCAGCGCGCCGGCGGGCGTCGCCGCCGGAGCGTCGGAGGGCGACGCGCCGGCGGGAGAAGCGCCGTGCAGCGCGTCGGCACTCCGTTCTAGGATGCCCGGCGTGCACCTCTTCGGGCTCACGGGCGGGATCGCCTCCGGCAAGAGCGCGGTCGCCGCGCGCCTCGCGGAGCGCGGCGTCCCGATCATCGACGCGGACCAGCTGGCGCGCGAGGCGGTCGCGGCCGGCACGGACGGCCTCGCGGCCGTCGTGAAGCTGTTCGGCGCTGATGTCCTGCTCACCGACGGCTCGCTCGATCGCAAGAAGGTGGCGGCGGCCGTGTTCGGCGACGACGCCAAACGGCGCGCGCTGAACGCGATCGTCCACCCGATCGTCTCGACGTTGACGTTCAAGGCCGCCTCGCGCCTCCGCGACGAGGGTGAGGCGCTCGCGTGCTACGAGGCCGCGCTCATCGTCGAGAACGGCGTCGCCGACGCGTTCCGTCCGCTGATCGTCGTCTCCGCCCCCGAGGAGGTTCAAGTCGCGCGCGCGACGGCGCGCGACCGCGCGACGGAGGACGAGGTGCGAGCCCGCATCCGCGCCCAGATGCCGCTCGCCGACAAGGTAGCCGTCGCGGATTTCGTCATCGACAACACGGGATCGCTCGCGGAGCTGAACCGCCGCACGGACGAGGTGCTCGCCGCCATCTGCGAGCGCCTGGACGTCGACGCCGACCGCTACGAGTGACCGAGGCACACGCTCGCTCCCCGGCGCACGGACGATGCTAGTCTAGGCCGAACGAAGGATGAGCAGGTACCGCACCGGCGTCTCGTCCAGCTACGGGGACGATGCTCGTGACTCGATGCCCGCGCCGAAGGAGCGCTCGGGGCTCGTGTTGCTCTACGCGCCCAACTTCGAGCAGCTGTCGCCCGCGTACGTCTTCGTGTCGCCCGAGCTCACGATCGGACGCGACGCCTCCAACCTGATCTGCGTCCCGGAGCAGGCGGTCAGCCGGCAGCACGCCCGGATCTACTCGCGCGTCGATCCGGTGACCCACCGCGAGGCCTGGCTCCTGCAAGACCTCGGGAGCCGCAACGGGACGATGGTCGACGGCGGCTACGTCGGGGAGCTCGAGCTCGAGCCGAACCACGAGATCCGCGTCGGCGACGCCATCTTCAAGTTCATGGACGCCGGCGTCGAGAAGTGCGTCGCGTACCGCATCGACGGCCGCGTCGCCGGCGAGCGCAAGGCGAAGCTCTTCACCGATCTCGTCGGCGGCGCGCAGATCGATCACATCGCGGCCGACATCGAGCGCATCGCACCGAAGGAGCTCTCGGCCGTCATCCTCGGCGAGACGGGCACCGGCAAGGAGGTCATCGCCCGCGGCATCCACCGGCTCTCCGGGCGCAGAGGCTCGCTGCAGGCGATCAACTGCGCCGCGATCCCGCACAACCTCCTCGAGAGCGAGCTGTTCGGCTACCGGCGCGGCGCGTTCTCCGGCGCCGACCGCGACAAGCCCGGCCTCATCAAGCTCGCCGATCAGGGCACGCTCTTCCTCGACGAGATCGGCGACATGCCGCTCGACGCGCAGGCGAAGCTCCTCCGCGTGCTGCAGTCGCGCGAGGTCTTTCCCCTCGGCGCGACCACCCCCGAGCGCGTCGACATCCGCATCGTCTGCGCGACGCATCGTGACCTCTACCAGTACGTGAAGGAGGGTAAGTTCCGCGGCGACCTCCTCGCGCGGCTCAACGAGCACGTCGTCCGGCTCCCCCCGCTGCGCGAGCGCAAGGAGGACATCCTGCTTCTCGCGCGGAGCTTCGGCGAGCGCTACGGGCGGCCGAACATCCAGTTTACGTTCTCGTTCATCGTGGCGCTCCTGCACTACGACTGGCCGTTCAACGTCCGCGAGCTCGAGAGCTGCATCAAGCGCGGCGTCGCGCTCACCGACGGCGCGCAGCTCGACACGGTGCACCTGCCCGACGCGATCAGCGAGCACATGAAGGGCTACGGCGAGCGCCCGCGCGTCTCCTTGCCGTCGCACCTCCCCGCGACTCCGCTCGTCGAGCACGCGCCTGGCGGACCGGCCGAGCGCAGCTCGCTCTCGCCCAGCTCGATCCCCGCCGCCGGCGCCCGCCGCGGCGCGCCCACGGAGGAGGAGCTGCGCGGTCTGCTCGAGCGGCATCGCGGCAACATCGCCGCCGTCGGGCGCGAGCTCGGCAAGGAACGCATGCAGGTGCACCGCTGGCTGAAGCGGTACAACATCGACCTCAGCCACTACCGTTGAACGGCGCGCGCGCTCAGTTGTCCGTCTCGTCGGCCTGACCGGCGATCTTCAAGCGCCCCTCCTCGCGCCGAAGGAGCAGGACGAGCACGTCGCCGAAGAGCTGCTCCGAGCCCACCCGCGGCGTCGCGATGGGCACCCGGACGTAGAGATCGCCGGGGCGCATCTCGGCGGGCCGCTCGGGCGTCTCGGGCGCGCCGAGCGTCTCGTAGGTGTGGCGCTCCATCTGCGAGACGCGCGCGACCTCGAGCCCCGCGAGCCGCTGGTACTCGAAGCTCTTCATCTTCGTGCGCCAGACGTCGATGAGCTGCTGGCGGCTGCTGCCCGCCCGCCCGAGGCTCGCCGCCTCCTCCGCGACGAGCTGGACGAGCGCCTGGTCGTCCTCTCGCTCGAACGCGCGGACGTACGCGAGGACGACCTCTTCGACGTCCTTGTCCGCGAGCGGCTCGCGGAGCGCGACGACGCCGCGCGCCTCCGCGCGATCCGCGGGGGCCGGCATCGCCGGGGGAGGTTCGAGCGCGACGCCGTCCGGGCGCCGCGGGGTCTTGGGCAGCTCGGTCGCGCTCTCCCAGCCGCCGCCTCCGCACGCGACCGCGAGCAGCGACGCGAGCGCCAGGCCGGCGCTCCGCGGGGCTCGACGCTCAGAGCGCTTCGATGTGCGGTTCGTGCCCACGCTCGACCGTGACGATCGCACGATCCGGGACGACCTGCCAGCGCGACTGGGCCGCCGGCGAGGACGCGGCGATCGACCGCTCTTCGTCGAAGTCGCTCGCGAGGAGCGTGAAGTGCATCTGCGCCAGCTCGGGGGTCTTGCGCCGCAGCGCGAGATCGTCGCCGATGAGCGCGTCCGCGTCGTTCTTGCCCGAGAGCGTATGGACGCCCATCTCGGCCCCGCGATGGAGGGCGAAGAGGTTCTCGCCGTCGGAGAGCATGACGTTGACCTGCGAGGGCGCGCCACCGACCTCCGCGGCCAGGCCGTCGACGACCGCCACGCACGAACGGAGCGCGTCGCGGACGAACGCGGGCGCCGTCAGCGCGTCGTTGAGGCGCGCCGCGTCGTGCAAGAACGAGAGGAAGACGTAGAAGAGGATCTCCGCGTCGGTCTCGCCGCGGATCGACGAGCGCAAGAACTCCGGCACGCTCGCGACGAGGCGCTCGCGGATCGCGTCGAACGAGGAGAGCGTGCCGGTCATCGCGAAGAGCCACTGCCGGTAGCGGAACGGGTGCGTGTTCTCGGTGCGGAGCGCCCCGACGGTCGCGCTCCTGACGTGCCCGACGAGCAGGTCCGCCCGGACGTCGCTCGCCACCTTCGCCACGTCGATCGACCCGTGGTCGTCGATCGGCCGCCGACGCATGAGGACCTCGCCCCCTTGATAGAAGCCGACGCCCCAGCCGAGCGGCCCGCCCCGCGCCTGCACCGCGAGCGCGTCCTTCTCCGACCCGAGGACGCGCCCGGCGAGATCTGCGCGATTTCCGATCAATCCGAACAGACGTGCCATGGTTCGATCTCCTCGGCGCGGAGCGCTTCAGCGTAGAGAGAAGGTATTCGGCTTCAGCGGCCGATGGAAGCCACGGACGAAGTCTCTCGACTCGCGACGCCTCGACTGCATCAACCTGTGTGGGGTCGCGCCGGCCGCTGCGCAAGTATGCGCTTGCCGCGCTCGTGCGCTCGACGCTCCAGCGCCGACGCCAGCGCGCGCGCCGCAAAGGGCGCGATCGCAGCGAGCACGAGCGCGATGGTCCAGAGCGGAAGAGACATCGCGCCGCGCATCGGTCACTCCTTAACTTGGCACATGGACGCAGTCGATGCACGCGCCGCGTCGAGCGCGAGCGCGAACACCCGAGAGCTCATTTGCTTTGGGGCTGGACGATGAACGGAACGACGTGCTCGCGTCCCTCGAAGCCCACACGGTAGCTCGCCGCCGCGTGCTGGCTCGAGAACGGCCCGATGCGCACGCGGTACCACGTGCCACGGTTGGGCACGCGCGCCTCGAGCACGTACGCCTTGTGCCCGCGCGCGCGAAGCTGAGCCGCGAAGCTCTCGGCCTCGGTCTGCGAGCGGAACGAGCTCACCTGCAGCTGGTAGCCGCCCTCCTTGCCGGGCGGCGCCGCAGGGCCCGTCGCGGCGCCCATCTGCGCGGCGTCGTTCGCCGCGCGGGTCAGCGAGTCGCGCGGGCGCGTCACGACCGGAGACGCCTCGAGCACGTTCTGCGCCGGGAGCGGCACGACCGGGAGGCGATCCGTCGGCGGCGGCGGCGAAGCCTCGCCGTTCGTCCCCGCGCCCATCGGCGCCGCGAGGACGATCGCCGCCGGCGGCTCGGTGGGCGCCTGCGCCGCGGCCTTCGAGCCGCCCTTCACCGCCGCGAGCGCCGTCGTCGGCGCGCCCTCGTCGCTGAGGATGCCCGGGAAGGTCACGTCGCGCGACGACAGGTCGGTCGCCTTCGCGCCCTGCCCGCCCTTGCCCTGCTGCGTGACGAGCTCGCCCAGCGGATCGACCTTCTGCGCCGTCCCGCCCCCGCGCTTGCCGCCGAGCGCGAGCGCGGCGAAGACGATGCAGCCGGCGCCGAGCGCGACGAGCAGGATCGTCACGCCGCGGGGCGTCCCGCCGCCGACGTCGCTCTCCTGGATCTGCTCGAGGTTCCTCACGCTCCCTTGCTCCATCATGGTCGTCCTCGTGTCGGCGCCCACGTCCGTGGGCCCCGACTGCTACGTGGTCGCTTCTTCCTCGGTCGCCTGCGGCAGGTCCATACGATCGGGCCGCGCGATGCCGATCGCGGCGAGCGCCGCGGCGTACACCACGCGGATCGCCCGGATCCAGCCGAGGCGCGCGGTGGTCTTCTCGTGATCCCAGGTCTCGCCCCACGCCGCGTCGGCGCGCGCCCGATCCGGCGGCAGGACCGGGTCGGTCTTCATGCGCGTGAAGTAGCTCTGGAAGTCTCGCGCCAGGTCCTGGACGTAGAAGACGACGCGATGAGGCTCGCGGAGCGCCGCGGCCTCGGCGAGCACGTCGGGCCAGCGCGCGAGCTGAATGCCGAGCGCGAGCTCGTCGGGGTGATCGAGCTTCGCCCACCCGTCGAGCGCCTCCGGCGCCGCCTGGAACGCGCCGATCCCGTCCGCCTTGCGGAGGATCGACGAGAGCCGCGCGTGCCCGTACTGGACGTAGAAGACGGGGTTGTCGAGCGACCTCTTCTTCGCGACCTCGAGATCGAAATCGACCGTCGTGTTCGCGCTCCGCGAGAGGAAGAAGAACCGGAGCGCGTCGCGCCCCGCGCCCTCGCGGCCGGCCGCCTCGTCGATCTCGTCCATGACCTCGTCGGCCGTGACGACGTTGCCGGCGCGCTTGCTCGACTTGACGACCTCGCCGCCGCGCAGGATGTTGACGAGCTGGTAGAGGAGCACCTCGAAGCGCGACGACGGCAGGCCGAGCGCGTCGAGGACGTTCCGCATGCGAGGGATGTAGCCGTGGTGGTCGGCGCCCCAGACGTCGATCAGCCGGTCGTAGCCGCGCGAGAGCTTGTCCGAGTGGTAGGCGACGTCGCTCGCGAAGTACGTGAACGCGCCGTCGCTCTTCCGGACGACGCGGTCCTTGTCGCCGTCGGCCTTCTTCTCGGCGCGGCCCTCCTCGTCTCCCTCGACCGCGGAGGAGCGCCCGCCGGCGACGAAGAACGTCGCGCCGTCCTTCTCGACCAAGAAGTCGGTCGCGCGGAGCTTCTCCACCGCGACGTCGACGTTGCCCCAGCGATGGAGCGACTCCTCGCTGAACCAGACGTCGAAATGGATCCCGAGGTCGCCGAGCGTCTTCTTGATCCCGGGCAGCGTCTTCGAGCCGGGGACGCCGTGGAGCATCGCGGTGATGCAGGTGCGCGCGAGCTCGACGTCGTCGACCGCGAACGGATCCGGCGTTCGCGCCCCGAGCCAGCGCGCGATCTCGTCGACGTACGCGCCCTGGTAGTGCCCCTCTCCGCGCGGCTTGCCCTCGTGGGCGAGGCGCACGCTCTCGGCGAAGGCACGTATCTGGTTACCGAAGTCGTTGATGTAGTACTCGCGCGTGACGCGGTGCCCGGTGAGCTCGAGCAGCGACGCCACGGCGTCGCCGAAGACGCCGTTGCGCGCGGCCGCCACCGTGATCGGCCCGGTCGGGTTGGCGCTCACGAGCTCGACGTTGACGCGCTCGCCGGTCGCGGCGGCGCTCCGGCCGAAGGCCTGCCCCGCGGCGAGGATCGCGGCGAGCTCCTCGTGGACCGCGCGCGCGTGCACGCGGAGGTTCACGAAGCCCGGCCCCGCGATCTCCGCGCTCCGGACGACGTCGTCTCCGGCGAGCGCGGCGACGAGCCTCTCCGCCACCGCGCGCGGCGGGATCCCGACCTTCTTGGTCAGCACCATCGCGGCGTTCGTCGCGTAGTCGCCGTGCTCGGCGCGCTTGGGGCGCTCCACGCTCCACGCCCCCGCGGCCTCCACGAGCGCGCGCGCGCCGGCCTCGCCGAGGCCGCCGCCTTCGGCGAGGCGACGGAGGGCGCCGTCGATCGACGTCCGAACTCGTTCCACGAGGCTCATGCGGCTCCTCTCCCCGGCTATCTCGCGCGGGCGACCGAGGCCAAGTTTGCGGTGGACCGGGGGCCCCGGCGCGGCGACTCACCGACCGCGCCCGCGGCGCGCCGACGGCCGCGCTCGAGCCCGGGTCGGGCGCGCGGCCAGCGCGTGAATCGCCCCTCGGCGATGCCCCCGCCGTGCTAACCAGGATCGGCGATGGGTCGACCGCGAAAGAGGACGTTCGGCGCAGCGACGCTGATCGCGTCGGCGCTCGCGTGCAGCGGCACCATCGAGGGGACCGTGAGCGTCGTCACCGGCGACGAGGTCGACGTCTTCTCCCGCGCGCCCGCCGCCGTCACGCTCGTCGCCGAGAAGATCGCGCTCGACGGCACGCGCGCCGAGATCGCCCGCGCGGAGCTGCCGGTCGACTCGATCCGGCTCGGCGCGCAGCAGCGCACCGAGGTGGGCGCGCTCGCGATCTCGGGGCTCGACGCGGCGGGCCAGGTGGTCGTTCGCGGCGAGACGCTGCTCGTCCAGTGGGGCGCGCTCGAGAACACGACGCTCGAGGTCTTCGTCCAGCGCACGGGCGAGCTCGCGCGCCTGCCGCGGGGCCCCGCGGCGTTCGAGCCCGAGATCGCCATGACCGTCTCGGGCCGGTTCATCCTCGCCGCGAACGGAGCGGCGACGATGCTCTACGATCTGCTCGCGCTGAAGCCCCTCGCCAGCCCCCCGCAGCTGCCGCGGCCGGCGCGCTCGCTGGCGAGCTTCGGGACGGCGCTGCTCGTCATCGACGACGAGGGCGCGACCACGTTCGACCTGTCCGACGCCGCGAGCTACCCGCTCGACGCGCCGCCGGGCGGCACGTTCGGCGAGATCGCCGGCGGCGCGACCGTGACGGCCCCCGACGGGACGCAGTACGTCGTCGGCGCCACGCGCGCGAGCGGCGGCCCGACGGCCCGCGTGCTCGTGATCGATCCCGAGGGCTCGCGCAGCTTCGCCGCGCTCGCCGCGCCGCGCGAGGGAGCGTGCGCGGCGTTCGTCCCGGGCCGCGGGCTCATCGTCGTCGGCGGCGACGGGGCAGCAGCGGGCGCCGAGCTGCTCGCGCCGACCGCCGCGCTCGCGGCGCCGCTGCCGTTCCCGCCCGATCCGGTGAAGGGCTGCGGCGCGGCCGCGCTCGACAGCGCGCACCTCGCGGTGGTCGGCGGCGGCGACGGACCGGTGCGCGTGCTCGATCTCGCCTGCACGAGCGACTGCGCGCCGGCGCCGTGGCCGGACACGCTCCCGCTCGCCCGCGCCGACGTCCACGCGCTCGCGCCGGACGTCGCCTTCATCGTCGGTGACGACGCGGCCGGAGACACCCACGCCTACCGGGCGACGGCCGCGGGCGTGCGCGAGATCCCGCTCCGCGTCGCCCGACGCGGCGCGCGCCTCGTCCCGACCGCGATCGGCGCGCCCACGGTCGTCGGCGGCGCGGCCGGCATCGAGCAGTACCTCGACTAGAGCGACAGGACCTACCGAGGCGTCGCAGGCCCCTCGCGCATCGTCTCCTCGAGGTGAAGTCCGCGGCGCACGCGGGCGGCGGAGCGCCCCGCCCTTCCCCCGTGCCGGCGCGGCGCGCGACCTCACGCCGGGAGGCGCACGGTGCCGTGGGGTGTCACGACGGCGTCCGCGACGGGCTCGCGCACGTGCGCGCCCGGCCAGACGACCGACCGGAGGGCGTCGGCCGCCACGATCGCGCCGGCGCCGACGATCGAGCCGTCGACGCTCGCCGACACGCGCGCGCCCGGCGCGATCCACGACCGAACGCCGCGGGCCGCGAGCCAGGCGCGGTTCGCGCCGACGTACGCGGCGAGGCTCCCGACGTCGACGAACGGCGTCGCCACGCGGTGCGCGGCGAGGCGCGCGCCGGCGCGGAGCGCGGGGATGTAGACGTCGCCGACCAGGCAGCCGCGCTCGAGCAGCGACGAACGGAGGCCGCCGCCGACGACGTGCACCCCGATGAAGTCGGCGCCCGCGCGCTCGTCGGCGATCGCCTCGCGCCCGAAAAGACGGACGATGCGTCCATCCTCGCCGAGGCGACGTTTCCTCGCCTGCCGCGCGCGCGACGACCGCGAGCGTCGCGGCCGCGCCCGAAACTGGGCGCTCGCCAGCGCGCCCGGATCGAGATCGCCCAGGATGTCGCTGTTCCACACGAGGCGTCGCCGTCACCGGGAGCGGCGGCGCGCCACGCCGCCCGCGGTCCCCAAAAGCTCGGCCTCCGGAAATGGCCGCGCCCGCGTCCGCCGCCCAGCGCCGGAGGTCGGACGGCCGGTGGTGCACGTTGACGACCACGCGATCGAACCGCCGCGCGGACGCGCGCGGCGATGAGCGGCCGGCGCGTCGCCGATGGGCACCATCGGCTTCGCGAGCCAGTGGTCAGGGGACGCCAGCCGCGTCCCGAGGCCGGCGCAGAGGATCATCGCCGCTGCCATCGTCGACGACCGTTCTATCAGACCGTCGGGGAGAGGAGATCCACGCGCGCGGGACGGCGGGCTCGTCCCCGAGCATGGCGAGCGCCGCGGGTCTGCCGCCGGTCCGCGCGGCGTCCTCGATCGCGTGGCGGGTGCGGCGGCCGCTCGCGAGCAGCCACGCGACGCCGAGCGCGAGCTCGCGCTCGCGCGCGGTGACCGCCGCGTCGCCGAGGCGCGCGAGGAGCGCGTCCACCGCCTTCTTGAGCTGCGCGCCGTGGACGGCGTGCGCGGTCGAGAGGCCGAGGCGCACCAGCCCGAGGAGCACCTCGACCGTGACCGACACGTCGTCGCGCCCCGGCGCGCCCCACATGCCGGCGGCGTTCTGGCGCGACAGGATCGCGAGGACGGCCGCGTCGTCGCCCGCGCGCGTCGCGATCGCGCCCTCGCTCGGCGCCCGCCCGAGCTCGCCCTTCGACGCGCCGCCCACCGACCGGAGCTGGTCGACGGGCGCTACGGCGAAGCTCTCGGCGTCGGCGAAGCTCTCGCCCAGGACCGCCCCCGGCGGAGGCGCGCCGGTCACGCGACCTCCGTCCGAGCGGGGCGGCGCCGCGCGCGCCGCGGGAGGCGCCGGCGACATGGGCGAAGGCGCCAGCGGAGGCATGGCGGCCATCGGCGACGCCGGCATCGCGCCGCCGGCGCGCCGCGGGGCCGGCATCGCGGCGGGCATCGGCGGAGGCCCGGCCGTCGCGAACATCTGGCGGCGTCGGCCCTGCGGGGCCTGGAACAGCGCCCAGCCCGCGGGCGCGTTCACGGGGACCACGCGGGTCTCCGGCTGCGCGTTCGCGCGGCGATCGCCGGTGCGCTTCTCCACCACGACGAACGACGTGAACTTCGACGAGACGCCGTAGGTCGTCGCGAGCCGGGTGATCCGATCCTTCATCGCGTCGGCGCGACGGCCCGTGACGATCGCGCGCTCGAGATCGCGGATCCGCGCCTGCGCCCAGAGCTTCGCGACGACGGGGCGATCGCTCGCATCGTCGAGGTCCACGGGCACCTCCAGCAGGAACGGCTCGCCGTCGAGCTTGCCTCGGAGCTCGATCACGCCGCGCCCGGCCGCCTCGTAGGTGGCGAAGAGGCAGAACGGCTCGGAGTCGACGAGCGCCCTCGGCTCCGCCGGCGCCATCTCGCCGAGCTCGATCCCGCGCGTCGCGACCCGGAGCTCCGTCACGCGCGGGGCGGTCGCGCGCGCGAACTGCGCGACGACCTTGTCGTCGACGCGCTCGCCCGGATGGATCTTCTCCACGGCGCCTCCGGTCTTGTCGGCGAGCGCCGCCAGGAGCGCGTCCGAGACGTTCGTGCCGATGCCGAAGGAGTAGACGCGCGGAGGCCGCTGCGCGGCGAGGAAGGCCGCGAGGATCTCGTCCTCGTTGCCGACCTCTCCGTCGGTGAGCAGCACGACGACGCCGTCGGGCGCGAGCCGCGCCGCTTGCTGCATCGGGGCGAGCAGCTCGGTCCCGCCGCGGGCGTCGACCGCCTCGAGCCAGGCGTCCGCGCGCTCGAGCGTCGCCTGGGTGAACGGGAGCATCTCGGGCGCGAACGCCTCGACGGAGTCGTCGAACGCGAGGATCGCGAAGCGGTCGCCCTCCCGCAGCTGACGGAGGCAGAGCCGGAGCGCCGTGCGGGCCTCGGGCATGGACGCGCCGGCCATCGAGCCGGAGCGATCGAGCACGAACACGACGTCGCTCCGCGACGCGCGCCGCTCCTGACTCGCGCCGAGGTCGGGCACGAGGGTGAGCGCGAGCACGCCCTCGTGCCCGGGGGCGCGGTGGGTAACGGCGCTCGCGATCGGCGCCGCCGTCCGCTCGCCCGAGCGCGCGAACGCGGTGACGACCACGTCGCGATCGAGCGGGACCTCACGCTGGGAGAACGTCACGCGCGCCTTTCGGCCCTCGTGCGCGACGACGACGGCGTGCGACGGGCTCTCGACCTCGAGCGCCACGCCGAGATCGAACGTGAGATCGAGCGCGAGCCCGTACGCGACGGCGCCGATCGGCGGCGAGATGCGATCGGCGTCGGGGACGCGATCGGTCGGGTCCGCGACGCCGTGCGCCGTGCGATCTCCGCCCGGGCGGCCCGGGATGTAGCGCGGCGCCACGAGCGTCGGCACGGACCAGCGCACCGCCCCCTCGTCGGCGAGCAGCGGCTCGACGTACTGGATCTCGAGGATCGTCTCCTCGCCGGGGAGGAGGTTGCCGACGTTCGCGGTGAACACGTTCGGCCGCTCCTGCTCGAGGAGCGCGCCGCCGTGACCGGCCGCGACGGCGTCGTCGTAGCGGCGGAACGCCTCTTCCCGCTCGTGGACCTCACCCTCCATCCGCCGGCCCTCGACGGTCATCGAGAAGCCTACGAGCACGGCCTTGGTCGGCAGCGGGAACGTGTACACGGCCTCGATCGGCTTCGCCTCGTCGTTTCGGTACCGCTGGCGAACGACGGCGGCGGCGTGGCCGGCGACGACGTCCGCGCGCACCTCCACGCCGAGCAGCGCCACCGCGCCTCCTTCCGTTCCGAACAGCCCCGCTCGCATCATCGTCGTGCTCCTTCTCGCTCTCGCGTCGACTGCAGGCCTTCGAGGATCTGATCCGCCAACCTCCGGGACTCGAGCGGCGCGTCGTCGGCGACGCTGAGCTCCACCCCGGGCGCCAGCTCGATGCGACGAAACGTGCGGTCCGCCAGCGGCGGCCCAGGCCGCTCGCCTCTCCCGTTCGTCGACGGAGGCGGGGCGTCGATCTGACGCGCCGGCGGCGGTGGAACCGGAGGTGTCCCGGCGGGAGCGGGCGCCCGCGGGGCGTCGCGGCCGTCGGCGACGCGCTCGATCTCGGCGACCGTGCGGCGGGCGAGCTCGACCGCGATGGCATCGAGCGGGAGGAACGCGTCCTGGAGCCGGCGGATCGCGCGCAGGCGGACGAGGTGCTCATGGCCGTAGGCCGAGTCCTTCCCCCGAAACGCCGGCGGCGGCAGGAGCCCTCGCTGCACGTAGTAGCGCACAGTGCGCGCGGAGGTCCCCGCGGCCCTCGCCAGCTCGTCCAGCTTGTACGTCACTCCGATCACGCCCTCAGAATGACTCTAGACACTCCAACTGTCAAGTAGACACTGCCACTCGACACCCGCCTTTTTTGACCTCCGCGCGGCGGACCTAGTAGATGGCGAGCATGCGTGGTCTCCCGGCTCGAGAGGTCCCCACCTCCCGACCTCCTCGCTCGGCTGCAGCGCCGGGCGGAGCGGCGTCGCCGCGATCTCCCTCGCGGGTGCAGCGCGTCGCGATCTTCGTGCTCCTCGCGGTGGCGCTCACCGCCGCGGCGAGCTCGACGGCGTGCGGCACCGAGCCCGTCGGCGTCGAGGCCTGCCGCAAGATCGAGCGCGTACGCTGCGAGAGCGCGCCAGCCTGCGGCATCGACTTGAGCCGCCCGGTCCACTCCGGTGACACGCCGACGAGCGACGTCGCCGCGTGCATCCGCTACTACGACGACCAGTGCCTCCACGGGCTCGTCGTCACCAAGGAGCCGAGCCCGCAAGCCGTCGACGCGTGCGTCGACGCCATCATCACCGGCGACTGTTCGGTGGTGAAGGAGCCCGAGTCGCACGAGGCTTGCGCGTTCCTCGTTCCGCCGGAGCCCGTCGTGGTCGTGGTCGACGCCGAGGCAGACGCGGACGCCGCGACCGACGCCCCGGCAGACTGAGCCTGCTCAATCGCAGGTCGCGTCTATGAGCTCGATGCTCACCGTGTCGACGAAGAACCCCATCGCGTCCGCCCCGCCCGTCGCGGCGGTGAAGCCGAGCGCGACGACGTTCGCCGCGTCGACCGTGACATCGTCGAACAGCGTCGTCGCCGTCCCGTTGGGGCTGAAGCGAAACCGCACGGTCGCCTTGCCGTTCGCGACGACGATCTCGATGCGGCGCCACGCGTCGTAGACGTCGCTCCGGCGGTACGGCCCCTTCTTCGCCAGGTGCCAGGCGTACGAGCCCGGGTTGCCGCGCGCGGGATCGATCCCGAGCACGCTGAGCGACGGCTCCGCCACGTCGCCGATGGACGAGTTCTGCCAGCCGTCCAGCGCGAAGGCGCTCCCGGTGATGCCCGGCTGCAGCCCGAGCCCCGCGCCGGTGACGGCGCCGGCGCCGAGGGCGCTGCCGCCCGTCGACGTCAGCCAGGCGAACGTGAGGCCGTCGCCCATGTACCAGTAGCGGTACGGCGTCGCGACGTAGTAGCTGAAGCTCGCCCGAAACGAGGTCGCCTTCACGCCGGCGGGGGGCACCCAGAAGAGGCCGGCGGCGCGGCTCTTCGCGTCCGGCGCGATCAGCTGCGCGTAGGCGTTGTTCCCGCTGACGCCGCGCGCGACGCCGCCGTACTGGACCCACGCGCCGAGCCCCTGGGCGAAGTTCTCGGTGATGCTCGCCGAGCACGGCCCCGCGTCCGACGGACCGCCATCGAGCGGCGTCTCGTCGGGGAGCGACGCGTCGAACGTGGGGGCCGCCCCGCCGTCGTCGTCGCCGAGCTCGTCGATCGGCTCCGGCGCCGGACGGGCGGGGCCGGCGGCCGGATCGTCGGCCTCCACGGCGTCCGCGCCCCCGACGACGTCGAGCCCACAGGCGACCAGCGCCCCCGTGACTACGGCAGCTGCCCCGATCAGGCCCGCTCGCGAACGCATGAGGTTTCTCTACCGCGTGCTCGACGGCGGAACAAGCCGGCGGGCGGAGGCCGCGAGGCGGCGGGCTGTCCGCGGGGGGCCGCCGGAGGCGGCGCCGGTCCGCGGAAAGGGCCGCGAGGTGGCGGGGAGGCGCCGTCTCGACGCGCGGCGGCGGCGTCAGTCGTCGACGTCGATCGAGAGGTCGCTCGCGCTCTCGAGCGCGCCCTCGACGAGCGCCTCGATCGGGCTCTCCGACGGATCGTCGTCCTGCTCCATCGCCGCGACCGGGACACGCACGCGCGTGGCGTGCATGCGCTCGTCGAGCTCCACGCGCCAGAACGACGGATCGTCGCCGCTCCGGCAGCCGAGCGTCAGCGACGGCGACGCGAGGATGGTGAAGTTGCTCCCGGCGGGCTGACGCTGCTCGCTCACGTGGCGGTGGCCGTGCATCACCGCGGTGATCCCGACCTCGTCGAAGACCTCGGCCGCCGAGCGCGCGTCGTCGAGGCGCATCCCGATCTCGCTCGGGGCGCGCCGGCCGACGCCGTGCGGCAGCGGGACCACGTGGTGATGGAGGAGGGCTATCCGGTGGCGCGCGGCCTTGAACTCCGGGCGGGCGC
>JAHBWA010000349.1 GCA_019637195.1 Labilithrix sp. | reverse complement strand
CGATCGCCGACGAGCGCGCGGGCGCCGACTTCATCGGGGTGCACGTCGTCGGCGGCGGCCTCCGCTCGTCGCTGCCCGAGCACGGCTGCCTCGTCGGCGACGTCTACATCCCCGCGCTCCGCGCCGGCGCGCGCCTCGCCGCGCATCGCGTGGCGACGCCGTTCGTCGACGTCGGGAGCCTCGCCGCGTACGTCGGCGCGAACCGCGCCTGGCTCGCGGCCCGCGGCGTTCGGTCGTGGATCGCGCCGAGCGCGCGCGTGTCGGCGAGCGTCGACGGCTCGATCGTCGGCGCCGGCGCGATCGTGGCGGCCGACGCCCTCCGCTCGGTCGTCTGGCCGGGCGCGCACGTGCGCGAGCCCGTCGCGGA
Organism: Labilithrix sp.; assembly: GCA_019637195.1. Lineage (GTDB taxonomy): Bacteria > Myxococcota_A > Polyangia > Polyangiales > Polyangiaceae > Labilithrix. Next base: position 1,725 of record JAHBWA010000349.1, on the reverse strand, counting down.
CGCCGTCGTGACACCCCACGGCGCGGTGCGCTGTCCCGCGTGAGGTCGCGCGCGGTGCGGCTCGGGAGGGGCGGGGAGGTGGCTACGCCCCTCGCGTCGGACGCATACGGTCGATTTCGCACGTCGTCATCCCTTGTCCTTGCTGGCATCCGGGGCGACCTGGATCCCGTCGAAACCGCCGTCGTCGTCGGCGGGGTCGGCGCTGGCGTCGTCGCGCGGCGTCGCGGAGCCGATGTCCCGCGACGCGTCGGGCGGGGTCTCGGGGATGAACGGGACGACGTCCTCCGGCGGGCCCTCGGCGAGGATGAGCGGCGCCGTGCAGCCGACGGTGAGCGCGCCGATGAAAAAGGCGACCGAGCGTCGCGACGTCGTCATGGCTTGTCGAGCTCCGCGAGGATGGTGGCCACCGCCGGCGCGTAGGGGCTCGACGGGTATCTCTTCGCGTACGTCTGCGCGCGCCGTCGAGCTTCGTCCGGGCCGCCTGATTGCTCGAGGCGCGGGGGATCGTCCGTCATGCGCTCGCCTGCTCCTCTGCGGGCCGCCCGGCCTTCTGGTCGAACATCGAACGTCCGGCGCGACGCCGAGTGTAGACGGTCCCCAGCGGGATGCCGAGGGCCTCGGCGATCGCCGGACAGCTCATCTCGTCGAGCTCGCACATCATGAAGACCACACGCTGATCGAGCGGCAGCTCGTCCAGGATCTGCGCGAGGCGCACGCGCGCGTGCTCGTTCGCCAGGGCGTGCCCGGGATCGACGTGAGCTTCGCTCTCGAGCGGAGCGGGGACCTCGTCCGTGAGCTCCTCGCGCTCGCGATGAGCCTTCCGCCGGCAGTTCGCTGCCACCTTGGTCGCGATGCCGTAGAGCCACGTGGTGAGGGACGATGTCTCGTCGCGGTCGGCGAGCTTGCGGGCGACGACGATGAAGACCTCCTGGGTCGCGTCGCGCAGATCCGCGTCGCGCACGCCGGAGCGCGCGAGGGCTCGCCACACGAAATCTCCATGAGCTTCGAAGGTTTGACGAACGTCGGCGGCGGAAGAAGGGCTCATCGAGACGTCCCTCGCTGCCCATATGTGTCGCGTCCTCGTGCGGGCCATTTCAGAAGCGCTCAGAAAAGCGCCGCGGCGCCGAGATCCATCCGCGCCGCCACGGCGCTCTGCTCCCACGGGGGCCCGGGGGCGCCACGGAGAGAGCCTTGCCGTCGAAGGATCGGCACGATCGCGCTGGCTCCGAGCCCGCGCACGCCCGAGGGGGCGAACGTCGCTCGAGAGGAACACCTGCGACGCCTCGGCAGCTCGTCGTCAGTCGAGGTACTGCTCGATGCCGGCCGCGCCGCCGACGACCGCGGGCGCGCCGATCGCGGTCGGGACGAGGCGGGCGCCGCGTCGCGGGACGCGGAGCGGGATCTCGCGTACGCCCGCGGCCGTCGCCCGGTAGGCGCGGGTGTCTCCGGCCGCGTCGTCACCGACGATGAAGGCGACGTCCGGCGCGAGCGCATGGACGTCGGCGCGGGCGAGCGGGAGCGTGTCGGGCCACGGCGCCGGAGCGCAGTCGCTCGTGCAGGCGAGATCGAGCACGCGCACCGGTCCGTCGCCGCCGCCGACCACCGCGAGGTGCGCGCTGTCGAGCGCGGCCGCGCCGCAGCCCTTCACCGGATCGGCCGGGAACGGCAGCGGCGCCGCGAGCGCCGCGGCCGGCGCGAGCAGCTCGGCGCCCGCCGCGCCCCCGT
>JAHBWA010000348.1 GCA_019637195.1 Labilithrix sp. | reverse complement strand
CAGCTGAGACCCGACGCCCTCCGTGACCGCGGCGCCAGCGCCTATCTCGAGAAGAGCTTCCTGCCCAACCTCGCCGTCGGCGCCACTTCCCTCGTCACCCACGCCGAGCTCGACCTCGCGGCCCGAACGAGCGCCTTCCGGCAGGCGCACGGCCTCTTCGGGCGCTACACCCCGGCCAAGCCGGTCGTCATCATGCTGGAGGCGGACGCCCTCGTGCGCTCGCCGAAGCGACAGGCGATCGACGTCGGCGCCACGGGCATCGCGCAGGTCGACGTCGAGCCCGTCCAGGGCGTGCACGTCGCCGCGACCGGCGAGCTGCTGAACGAGCGCTTCGGCGACGACGCGACCTCTCTCGGCGCCTGGCTCTCCGCGTTCTGGTTCTTCCTCCCCCACATCGATTTCCGCGCCGACCTCGTCTACCGCTCCCTGCCCGTCGCCGACGGGCGCGCGGGCGTCGTCATGGGGCTCGCGCAGTTCCACGGGTGGCTGTGATGCTTCGACCGCACCTGCTCGCGCTCCTCTCGACCTCGCTCCTCGTCGCCTCCGCGCGCACGGCGGGCGCGACGCCGAACTTCCCCGACGTCGTCGCGAGTCACCTCGCGCTCGACGCGGCGCCGCCGTGCGCGCTCTGCCACGTCGGCACACCGGCCCGCGGCACCGTCACCACGCCGTTCGGGGAGACGATCCGGTCGCGAGGCGCGGTGGCCTACGACGAGGCCGCGCTCCGCCTGGCGCTCGACGCGCTCGCCGCCGAGAGGAAGGACAGCGACGGAGACGGCGTCCCGGACATCGACGAGCTGCGCGCCGGCGACGATCCGAACGGCGCGCCCGGCGCCGTGACGACGCCGGAGTACGGCTGCGCGATCGGACGCGCGACGGGCGCTGCTGGGACGGCGACCGCCGCGGGCGCCGCGCTCGGGTTCGCGCTGGCGCTCACCTGCACGCGACGAGCTCGCCGGCGCGCACGCGGAGCCGCGGCCGGCGCCCGCGCCGAACGACGTCCAGCGCTCCGTCGGGAGTGAGCCGGCGCTCGAAGTCGCCGCGGCAAACCTCCGGTCTGCTACGCTCCCGACGATGAGCCTCGGACGCCTCGTCGTTCGGATCGCACCGCCGTTCACGCTGGTCGGCTGCGCGCTCTTCACGTCGCTCGACGGCTTCTCCGGGAGCGCGGACGTGCTCGACGACGGCGGCACCGACGTCGCGCCCTCCGACGCCGGCGACGACGCGCGGCCCAGCCAGACGGCCGACGCCGCAGAGGAGGCGAGCGTCGCGTTCTGCGCGACCCAACCGGCGGCCTCCCGCTGCACCAGCTTCGACGACGACGAGCTGGCCAAGCCGTTCGAGATCGCCAAGAGCACCAGCGCGACGCTCGAGTACACGACCACCGACGTCGTGTCGGCGCCGCGCGCGCTCGTCGCGACGATCCCGGAGTCGCAGAGCACCGCGACCGAGCTGCACGCAGGCCCGTTCACGAAGTTCACGTCGGCGGTGACCAAGGCGTCGGCTCGCTTCGCCTTCCGCCTGGTCTCGGCGCCCGCCACCTCGGTCAACGCGCTCGAGATCGAGAGCACCTACTTCAGCTCCGGAGGGAGCGAGTACCAGGTGAACCTCTCGGTGGAACGAGACGGGCGCCTCTTCGTCGACGAGTACTCCCCGTCCCCCTCGTTCTTCACGCACACGGAGTTCGGACCTCTCTCCTCCGGGTGGCACGTCATCGAGCTGAAGGTCGTGCTCGAGGGGTCCGGCGCGGGGACAGCCCTCGTCGACGTCGACGGCGTCTCGAAGACCTTTCCGCTCTCGCCCGTCCTCGACGTCTCGACCTCGACGAGCATCCACGCGGGCGCGCCGTACATCCGCGGCGTGCACGGCGTGTGGTCGGTCGCCATCGACGATCTCGTCGCCAGCGCGACCAACTGACCGACGTCGGCGCGCCGTCGCTCACGGCGCCGCGCCCGTCTCTCACGCGCCGCGCCGCTGCTCTCGGCGAGCACGCACCGGCACGCGATCACTCTCCCGCGCACGACGCCAGCGCGGCGGCGAGCGCGAGGCCCGCCGCACGGTCGCGACTCAGGCGAGCTCGGCTTCCTTCTGATAG
>JAHBWA010000347.1 GCA_019637195.1 Labilithrix sp. | reverse complement strand
ACGACCGAGAAGGTCGCGTCGGTGGACGTCGTGCTCGCGACAGGCGGAGAGGTCGCGCGCAACGGACGGCGGATCGGCGTTCGCAACTACGGGCGCGCGTACATGTGGACGCGCGCCCCCGGCGAGGCCCTCGCGGACGCGCTCGCCCGCCCGCCCTGCGACTTGCCGCTGGCCACGGAGCGACAAGGCGAGTCCTTCGCGTTCCTCGCCGACGGGTCCGGCTACGTCACGGTGAGCGAAGGCAGGGGCGCCAAGCTCCACGTCAGCAAGTTCGAGTAGCCGCGAGCGGCTCGCGCGATCAGCGCTCACGTGCGGTCGAGGTCCCGCGAGTATCGCGGCCGAGGGCGTCGCTCAGGGTACGACCTGAGAATGTCGGGGGGCCGACGGCCGCGCGACGATCCCGGCGAGCCCGACGAGGCACGGCGCTGCGAGAAGCGCCGCGACGACGTACGCGAAGATCATCCGGCCCCTGCCTCGCCAGGTCGGATCACCCCTCAGCGCGCGGCGCCCGAGCTCGGCCATCACGGCGATCGGGAGCGGGCCGAGCACCAAGCCCACGGCGACCGCCCCGAGACGCACGGGCATCGTCGGCCCCGTGTCCATCGCGGCGAGCGCGGCCACGAGCGAAATCGGCCCGCCAACGAACAGGGCCGAGAAGAGCGCTGCGTATCCCGCCGCCGCCGACCAGGACTCCACGCGTGTCGGGATGACGGCAGCGAGCGCGTCGTCCCCGCGAGCGAGCAAGCGCTGCCCGGCCTCGGTGGCTGTCACGTAGGAGCGCCCGCCGTCCATCGACACGGCGGCCGTCGGCGCGATCTGCTCGGCACGCATCCATTGGAGGAACGCGTCGCTGGTCATCGGGGACTCCCGCTGGTGGGCGTCGCGTACGAGGACGGTGATGGCCATGGCTGCGAGCTCGGGTGACGGGAAGCGAGGATACTTCCGAGGCGCTCACTGGGCGACCCCATCCGCAAGTCCGCGCCCTCCAGAGGCGCCGACGTTCGCCTTCGAGGCCACTCGCGCGGGGTGAGCGCGAGGTGTTTCCATCTCGCGAATCCCGACTCGCGAATCCCGACCGCGGCCCCCGGCTCGCGACCCCCGGTCGCGCTCGCAGACCCCCGCCCCGACTCACCGTCAGTCCGGGAACTCAGCCCCCACGGGATCACTGTGAAATGAGATGCGCCGGCCCTGGCGGCCCACCCAACGGGTGGGGCACGGTGCCGCCCGACTCTGCTGATGCTCGCTCTGACTGCGACAAAAGTCTGTGCTACATTTGTGGCCGCGAAATACGCAAAAACGGTCCTATGACGCGACTCTTATGCGTTGGATGGTTGGTAATTTTGGGGAGCGTCGTGGGGGGCGGATGTGCAACTCGTGAGTCACGACCGTCCGACTCGGACAGCGACCAGAGTGCCCTCGCTGCGGATTGCAACGGCGAGAATCGACTCGATGCGAGCGCGACTTCCGGCTCCTGCCCATTCGTGGTCGGTGAGCCGTGTTTCGCGACGGCAGAGGCCGCGTGCGCCTGCGCGGGGTGTGGCGCCGACGAGTGCCTCGTTCGCGACTCTATACCGATCGACGTGAGTTGCCCTGTCGAAGCGGGCGCTCCGAATCAGGGTGATCGTTCCGAGAACGCGAAGTAGCGGCGTGCGCTTCGAGGCGCCGGGCGGCTCCCGAATCGGGTGGAGGTCGCTGCGGCGGAAGAGGACGGCGGTGTAACGGTTCGTGAAGTGTGCAGACCGCAGGGACCTCGCCGTCCTCACCCGAGCGACGCGCGGGCGTCGGTGGCGCCGTACTTCCCCTTCGCGTCGCGCGCGATGCGCGCCGCGGCGACGCGCGGATCGTGCGTGAAGAACGCCCAGCCGCCTTCGGCGACGATGCGGTCGAGCAGCGCCTGCTTCTCGTCGATGAGAAGCTCCGGGTAGCGGTCGTAGCCCATCGTGATCGGCAGGTGGACCCACGGCGCGCCCGGGACGAGATCGCCGAGGAACGTCACCGGCCCCTCGCTCCAGCCCTCGACGCGCGTGAGCATCAGGCCAGGCGTGTGGCCCTCCGAGATCGTGAACGAGTAGGCGTCTCCGAGCACGGTGCTCTT
>JAHBWA010000346.1 GCA_019637195.1 Labilithrix sp. | reverse complement strand
GACGCTCATCGCCGAGCTCGTCGCGGGCGAGCTCGCGCGCGCGGCCGGGCTGCATGTCCCCGACCTCGTCCTCGTGGAGCTCGACGCGAAGCTCGCCGCGAGCGAGCCCGATCCCGAGCTCGCGCGTCCGCTCGAGGAGAGCGCCGGGCTGAACCTCGGGCTCGACTACCTCCCGGGGAGCATCACGTTCGATCCCGCGGCCCGCTTCGCGCCGGACGCCACCACGGCGTCGCGGCTGGTCGTCTTCGACGCGCTCGTCGCGAACGTCGACCGCACCGCGCGGAACGCGAACCTCCTGCAGTGGCACCAGCGGCTCTGGCTCATCGACCACGGCGCGGCGCTCTATTTCCACCACGGCTGGGGCCCGGCGGATCGGCTCGAAGGGACGCGCGACGCCTTCGTCGAGAGCGCGAGCCACGTCCTCTTGCGGTGGGCGTCGGAGCTCGACGAGGCCGCGGCGCACCTCACGAGCGTGCTCACCGAGGCCCTCGTCGAGCGTGTGGTCGCGGAGATCCCCGACGCTTGGCTCGACCCGGGAGACGGCTTCACCGACGTCGTCGAGCACCGCGCGGCGTACGCCGCCTGGCTGCGAGCGCGCACGCAGGCGATGCCCGCGTACCTCGCCGAGGCGAAGGAGGCCCGTGCCCGCCTCGTTTGATTACGCCGTCGTCCGCGTGGTGCCTCGCGTCGAGCGCGAGGAGTTCATCAACGTCGGCGCGCTGCTATTCTGCCCCGATCGCGACTTCCTCGCGGCGTCGATCGAGCTCGACGTGGATCGGCTCACCTGCCTGTTCTCCAACGTCGACGTGGAGCTCGTCCGCGAGCACCTCGAGGCGCTCCGCCTCGTGTGCGTCGGCGGCGCCGCGGCGGGCCCGATCGGCCTCCTGCGCCCGCGCGAGCGGTGGCACTGGCTGGTCGCGCCGCGGAGCACGATCATCCAGACCTCGGCGCCCCACGTCGGCCTCTGCGACGATCCCGCGAGGGCGCTCGAGCGCGTCCTCGACGCCAACGTGCGCTTCCCCTCGTAGGTGCCGCGACGTGCGCGACGTGCTCCCTACCCCTCGTCACGCTCGCGATGGCCGCACACGGCTTCGCCCCGCGAGCGGTCAGCGCGGCCGGTTTCGTTGTAGCCTCTGGCCATGAACCGACGCGACGCGCTCATCACCACCGGCTCCATGCTCGTCTCTGCCTCCCTCGGCGCCCTCGCCTGTGGTGGAAACAACGCCGTCGCGCAGAACACGCCCAAGGCGCCCCCTGCGCCACCTCCAGCCGGCGGCCATGCACACCACCACGGCGGCGATCCGGCGCTCTTCGACGCGGCCCAGGCCTGCCTCGCCAAGGGTGAGGCGTGCATCGCCCACTGCCTCGCGATGTTCGCGAGCGGCGACGTCTCGATGGGCGGCTGCGCGAAGGCCGTCCACGAGATGCACGGTGTCATGCAAAGCCTCGCGACCGCGGCCGCGTCCGGCAGCAAGCACCTACCGGCGCTCGCGAAGGTCGCGATGGAGTTCTGCAAGGACTGCGAGGCCGAGTGCAAGAAGCACGCGGACAAGCATGCAGCCTGCAAGGAGTGCCTGGACGCGTGCACGAGGACCATCGCCGCGTGCCAGAAGGTCGCCGGCTGAGCCGCGGCCTGACGCAGCGCACCGGGGGCCCGGGGGACGGGCGTGCGTTCGCCCGGTCGCCGCCCCCGACGCCTCGAAGACGGGCCCGCGAGCTCGAGTGCCAGCCTCGCGATCGTCACGCGTCCGTCCAGGCAGCTTGTGGCGCGCCCAAAGCTCTATTAAGTCATCGCCACGAGCGCGTACCGCGTTGGGCAGGAGGGTAGCACCGTGTCGATCGTTCAAGACCTTCGGTCTTTGCCGTTGTTTCAGGGGATCTCCGAGGCGCGCCTCGAGCAGCTCGTCGCGACGTTCCAGACCGTCAAGCACAAGGCGGGCACGGTGCTCTTTCGACCGGGCGACACCGCCACGCAGTTCGAGCTGCTGACCAAGGGCGAAGTCTCGATCGAGGAGCCCAAGGCCGAACAGTCCGGCGCCGATGCCCCGAGCGTCCGCTTCGACCTCCGTCCCCTCGCGCCCCTCGGCGAGCTCGGCGCGCTGACGGGGCTGCCGCGCAGCACGACCGCGACCGCGACGACCGACATAGAGGTCCTCTCGGTCAACGTCAGCGATCTC
>JAHBWA010000345.1 GCA_019637195.1 Labilithrix sp. | reverse complement strand
TCCGTGGGGGGGACGAGCAAGCGCGTGCGCGTGGCGCGTACGGTCGCGCGCGCGGCGACCTGGGCGCTCGGACGTCGGCGCTGAGCGTCGTTCGTCAGGGACAACGAGCGCTGCGGTACTCGACGCCGTCGTCGGTCCGGAGCGCGAGGACGATCGCGCCGTCGTCGCCGACCGAGAAGTCACGGAAGGACTCCTCCGGGACCTCGCTGGTCGGGACGGCGATGCGCCCGATCGCGTGGCCGTCGTTCGGATCGAGGCACGCGATCTGGACCATCGGCGGGTTGCCGCCGAGCACGCCGAGGTAAATCGTCCCGCGGAGGTCCGTGTCGAGCAGCATCACCTGCCTCGCGGGACGCGGGAACTGAATGGCGCGCGCGAAGCGGAGCGAGCCGACCTTGCGGTCGAACGCGTTGAGCGTCACGACGGCCTCGGGAGGCGAGAGCGTCGCCATGATCAGGAGCGAGCCGTCCTTGCTGGGCCGCCCCGTGAGGAGCGCCGGCTCAGCCGGGCTGCCGTCGACCGAGCCGATGCGCGCGAGCGCGCCGTGCTCCTTCTCGACGTAGACGTCCTTGCCGTCCACGAACACTCCGGTCACGAGCCCTGGATCGCCGACGCGGTCTTCGGGGAGCGGGAGCGTCCCGATGGCGCGGCCGTCCTTGTCGACGAGCCGCACCGTCTTGTCGACGAGGCGATCGAGCAAGGCGACGGTGCCGTCCTTCGCGACCGCGATGTCCTGCGTCGTCTCCGTCGCGTCGAAGCTTCTGCGGAGGTTTCCCTTCGCGTCGTAGCGGCTCACGCGGGCGTTGACCTGATCGAGGACGAGGAGATCGTCGCCGGCCCGCACGAAGCTCATCGGGCCTTCGGGGTTTCCTTCCTGCGGACGCAGTCGACCGAGCTCTCCGCGCCGCGAGCCCCAGCGGGCCGCGACGACGACGCCGGCGTCCTCCTCCTCGTGTGCGGTCGGCGGAGCCTCTTCGATAAGCGCCGTCGCGGACGCGGTCGTGCGGGGGGCGGCGGGAGGTGTGTCGTCGGCGACGGGGTCGCTCACGTTCGCCGACGGCGGCACAGGTGAGGAATCCCGCGAGATCGCTACCCAGGCCACCGCTGCCAGCGCAGCAATGGCCACCATGATCGCGAGCTGCCTGGTACGCGTGCTCACCACGTCGCTCCTCGCGAGCGTAGCGCGAAGACGCGCGAGCGGGATCGTGACGCGACGCGACCCGAGCTTCGCAGGGTGTGGGACGAGGGAGGTGGAAACAGCGCCGGCGAGAGCAAAGTTCTACTGAGCGTGCGCGCTCGCGCCGCGTGGAGAACGCAGCTCGAGCTGGTTCGGGCCTTGCTCATGTGTCGCGTCATGCGCTCGCTCGTCGTTGCCATGGTCGCAGGTCTCGCCGTCGCCGTCGCTGCAGGCTGTGGGCCGACCTCGGACCCCGTCGCAGAGGGCAGCACCGGGGAGACGATGGGCGCCGAGCTCGACGATCTCGACATGGGTGAGGACTTCGAGGGTGATGTGGGAGATGTCTCCCTCGACGACGCCCCGCTCATCGGCGCGGACGACTCCGTCCCGGCGCTCCCCGACACCTCGACGCTCATGGCCGGCTACACCAAGGCGCGCACGAGCGCCAACGTGAACCTGCGCAAGAGCGCGACGACCGGCTCCGCGATCCTGGCGGTCATCCCGTCGGGGACGACGGTGTCGCTCGTCTCGGCGACGCTGAAGAGCGGCTTCTACAACGTCACCTACAACGGGATCACCGGCTTCGCGCACGCGAACTACCTCAAGCCCGTGTCGGACACCGGGAGCGGCGGCACGACCGCGCCGGTGAGCGTCGACGGCCCGGCGTCGCCCGCGAACACGATCGCGCGCGCCAAGGCGGGCGTCGGCTTCTCGTACTACTGGGGCGGCGGCGCCTGGCTCGCGTCCGGACCGACGGCGAGCACCAAGGGCACGTGCCGCGGGAGCTGCCCGTCGTGCACGCACACGGGGCGCTACGGCGCGGACTGCTCGGGGTTCGTCGCGAAGGCCTGGCAGTACGGCAACAAGACGCTCTCGGTCAACTCGCACCCGTACAGCACCGCCGACTTCAACGTGAGCCGCAAGGGCCTCTGGTCGATCGTCTCGCGCGGCTCGCTCCGCGCCGGCGACGCGCTCGTGCAGCGCACCGGCAGCTCGGGTCACATCGTGATCTACGAGAAGGGCGACGGCTGGGGCGCCCCCACGGTCTACGAGTGCCGCGGCTGCGCCTACGGATGCGTGTACAACGC
>JAHBWA010000344.1 GCA_019637195.1 Labilithrix sp. | reverse complement strand
CGCGCTCCAGGGATCGACCCAGCCGGCGCGCGCGCCTCGGAGGTCGGCGAGCGATCGGATCTTCGCGTCCCGCTGGACCAGGAGCGCCGCCGCGTAGCTGGTCCTTCCGGCGCGCGCGACGCTGCCGAGCGGCGTCACGGCCTCGGCGAGCCACGCGTACACGACGGGAGGGAGCCACGCGACGTCGCTCGCTCCTTCGCGTACGCTCGCCGCGAGGTCCTGGTAGCTCGCCGCGGCGCGGTGCTCGAGCGTGAGCCCCGCGTGCGTCTCCATCCACGCCGCCAGCTCGTCGAACGCGGCGAGGACCTTCGCGTCGGGAGCGGCGGCGAGACCGAACGTCAGTCGGGGAGCGTCGCCCGTGCTCACGTTCGAACTATGCCGGAATTCGTCGCGCGCGTTCACGGCGGACGACACTGGCCCAGGACCGGCGGTCGATTTTGACTGCACGGAAACATTATAGCGTCATGAAATGTTTGCGATTGCTGGGTGGGGATGACCTGATCCACCGCGCGGCGCGCGCTTCCCGATGGGAGGTGCCGGCATCGCCTCCGCGCCTCGGAGAATGCGGTGAGCCCTCCTCGATCCACGCCGAGGTGCGCTTCGTGCACGGTCTCCGCCTACGATGAGCAGCATGAACCCTGCCGCCCCTCGGTCCTCGCGCTTGGCGCGCGCCGTCCTGGGCTTCGCTTCGGTCGTGAGCATCGTCCTCGCGGGCACGTCCGCGTGCACGAGCGAGAGCGAAGCCGGCGCTCCCAACCCGGACGGCAAGGACCAAGGCGAGGAGTGCACCGACGACGCGGAGTGCAAGTCGCTCACGTGCACGGCGGGCAAGTGCACCGCGTTCGTGCCCGGCGGCAACCCGACCGACGGGATCAAGAACGGCGACGAGACGGACGTGGACTGCGGCGGTACGGCGGCGCCGAAGTGCGCCGACGGCAAGTCGTGCGCGATCGCGCGTGACTGCGAGAGCGCCTCGTGCATCGGCGGGACGTGCAAGCCGCCCTCGCCGACCGACGGGATCAAGAACGGCGACGAGACGGACGTGGACTGCGGCGGCAAGAAGGCCCCCAAGTGCGCCGTCGACAAGGGCTGCAAGTCCTCCGACGACTGCGAGAGCGACGCGTGCTCCTACGCGGACAAGTGCGTCGCGTTCAAGAGCTGCACCGGCCACTTCGGCGGCGACACTTGCGGCGCGGGCGAGACCTCCGCCGCCGACGAGAAGCACGAGAGCTGCTGCGTGACCGCGACGCTCGGCAGCGGCACGCGCGTCGGCAAGTACCACGTCACCGCCGGGCGCATGCGCGCGTTCGTCGAGCGCTTCGACGGCAACCTGCAGCAGTGGGCCGAGTCGAGCCCGGACGGCTGGAACGAGGAGTGGACCTCGATCCTCCCCGCGTCGATGAGCGACGCGCTCTTCATGCTCGGGCCGGGCCTCAAGCGCGGCTGCTCGATCACCCAACAGGGCAAAGGCGCGCGCACGTACTGGCAAGACCTCCCCGGCGACACGAGCGACTTCTCGAAGGACGTGCTCGACGAGAAGGGGCTGAACTGCGTCCCCTGGCACCTGGCCCAGGCGCTCTGCGTCTACGACGGCGGGCGGCTGACGACCCACGCCGAGAACATCGCGCTCATCACCAACGAGGGCGACCGGCACACCTGGCCGTGGCAGTTCCAGGACAACGCACCCTACAGCGAGCGCGACCACCCCGCCGATCCGCGGCTCGTGCATCGCTACAGCTACGCGACGCCGAACCCTCCCGCGAACATGCGACTGGACGGGAGTGGCCCCTTCGATCGCAGCTTCTTCGTCGCGCCGCCGGGCCGGCGTCCGCTCGGATCGAACAAGATCGGCGTCGCCGACGCGGTCGGCAATCTGCTCACTTGGGCGAACGACGGGGTGCGTCGCTTCACGTACTCGATGTCGTGGGAAAACCACGAGAAGCTAACCGCCGTGCGGACCTGGGCGCAGGGCGAGCCGAACGAGGTCAACGGCTACTACGCGATCGGGGCGCGCTGCGCGTTCGATTGACCGCCTCCGGTCCGTCGCCTTCACGCGAAGCGGCCGAGCTCGCGCGGCGCCCCTTGTCTCGGGGGCCGGCTCGGGGGTAAGCGAGAGCGGTCTTGATCACCTTCCCTGAAGACCTGAGCCTCGCGCGTTACTACCTCTTCGACCGCCTCGCCGAGGGCATGGGCGAGCGGGTGGCGGTCCGCTTCGGCGATCGCGGCTACACCTACGACGTCGTCGCGGACAAGACGCGGCGGATGAACGGGCTCCTCGCGGCCGCGGGCGTCC
>JAHBWA010000343.1 GCA_019637195.1 Labilithrix sp. | reverse complement strand
ATGGCCGGCGTCACCACGGTCTGCGAGGACTGCGAGGGCCGGCGGTTCCAGGCGTCGGTGCTGAACTATCGGCTCGGCGGGCTCGACATCGCCGAGGTGCTCGACATGGCGATCGAGGACGCGGCCACCTTCTTCGGCGCCGGCGAGGCGCGCACGCCGGCCGCGCACGCGATCCTGCAGCGCTTGACCGACGTGGGGCTCGGCTACCTGCGGCTCGGCCAGCCGCTCACCACGCTGTCGGGCGGTGAGCGCCAGCGGCTCAAGCTCGCGACGCACATGGGGACCGACGGCGGCGTCTACGTGCTCGACGAACCGACCACGGGCCTGCACCTGGCCGACCTCGAGCAGCTCCTCGGGCTCCTGGATCGATTGGTCGACTCCGGCAAATCGGTCATCGTGATCGAGCATCACCTGTCGGTGATGGCGCACGCGGACTGGATCATCGACCTCGGGCCGGGCGCGGGGCACGACGGAGGGCGGATCGTCTTCGAAGGCACACCGGCCGACCTGGCGGCGGCGCAGTCGACGCGGACCGGCGAGCACCTCGCGAAGTTCGTCGGGGGCCGCCGGAAGGCTGCCCGAGCGCGCTGAGGCGCTTCAGGAGAGACCGCGCCATGGCCGACGTCGAATCGCCGCGCGCCTCCGGCTCCCACGCCGATCCCTTCGGCCCGGAGGGCCCGGGGCACCTCGCAGGCGACTGCGTGGAGCTGATCCGCGATCTGCCCGACGAGTCGGTGCACCTCGTGCTCAGCGACATCCCCTACGGGATCGGCGCCGACGCGTGGGACGTCCTGCACGACAACACCAACTCGGCGCTCCTCGGCCAGAGCCCCGCGCAAGGGCGCGCGGGCGCCGTCTTCAAGCGACGCGGCAAGCCGATCAACGGCTGGTCCGAGGCGGACGGCAACATCCCTCGCGAGTATTACGCGTGGTGCGCGACGTGGGCGCGCGAGTGGCTGCGCGTGCTGAAGCCCGGCGGCTCCGCCGTCGTCTTCGCCGGCCGGCGCTACGCGCCCCGGTGCGTGACCGCCCTCGAGGACGCCGGCTTCAACTTCCGCGACATGCTCGCGTGGCTGCGGCCTCAGGCCGTGCATCGCGCGCAGCGGCTCAGCGTCGTCTTCGAGCGCCGCGGCGACGCCGCGCGCGCCCGGCGCTGGGCCGGCTGGCGACTCGGGAACCTCCGGCCCACCTTCGAGCCGATCATCTGGTGCTTCAAGCCCTACCGCGTCACGATCGCCGACAACGTCGTCGAGCACGCCGTCGGCGCGTACAACCAGGAGGCGTTCTCGCGCTACTTCGATCACGTCGACAACGTGATCGAGTGCGGGCTCGAGCCGCGCGAGGGGGGCCTGCACCCGAACCAGAAGCCGGTTCGTCTCATGAAGGCGCTCATCGAGCTGACGACCGCGCCCGGCCACCGCGTGCTCGATCCGTTCGCGGGGAGCGGAACGACGCTCATCGCCGCGAGGGAGCTCGGGCGGCGCTACCTCGGCTTCGAGCGCGACCCGACGCACGTCGAAGCGCTCCGCGAGCGCCTCGCGCATCCGCAGCGCTCGACGCTTTGACCGCGGGCACCTCGACGATCGCCGGGCGCGCCGGTTTGACGCGACGGCGGGTCCGTGCGAGCGCCGAGCCGATGGCGAACGAGAACCGTGACTGCCTCTTGCGGCAGCTCGAGACGGCGTGGGCCCTGACGAGCTTCCACCTCGACGGGCTCACGACCGATCATTGCTCGTGGCGGCCGGCCGCCAAGGGCCTGCACGTTCGAGAGGACGCGGACGGGAAGTGGCTGCCCGATTGGCCCGATCACGAGGGCTACGACCTCGGCCCGCCGAGCATCGCATGGCTGACCTGGCACATCGGCTTCTGGTGGTCGATGGTGCTGGATCACTCGTTCGGCGCCGCGACCCTCGCGCGCGAGGACGTGTCCTGGCCGGGCGACGCGGAGCGCGCGCGGGCGTGGATCGAACGACTGCACGGCGAGTGGCGCGCCGCGATCGAGAAGCTCACGGACGACGAGCTGCTGTCGCACGAGCGCGCCCGCTGGCCCGTCAGCGAGCGCCCCTTCGGGGACATCGTGGCGTGGGTCAACCTCGAGCTCATGAAGAACGCGTCCGAGATCGGCTACGCGCGGTTCCTGCATGGCGCCTCGCGCCCGTCCGGGTAGCGCCGCGGTCGAAGCGCGCGGCGGCCTTCAGCGCGCGAGGCGCTGCGAGCGATCGAGCGCGACGACGCCGCGCGCGTAGAGCTCGCCGAGCGGTCCGAGCAAGTCGGGGAGCGCCAGGCCCGAGGTCTCGAGCAGCACGCCGATCGTCGCGCGA
>JAHBWA010000342.1 GCA_019637195.1 Labilithrix sp. | reverse complement strand
CGGCGCTGCGACCGCTCCTCGAGCCCGCGATCGCGCGCGCGCCCGGCGGCTGTCCGGACGTCGTCGCGCTATGGTCGACGAAGCTCGAGGGCGACCTCAGCCAGGTGGACTGCGCGCGGATGGAGAAGCACATCGCGAGCTGTCCTGCGTGCGGCGTCGCGTGCGACGCGTTGAAGCGGGCCCTCGTCGCGTGCCAGCGGATCCGCTCCGAGGACGTGCCTCTCGAGATCCAGGCGCGCGTCAAATCCGCCGCGCGAGCCTGGGCCGCGCAGAACGCCCGCTGAGGCGGGAGGGGACGAGTCGCGACGCGGAGCAAGGCGTGGCCGCGCAAGATGACCGGGACGAGCGCGGCGGAGCGGCGGACACATGACGCGCTCCTCGATGCTGCCCGCCTGCGCGCGTCTCGCCCGCGAGCTCGAGCGCTTGCCTGCCTGGGTGTGAGCTGACGCTCGAGCACCGGCGCCGCCGCGCTCCTCAGTCGGTCGACGAGCGGCCTACGCGATCACCCGCACGAGGCGAGCCGTCGCTGTGCTCGGCGACGGGGTTGCCGAGCGCGGTGACGTGCTGGCACAATCCTTCGCCCTTACGATGAGCTCCTTCACGTGCCGCAATTGCGGCGCCGCGCTCGACCTCCCGCACGACGAGTCCGCGCTCGACGCTCGGTGCGCCTTTTGTGGAAAGCGCACGCCGCTGCCGCAAGAGATCCTCAAGGCGCGCCTGCGCAAGAACGACGACGACAAGGACGTCGTGGTGGCGGCTCCGCCGGCTCCCAACGTCATGGTGATGGTGGCCGCCGGCGCGGCGCTCGGGCTCGCCGTCATCGGCGTCGTCGCGTTCGCCGCCTTGCGGGGCGCGTCGCCGCCGCGCGCCGAGGTCGCCGAGCCGGCGCCGACGGTCCCGCTCGCGACGGCGCCGCCGACCGCCGAGCCGCCGGCGAAGAGGCCGACGGGACGCGAGGTCGCGGACGCACGCCTCGACGCGCTGCGCGTTCGAGGTTGCGGCGAGATCCTGTTGGCTCCGTCCGAGACGTCGGGCGAGCAGACGATCGAAACGAAGTTCGCCCTCAACGGGCGCTGCGTCGCGGTGCTCGCGGTGAGCGGCGAACCGGACAACACGCTCCAGCTCACGATGAGGACGGCGCGCGGAGCGCGGGTCGAGACACCTCCGCCGAGCGCCCAGATCGAGTTCACGTACTGCCCGGTGGTGGCCGGCGTCCATCCGACCCACATCTCCCCCAAGACCGACGGGACCTACACCGTCGCCGCCGTCGAATGCCCGAAGGGCGCCGGGGCGGAGCGAGGCAAGCGATGACGATCCGCGTCGCCGTCCTCGTTGGGGCCGCCGCGCTCGGCCTCGCGAGCTGCGCCTCGCCTCCGGCGTCGACGCTCGCCGAGCCGCCGCGGGCCGCGCCGCCGCGCGCGGGCGAGGCGAAGCGTGACTTCGCCGGGGTGACGCCGGACGCGGTCGCTCCCGTCGACCGCGCCGCGTACCTCGAGTATCTCGAGCGGGCGCCGGGCGGCGAGCCGAGGAGCGCCGCCGAGCTCGCGTCGTCACGCGTCGCCGAGCGTATCCTCTTCGGCCTCCGGCTCCGTGAGCTCGCGAGCGCCGATCCGTCGCTCGTCGGCAGGATCGATCGCTGGCTGCTTCGGGAGCGCCAGTGGTTCGTCTCGACGTACCGGAACAAGGCCGCGTTCGTGCGGGAGGTGCCGGCGGGCTCCCTCTTCCGGCGCGCCGAGGAGGCGTACGGGCGCTACCTCGTCTCCGCGCACCCGAACGCCGCCGACGAAGACAAGCTCCAGATCGAGCGCGCGCTCTTCGTGCGGTCGAGCCACACCGAGGCGCTCGCCCAAGGCGCGAGCTATCCGCCGTTCGCGTGGCCGGGCGTGGACCGCTTCGCGTTCGGGCTCGGCGTAGTCGACGCGTGGCGCGCGTCCGGCCACCCGACGCCGACCTCGAAGCCGTACGTGAGCGACTGGCAGGCGTTCATCGCCTGCCCGCGCAATCGGTGGGACGCGCGTCGCCCCGCGGGCTGCGACGACGACTGGTATCGCTTCGCGCTCGAGACCGATCAGGGGCGCAAGCGGCTGGCCGCCGCGATGGTCGAGCGCGCCGACGCGGCGTTCGCGCGGACGGTGTTCACGTCGGCGCACTACGCCGTCGAGCCCTCCGCGGACGTCCTCCTCGTCATGCTCCGGGCGGTGGAGGCGAGCCCCGTCGTGTACGGCGCGGGAGTGAAGGTGCTCGCCGAGCGCTCGGGTGAGTCGCATGGCCGCGCGCTCCTCGAGGAGGCGCAGCGGGTCTGGCTCGAGCGGCCGGAGCACCGCGG
>JAHBWA010000341.1 GCA_019637195.1 Labilithrix sp. | reverse complement strand
CACACGGCGATCGCGGTGGGCGCGCCGAGGACGGTGACCGGCGTCGCGACGGACTCGTCGGGCGCGACCGCGCCCTTGCCGAGCTGCCCTTGATCGGCCGAGCCCCAGCAGGCGATCTTCCCGTTCGCGCGGACGGCGCACGCGTGGTCGATGCCGGTCCAGAGGAAGACCGCGTCGCCGATCGACGGCACGAGGATCGGCGACGGGTTCGGCGCCGCGGTGGGGCTGCCGTTGCCGAGCTGTCCGAACTCGTTCTTCCCCCAGCAGTAGACGCGGCCCGACCTCTGCCTCGCGCAGGAGAAGCGCGCGGCCGCGGCGACCTGCACGATGTCCGAGAGCGCGGTGAGCTTTCTGGGCGTGAGGCTCTCGGTGGTCGAACCGATCCCGAGCTGGCCCTCGCTGTTTCCGCCCCAGCACATCACCTCGCCGCTCTCGAGCACCGCGCAGGCGTGATCGGTGGCGGCGGCGACGGAGACGGCGCCGTCGAGGTCCTTGACCGGCGCGGCGGTGGTGCGGTCTTCCTTGAGCCCGTCGCCGAGCTGGCCGGAGTAGTTCGCGCCCCAGCACGCGACGGTCTTGTCGCGGCGCACCGCGCACGTGAAGCTCGTGCCGCCGGCGAGCGCCGTCGCGTCCTCGAGCCCGAGGACCTTGACCGGCCTCGATGACCGCTGCTCGGTCCCGTCGCCGAGCTGCCCGAAGAAGTTGCTGCCCCAGCACGAGACGCCGCCTGGTCGATGCACGACGCAGGTGTGCGAGACGCCCGACGCGATCGCGACCGCGTCGTCGATGCCCGGGACGCGCTGCGGAGTGAGCACGTTGGGTCGGCTCCCGTCGAACGGGACGCCGTCGCCCACCTGACCGGCGCCGTTGTCGCCCCAGCAGCGGACCGTCCCGTCGGGGAGTCGGCCGCACGCGTGGTTGAAGCCCAGCGCGAGCTCGCCGCGATCCTCGGCGGGCGCCTCCACGTCCCGCGGGTCGACGCCCGGCTCCGGCTCCTCCTCGATCTCCCTGGGCGTCCTGCCCGCGTCGCGCGTGCGCAGCGTCACGTCCTCCACGCCCACGATCGCGTTGCACGCCAAGAGGGCGGCCGAGGAGGCGCCTAGGACGAGCACGAGACGAAGGCGCACCGAGCCGCTCACCCCTCGATTTTTAGCACCGCTTTCGCGCCTTCGCCCGCTCGCCACGGGGCAGCGTGAAGCCGGACCGGGATGCTCGGGCGGCCATTTTGCGTTGGGCACGGGCACGAGGCCCCTTCCGGTGGCGCGAAAGGACCACTATAAGCGGGAAGGGATGACGGTCGGGCGTCAAGCGACTCGAGCAGGTGAGCAATCTCCCGCCATCGTGATGCTCCACGGCTTCGCGCTCGACGCGCGGATGTGGCGGCGTCAGGTCGAGGCGTTCGGCGCGGACCATCGCATCGTCTTGCTCGATCTCCCGGGCTTCGGCCCGCAGGCGCGCGAGGTCGGTGAGGTCGAGCCGGCCAAGGAGATCGGCCGGGCGATGGACGTCGCGAAGGTGGCCCGCGCGCATCTCGTCGCGAGCTCCTACGGCGCAGCCGTCGCCGTGGACTACGCGTTCCAGCACCCGGAGCGCGTCGCCTCGCTCGTCCTCGCCGCGCCGATGCTCCTCGGGCGCCGCATGGGCATCGACTCCTGGCAGCGGTGCGTCTCGCTCGCGAACGAGGGCGACCGCACGACGGCCGCCGAGGTCTGGCTCGACGACGCGCTCTTCGAGACGCTTCGCCAGGACGAGGATCTCTTCGAGGAGGTCCGCCAGATCGTCCTCGACTACGGCGGCGGTCACTGGACCGGCAAGGTCAGCTCGTCGTGGAGCGAGCCGGATCCGATCCCCCGCTTGAAGGAGCTCGCCGCCCCGACGCTGATCGTCTCGGGCGAGCAGGATCTCCCGAGCTTCATGCTCATGGCCGAGGCTTACGCCAAGGCGATGCCGAAGGCGCGGCGCGAGATCATCCAGGGGGTCGGGCACCACGTGAGCCTCGAGGCCGCGGCGGTGTTCAACGAGCTGGTCCGCCGCTTCATCGCCTCGGCCCGCTGATCTCGCCCCCCCACCGCCAAGTCGTCGAAATCAGGCCAGCCCGGGCGGCGCGGCCCCGGCGGCGCGGGCTCCGGAGACGAGGCGCTCCAAGAAGCGTACAGGGTACGCGTCGATTCCACCTCACGGCGCTTGCTAAAGGCCCGCTTTTCGGTAGAGTGCGCGTCCTTCCTCCCCCAGCCGGGGTGGGAAGGTTCGAGGAAACTCGAGCATTCTCCAGTCTCTAGACGGCCGTAACGGCCCTCGGGAACCGCGCAGAGACCTCGGAAAATCGAGGA
>JAHBWA010000340.1 GCA_019637195.1 Labilithrix sp. | reverse complement strand
GTCCAGAACTTCACCAAGCCCGCCAAGGGCGTCGTCAAGATCGGCGTCGTCGGCAAGTACGTCCACCTCAAGGACTCGTACAAGTCGCTCCATGAAGCGCTCGTCCACGGCGGCCTCGCGAACGAGGTGAAGGTCGAGCTCGAGTACATCGACTCCGAGGAGATCGAGCGCGAGGGCGCCGACCGCTTCCTCACGAACGTCGACGCCGTGCTCGTCCCGGGCGGCTTCGGCGATCGCGGGACCGAGGGCAAGATCCAGGCGATCGGCTACGCGCGCACCAACAAGCTCCCGTTCTTCGGGATCTGCCTCGGCATGCAGCTCGCCGTGGTCGAGTACGCGCGCAGCGTCGCCGGGCTCGACGGCGCGAACTCCGCGGAGTTCGAGCGCGACACCGCGCACCCGGTCATCGACCTCATGCCGGAGCAGCGCAGCGTCCGCAGCAAGGGCGCGTCGATGCGCCTCGGCGGCTTCCCGTGCTCGCTCCTCCCGGGCTCGATCGCGGCGGACGCCTACGGCACGACCGAGGTGAGCGAGCGCCACCGCCACCGCTACGAGTTCGCGAACGACTACCGCGAGCCGCTCGAGAAGGCCGGCCTCATCCTCTCGGGCACGTCCCCGGACCGCAAGCTCGTCGAGATGGTGGAGCTCAAGGAGCACCCGTACTTCGTCGGCTGTCAGTTCCACCCCGAGTTCAAGAGCCGGCCGACCGCGCCGCACCCGCTCTTCACGCGCTTCATCCGCGCCGCCGTCGAGCGGCGTGACCTCCGCGGGCAGCAGAGCCGGAAGAGCGCGCCCGAGACCCAGCCTCAGGCGAACTGAGCTCCGCCTCGCGCGAGCGCGCCCGGCGGGCCGGATCGGCGCCCGCGCGCCAGACCACGCGAGGGACCGCTCAGGGACCGGGCGCGCCGACGTGTCCGGCGACCGAGAGGCGCAGCCCGATGAAGCCCGCCGCCGCGGGTGACAGCGGATCGCCCAGGTTCGTGACGACGGCGGCGCCGACGTCGACGTCTCGGAGCGCGAGGCGCAGCGCCGGTCCCACCGTGAACGCGGCCCGGCGCGCGTCGGAGATGCGGTAGCGCTCGGCGAACGCGCGGTCGGCGCTCGGCTCGCCGGCGACCTGCTCGTCCGAGCTGAAGAAGTAGATCTGGCTCGCCTCGATCGACACCTCGAGGTCCGAGCGCGCCAGGTACCCGACGTGCCCGAGGAGGCGACCGGCGAACTTCGCGCGGTCGATCCCCTCGTTGTCGATGAGGACGTCGATGCCGTGCCGGCCCTGCAGCACGAGCGGACCGCGCACGATCCGGAGGTCACCAGCAGGGCGCAGCCCCACGCGATCGGGCAGGAAATGGACGTAGTTCGTCGGATCGAGCGACGAGACCGCGTCGACCGCGGAGCGGTTGGGGCGATGGTCGCGGTTGAACGTCGACGTCGGCGCGGTCACGCCGAGGACGAAGCCGATCTCGAGCCACGTCGGGAGCGGGAACACCGCCCGGACGTGCCCCTCGACGTTCCCGAGGATCGAGCGCGCGCCGCTGGGGACGGCGGCCTCCCCGGGCGCGAGACCACCATCGGGCGGGAGGGCGCCCGCGAACGGATACGACGCGCCGACGTACAGCCGGCGCGGCACGAGCACCGAGGCCTCGAACGAAGGACGCACGATCGCGGCGATCGCGCCGGGACGGCCGGCGTCCGCGGGCATCACTCTCCCGAGGAACCAGTCGACCTGGACGTCGACCCGCGCGTGCGACAGCTCGGTGAGCACGAACGGCGCCGGGAGGCGCGGGATCGGCTCGTCGCTGGGGAGACGCGGGGCGTCCGGGGCCGCGCCGGCCCGCGGCGCGTCCAGAGGCGCAGCCGCGCGCGCCGCGCCGGAGGCGCCGACCAGCATCGCGACGCCGGCGACGAGCCCGCTCGCGACGAGCGCGCCGGCGACGCGCGCGCGGCGCGGGCCGCGACGCGCTGGAGGGAGCACGAGGTGTTGCACCACGCCGAGCTAGACCCCAGCAGCCCGCCGAGGGCAAGCGCATCTCGCCGCCGGCCCTCGTTCGCCGCGGCGAGCGGAGCTCGGCTATCGTTCGCGCGTGATCGCGACCTCCCTGTTTGCGCGCGCCGGTAGCGCGGCCGAGCGCTTCGTCCGGCGCTGGATGCCGGATCCCTTCGTCCTCGTGCTCCTGCTCACGCTCGTCGCGCTCCTGCTCGGGTATCTGAAGGTGGCCGGGCCGGCGCTCGACGGCGACGCCGCGGCGACGCTCGTGGCCACGTGGACGGGCGGCTTCGGCAACGCCGAGATCCTCAAGTTCGGTCTCCAGATCATCCTGATCGTCGTGACCGGCGAGGCCATCGCCGCGAGCCCTCCGGCGCGACGGCTCCTCGCGCGCCTCACCGGTGTCCCGAAGACGCCGGCGCAAGCGCTCCTCCTCGTGACGTCC
>JAHBWA010000034.1 GCA_019637195.1 Labilithrix sp. | reverse complement strand
GTCATCGACGAGGTCACCGCCAGCATCCCGGCGCGGGCGATCCTCGCCTCGATCGAGCCGGACGGCGGCGGCGACGAGATCACGGGGAGCGCGACGGCCGTCTGCTCGCTCTCCGGCGGCAAGAACATCTGCTCGGAGCGCATCACCCTCGCCGTCCACGGCAACGCCTCGGCGCGCGCCGCGAGCGCGATCGAGGCGCTCCTCGTGCCGGAGATCCCGACCGCGCTCGTGTGGCTCGGGCGCGTCCACACCGACGATCCGGTGTTCGAAGACCTGGCGAACGAGGCGCACCGCATCGTCCTCGACAGCGAGTACACGTCGATCTCCAGCGTGATCCACGTCGCGGCGTGGGCGCGCAGCCGGCGGAACGCGCCGGAGATCGTCGACCTCGCCTGGACGCGCATCGCCGTCTGGCAGGAGATGCTCGCGCGCTTCTTCGACGACCTCGAGACGCGCCCGCTCGCCTCCAAGGTGACGCGCCTCGTGCTCAAGCAGGCGTGCGATCCGGGCGCCGGCATCGGGCCCGAGGGCGCGCTGATGCTCGGCTGGATCGGCACGCGGCTCGGCTGGAAGACTTCGCGCCTCGCGGGCTCGCTCCGCCTGAAGCGCGCCGACGGGCAGGCGGTGACGATCGAGCTCGCCTCCGTGCCGCGGCCCGCGGGCGTGGCGCCGCACACGCTCGCGGGCTTCATGCTCGAGGCAGGTGACGATCCGAAGGCGCCGCAGCTCCACGGCTCGATCGAGCGAGAGCTCGCCAGCGGCCTGACCGATCAAGAGGACACGACGCGCGACGCCGACGTGATCGTCTGGCGCTGCGCCAAAGCCGACCGCGCCGAGATCGAGCAGCGCATCCGCCTCGGCGCGAACAAGGCGGCGAAGTGGCTCGAGCGCACGCTGCATCGCCCGGTGCGCGACGTCGCCTTCGCGGAGGCGATTGCATTCGCCGAGCACATCGTGGAAGACGGCCTGACCGTCTCCTGACGCCGCAACTTGCCGGTCTTCGTTCGAAGGCCCGAAACGGAGGTCGCATGGTCACCAAGGTCGTCCCTGGACTGCTCATCGCCACGCCGGATCCGGCGCAAGCCGGACGCGAGGCCTGCGCGCGCATGACGCGCGCCATCCACGACGCCCTCGAGGAGCGCGGCGCCGCGACGATCGCGCTCTCGGGCGGCTCGTCTCCGCTCGACGCGTACCGCGCGCTCGCGAAGCAGTCGATCGACTGGAAGAAGGTCCACGTCTACTGGGTCGACGAGCGCGCCGTTCCGCCGGAGCACGAGCGCAGCAACTACGGCGCGGCGAAGACCGCGCTGCTCGACGCGATCGCCATCCCGCCCGAGAACGTGCACCGGATGCGCGGCGAGGATCCCGACCTCGAGAAGGCCGCCGCCGACTACGACGCGGAGCTGCGCGACACGGTCAAGGCGAAGATCGGCGGTCTGCCGGCGCTCGACCTCGTCGTCCTCGGCGTCGGCGATGACGGGCACACCGCGTCGCTCTTCCCGGGCGAGGACACCGTCAACGTCACCGACCGGCTCGTCGCCGCCGTCCCCGCGCGCGACGGGCGCGACGGGCGCCTCACGCTGACGGCCCCGGTGCTCGAGAACGCGAAGGCCTCGACGATCATCGTGCTCGGCAAGTCGAAGCACGAGCCGCTCGAGCGCATCTGGGCGACGAGCGGCGACGTGAAGCAGACGCCGGCCCGCGTCATCCGCGGCTTCCGCGGGGCGATCACCTGGGTGATCGACCGCGCCGCCGGCGGCATGGGCTGAGCGGGCGGCGTGCGTGCGCTGCCCACGCCGCCTTCCACGATTCCGCCGATTCCTGCTAGAGTGAGCCACGCTCCGGGGACGGGTTGCCGACTCGGGCTGGAGGGACGACCGATGAGCACCACTGTCAACCGGCCATCGAGCGAAGAGACCGTCACCTCAGCTCCGCGACGATCGCCGATGTCGAGCAGATGGCGCCTCTGCGCACTCGGCCTCGTCGCGACGACTTACGGCTTGGGCGCAACTGCCGGCTGCAGCGCCGACAGCGCCGAGGCGGGAGCCACACCCCCGGACGGGGGCCCCGACAGCGGCGCCGAGGACGGAGACAGGGACGGCTCGACGCCGGATGGCGCGACGGACAGCGGAGCAGGCCCCCGTCATGCGCCGAGCTCGCTGCGATTCGGGCGCGATCAGGATCCGAGGCGCGGTCTCATCGCGGGAACCGTCGTCATCGGGAGAGCGTCCGACGAGAGCGATGTCAAAGCGTACAACCTGTACTGGGGATCCGACCCTACGACGAAGGTTGGCACCGCGCTCGCCGCGCTCACGAAGACGGGCGACGACATCGCCTACGAGCTGGACGCCTCTGTCCCAGACGGCGCCGCTCACCTGATCGCGCTCTCGGTGAACGATGAGGGGGAGATGGATCAGGGCGCGACGACGCCCGCGACAGACAACTTCCCGACGTTCGTGGACATCTCCGTGGCGCAGGACGGAGGCGTCGCATGGAGTCCGTCGGCGGTCGTCGATGAGGCGAACGGCAAGCTGCTCGTCGCGATCACGAACCGGCAGGCCTCGAACAGACTCGGCTTGGTGCACTGCAACCTCGACGGTACCGACTGCAAGCTCCGAGACATCTCCGCCGTCGGCGGAGCGACCTACACCGGAGCGAACCCGTCGGCAGTCATCGACAAAACGCTCGGCAAGCTGCTCGTGGCGACCGAGAACGGCGCGAGCGGTGGCGCGCTCGGCTTTTTCAGCTGCAACCTGGATGGCAGCGAAGCTCGAGCGCACAACATGTATACGGCGGGCCCGAGGATTGACGCGCCCTCGGCCGTGCTGGACGCCACCAACGGCAGGCTGCTCGTGGCGACGACCAACATGGACAACAACGCGCGATCTCACCTCTATAGCTGTGCCTTCTCCACGGGCACCTGCTCCGGCAGGGACATCTCGCCAGACGGTGGCGTGCTCACTCTGTCCGCTCGGCAACCGGCTGCTGCCATCGACTCGAGCAACGGCAGCTTGCTCGTCGTGAGCTACGACTCGACATCGAGCAGGAGTCGTCTCGCACGCTGTAACCTGGACGGAACCAACTGCACCTTTCAGCTCGTTCCCTTCGGCCTCTCAGGGCCCTTTGCGTCGCTCGTCGACTCCGTGAGCAGGAAGCTCCTTGTCGTCGGTCCCAGCCTCCCGACCCTCATCCCGGGTAGCGGCACCGCCAAACCGGCGCTCACCCGCTGCGATCTCGACACGGACGCCGGCTGCACAGCGCCGATCGACATCTCCGCCGGCCAGCCGAACTACAGCGGAAGCAGCCCGTCCGCGGTCATCGACACGGCGAACGGGAAGCTCCTCGTCGTCGCAGTGAGTCGTGATCACTTCTCGACCATGGGCCTGTTCCGGTGCAACCTCGATGGCACCTCCTGCACGCACACGGACATCTCCGTCGGACACGAGAACATCGCGACCCCGTCCGCGGTCATCGACGAGGCAAACGGACGGCTCTTGGTGGCAGCCAGCTACACCGGCAGCCGACTCGGTCTCTTCAGCATCGCGCTGTGGTGATGCTGTAGGCCGATCGAGAGCACCTGAGAGCCTACGGCTTCGGCGACGCCGGCAGCGACCAGGCGGCGAGCGCGACGGCGGCCCAGCCGACGAGGAAGCCGAGACCGCCGAGCGGCGTGATCATGCCGAGGGCGCGCGTGCCGGTGAGCGCCATCGCGTAGAGGCTCCCCGAGAAGAGGAGGATGCCGACGACGAACGCGCCGGCGGCGACGACGACCGCCGTGGACGCTCCCGATCGACCCGCGAGGTAGCCGACCGCGGCGAGCGCGACCGCGTGCGCGAGGTGGTAGTGCGCGCCGGTGCTCCACCACTCGAGCCGCGCCGCGCCGTCGGCGAGCGGCCCGAGGCGCGACTTGAGGCCGTGGGCGCCGAACGCTCCGAGCGCGACCGCCAGGAAGCCGAGGACACCGGACGCGACGAGCGCGAGTCGTTCCATGGCGGCTACGATGGTCCCGCCGCGGGCGCGCCGCAAGGCGTCAGCGCGGCCGGCGGGCCGTGAGGACGTTCGCGTTGAGGTAGGCCACGACGTCGGCGCTCTCGTTCACCGTGCGCGGGTGGATCGACGCGGCCTTGCCCTTGTAGCTGAACATGTGGACGTTGATGCCGCCCGTGTCGATGCTCGTGAGCGCGAGCTCGGCGGCGGGGACGAACTCCGCGCTCGCGACGAACGCGGCCGCGCGATCCCTGAGCGAGAGGCCCAGCTTGCCCTCGCCGACGATGCGGCGGGCCGGCTCGGCGGCGTGGCAGCTCGCGCAGTCGACGGTGTCGGGCGAGTGCAACGCCGGGTTCTCGACGCGGACCGTGGCGTCGAAGGCGACCTGCCGGCGCTCGGCGTCGACCGAGCTCCGCGCCGCCCAGGAGCCGTTGCCGAGGAGCTGCATGTTGTCCTCGGGCTTCGCGCCGGTCGCCGCGGGGGTGAACGGGGGCTCGCCGGTGAGCTCGCCAGCGCGGAAGCCGGCGAAGAACGCGACCATCGGCGCGCCGTCCGGCACGTTCGGGATCGGCATCCGCGAGACGTCGCCGCTCGCGGCGATGTCGAACCCGGTGAAGTTCCAGGCGGTCCCGAGCCCGCTCGTCGTGAAGATCGTGAAGCGCGAGAGGTTCGAGGCGCCGGCGTACTTGACGATGACGGCGTTGATCGCCCGCGCGGTCGCGCCGCGGAGCCCCTCGCTCTTCATCAGCGGGTGCGGACCGAGCGCGCCGAGGCGCTCGTCGCTGCGCGCGCGGCGGATCGCGATGACCTCCTCGACGGCGTCACGCAGCTCGGCGCGCGACAGCGAGTAGAACGCGTGGATGGCGGTGTCGTCGGCACCCGTGTCGACCTTGACCGGCTGGAAGATGAGGCGAAGCTGGTTGTCGCAAGTCGCGTCGTCCACCGGGCCGATCGCCGCGAAGCAGGGATCGAAGCGAGCGGCGACGAGCCGCAGCCCGGCGAGCGGCGGGGCCGCGGGCGTGCCTCCGGTCTGGAGCGTGCCGGGAGCGCCGAAGGCCTTCTCGTAGACGGCGGCCGGTACGAGCGGCCCGCCGAGGGCAGCGGTGGTCGCCGGGAGCAGCCCCTCGAGCTCGCCTTCGTTCTTCGCCAGCGGATACAGGATGGAGACGTCGTTGACCTGCGCGAGCTCGGGCCGCATGTCCGGCGGGCGCTGCGCGGACTGAGCGCCTTCGTCGGCGTCGACGTCTTCCTCGCCTGCCGGCGCGCAGGCCACCGCGAGCGCGGCGAGCACGGGGCCGAAGAGGGCGAGGTGCGCGCGGAGGGCCTTCATGACGGTTCTCGAGGGTACGTGGGGCGGAGCTTCAGGGGAACTCGACGTCGACCGGCGAGACGGCGATCGTGTACGGGCCGTCGGTGTACTGCCGCTGGTTGCCGACGAGCAGCGAGTTCTCCTGCGAGGTGACGATCACGTCGTACTTCTTGCCCGCCTCGGCGTACACGATGATGTCGCAGAGGTTGGTCTTCTTGTTCCCGACGCCTGCCCAGATCTGGTTGTTGTTCTCCTTGTCGACCAGGCGAATGTACGACCAGAGGTTCGGGTGCCCCGGCGGCGCCTGCATCTGGAAGGCGACGTAGCCCTCGGTGCGCGCGGTGAAGTGATAGACGTGCCAGCCCTCACCGGGGACCAGCTTGTTGTCGTGCCAGAGACCAGGCTCGAGATCGATCTTCGTGTCGGTCGGTCGGTCGAGCGAGTCTTGATCCCGCCGGACCGCGTCCTCGGTCGAGTCGCCGTCGTCGTCCTCGGTGTCGACGCCGCAGCCGAACGCGAAGGTCGAGAGCGTCAGGCCGAGCGCCGCGGTGTGGAGCACGGAGCGGAGGAGCGAGCTCACTGGGCCACCTCGGTCACGATCAGCTTGTAGTTGGCGTTCGCGTCGGGCTTCTTCTTGACGAAGTTCTGCGCGAGCGTCGCGATGACGGTGAACTTCTCTCCGGCCTTCACGCGGAAGACGAGGACCGCGCGACCGGTGGAGCGATCGTTCTGCTGGCCGTTGGTCGACCAAGCCTCGCCGCGTCGCTCGTCGTTCGGGACGCTGACGACGCGGAGGTAGGGGCGCCACGCCTTGCCTCCGTTGTCGTTGGCGCGCACGTTCGTCGTCTCCATCTGGATGCGGACGAAGCCGTCCTTCGACGCGGTGTACTCGTGGTACGGGAAGCCCACGGTCAGGTTCGCCGAGCCGGTGACCTCGCCGCTGCCGCGGATCGGCTTGTCGGCGACGCGCGTGGGGCGATCGATGTCGTCGGCGCGTGCCGGCGAGACCCAGCACGTGAGGAGGAGGAGGGCGGCGGCGAAGCCTGTCGGGCGACCGAGCATGCCGAGCTGAACTGCAACCGATGTGCCGCAGGTAGGCCGCTGTAGGACAGTCCTCGAATTCCGTTATTTCAACTACTTATCGTCCGGCAGTGGATCCCGTGGCCCTCATCGGGCTCGCATCGTCGATCCGCCTCGACGTGCCTTTTCCACCCCTCATGGATGACGCGCTCCGGCGCGGACGGCGGCGAAGATTCTTTGCGACCGTGAGCGCGGTCGCGGCTCCTACGAGCGGAGACCTTCGATGCTCAAGTCCTCGCCCAGCCCGCTCGCCTCGCTCGCTCCTCGCCTTCCCGTAGCTTCGCTCGCCCGCTCGGCGCTCGCGCTGGGGCTGCTCCTGGTCGCCTCGGGATGTGGCCCCGAACGCCTGCCGCCGCCGGGCGCGCCGGCGCGGGAGGTGCCGCCCGACCTGGACCTGCCGACCGAGCCGCCGCCCGCCGGCGCGGGTCGCGTCGTGCTCGACGCGAACGGCGAGCGCGCGAAGGTCATCGAGATCACGGGCTCGGCGGCCGCCGCCGCCGGCAACTACCGCGCGACCATCATCGGGCTCCGCCCGATCTGCACCACGCCCTGCGTCGTCGATCTCCCGTACGGCTCGCATCCGCTGGTCCTCCGCTCGACCACGGACGAGACCCGGGTGAGCGAGCTCGAGCTCGACGTCGGCCCGAAGCCGAAGATCGTTCGCCACGCGCTGGGCGAGCGAAAGGACGGCGGCGCCGTCCGCGCCGTCGGCAGCACCGTGCTCGTGCTCGGCGCGATCACGGCGCTGACGGGGGGCCTGCTCTGGGGGATCGGTGAGCTCGCGTCGAAGTCGGGCTCGCCGAGCTCGCTCGTCGGGACCGGCCAGGTCCTGACGGGCATCGGCGCCGCCGGGATCGTGGTGTCGATCCCGCTGATGGTCATCGGCCGGCCGACCGAGCGCCCCGGCGCGACCACCGAGTGGAGCTTCCCCGGCGCGCTCGATCGAGAGCGGAGCCCCGGGATCGCGCCGAACGGCGGCTCGACGACGCGCTTGTGACGCGCGGCCCAGGCGTCAGCCGAGCCAGCTCTGGATGCGCTCGGTCACCGAGTCGACGGTGAAGCCGAACTTCTCGCCGAGGACCTTGTCGGGAGCGCTCGCGCCGAAGTGGTCGATGCCGATCGTGAGGCCGTCGTCGCCGACCCAGCGCCGCCACGGCAGCGTGATGCCGGCCTCGATCGAGACGCGGCGCGATCCGGGCGGGATGACGGAGTCGCGGTAGGCCGCGTCTTCCTTCTCGAAGACCTCGAGGCACGGCGCGCTGACGACGCGCACCTTCTTCCCGGCCTTCTCGAGCCGCTCGCGCGCGCCGACGGCGAGCTGGACCTCGCTGCCCGTCGCGATGATGACGACGTCGGGCTTGCCGCCCGTCGCTTCCTGCGCGACGTACGCGCCGCGCAGCGCGTCCTTCGGGTCCCAGCCCTCGTCGCGCTTCAGCGCGGGCACCTTCTGGCGCGTGAGCGCGAAGGCGGTGGGCGCGCTCCGGCGCGAGAGCGCGACGCTCCATGCGGCGGCCGTCTCGAGGGCGTCGGCCGGGCGGACGACCGCGAGGTTCGGGATCTCCCGGAGCGCCCAGAGCTGCTCGATCGGCTGGTGGGTCGGCCCGTCCTCGCCGAGGAAGATCGAGTCGTGCGTGAAGATCCAGATGCACTGCATCTCGCCGAGCGCCGAGAGGCGGATCGACGGGCGCATGTAGTCGCTGAAGACGAGGAAGGTCGCGCCGTACGGGATGATCCCGCCCGAGAGCGCGAGCCCGTTGCAGACCGAGCCCATGCCGTGCTCGCGGATCCCGAAGTGGAGGTTCCGTCCCTCGAAGCTCTTCGGGCCGACGCTGCCGCTCTTCTTGATCAGCGTCTTGGTCGACGGGGCGAGATCGGCGGAGCCGCCGATGAGCGACGGGACCTTCTCCGCGACCGTCTGCTGGAGCACGTTGGAGAGGTTGCGCGTCGCGTCCTCCTTCTCGGGGAGGACCTTGAGCAGCGCTTCGTAGAGATCGGCGGGGACGTGGCGCGCCTCGAGCTTGTCGAGCGCCTGCGCGGCGTCCGCGTGGGCCTTGCGCCAGTCGGAGAGCTCGCTCTCCCAGCGCTGCTTGTCCTTGACGTTGTCGGCCGCGCGCTCGCGGAAGAGGGCGTAGACCTCCTCCGGCACGACGAAGGTCTTGGCGGGGTCCCAGCCCATCGCCTTCTTGACGAGGGCGATCTCGTCCTTGCCGAGCGGCGCGCCGTGCGCCTCGGCGGTGTCGCGCGCGTTCGGCGCGCCGTTCGCGATGTGCGTGCGCGCGACGATGAACGAGGGCTTCTCCTTCTGCGCGACCGCCTTGTCGAGGGCGCTCCGGATCTGCGCGTGGTCGTGGCCGTCGACGTGCTGGACGAACCAGCCGTAGGCCTCGTAGCGCTTGCCGACGTCCTCGCTGAACGCGAGGTTCGTCTCGCCCTCGATGGTGATGTGGTTGTCGTCGTAGATGACGACGAGGTTCGAGAGCCCGACGTGGCCGGCGAAGCTCGACGCCTCGGCGCTCACGCCCTCCATGACGTCGCCGTCGGAGCAGATCGCGAAGGTGCGGATCGCGTCGAACGCGCCGCCGAAGCGCGCGGCCTTGAGCTTGGCGGCGAGGGCGAAGCCGATGGCGTTGCCGACGCCCTGCCCGAGCGGTCCGGTCGTCGTCTCGACGCCCGGCGTGTGGGTGTGCTCGGGGTGCCCGGGCGTCTTGCTCCCCCACTGGCGGAAGCTCTGGAGCTCGGACATCGGGAGGTCGTACCCCGCGAGGTGGAGCATCGAGTAGACGAGCATCGACGCGTGGCCCGCCGAGAGGACGAAGCGGTCGCGCCCGAGCCAGCCCGGATCCTTCGGATCGTAGCGGAGGTAGCGCGTCATCAGCTCGAAGGCGATGTTCGCGAGCCCCATCGGCGTCCCCGGATGACCACTGTTCGCCTTCTCGACCCCGTCGATCGAGAGGGTCTTGATCGTGTTCACCGCGAGCTCGACCTGCTTCGGGGAATATTCGCGCGCCATTGTCTTCGTCTCCTCCGTTCCGGCCGGGGCGCTGAGGCCGCGCTCCCTCGTGGCGTGAGGGCAGCCGGGGCGCGCACGCTACCACGGCAGCCCCGGACGTCTACGGCCAGGCCGCGCGCGACGCGAATCAGAGCCGCAGCATGAGCCCGCCGGCCGGCACCACGATGATGCCGCCGAGGTCCGTCCGCTGACCGAAGACCTCCGGCTCGGCGAACATCTTCATCACGCTGAGCTCGAGGAAGACGAAGACGACCTTGTAGCCGACGCCGGCGCCGGCGAACGCGCCGAGGTGGTGGATCGTCCCGCTCGTGTCGGGGACGACGCCGACGTTCTTCAGCGAGGCGTCGACGGAGTAGGTCGAAAAGACGTACTTCGGGCCGAACCAGACGTGCCCGAAGTCGGCGAGGCGCGAGCCGAAGATGACCGGCACCTCGACGTTCCAGCGCGAGTAGTCGCCGACCTCGAGGAAGTCGAGCGCGTCGAAGACGAAGCCGTTGTAGAGCGCCTTCGACACGCCGATCGACACGGCGCCCTGGAAGCCCCGATCCGGTCCGTTGCCGATCTTCCCGGACTCGGCCTTCTCTTCTTCCTCCGACGGCTCGCGCGTCGCCAGGAAGCGGTACTTGCCGTCGGCGTGCGCCGCGAGGCCGGACCAGCGGAGGCCGACGTCGAGGTTCTTCACGACGCCCATCCGCAGCATGAAGTCGGGGTTGACGCCGGGTGAGCTCAGGCCGAGGCCGACGCCCGCCGCGAGCGCGCGGCGCTGCTCCTCGGCGGACGGGCGGTAGCTCGGGTCCGACGCGTAGCGATCGCCGAGCGTCCCGACGACGTCGACGGCGTCGATGATCCGCGACGCCGGGACGTTGACGTTGAGCGCGGCCTGCGCCTGGACGTGCCCGGGCCGCATCGGCTCGGCGGGCTGCAGCGTCGAGAGCGTCGTCGAGCAACCGGTGGACGCGAGCAAGAGGAGGAAGGCGACGAAGGAAGCGAAGCGAAGGGGCATGCGAGGCCGGACGTCGAGCAATCGCCGTGCCTCTCGCGCCGCGCGCGAGCCGGCCGGTGACTCGCGGCGCTGAGCGTGCGTCCCTCGCTGCGCCTCCGCGGACGGCGCGACGGCGCCGCGGGTGGAGCGCGCCAGGCGAGCGACGGGCACCGTGAAGCTCGCTTCACGCCCGCCCGGACGGACATGGCGCGCCACGCGCAGCCCGCTCGGACGGACATGGCGCGCCGCCACGCGCAGCCCGCTCGGACGGACATGGCGCGCCGCCACGCTCAGCGCTTCGTCCGGCGACCGGACGGCGCCGCGGCCGCGGCGTTGCTCGCGGCGTGCGTCACCGCGCCGAGGAGCCCCGCTTGCGGCTCGAGGCACACGGCGACCGGGATCGCCTCGAGCAGCGGGCGCATGCGCCCCTTGTCGAGGAAGGCCTCGACGAACGGGCTCGGTCCCTTCTTCTTCCGGCCCGGCAGGCCCTTGGCGAGGATCTTCGCGAGCCGCGCCGAGACGCCGCCGCAGACGTAGACGCCCGCGGTGGCGAGGCACTTGAGCGCGAGGTTCCCCGCCTCCGAGCCGTAGACGCTCGCCCAGAGATCGACCGCGCGCATCGCGGCCTCGCTCCGCCCGCTCTCGGCGAGGTCGACGACGGCGGCGTTCGGATCGTCGGCGGCCGCGAGGAACGCGGCGGCGGCCTTCGTCTCCTTCACGCGCCGCTCGCGCGCGAAGAAGTCGTAGACCCGCGAGAGCGTCGATCCGGAAGCGATGCGCTCGTAGCTCACGCGCCCGTGCTCCTTGCGGAGCGAGAGGAGCAGCGCGTCCTCGACCTCGTTCCGCGGGGCGAAGTCGACGTGCGAGCCCTCGGTGGCGCACGCGATGTGCTCGGCGCCGTCCCAGATGAACGCCGCCTCCCCGAGGCCCGTCCCCGCCGCGATGACCGCGAGGTTGCCGCCCTCCTTCTTCGGGCGGCCGCGGTGGAGGACGGCGAGCTGGCTCGCGGGCGACGCGATGGCGCCGAGGCCCACCGCGACGAGATCGTTCAGCAGGGTCACCGACGGCACCGAGAACGCGCGCGCGACCGACCGCGCGTCGATCTTCCACGGGAGGTTCGTCGTCCTCACGCGCTGGTCGACGACGGGACCGGCGATGCCGAAGCTCGCGGCCGCGATGCGGACCTTGCCGGCGGACTTGGGCACGTCCGCCAGGAACGCCTCGAGCGCGCGTTCGAAGGACTTGAAGGAGCGGCTCTCGAGCGCATCCTGGTGGACGAGGCGCGGGGCCTTCGAGACGTCGAACACGGCGAAGCGCGCGCGCGTTCCCCCGATGTCTCCTGCGAGCACGTGGGTCATCCCGCTGTGCTTACTCCATTTCGACGGCCGCCGGGCCGGCGAAACGGCTCCGCGGCCGCGCGCGAGCGCCGCGCCGCCCTCAGCGCTCGTGCGCGGTCCGCTCGCGGTGATGCAGCGCGGTGCCTCCGCTCAACCGACCTCGAGCAGCAGCGCCCGATGGTCCGACACCTCCGGCTCGGTCACCACCTCGAACGCCGAGACCGCCACGTCCGGCGTCGCCAGCTTGCCGGCTACGGCTCGCTCACCGAACGACGCCGCGGCCTCGACGTTCGGCGGCCCCCCATCACCGGATGATGAGCATCTTTGCCGCCCACTTGATGGCGTCGTCACGGTTCTTGTCCTGAAACTGAATGAGCTCGTTTGCCGGAACGCCCGAGACCGTACGGGTCGCGGCGCCAGGCAGCGGCGGCATGACACCGATCGTGAGCAGGTTGTGCTCGGCCCCGCTGTCGTAGCGGAACTCGAAGCCCTGGAGCCCCGCGCGCGCGGGAAACTGTGCGCCGGAGTCGGGCATACGCTGCGTCCCGGAGAAGGCCTGCTGGCCTGCGACGGCGGCGTCCGGGATCCACGCGTACTGGATGCGGACGCACGACTGCGCGTCGTGGCTCGTGTACCCGTCCTTCGAGAACAGCGAGCCGCCCTTGTCCGAGGCGATCTTGTTGGAGCAGGCGTCGAGATCCGTCGACGGAAGGATCGGCCCCTTCTTCGCATCGGTCATGGCCGGTCCGCCGTCTCCGAGCAGCGGACTGATCTTGCTGTCCGTGAACGTCACGCGGGCGGAGTTGGTGGCCTCGTCGAGCCACAGCCCGATCATGCGAATGCCGAAATCCTTGCCGTCCGGAAAGCGGAACTCGAAGCCCGACAAGACCAGGCGGTGGTTCGGAGGCCGAGTCGTCGGAAGCGGAACGAAGTAGCTACCTTGGGTCGAGCTGGCGTTGGGCCCCGACTGCGCCGCAAACGGCGATCTCGACGCCACCTCGCCTTTGACGCCGCCGCCGTTCAACGTGATCCACGTCGCTTGGGCCTTGTACCGGTCATCTGCCTTGCGGTCACGGAACGCGACGTTCGCAGCTTGATCGGAGGTCGGCCGGAGCGAGAGCCGCTGGAACTCGTGGTCGCCGTTGCTGAAGCGGAAGTGGAATCCGTTGAGGATCGGTACGCCCGCCAGCGATCCGTTCGTGGCGACGTTCGCCGTCCCCCCACTCGTCACGTCCGTGCTCAAGTTCGCGATGTTCGTTCGAAGCCCCACCTGGCTCTGCACGACGGCTCCCTTGTTGACAGGCGGCCTTCGAAGAGGC
Source organism: Labilithrix sp. (assembly GCA_019637195.1). GTDB lineage: Bacteria > Myxococcota_A > Polyangia > Polyangiales > Polyangiaceae > Labilithrix. The sequence goes on along the minus strand of JAHBWA010000034.1, from coordinate 58,515 downwards.
TGAGCGTCGGCGTGGGAGCCGAGGAGCCCTGCCCCGCAGACGAGAGGGACGAGGAACAGTGCTGTGCGGGGAGCTGTCTTCATGGTGGCCTCGAAGGGCGCTCGTTCATCGAGCTCCCGAGTTCGTGAGACGTGATCGTGCGCGGCGCATTCGACACACCCAATAGGCATTTGAATGACGCCGCGCCCCCGCGCGAACGCTCGAGTGATCGCGCGAGGTCCGCTCGCGGCGGTGAAGCGCGGGGCCTCCGCTCAACCGACGTCGAGCAGGAGCGCCCGATGGTCCGACACCTCCGGCTCGGTCACCACCTCGAACGCCGAGACCGCCACGTCCGGCGTCGCCAGCATGTAGTCGGCGTGGCGGCCGGGCCTGGCGTAGAGCGAAGTGCGCGTGTCGGTGAAGCCGCGCGTCGTCACGAGATCGACCAGACCGAGCTCGCCGAGGATCGAGAAGGTCGCGCCGTCGGGCAGGACGTTGAGATCGCCGCAGACGACGAGCGGCTCGCTCTCGCGCCACACCCGCCGGATCAGCGCTACGAGCGCATGCGCCTGCGCGATGCGGGCCGGCGTGTCGCCCTTCCCCGCTTCCTCGCGCAGGCCGTGCAGCTGGCAGACCGTCAGCGCGGCACCGCTGTCGTCACGCCGCAGCCGCAGCACATGCGCGTTGCGCGCGCGCGGATGCTCGCCCCAACCGTCGGCGGAGAAGGCGCCGTGGACGAAGTCGATCGCCTCCGCCAGCACCGCGTGCCGGTCGTCGAGCAGGGTCGACAGGCCGAACTGCGACCACGCGACGGCATCGCCGTCATGCAGCGGTCCGCGAGCCGCCGGCGCGAACCGGGCCTGATGGCGCGGCAGCAGCGCGGCCACCTCGCGGTGCAGGTTCGCCCGCTGCTGCAGCTCCGGCCCGTGGCCGCGGTAGGTGAGCCAGTCGCTCCGCGCCACCGGCGTGTGCACCATCTCCTGCAGGCACAGGAGGTCGGCTCCGCAGCCGGCCAGATAGTCCACCAGCGGCCGGTGCACGCGGCCGCCGCCGGTGTTGAGGGACAGGATGCGGAAAGTCATGGCGGGGCTCCGATATCCGCAGCGCGACGCGCGACAGGACAGCCGGCCCCGGCAGAGTCTAGCGGCTCGATTCGACCCCGGGGAGCGCAGGATGAGTCCGCGCTTCCGCGTCGGCGGCCGCCGGCGCACCGTCCTCAGTCCCAGGGATCGCTGGTCCCGAAGAGCGCGTTGGTCGTGGCCGCGTCGCCGGCGAAGTCGAGCGGCACGACGTCAGCGAGGCAGCTCGTGTCCGGCGTACCGGTCGGGTCCTCGAGGAAGCTCATCATGATCGTCGTCCCGCAGCTCCGGTTCTGGCTCGTCGTGGACGAGGCGATGACCGTGTGCGTCGCCGACGGGATCTCGATGAAGTGTTGGTGCGGTCCGCGGAAGTGATCGCGCGCCGGCGTCTGCTTGCGGAGCAACGTGGCGGGATCGAGCCCGCCCGCGAGCATGAGCATCGGCGTGTCGGTGACCGCGAGCGAACCCGCGCGCGGCTCGACGTACCGCGGCCACATCGCGAACAGCTCGGGCAAGCCGGCGGTGATCTCGCGCGAGGCGACCGCGCCCTCGCGGATGGCCGAGAGCGCCTCCCTCGATGGTGGGGGGGTCTCCCACATCTCCGAGAAGACGATGTTGTACGAGAGGACGAAGCCCCAGCTCTTCAGCATCTCGCCGCCGCCGCCACCGCCGCCACCACCATAGAGCGCCCCGAAGAACGTCCGCAGCGCGACGACGTCGTTCGCGGCACATCGATCGAGCCGATGGATCGCCGCCGGGATGTAGCCGCGGAGGTGCGGCTGCATGAGCATCGTCCCGAACGCGAGGCGCACCGCCTCGTGCATCGTGAAGCCGGGAGGAGGCGTGGCCTCGGGGCAATGGCCGGAGCCGAGCTTCGTCACGAGGGCGAGCGCCTTCGCCCACGGGTCTTCGCCGAGCTTGCCGGCGCAGCCGGCGTCCTTCGCGCAGAGCGCGAGGAGATCGCGAGCGGCCTCGTTCGCGTCCTCGTCCTGGCGGGCGAGGCTCGTCCCCGGCGCCGCGATCGAGTCCAGCACGACGCCGTTGGCCTGCCCCGGAAAGAGCTGGAGGTAGCGGTTCGCCCAGTACGTCCCGTACGAGACGCCGTAGACGAACACGGGCTGGCCGTCGCGGCGCGTGCGCTCGATCAGGAGCCCGAGGTCTAACACTTCGTCATGGGACGATCCGGACGAGCGCGGACAGGGCGTAGCCGTCGTCGGTGGTGACGATCGCCTCCTCGAGCCCGAGCGCGCGGAGGCGGCGGATCGCCATGTAGACACGCGCCGAAGCCGACTCGGGACGCATCCGCTCCCCGGGCCATCCGGCCTCGCGCACCTCCTCCGGCGCGAGCCCGCCTCGACCGTGAGCGTGACGATCGGCGAGCGCCAGGACGATCCTGCGGAGGGCGGCGCGGCGCGAGAGATCGATCTTCGCGCGGCCTGCGGCGCCCCCCACGAGCTCGATCGCGCGCGCCTCCGCGTCGAGCCTCAGCGTGAGCTCGCCTCGCTCGGCGCGCGCGACCTCGCGGCTGACGTCCTCGAGCTCCGCGGCGAGGAAGGTGTCCTCCAGGCCGCGCGCGACGAGCTTCGCTTCGGCGAGGCGCGCCTCGGCGCGCGCGCGCGACCGACGGACCGCGGCGATCCGCGCGCCCTCGAGCAGCAACTCCACCTCACCGGCGAGGTCGTCCTGATCGCGCACCGCCTCGAGCGCGCCGGCGTAGCGCGCCTCCGCGGCGTCGAGATCGCCCGAGGCGCGCGCGAGCGCCACTTCGAGCGGCAGGATGCGCGCGACGTGGTAGCGATCGCCCGCGGCGACGAAGCTCGCGCGGGCGGCTTCGTAGGCCTCATGCGCGGCGTCGAGATCGCCGATGGCGATCAGCGTGAGCGCACGGTTGGCGAGCGCGATGCCGGCGGCGCGCTCGTCGTCGACCTGTCGCGCCGCCGCGAGCGAGCGGAGGAATCGTCCGAGCGCCGCCTCGTGATCGCGCCGGGCGTGGTCGACGAGCCCGAGCGCCTGCTCCGCCATCGACTCGAGTCGAAGGTCACGCGCTTCATGGGCGTACGCGAGCGCCCTCAGCCCGGCCTGCGCGGCGCCGTCGAGGTCGCCGAGCGGCCTTCGCGCGAAGCACTCGAACGACGCCACCCACGCAGCGACGTGGTGGTCGCCGCCCTCCTCCGCCAAGGCCCGCGCGCGCAGGCCGTAGGCGATCGCGCCTGCGAACCGACCGCGAAGCGCGAGGAAACGCGCGTAGGCGCGGTAGAGCTCGGCTCGCCAGGACGCTGTGCGGGCCGAGCGCGGCGACGCGTGAGGCGAGGAGCTCCACGCCGAGCGGCAGACCGTCGACGCGGGAGACGAGCCGGCGCGCGTCGTCGTCGCTCACCTTCCAACGAGCCGCGGCGCGCCCGAGCGCGTCGCGGAGCAGCGCGGCGGCGAACGCCGGCGCGAGCGGCTCGAGGCGCACGACGTGCTCGAACACGACGTCGAGCCGCTCGCGCGAGCTCGCGAGCACGCGCACGCGGGTCATCCCGTCGAGCCACGCCGTCACCAGCTCGGCGACCTCGTCGCGTACGTGCTCGGCCTCGTCGAGGACGAGCACGGTGCCCCGCCGTTCCATGCGCTCGGCCGCGCGCGCGATCGCGGACGCGCGCGACGACACGCGCGCCGCCCCGCCGAGGGCGCGGAGCACGCCGCCGAGGACGCCCGACGCGGCGAGGTCCCGGAGCGCGACGACGCAGACGTCGGCGCCCTCGTCTGCGAGGTCGCGCGCGACGTGACGCAAGACCCGGGTCTTGCCGACGCCCGGCGCGCCCACGACCGTGATCAGGCGCGCCCCGTCCTCGAGCAGACGACGCGCCAGGTGGAGCTCGTCGTCCCGACCGATCGGCGCTCCGCTCCTCCTCTCGACCATCCTCCGCCGATCCTACCGCGTGAGCCAAACGCCCGGGGATCCAGCCGCGGTCGAGCTCCCGGCCCGCCGCGTCCTCCTGCGTGGGCTTGCGGGGAACGCCCCCCCCAAAGCTCGTTTCGAGCGCCGCGCTCGCCCACGCGACTTCCGCCGTTGCCGGAGCCGTCTTGCCCCCGCCTCGCTGGTCGTACCGCCCTCCCGCGAGCGTCCGCGAACAGGCGCGATCGGTAGCCCAAGCACCCGCTCCGCGCTCAGTGATCGCGCGAGGTCCGCTCGCGGAAGTCCTTCACCGCGGTGTTGTGCTCCTCGAGCGTCTCGCTGAAGGCGTGGCGGCGGTCTCCGCGGACCACGAAGTAGAGGTACTTCGTGCTCGCCGGCGCCAGCACCGCCTGGAGCGACTTCGTGCCGGGGTTGCCGATCGGCCCGGGAGGGAGCCCCTCGTGCACGTACGTCGAGTACGTGTTGAGCGGATCGACGTTGATCGCGTGGGTCGGCTTGCCCGCGAAGCCCGCGCAGGCCGGGACGCGATCGCGCAGCGCGATGCACCCGTAGGCCGACGTCGGGTCGCACTGCAGGACCTTGCGCTTGAACGCCGGGTCGCGGAGGCGGTTCAGAAAGACGCTCGCGATGAGGGCGCGCTCCTCGTCGACCGCGGCCTCCTTCTCGACCATCGAAGCCAGCGTCACGATCTCGCGGCGGCCCCAGCCGAGCGTGCCCTCGAGCTGGGCGCGCCCGAGACGGTGGTTCTGCTCGAGCTGAATGAACCGGCGATCGAACTCCGAGACCAGGCGCCGGACGACGTCCTTCGGATCGCTGTCGAGCGGGAGATCGTAGGTCGCGGGGAAGAGGAAGCCCTCGGCGCTGTCGCCGTCGACGCCGATCTCGCGGAGCAGATCCGTGTTCGCGGTGGCGTCGAGGAACGCCTGGGCCCACGCCACGTGGAGCGTCTGGAGGCGCTTCGCGATGTCGAAGCGGTTCCATCCCTCGGGGATCGTCACCTTGGCGCGCGTCGCGTGGCCCTCCCGCTCGAGGCGCCGCACGAGCTCGTGGGGGCTCGCGTCGTCGGTGAGGAGGTGCACGCCGGGCGTCGCGCGGAGACCGACGAGGCGCGCGTAGAGCGCGAACGTCTGCGGCGAGCGGAGGAGGCCCGCGCGATCGAGCTTGGCGACGATCGCCGGCGCGTCGTCGTCGCGATCGACGGCGAGCTCGACGTCCTTGCCGGTCCCCGGCCCCGCGCTCGACGGGAACACGACGAGCACGTACGTCGCGAGCGCCGCGACCAGCGCGCCGAGCGCGAGGACGACGATCCACGCGAGCGTGCGCCCCCCGCCCTCGGGGCTCCGCCGGACGCGCCGCGTGCGGACGCGCCGCTCGCCCTTGCTCGATCGCGGGCCCTCGAGGCGCGCGCTCGCGGGGGCGTCGTCGGCCTTGGGCGTCGTCCGCGCCTCCGTCCTCGGGGAGCGTGCCTCCGCCTTCGCAGATCGCGACGCGGACGCCTTCTTCGCCGCGGTGCCGGAGCTCGACGAGCGGCTCATCGCGGCGGCCCTCGCCGCTTCGCCGGCGCGCCCGACGACGGCGCGCGGAGGCGCGCGGCCCGCCGCTCCGCGCGCGCGTCGAGCCACGCCTGGAGGATCGTGACCGCGGAGGCCTCGTCGATCCGGGCCCGCGCCTTCTTCCCCGTCACGCCGCTGTCGGTGAGCGCGCGCTGCGCCTGGACGGTCGTGAGGCGCTCGTCGAACAGCTCGACCTCGCACGAGGTCGCGTCGGCGATCGCCTGGGCGGTGTCGCGCGCGCGGCGCGCGGCCTCACCCTCGGTCCCGCGCATGTCGAGCGGGAACCCGACGACGATCCGGCCGATGCTCTCCTCCTCCACCAGGGCCCGGAGCGCCTCGAGCAGCGCCGGCCGCGGCTTGGCGGCGAGCGCGCCGCGGGGGTGCGCCATCATGCCGAGCTCGTCCGTCACGGCGACGCCGACGCGGACCGCGCCGAGATCGAGCGCGCACACGGCCTTCCGCGGCCGCTTCTTGGGGTTGCCTGAGAAGTCCTGCCCCACGCCGGGAGGCTTGTAGCTGCGCCGGGTCCTCCTGCCAACGGGCTTGGGCGTGCCGCGGCGGCAGACGCCGGGGCCGCCGATGCCGGTCCGCTCGCGCCCGGGCCACCCTGGGGGCGAAATGCAGTGAACACAAGCAGTTCTTGACCCCTCGGAGCGCAGCGGCGATAAGCGGTCCCGCCGTGGGCTCGAGCACGCCACTCGTCAAAGCCGTCAAGGGGATGAACGACATCCTGCCGGCGGAGATCGCCCGATGGCACGCCGTCGAGGGTGCCTTCGCGCGCGCCATGCAGCGCCACGGCTACCGCGAGGTCCGTACGCCGTACGTCGAGCCGACGCCGCTGTTCGTCCGGGCGATCGGCGAGGCGACGGACGTCGTCGAGAAGGAGATGTACTCCTTCACCCGTCACGACGAGCCGCTGACCCTCCGTCCGGAGGGCACCGCCGGCGCGATCCGCGCGTACGTCGAGCACGGCGTCCACAACCAGGAGCCGGTCACACGCTGGTATTACCTCGGGCCGATGTTCCGCGCCGAGCGGCCCCAGCGCGGGCGCTACCGGCAGTTTTACCAGCTCGGCGCCGAGTGCATCGGCGATCCGGGCCCCGGCTGCGACGCCGAGATGATCGACGCGCTCGCCGGTTTCCTCCGCGAGATCGGCGTCGCCGCGCCGGACGTCTTCATCAACTCGATCGGCAGCGGCGACACGCGCGCCCGCTACAAGGACGCCCTCGTCGCGGCGCTCACGCCGATGAAGGACAAGCTCTCGGCCGACTCGCAGCGCCGACTCGCGACGAACCCGCTCCGCATCCTCGACTCGAAGCACCCGGCCGACGCCGAGGCGGTCGCGAGCGCGCCGACGATCCTCGAGTTCCTGAGCGACGCCGACCGCGTCCACTGGGACGAGCTGCGGCGGAACCTCGACGCGCTCGGCACTCCGTACACGGTCGATCCGAAGCTCGTACGCGGGCTCGACTACTACACGCGCACGCTCTTCGAGATCAAAGGCGCGTACGACAAGCTCGGCGCCGGCAGCACGCTGCTCGGCGGCGGCCGCTACGACGGGATGGTCAAGGACCTCGGCGGCCCGGAGGTCCCGGCGATCGGCTTCGCCGCCGGGCTCGAGCGCCTGCTCATCGCGAGCGACATCGACGCGGCCAAGAGCGTCGTCGACGTGTTCGTCGCGCCGGTCGGCGAGGGCACGCAGGCGGCCGGGCTCGTGCTCGCCCGCGACGTGCGGCGCGCGGGGCTCCGCTGTGAGGTCGACACCCGCAAGGCCTCGATGAAGGCGCAGCTCCGGCGCGCGAACGCCCTCGGCGCGCGCGTTTGTTTGATCCTCGGCGACCGCGAGGTCAACCAAGGCGTCGTGGAGATGAAGGACCTCGCGGGGCACGTCCAGGAGGCGGTCGCCCGCGCTGACGTCGTCGCGCGCGTCGCGGCCGTCGTCGCGTCGCCGGTCCCCGAGGCCGCGGCGCCGAAAGAAGGCGCCACGTGAGGCGCTCGCGCGCCGCCGGTCTCGCGCTCGCGCTGCTCGGGATCGCGGTCCCGACCGCGGCGTCCGCGCAGATGCCGGGCAGCATGGGCGGCGGTGGCGGCGGCGGCGGTCAGGGCGGCGGCCCCACCCAGTCGCGCCCGACGCGCAACAAGTCCGTCGGCCCGCAGCGCGGGGCCGGCGACGACGACGATCAGCAGGGCGCCTCGCCCTCCGCGCGGCCCGGCGGCGAGCCGACCGTGCAGACGCCGCAAGATCCGCTGGCGATCCCGGACGCGGTCAAGGAGACGATCGGCACGGACTACGACGGCGATCCGCCGGGCGCCGAGGGCAAGCTGCACCGGAGCTACTTCCCGCTCTACGAGGAGCGCCGCGGCGACTACCGGCTCCGGCTGATCCCGCCGCTCTACCTCGAGCACACGCGCGGTCTCGATCCGGAGACCGGCGCCGCCACGCCGAAGACCGACCGCGAGTCGCTCACGGGCCTCCTCTACTACCAGCGCCGCTCGCCGAACGTCGACGCCGACATCGTCTTCCCCGCCTTCTGGCGCGTGCGCGACCGGCAGAACCACGTGCTCGTCCTCGGTCCCCTCGCCCACCGCGAGGCGCCCTCCGAGCACGACAACTGGCTCGCGCCGCTCTTCTTCCAGGGCAAGCGCAAGGACGGCGGCTACTTCCACTCGCCGGCGCTGCTCACCACGTCGCACTGGGGCGAGAAGAGCGCCTTCACGCTCGTCGGGCCGTACTTCCGCGACCGCACCCTGCGCGACGTCGACTGGGGCGTCGCGCCGTTCGTCTTCCACGGCGACAACGGCGACCTCGACGGCGCGCGCAAGACGTACACGCTCATCCCGCCCGCGCTCTACTTCCACCGCGAGCGCGAGCTCGACGAGAGCAAGCTCACCGTCATCGGCCCGGTCATCTCGGAGTCGAACGCCAAGCGCTCGATCTTCGACGTCGCGCCGCTCTTCTTCTCGATCAAGGGCAAGCCCGAGTCGGGCGGCGTGCGCGAGTCGCACGTCACGCTCTTCCCCTTCTTCCACTACGGCACGAGCCCGGAGAAGAACCTCCTCGTCGTCCCCGGCTACCTCCGGCGCGTGACGCCGACGGCGGACACGATGATCACGCCGTTCTTCTCGCGCGCGACGACGCGGAACAACGCGACCTCGTTGACGATGGCCGGGCCGATCCTGCCCGTCTACTACCGGAACACGGACATCGACGTCGGCTACAGCGCGCTCGGCATCTTCCCGTTCTACTACGGGTCGTCGAGCCCGAAGGGCCGCGCGCTGCTCACCCCGCTGTTCGGCCGCTTCGAGAGCTACAACGTCTCGCGCACGTACTGGGCCTTCCCCAACATCATGTACACGCGCGACGTCGAGGGATGGGAGACGGACATCCACCCCATCGTCTACATCGGCCGCGACAAGACGTCGTCGCACACGGTGCTCGCCCCGTTCTTCTGGGACTTCGCGAGCCAGAAGGGCCGCACGACGATCGGCTTCCCGTTCTACTGGCGCTTCGCGGACACCGTCGACGGCACCGTCACCCAGGTGGCCGCGAACACCCTCTACCGCGAGCGCCGCGTGTCCGGCGGCAAGGACTGGCAGTTCCACCTCCTGCCGCTCTTCTCGTACGGGCAGCACCCGGCGGGCTACTGGTGGAACGTGCTCTTCGGGCTCGCCGGCTACGATCGCGACGGCCAGACCGCGAAGATCAAGGCGTTCTGGCTGCCGATCACGGTGTCGAGCGCACCCGACCGCAACACCGCGGCGCGCTGAGGGGCGGTCGCGACGGCGACGCGTCGCGCGCCCGAGCCGCGGGCGACGCGTCAGAACACGACGCGGACCGGCGTGGATCGCGCGGTCGTCGTGCCGTCTCCGAGCTGGCCGGAGTCGTTGCTCCCCCAGCAATGGACCTGTCCGTTCGCCAGGAGCGCGCAGGCGTGGGCGGCGCCGTGGGCGACCTTAACCACGTCGCGGAGGCCCGGACGCGCGAGCGTCCCGTCGCGCCAGCACGCGAGCTCGCGCGACTCGGAGCGCGCGCAGGAGCCGTCCTGCCCGAGGGCGAGATCGAGCGAGCGGTCGTAGCCCTTCGCGCGTACGGGCACCCAGACGTCGTACGCGTCGTCGCGGGTGCGCACGCGATCGACGTCGGCGACCTCGCCGGATCCCCAGCAGCGGACCGCGCCGGCGTCGACGACCGCGCACGCGACGCCGCTCCCGACCGCGATCGCCTTCGCGCGCGCGATCCCGGGCGCGGGCATCGCCCGCCGCTTGGGCGTGCGGCCCCCGGACAGCGCGCGGAGGGGGCCCCAGCCGAAGCAGCGGACGTCGCCGCCCGCGGTCCGGCCGCACGCGCCGCTGCCGCCCGCGGCGATCTCCACGAGCCCGCCGGCGCCGGCGACCGCGGTCGGCGTGAGGCTGCCCGTCGGGCCCGGATCGCCGAACCCGGCGTCGTAGTCGCCCCAGCACTTGACGCTCCCGTCGCCGCCGAGCGCGCAGGTGATCTCCCCGACGGCGATCTGCACGACGCCGCCGAGCCCGGCGACGCGCGCGGGCACGCGGAGCGGAGCGTCGACGGCCTGCCCCAACCCGCCGAAGCCCCAGCAGAAGACGGCTCCCGCGTCCGCGCCGGCGCCGATCGCGCACGTGTGATGGCCGCCGGGTCGCACGCTCGCGACCGCCGGCAGGTACGGGACGCGAACGGGCCGGGGCTGGTCCGCGCGCGTGCCGTCGCCGAGCTGACCGCTGTCGTTCTTCCCCCAGCAGCGCGCCGAGCCGTCGGAGAGCCGCGCGCACGTGGTGTCGCCGCCCGCGGCGATGTCGGTCGCGACGACGCCCGGCGGCGCCGGAGCGAAGGGCGCGGGCGGTCCCGCGGCGGGCTCGGGCGCCGGCGCGGAGCGACCGAAGCCGACGACGAACGACGGCGTGGGCCGCTCGAGCGCGCGCGCGCCGTCGCCGATCTCCGCGAACTGGTTTCGCCCCCAGCACGCCACGCGTCCGTCGACCGAGCGCGCGCACGCGTGCGAGATCCCGACGGCGACCTCGGCGATCCCCTCGAGCGGCGCCGGGGCCGGCGTCGCGTGGAGCCGGCGGGGGTGACCGGGGATCAGCGGGTACTCGGAGGCGTCGCCCCAGCAACGCACGCGGCCGTCGGTCGACGTCGCGCACGCCGTGTGGCCTCCGCGCGAGACCTGCGCGGCGTCGGCGAGCCCGAGCACGCGCACGGGCTCCTTGCGGTCGATCGACGTCCCGTCGCCGAGGATGCCGGACTCGTTGTCCCCCCAGCACCGCGCGGTCCGGTCGGCCATCACCGCGCACGACGCCGCGAGCCCGACGGCGTTCGCGGGGATCCGCGGGACGAGCGGGGGAAGCGCCGGCGCGCTCGGAGCCGGAGGCGCCGCGCCCGGGCGCGCGGGAGATGGCGGCCGCGGCGGCGCGGAGCTCCAGCACTTGACGCTGCCGTCGCCGAAGCGCGCGCAGCCCTCCTTCCACGATTGGACGATCTCGACGGCGCCGGCGAGCGCGGGCGCGACGACGGGCGCGCGCGCGCTCGCGTCGGTGAAGAGCGTCGAGCCGTCGCGGCGGATGAAGATCCTCCGCGCGCCCTCGCTGCTCACGAAGACGACGTCGGAGACGCCCGCGACGACCTGCACCGGGACGGCGGCGCGGTCTCCGTGCGCCTTGGTCCATCCTCCCCAGCACGCGACCGTCGCGTCCTCGAGGACGGCGCATCGCGCCGAGTCGCGGTCGAGGCGGACCGCGCGCTTCGGCAAGACGACGCGCTTCGGTATCGGCGCGTAGCCGCGACGACCGTCGCCGAGCTCGCCGGCGTCGCCGCGGCCCCAGCACCAGACCTCACCGTCCGTCGTGCGGACGCACGCGTGCGACGAGGAGACCGCGAGCTCGACGGCACCCGACGGCGACGCGCCGGGCGTTGCCCGGCGGTCACCGCGCCGCGCTCGCCAGCTGACCGGCGATCCACCACGCGCGGCCGATCCGGCCGGCGTCCCACGGCGACGCGCGCCCGGCGGCGCGTTCGACGTGACGCGGGCGCAGCGTCCTCGCCCGGCGCGAGTGACGTGCGCCCGCCGACGTGGGGCTCGGGCGGCGGCGGGAGCTCGATCGGCGCGTACGGTTTGGCGCACGCCGCGCCGGACGCGAGCGCGACGAGCGCGCACGCCGCGGCGCGCAGCGCGGCGCTCCGCTCCTTCTCACCTCTCCGCGTCCCCGTCTCCCGCTCGCTCCCGCGCGTCATCTCGAGCTTGGACGACCGCGCGCGACCGCTCGATGCAACGATCCTCGCCGTCGTCGACAAACGCCATACGCCGTCTCCGCGCGTTCATGCCCCCGCGGGCGCGCGTGTCGTACGCCGCCTCCCGTCAGCGCCCCAGCACCGCCCGAAAGGCGCGCACCGCGCGCGACGCGTCGTCCTCGGTCGTCGCGTCGCCGATCGAGACGCGGACGCCGCGCGCCGCGTCGGCGGCGCCGAGCATCGCGAACAGGACCGGCGACGGCTCGACGGTCCCGGCGCTGCACGCGGCGCCGCTCGAGACGCTGACGCCCTCGAGATCGAGCGCGGCGACGAGCTCCGCGCCGATCCACCCCGGCCAGAGCAGGTTCGAGACGTGGGGCGCTCGCCGGGTCGCGTCGCCGGCGACGCGCGCGTGGCCGCGCGGCGCTTCGATCGCGAGGAGCTCGCGCTCGATCCGATCGCGCAGGTCCGCGAGGGCCGCCCAGCGCTCGGCCGAGCGCGCGGCGATCCGCGCCGCCACGCCGAAGCCGGCCGCGAGCGCCGCGTCGACGGTCCCCGGACGGAGCCCCTTCTCCTGCGCGCCGCCGAGGAGCACAGGATCGATCCGCGCGCCCGGCCGCGTCGCGAGCGCGCCGATCCCCTTCGGCCCGCGCATCTTGTGCGGCGCGACGCTCGCCGTGTCCCAGCCCGGCGGGACCGCGACCTTGCCCCAGCCCTGCACCGCGTCGACGTGGACGCGCGCCCCCGCGGCGTGCGCGCGGGCGATCACCTCGGCCACGGGCGCGAGCACGCCGGTCTCGTGGTTGACCGCCTGCACGGTCACGAGGGCCGCTCCCTCCTCGAGCGCGCGATCGAGATCGCCGAGGTCGATCGCGCCGGCCGCCGTGACCTCGAGCCAGCGCACGCGCGCGCGCCCCTCGCGCTCGAGCGCCTCGGCGACACGGGACACCGACGGGTGCTCGAGGCGGCTCGTCACGAGCGCCGCCGGCGCGCCCTCGCGCGGAAACGCGCTCCGCAGCGCGAGGTTGTTCGCCTCCGTCCCGCCCGAGGTGAGCACCACGTCGCGCGGATCGGTCCCGACGAGCTCCGCGACCGCCGCGCGGGCGTCCTCGACGACCGCGCGCGCGGCGCGACCGTCGCCGTGGACGCTCGACGGGTTTGCCCACGCGCGGGCCGCGGCCTCGCGCATCGCGTCGAGCACCTCGGCGCGCGGCGGCGTCGTCGCGTTCCAGTCCAGGTACGCACGCATGGTTCTCTCCGTGGCCTCCGCCTTCTCCTCGCGCCTCCTCCGCGGAGGACTTGCCCCGCTCAGCCGGCCGTGTCGACCACGACCGTCGGCGCGCGCTTCGCCACGGTCAGGCTGAACGCGGCGCCGCCGAGGAACATGCCCTCGACCGAGGCGCCCTCGGTGAGGATGCGGACGTCGCCGCCGAGGCCGCGCGCGACGCGACGGGCGATCGCGAGGCCGACGCCGGTGCCGCCGAACGAGCGCGTGGCCGATCCGTCGACCTGGTAGAACGGGTCGAAGATGCGGTCGAGCCGCTCCTTCGGGATCCCGGCGCCGGTGTCGGCGACGATGAGCTCGAACGCGGCCTCGCGCGGGCGGACCATGACGCCGACGATCCCGCCCTCCGGGGTGAACTTCGCGGCGTTGTCGAGCAGCTGGCTCATCGCCCGGCCGAGGCGGTCGCTGTCGCCGTAGCCGGGCAGCGGCCCGCGCGGGAACTCCTCGAGCATCGTGAGCTTGCGCTCCGCGAACGCGTCCGCGTGCCAGGCGATGGCGCGCCGGACCGTGTCGAGGAAATCGTAGTCCTTGTGGAAAAACCGCATCTTTCCGGTCTCGAGGCCGGTCACGTCGATGAGGTTGTCCATCGTCGATCGGAGGCGCCGGATGCAGTCGTCCATCGCGCGGAGCGCCTTGCGCTGCGCCTTGCTCGTCTCCCCGAGCTCCTCGTCCATGAGCATGCGGAGGTAGCCGACGATCGGCGTGAGCGGCGTCGCGAGCTCGTGCGAGATGTTGCGGTAGAACTCGGTGCGGAGCTTCTCCATCTCGCGGAGGCGCTCGTTGGCGGACGACAGCTCGGCGACCTTCTCCTCGAGGTGCGCGACGATGCGGCCCGACTGCACGCGGAGGCGCTCGCCCTGCACGTCGGGCGTCGACATCATCCGCTCGCGCCGGCCGCCGACGTAGCTCGCCACCTGCTTGGCGAAGCTCCGCGCGTCGATGGGCTTCTGGAGGAAGCCGTCGCAGCCGACGGCGAAGCTCGTCTCGCGATCGCCCTCGGCGGTGATCGCGACGATCGGCACGCCGTTGAGCGACGCCTCGGTCCGGAGGCGGAGCGTGACCTCGAAGCCGTCGAGGCCGGGAATATTCAGGTCGACGAGGACGATGTCCGGACGCTGGGCGATCGCGAGGCGCACGCCCTCGAGGCCGTCGGCCGCATCGATGACCTCGTGGCCGTCACCCGACAGGAGCTTCCGGACGAGCAGGCGGTTCCGCGGGTCGTCCTCGATGTGCAGCACGCGCGCCAAGGCAGCCCCCGATGATACGTGAACGATTCGATAGCGATACGGCAAACCTCCCGAGAGGCAGGGGCTTTGCTTTTCGAGCGTGAAAAGCTAGGGTCCGGCTCTCGCATGGCCCGCCCGAAGCTTTTCTCGGTCCTCCTCCTCTCGTCCTTCACGGTCTCGGCGCTCGCCGCCTCCGGCTGCTCGAAGCTCACCGAGCCTCCGAAGCCCGAGCCCATGCAGGGCGAGACGACGACGACGGCCGCCGCCACGGCCGAGGCCAAGCCCGCGGCGGAGCCGGCGCCCACGCCCGCCAAGCCCGCGGAGCCGCCGCCGGATCCGAACGCGAAGCTCGAGATCAAGGACCTCGCGGTCGGCAAGGGCGCCGAGGCGAAGGCCGGCGACACCATCAAGGTGCACTACGTCGGCACGCTGGCCAACGGCGAGAAGTTCGACGCCTCGAAGGACCACGGCACCGAGCCCTTCACCTTCGACCTCGGCAAGGGCCGCGTCATCAAGGGCTGGGACGACGGCGTCGCCGGCATGAAGGAAGGCGGCAAGCGCAAGCTCACGATCCCGCCGCACCTCGGCTACGGCGCCCGCGGCGCGGGTCCGAAGATCCCGCCGAACTCGACGCTCGTGTTCGAGGTCGAGCTCGTCGAGGTCGTCAAGAAGAAGTGAGCCGGCGCGTGACCTCCCTCGCCCACCGAACGTTCGCGCTCCTCGCCGCCGCCGCGCTCGCCGCGTGCGGCGCGCCTCCTCCGGGCACGGGCGGGACGAGCACGGGCGGAACGCGCAGCGCGGGCGGGACGCGGAGCGCGGACGCGGCCAACGTCGCGCAGCAGGCGAACGAGCCGCGCACCGGCGATCCCACCGCCGCGCGGCCGACGCCGATGAGCCCGACGCCCGGCAACACGGCGACGCTCGGGACCCCGGGCGGCGCCGCGGCGGGCCCGGCGGCCCCGCCCGCCGCCGGCGACGACGCGCCGCCCGGGATGGGCGCCAAGACCGACCCGGGCGCCCCCGCGCAGATCGGCGCGCGGCACGTCCTCATCCAGTGGATGGGCTCCGAGCGCGCGCCCGCGGCCGTCGTCCGGTCGCGCGAGCAGGCGCTCTCCGTGGCGCAGGAGGTCCTCCGCCGCGCCCGCAACAAGGAAGACTTCGCGCGCCTCGCGATCGAGTTCTCCGACGAGCCCGGCGCGGGCGGACGCGGCGGCTCGCTCGGCCGCTTCGGGCACGGGCAGATGGTCGGCGCGTTCGAGGCGGCCGCCTTCAAGCTCGCGGTCGGGCAAATCTCCGACATCGTCGAGACACCGTTCGGCTTTCACATCATCCAGCGCACCGAATAGGGCGCGGGTCCGAGGGGACGACCATGGCAGCCGAGGCCGAGAACGAAGCCGCGAAGGGCGCGTCCGCGAAGGCCGACGCTTCCGCGCAGAAGGCGCCGCGCGCAGCGGACGCCGAGCCGCCCGCGAAGAAGAAGCCGCGCGCCCCCGAGGCCGAGACGACGAGCCCGGGCGATCCGCTCGTCCGCGGGCGCCTGGCGGAGCTCGGCGCGCTGCTCTCGGGCGTCCTCTATTTCGTCGCGTTCGCCGGCTTCGACGTGTGGCCGCTCACGTTCGTCTGCCTCGTCCCGCTCTACGTCTCGCTCGCGGGCCAGACGCCGAGGCGCGCCACGTGGCTCGGGTTCTTGACGGGCCTGGCGATGAACGTCGGCGGGTTCTACTGGCTCGTGAACATGCTGCGGACGTTCAGCGGCTTCCCGACGCCGCTGTGCGTGCTCTTCACGCTGATCATCTGCGCGTACCAGGGCGGGCGGCTCGCGCTGATGGGCTGGCTCTACGGGCGCGCGACGGTGCGCGGCTGGCCAGCGCCCATCGTGTTCGGCGCGGCGTTCGCGGCGAGCGAGCTCGCCTATCCGCTGCTCTTCCCCTGGTACTACGCGGCGACGGTCCACCAGGTGCCCGTGCTGCTCCAGCTCGCCGAGCTCGGGGGACCGATCCTCGTCGGCCTCGTGCTCGTCTCCGTGAACCTCGCGATCGCCGAGCCCCTGCGCGCACGGCTCGCGGCGGCGCGCGAGGTCGGCGCGCGCACGGTCGCGGGCGCGTCGAGCGAGGAGCGCCACTCCGTCGCGATCGATCGGCGCGTCGTCGGCGCCGGCGTGATCGCGCTCGTCGTCGCCCTGCTCTTCGGCGCCGTGCGCATCTCGATGGTCAACGCGCGCGTCGCGAAGTCGGAGGAGGTCCACGTCGGCTACGTGCAGGGCAACATGGGGCTGATGGCGAAGCGCGAGAACCCCGGCGAGGGTCTCCGCCGCCACAAGCAGATGACCGCGGCGCTCCGCGACAAGGGCGCCGACCTCGTCGTGTGGAGCGAGACCAGCGCGACCTTTCCGACGCGCGAGGACCTGGCGACCAAGGGTCACTTCTACCGCGACCGCTTCGCCGCGAGCCTCGGCGTGCCGACGATCTTCGGCGCCGTCCTCTACCGCGTCGATCCGGATCGCGAGCGCTGGTTCAACACGGCGATCTCGACCGACGTGAAGGGCGAGCTCCGCGGCCGCTACGACAAGCAGTACCTCCTCGCGTTCGGCGAGTACCTCCCGTTCGGTGACACGTTCCCGATCCTCTACAAGTGGTCGCCGCACAGCGGCCGCTTCTCGCCGGGGAAGTCGCTCGAGCCGCTCATCGTCGACGTCAAGGGCGTCGAGCACAAGGTCACCGCGCTCATCTGCTACGAGGACATCCTCCCGGGCTTCACGAACCGCGCGGTCTCGTACGCGGACCCCGAGCTCATCGTGAACATGACGAACGACGCGTGGTTCGGCGACACGACCGAGCCGTGGCAGCACCTCGCGCTCGCGAAGCTCCGCGCGATCGAGCACAGGCGTTTCTTGGTGCGCAGCACCAACAGCGGCGTGTCGGCGATCATCGATCCGAACGGCGCCATCGTCGAAGGCACGCTGTCGACGCCGTTCAAGGCCGAGTCCCACGACGCCGTCATCCGCTGGATGAAGGGCGGCACGGTGTACGAGGCGATCGGCGACGTGCCCTGGTACGCCGTCTCGCTCGGGATCGCCGTCGCCGCGTTCCGCCGGCGGCGCCCGCGATCCGCTTGAGCCCGGCC
Source organism: Labilithrix sp. (assembly GCA_019637195.1). Lineage (GTDB taxonomy): Bacteria > Myxococcota_A > Polyangia > Polyangiales > Polyangiaceae > Labilithrix. The sequence goes on along the minus strand of JAHBWA010000034.1, from coordinate 41,124 downwards.
CCGCCACGCTCGCGCTCGGGTGTGAACCCAGGATACGGCCGCGACGGCCGTGTCAGGGCCGGGCGGGCCGCGCCGAAGCTCGAGCGAACGAAAGGTCGCGCAAACGCGCCGCTTGGGCCGCACGCGCCGGGGGCGCGATCCTTGCCCGAAAGGAGTTTGTCCCACGTTCCGGATAGGTCGTACCCTCGAACGAGCGTTGAACACGGGCCGCCCCGGCCTCGTCCAATGCCGTGAGCCCTTCGTCTTCCTTCACGATGCTCTCCCCTGCCCCCCACCGATTCGGCCTCGTCGCGCTGACGAGCGCGTTCGCGCTCGGCGGCGGCACGCTCCTCGCCGGCCCCGGCTGCGCGGCGACGGACGACGCGCCCGAGAGCGACGCGGGCGCCTTCGAGGGGATCGAGGCCGGCCGCGCCACGTGCAGCGTCTGCGTCGCGGAGGAATGCACCGCGCCGTGGGCGCTCTGCCTCACGGACGAGAGCTGCCTCGCCGCCCGTCGCTGCGCGGCGGCAGAGGGGTGCGACGACGTGTGCGCGGAGACGTGCGCGTGCTCCGATCCTGGCGGCGCCAGGTACCGCGCCTTCGCCGCGTGCAACGACGCCCGGACGTGCGGCGCCGCGTGTGCGGCGGACTGCGCCACGACCTGCGCCGAGGGCGCGCCGACGACGAGCGTGGCGTGCGCGCCGGCGGGCGACGCCGGCGGGAGCAGCGACGCGGCGAGCGCCGACGCCGGCGAAGCGGACGCAGCGAGCGCCGACGCCGGCGAGGTGGACGCGGAGCCCCGGCCGACCGCCGACACGTGCGCCGCCTGCGCGGCCGGCAAGTGCGGAGACGCGAAGCGCGCCTGCGCGCTCGGGAGCGAGTGCGCGTCGCTGCTCGCGTGCGTCTTCGAGTGCTCCGACGAGGCGTGCGCCGACGAGTGTGGACGGCTTCACGCGACAGGCAAGGTCGCGGCCGTCGAGCTCGCCACCTGCACTCAGGCAGGTTGCGAGCGCGAGTGTGGACTTTGAATCGTTGAATTGACTATGGGCGGACGCCCGATGGAGGACCAAGAGATGAACTCGAACGCCAAGACCACCGCATTTTCCCTCCTCGCCGTCGCGGCGGTCGGGGCCGGAGTGTTCATGGGCTGCACCGTGAGCAGCGGGACCGTCGACGACACCGACGGCGGCAACCAGCCCCAGCGCGACGGCGGCTCGGACCAGGACACCGGCACGCCGGACGACAGCGACGGCGGCGCGCCGGTCTGCGAGTCGAAGCAGGAGGGCAAGTTCATCGACGACACCTGCCAGGCCTGCGTCGAGGCGAACTGCTGCGAGCAGCTGAAGACCTGCTACGATCTCCCGGGCGACGCCGACAACGGCAAGGTCGACTGCAACGCCTACACCGAGTGCATCGACAGCCTGCGCGACGAGTGCAACGCGAAGCCGACGCAGGAGGAGATCGACGCGTGCTTCGCCGACTGCGACAGCACCGCGGCCGACGGCGTGCAGACCGCGTACGAGGGGATCGTCACCTGCGCCTCGACGAGCTGCGCGACCGAGTGCGGCGGCGAGTAACCCTACCGGCGCGAACGCGCTAGCGACGACCGCGGCGGTCCTGGACATCCAGGGCCGCCGCGCTCGTTTGTCGTCCGCGCGACGCGCGCGGCGGACCTCAGCGCGGGCGCTGCGCGGCGGACCTCAGCGCGGGCGCCGCGCGGCGGACCTCACGGGAGCTTCATCGCCTTCTTGAAGCGCTTGGCGTCCGCGAACATGTCGACGTTGGTGAAGACGTACGTCGCGTCCTTGTGCTTCGCGTCCTTCGCGATGGCCGCGAGCTTCTCGATCGCCGGATCTTCGTAGCGGCTCTTGTGGCCCGCGGGTCCCGGGAGGCGGTAGTAGGCGATCGGGGCGTCGAGCTTGCCGTGCGCGAGCGGGTCCCGCGCGGGGATGACCTTCACGTCGACCGCGAGCGCGGCCGCGTCGTCGGCGTCCCAGGTGGTCGGCGCCTCCCAGACGACGCGGTCGAACTTCTTCCGCACGCTCTGGAGAAAATCCTTCACCGCGGCCTTGTTCGCGCGGTTCTGCACGAGCTCGGGCGGCGAGACGAAGACGGCGATCGTCGCGTCGAGCTCCTTGCCGACCTCGAGCAGCGTCGTCAGCGCGGTCTCCACGACCTTTCCTTCGCGGAAGCCCTCCTGCCCGATCTCGCGGGGCCCGAGCATCGCGAAGCTGAACCCGTCCGGGGCCTCGCGCCGCCAGCGACGGATCGTCCCCATTCCAGGGAGCGCGTGGTGCGTCTCCTGGATCTCGACGAACATGAACTCCTTGAAGTACCGCGTCGCAGGAACGGGAAACCCGGCACACCCCACGGTGATCGTGGCTTGGGAAGCGGCCATTGGGCGCGCACCATAGCACGCTCCTCGCCCCGCATCACCAGTTCACGGGCCGTTCCTCTGGCTCTGGACGATTGGCGCTGGACGATCGCGGCCGCGACCGTGGCTGCGCGACCGTAGGGCACCACCGTGCGCGACCGGCGCGACAAACCTCGAGCGGACAGCGGAGCGCGTCAGCGCTTCGCGCGTCCGATCCACGCCGCGATGTCGGACACGACGCGCGGGTCGACGTGCCCGGGGCGCGCATACTCGGCGGGCCCGGGCGGGCCCTCTCCGCTCACGAAGAGGTGGTTCAGCGACGCGTAGGTCGTGAGCGTCGCGTGCGGGCGCCCCCCCAGCGCGCTCTTCCAGCGAGCGAAGTCCTTCGCCGTAACCTGGTAGTCGCGATCGCCCTGGAGCACGAGCAGGCGCATGGAGAGCTCCTTCGCGACCGCCGGCGGATCGTACCCGCGGACATCGAGGAAGTAGGCGCCTGTCAGCTTGCCGCCGACCGGGAAGGCGAGCTCCTCGTCGGCGCGGAGTCCCGGCGCCTCGACGCGCTGCTTGAACGCCCGCGCGTCGGCGAGCTTCGCCCGGAGCGCGTCGTCGGCGGGCGTCAGCGCGGTGAAGTACTCGAGCTGATCGATCAGCGAGTCGACGAGCGGACGCGTGGAGCCCGCGAGGATGACCACCCCGGCGAGGCTCGGGTTCGCCGCGGCGATCCGCGGCGCGAGGAAGCCGCCCTGGCTGTGACCGAGGAGGAAGACCCGCTTCGGATCGACGCCCTGCGTGCGGCCCAGCAGCTCGATGGCGTCGCGCGCGGGCGACTCGACCTCGTCGCGCTGGGTCACGATCCCCGCCGGCGCGTGGCGGCTCCGCTTGACGTAGCGGAGGACGGCGACGCCGCGGCTCGCGAGCCCCCACGCGAGGTCCTTGAACGGCTTCACGCCGCCGATGCTCTCGTCGCGATCGTTCGGCCCGGATCCGTGGACCAGCACGATCGCCGGGAACGGCCCCGCGCCCTTCGGCATCGAGAGCGTCCCGGGCAGCGCCGGCGCGTCGCCGACCTCGACCTCGCGCTCTTCGAAGGCGTCCACGTCGGCGTACGACGGCGCCGTCCAGGCCGGCGCGTCGGGCGGGCGGACGAAGAGCCCCGCGAGCTCGCCGTCGCGGTCGAAGACGAGGCGCAGCGTCTTCGAGCCGCGCTCGAACCGGCACGTCACGTGGACCACGCGGTACCCGCCCTCCTCGACCTCCTTCGCCCCCTCGATGTCGCGGAACGCGCCGGTGTCCTTCTCGAGCGCGCGCCAGAGCTCCTCCAGCGCGCCGGCTGGGACGGCGCTCGTCATCGCCGCGTCGAAGGCGGTGCTCGGGTGCGTCCACGCACCGTTCGCGAGCTCGCCGATGAACGTGCGGGCGCGGGTCTCGACCGATCTCGTGGCGACGTCGTCGTTCATGGCGGCGCTCCTCGTGGGGGTGGACGGTGCAGGACGGACAGCGTGAGGCGGGGCGCATCCGATCTCGAGGCCGAGCGCGGCGACGAGGATCGCGAGCGCGGCGCGGCGCGCTCGTGAGCCAGGAGCTCCGGCGAGCGGGCGCGAGGCGGAGCGCACGCGCGAGACATGGGGAGGCCGGCGCGAGCCGCCCGGCTCGCGGTGGAGAGCGACGTTCATGACAACCTCGTTTCAGAGCAAGAGCGAGAGCGCGACCTTCGAGAGCGCCTCGACGACGACGACGAGACCGATGAAGCCTCCCACGAGCCGCGCGCCGGAGAGGCCGGACGCGTTCCTGAAGCCCGTGTAGAGCAGCGTGACGTTGGCGACGACGAAGACGAGGCCGAGCAGCGCGATCGCGAGCAGCGACGCGCTCGGCTTCGCCGTGATCTCCGCGACCGGCGGGGTGATCGGCAGGAGGACGAGCGCCGCGACGAGGATCGGCAGGCGCGCGAGCCCCGTCATCCCCACGAAATCGAGCAGGCGAACGTGCTTGCCGAAGAGGCGCGCGTAGAACCAGAACGCGACGGCCGGGAGGAGCCAGCCGACGAGCTGATCGGCGAGCGCGACGCGCAGCGCTGGAACGGACGCGCGATCGATGTGCAGATCGAGCAGGCCATCGAAGCGCACCCCGAGCCGCGAGACCGCGACGCTCGCGACGCTGACGACCGCGCCGAGGAGCGCCGCCGTGCCTCCGCCGAAGCGCTCGAACGGATCGACCAGCGCGGCGAGCCGGGAGCGCGGCGGCGCCGCGCGCATCGCCGCGAGGAGGCGCGCTCCCTCGCCGGGCGCCACGCTGCCGGACTCGACGAGCCTCTGCACGCGCTCGGCCGGCGTCACAGCCCCACCTTCCTGAGCTGCTCCTCGGCTTCCTTCGAGGAGAGCTTCCCCTTCTCGAGCGCGTCGAGGATCTCGTGACGCCGCTGAGCGACGCCGCGCTCGACCTCTTCGAGCCGCCGGATGATCTGATCGAGGCGGTTGCGGACCGTGGGGTAACTCCGCCCCTCGAGCGCCGCCATCGCCTTCAGGCTCCCCGACGCGCGCACGAACTCGCTGATGAACGTCAGGTCTTCGGCGGGGAGCTTGAGCAACGCCGGGAGCTCGAAGCGCCCGTCGAGGTTCGTTCCACACGCCTGACACGCGAGGCGCGTGACACGCAGCTCGCCTTCGCAGCTCGGACAGGTGACCACCAGCTTCGCCATCGGGATGAGCAATGGATAGCGTCCATGTTTATTTTATCAAGTCAAACATCAATAAAATTGATCCATGTCGTCATTTTAAGCAGCCCGTTCAAACAGTTCGCGCAGTTGGACACGTTCGGCTGTCGCGGCTCCTTTCGCGCAAGCTCGCGGTAGGGTCGCGGCCCGACCGCGCCCTCCGGGTGGCGCGCCGCTCGCGACGCCCGACCTCTCACCCCCGCTGGCGCTCCTGTCCGTCCGCGCGATCCACCTGGTGGTCTTCGGCGCGGACTCGATCGCCGGTGAGATCGTCGGCTTCGTCAAAGCTCGGGGCCGCGCGTCGCCGATCGCCGGCTCCGTCTGGGGTGCTCCTCATGGTGGCCGGCTCGCTCGCGCCGGCGCGCGCGGCGCTCTTCCTCGGCCCCGGCGTGACGGCCGCGCTCGACGCGCGGTCCGGGGCGACGTTCCTCGCGACGAAGAAGGCGATGCCCGCGAGCGTCATCGCCGTGCTCGCCGTCGTCGGCGTCGGGCTGACGGTCGCCGCGATCGCGGCGACGCCGAGGTGCGTGCGCGCAGCCTCGCGCCGGTGAGACGCGCGTGGCATGCTCGCGCCGTGAACGATCGCGACCCGCCCCGGCCGATGGACACACCCCCGCCCGAGGTGGATCCCGGCCGCTATGATGGCCCCGCGCGCGCGGCGCCCTACCCGCTCAGCCGCACGGCGCCGGCCTACGATCTCGTCGACGTCGCCGCGCAGATCCAGAAGGCCGACCAGACGCTCGCCGCGATGACCGGCGGCAAGCTCGGCGTGATCGCCGAGCAGATCGAGCGTCTGCAGGAGCAAGCGCGCTCGCTCCTCGAGAAGGCCCGACGCGACGCGGAGCTGCACCGCGCCTCGTGCGCGTTCGAGAAGAAGCCGGGCGGCGAGTACCACCTTTACCGAAGGGCCAGCGGGGAGCTCTGGTTCTCGCGCCTCGCCCCGGACGAGTGGCTCACGCCGCAAGCGCAGACCTTCGAGGGGACCTTCCGCCTCGAGCTCGACATGTCGTTCACCCGCCTCGACGTCCCGGAGCCGACGAGCCCGGCCGTGCCGATCGCGGCGCTGCTCCGGACCTGAGCGAGCCGCCCGGGCGCCTGCGCCGGCGCGGCTTCACGCCGGCGCCGCGCCGGCGAGCGCGCGCCCGGTCTCGATCCGCCGGACCGCCGCGAGCAGCGTGTCCATCGCGAGCGGCTTCTCGAGCACGAGCATCCCGCGCTCCTCGATGAACGATCGATCGTCGGAGGAGAGGCCGCCGCCCGTCATGAAGAGCATCGTGCTGGCGACGTCGGGCCGGCGCGCCGCCGTGAGCTCGTAGAGACGGCGCCCGCCGCCGCACGCCATCTTCCAGTCCGAGAGCACCACGTCGAACGTCTGCTGGTCGAGGCTGGCCTCGGCCGCGGCCACGCCTCCGGCGACCGCGAGCTCGAACTGCGAGGAGAGCTTCCGCTGGAGCGCGCGCCTCACGCGATCGTCGTCCTCGACGATCAGGAGCTTCGGCCGCCGCGCGGCCTCGCGGGTGCGCCCGCTCGAGGTCGGGCTCGGGGCCGTCGCGATCGGGAGCTTCAAGCCCATCACGGTCTCGCCCGGACGCGACGCCCGCACGGCGAGGTCCCCGCCGAAGGATCGCGCGATGCCGAGGCTGAGCGAGAGCCCGAGGCCGGTCCCCTTGCCGAGCGGCTTCGTCGTGTAGAACGGGTCGAAGAGCCTGCGGCGCGTCTCGTCGGACATGCCGTCGCCATCGTCCGTGACGGTGACCACGATGCCGTCGCCCTCCTCGGCGGCGCGGAGGAGGATCCGCCCGCCGCGCGACTCGGGGATCGCCTGCCCGGCGTTCACGACGAGGTTCGTGAGCACCTGGACGAGCGAGCCCTCGTCGCCGCGGACGAAGAGATCGTCCGCCACCTCCGTCGTGACGACCACGCCGGCGCGGAGCGAGGCTCGCGCCGTCGCCAGCGCCCGCTGGACCGCGCGGCTCACGTTCGACGCTCCCCCGCCGACGGGCTCGGTCGCGGACGCGCGCCCGAGATCGAGCAGCTGGCGTACGATCTTGGCGATCCGAGCGACCGCGTCGAGCGATTCGTCGATGCACGTGAACACGTCGACGCTCACGCGGCCGCTCCGCAGCTCGTCACGGAGGAACTCCAGGTTCGCGGACACGGCGGCGGCGGGGTTGTTGATCTCGTGCGCGACGCCGGCGCTCAGCTGCCCGAGCGCGGCGAGCTTCTCGGCGCGCATGAGGGCCGCCTCGGCGGCGACGAGCTCCTTCGTCCGCTCCTCCACGAGCTGCTCGAGGCGCTGCGTCATTCCGTCGAGCTCGCGCGCGTCGGCGATGAAGGCTCGCGTGAGGATGACGCCGAGCGCGGCGACCGAGCCGATGAACGCCACCATCAGGAGGAACGGCGCGTCGTACACGCCGACGCTGACGAGTGAGTCGTGGACCGCGGCGAGCACGCCGACCACGATCGCGGCGGCGTGAGCTGCGGCCCCCTCGACGCCGCGGCGCGCGGCGCGGACGAAGCGCACGAGGACGAAGAGGTAGAACGCGGCCTCGAGGGCGAACATGGCGGCGCCGACGGGCGTGACCGTCGCGTACTGGTAGCGCACGCCCAGCGCGGGCACGGCGAACGTCAGCGTCCCGCCGTCGAGCATGAAGTCGGGCAGCAGCCAGCCGACCGCGAGCGCGGCGAGCGCGATCCGCGCGATCCGCTCCCACCGGATGGGCTCACCGTCGAGGCTACGATCGGCGTAGTAGTGCCACATCACGACGTGGAGCGCGCCGGCCATGCTCTGCACCCCGGTGAGCGTGACGAGCAGGTCCGGCCGGACGTCGAGCGTCGCGATGACGTCGAGCCCGCAGTACACGGTGGCCAGCCCGGCGGTCACGGACAGCAGCCGATAACGCGCCCAGCGCGGGGAGCTCGCGAGGAGCAACGCGACCCCGACGACCGCGAGGCCGACGACCGCGGACGCGAGCGAGAGAGCGGCGGGTAGATTCATGGCCTGCGATCGGGATCAACGACCCGCAAGCGCGCCACTTAAGACGCCCCCGTCGCGAAGCGGGCTACTTCACCGGCGGGACCGGCTTCGGGCCGACGCATACGCCGACCTCGAGCAGGATGTGCATGAGCGCCTTCTCCTGCGCGAGGAACTCGCTCTGGCCGAACGCGGAGTCGCTGCCCTCGGCGTGGTAGGTGCTGTAGAGCACGCGGCCGCAGCGGTCCTGGAACGACACCGTCGCCGGCTTCGTCCCCGCGCCCTGCTTGACCGAGGCCCAGACCTTCGGCGTCTGCGTGAAGGCCTGGCCGTTCTCGTCGACCGACGCGAACGGGAGCACCGTGTCGATCGCCGTCCACGCGGCCTTGAGCGACGCGTTGCCCTCGCCGATCGCCGTCATCCACTCGCGGAGCGGGACGTCGTCGAACTCCGCCGGGTAGTCGCCGCCGCCGCCCTGGCACGCCGAGCCGAGCTGGCTCGTCTCGCCGACCCAGCGGATCGCGCCCGGCCAGCCCTGGCGCACGTACTCGTAGCTCCAGTCCGAGACGTAGAGCTTCCCGCCGAGCTCGACGAACTCCTTCGCGGCCTTCCGGAGGTCCGGGTTGACGCTGAGCTCGCACGACGGGCCGAAGGATCCCGGATCGCGGATCGAGCCGGCGCACGGGAGGAAGACGACGTGGTAGCTCGGCAACGTCTTCAGCTTGTCGCTGTAGGCCTTGATGTTGAAGCCGGGCTCGAACTTCTCGTAGTCCTGGAGGCCGATCTTCTTGAGCGACTTGTCGACGTTGTCCCACTGTCCCGGGAGGATCAGCATCCGCGGGGTGGTGTCGCCGAGCGCGGCGTCGGTCTTGCCGGGCAGACGGGTCAGCTCCGCCGCGACCGCCTGGGTGCCGGGGTTGACCCCGATCGGGCGAACACGGCGAAACTGGCCCTTCTGGACGACGATGTACTGATCGCCGGCCTGGTAGGCGGGCAGCTCGAAGGTCCCGTCGGGCTTCGAGTACGTGAACGCGTAGGAGTCGAGGCCTACGCACTTGTCGCAGTAGGCGCCGGTCGGGATCGGGGCGGGCGGCGTCGAGGTCAGGTAGACGAGCGCGTCCGAGAGCGGGATGGTCCCCTCGGGCATCACGACCTTGCCGGTGAGCGTGCCGATCGGCGGCGGGAGCGCTCCGTCGGTGCTCGCGTCGACCGAGCCGAAGCCGTCCGGTCCTCCTCCGCCGCCGGGCTCGGCGCCGCTCGTGTCTTCGCCCCGCGCGCCGAAGCCGTCACGCCCGCTCGATCCGCACGCGAGGATCATCGCCGTCAGGAGGAGACCGCCAGCCACCGCTCTCTTCATCGTCCAAGCGATAGCCAAGGCCGTGCGCCGGCAGGCATCTCAAACGCGTCCAGATTGGAGTATTTACTCTAAACAGGGCACGAACGGCGACGGTCATGAAATAGTCTTATTTCAAGTAGTTGAGACTCACATCGGCGGCCCTGCGCCGCTCCACGGGCGGACGCGGCGTCGGGTTCCGCGGAGCGTCATGTCGGACGCAATCGCGCACGGTGGGACGTCACGTCGGCGGCGCCTCCGGGGGCGCCGCCTCCCGCGGAGCGCCGAGGACGCGCTTCGCCTGCTCGACGTCGAGCTGCTTCTCCCAGCGCGCGATCACGATCGTCGCGACCGCGTTGCCCACGATGTTCGTGAGCGCGCGCGCCTCCGACATGAAGCGATCGACGCCGAGCAGGAGCGTGATCCCGACGACGGGCACGCTCCCGGTCGCGGCCAGCGTGGCCGCGAGCGTGACGAAGCCGCTGCCGGTCACGGCCGCCGCGCCCTTCGAGGTCAAGAGGAGCACGAACAGCAGCCGGAGCTCGTCGCCCGCGCTGAGCTCCACGTCGAGCGCCTGCGCGACGAAGAGCGCGGCCATCGTCAGATAGATCGCCGTGCCGTCGAGGTTGAACGAATAGCCCGTCGGGACGACGAGGCGCACGACCGGCGGCGCGCACCCGAGCGCCTCGAGCTTGCCCATGAGCCGCGGCAGCGCCGACTCGGACGACGACGTGCCGAGGACGATGACGAGCTCCTCGCGCAGGTAGCGCAAGAGGCGGACGATCGACAGCCCCATGGCCCGCATGACCGCGCCGAGGACGACGAACACGAAGAGCAGGGCCGTCGCGTAGAACGCCGCCATCAGCTTCGCGAGGCTGCCGAGCGTCCCGACGCCGTACTTGCCGATCGTGAACGCCATCGCGCCGAAGGCGCCGATCGGGGCCACGCGCATCACGATGCCGACGATCCCGAAGACCGCGGTCGCGAACTGCTCGAGCAGCTTGCTCACGCCCTCCGCGCGCTCGCCGAGCCCGGCGAGCGCCGCGCCGAGGAGGACCCCGAGGACGAGGATCTGCAGGACGTCGCCGTCGACGAACGCGCCGACGAAGCTGTTCGGGATCAGCGCGAGCGCGTGCTGAACGAAGCCCTGCGGACGGCTCTGCGAGAGCGTCTGGTCGAGGACCGAGGCGTCCATGTTCGCCGCGGAGGCGTGGATGCCGGCGCCGGGCTTCACCAGGTGCGCCATCACGAGCCCGATGCCGAGCGCGAGCGTGGTCATCACCTCGAAGTAGAGGACCGCCTTGCCGCCGACGCGGCCGACGCTCTTCAGGTCCTTCATCCCGGCGATGCCGACGGCGACCGTGGTGAACACGATCGGGCCGATCAGCATCTTGATGAGCTTCACGAAGCCGTCGCCGAGCGGCTTCATCGCGATCCCCCAATCGGGACGGAGCCACCCGAGGAGCACCCCAAGCGCGATCGCGACGAGCACCTGGACGTAGAGGCTCGGGCCGCGCTTCTTCCGACGCGGCTCCTCTCCCTCCGCGATACGCTCGGCGGCCTCCGGCGTCAGGTCCATCGACGCGGCGCGGGTCTCGACGCTCCCATGCGCGGGAGCGTACTCCAAACGACGGCACGCGCGGCAGCCTCCAGCGCCCTTCATTCGCGGCGCGCCCTGCGTGTACCATTGCCCCCGTGGCGACGCTGATCGTCCGGTCGGGGGACGAGGTCATCTGGAGAGGGACGGGGTCACGCTGGCGGCTCGCGGTCGGGCGTGATCCTTCGAGCGATCTCGTCCTTCGCAGCGCACGCGTTTCGCGCGACCACGCGCTCATCGAGGCCGAGGGCGACCGCGTGATCGTCTCCGACCGCGCGAGCACGACCGGGACCTTCGTGAACACCGTCCGGATCGATCGCCCTGCCGCGATCGGTCCGGGCGACCGCGTCATCATCGGCGACCACACGCTCCGAATCGAGCTCGAGCCCGACGAGCCCGAGCCGATGACGAACCCCATGCGGAGCTCCGCCCGCTTCCCCACGAGCGCTCACGAGCGCCCGCAGGTCTCGTTCCCCGCGATCGATCGGGAGCCTACGCTGGTGACGACCGCCCAGCCGCTCGGCGCCGACTCCGTCCATGCGCTCGCCACGCCGCTGGCGGTGCCCGTCTCCACGCCGCTGGCGGCGCCCGTCGCCACGCCGCTGGCGGCGCCCGTCGCCACGCCGCTAGCGGCGCCCGTCGCCGCCGGTGAGGGCGCGCTCGAGGACGCCCTCACCCTGCACGGGGAGCGGAGCGCGCTCGACGTGGCGCCGTCGACGCCGCGGGTCGCGCCCGAGCTCGACCCCGCCGAACAGCGCTTCCTCGCGCGTCTTCGCGAGGCGCCGGACGACGACGCGACGCGACGCGACTACGCCGAGTGGCTCGAGCGTCGAGGCCAGCGGATCAAGGCCCAGTACCTTCGCTTGCAGTGCGCGCTCGCGGCGTACCCCGACGACGGCCACCCCGAGGCGCTCGCGATCGCCGAGCGCGCCCGCGCGATCGCGCCGACGTCGGACGCCCCGTGGCGCGCGCTCGCCGGGCGACCCGCGATCGAGCGATGCGACGCCGGCGGCGCGGAGTGCCCCAAGCGCTGGAGCCGCCTCACCAGCACCGGCGACGACGCCGTCCGCCGCTGCGCCGCGTGCCGTCGCGACGTCTTCTTCTGCGCCACGCTCGCCGACGTGCAGAGACGCGGCGACCGCAAGGAGCGCGTCACGCTGGACGCGTCGCTCGCGCGCTCGGAGGCCTTGGTGCTCTACGACGGCGGCGACGCGGCGACGGTGCCGGGCGAGCGACTCGACGAGCCCTGAGGCGCCGCAGTGCCGAGACGCCTCGTTGGCAACGCCACGCGCGCGCCTAGATTGCGCCGGGATGCCAGCGTGGACTCGGCCGTCTCTCGACCCGCAGCGCGCCGCGAGGCCCGCGGCGATCGTCTTCTCGCTCGTGGCCGCGGTCGGCGCCGTCGGGTGCGGCGCCCGCTCCGGTCCGCTGGACGACGAGGCCGAGACCACCTGCGCGGCCGAGGACCGGCGGGCGCGCGATCACTGCGCGGCGACCTGCGCCTCGCTGAGCCGCGACGGACGACAGGAGAGCCACGCGGCGAACGACGCCGCGCCGTCGTCCGAGGTCGGCGCGCCCGCCGACACGTGCGTCGACGCGTGCCTCGGCGAGATGCAGCGGGAGTGCGAGACGACGAGCTGCGGCTGCGCGTTCGCCCTCACCAAGCTCGCGGGGAGCGGCCTCCGCCGCTGAGCCGCGCGGGGCCGGCGCGGGCCTCCGCGCCGCGACCCCCACACGAATGCGCCGGAGATTTGGCCGTGCGCCTCATCATGGATAGGTTCACGAGGCGTGCTGAAGAAGCTCATCGTCGCCCTCCTCGCTTGCGTCACCATTTTCCTCTCGAGGCGGGCGCTCATCGAACCGCACCTCCGCGCCGGCTCCCCGGCCGAAGGCGACCGCGGCGCGACGGCCCAGGCCGAGCGCGGCGGCGCCGCCAGCGACGGTGCCGCCGTCGCCTATGGAGCCGGGGGCAGCGAACGCGCGCCGGCCCTCACGGCGATTCGCGCGCGTTGAACGACGGACGTCCGAGCGGCGGTCGGGCGCCCCGACGGCGGCGGACTCAACGCTCCGCCAGGCGGCGCCGGAGGAGCGGACCGAGCCCCGCCGCGAGATCGGGCTTGCACACCACCTCGCGCACACCGAGCGCCGCCGCCGCCTTCTCCTGCTCCGGGCAAACGCACCCCGACGTCACGATCACCGGGATGTCCGGCCGGGCCGCTCGGATCGCGCGCGTCAGCTCGAGGCCCGACATGCCGGCCATCGCGTAATCGGTCACGACGAGGTCGTAGGCCCCGGGGCGTGACCGGAACGCCTCGAGCGCACGCGACGCGCTGTTGAAGCCCGACACCCGGTAGCCGAGCCGCTCCAGCGTCCTCGTCGCGACGAACACGAGCGCCTCCTCGTCGTCGACGTAGAGGACGTGCTCGCCGTGCCCGCGCGCCCCGTCCTCGCCGCCCGCCGGCGCGGCGGCGGCCTCCTCGACGGCGGCCGGGAGGTAGACGCTCATGCGCGTCCCCGTCCCCGGCCGACTCTCGACGTCGATCGCTCCGCCGTGGCCCTTGACGATCCCGCGCACCACCGAGAGGCCGAGCCCCGTGCCGAGCTCCGGAGCCTTCGTCGTGAAGAACGGCTCGAAGACGCGCTCGACGGTCGCCGCGTCCATTCCGGAGCCGTCGTCGTCGACCGAGAGCCGGACGTAGGGGCCCTCGCGAAGGTCGGCGGACCGGCGGGCGAGCTCGGCGTCGACCTCGACGCGCTCGAGCGAGATCGCGAGGCGGCGCGCGCCGGCGTGGGCCGCGTTCGTCGCGAGGTTCATGACGATCTGGTGGATCTGGTTGGCGTCCGCGACGACCGCCCCCGCGTCGGCGAGGTCGAGCACGATGTCGGGCCGCGAGGCGAGCGACGAGCCGAGGAGCTTCACCGCCTCTTCGACGATCGGCTCGACGTGGATCGCCTCGCGGCGGGGTTCGTCGTCGCGGCTGAACGTCAGGATCCGCCGGACCAGATCGGTCGCGCGGCGCCGCGCGATGTCGACGTTGTCGAGCAGCTCGTGCGCCGGGTGCTCGTCGGAGAGCCACCGCTTCGCGACCGATACGTTGCCGGCGATCGCCGCGAGGACGTTGTTGAAGTCGTGCGCGATCCCGCCGGCGAGCGTCCCGAGCGACTGCATCTTCTGCGCTTGCCGGAGCTGAGCCTCGAGGCACGCGCGCTCGGCCTCGACGTGACTTCGACCGAGCGCGATCGCCGCGAGGTGCGTGGCGGCGTCGACCCACGCGAGCTCCTCTGCCGTCGGCCGGCGCGGCGCGTCGAAGTACATCGCGAAGGTGGCGAGGACCTGGCGATCCGGCGCGACTACGGGCGTCGACCAGCAGGCGCGGAGCCCGTGAGCGAGCGCGATGTGCCGGTACGCCGCCCAGCGTGGGTCCGTCGAGATGTCCTCGACGATCACCGGCTCGCCGCCCCACGCGGCGGTGCCGCAGGAGCCCACATCGGGGCCGACCTCGACGCCGTCGATCGCCTCGATGTAGCTACGCGGGAGGCTCGGCGCCGCGCCGTGCCGCAGGCGTCCGTCCTCGACGAGGAGGATGGAGCATGCCATCGAGCTCGACTGCGCCTCGATCAGCGCGACGATCGCCTCGAGCACCACGGTGAGCGGCCGACCGCGAGCGATCGCCTCGAGCACCTCCAGACGTGCGGCGTCGAATGACCTGTCCACCACGTGACCCCTCGCTCGCGTGCCGCGCGAACGCGGCGCACCTGCGCTCGCGCGAAAGCGCGAGCCCCCGACTCACCCGGAGCGTAGTGCCGCGGCCCGTGATCGAACAAGGCCGGCGTGCACCCGTGGCGCGCCGTCGCGCCGCGACCGGGCAGGTCGGCGGCGCTCCGTCGCTCGCGCCGCGACCCCTCGATGGCGCTCCGCTTCTCCACGACGCGACGCCGACGCGGACGCCCCGAGCAGCCGCGCTCCGTCGCTCGATGACGCGCGGCCTTCTGCCGCGTTCAGTCGCTCGACGACGGGAGGCCCAGCACGCGCGTCCCCATCTTTCGTCCGACGCGACGGCTCGCCGCGCGGAGCGCGTCGGTGTGGCGAAACGTCGCGCCGCGCGCGTCCGCGGCGACGGCGACGGTCTCGACCGCTCGGACGTCGCCGGTGTCGCGCTCCCGCGGACCGTCCTTCGCGCGTACCACCCAGGCGCGCGCGACCACGCCGACGCGCGTGGCCCGCGCGTCCGGGAGGGAGACGCCGTCGGCGTTGGCCGTCGCCGCGATCCCCTCGCCCGCCTCGTCGGCGCGCAGGACCTCGACCTCGCACCGCGGGTACCCCTCGCCGCGCGCGAGCGCGCCGGAGCGCGCGAGCTCGTCACGGACGCCCGACAGGACCTCGTCGGACGCCACCGCGTCGGGCACGCTCGACGACGCGAGCACCACCGCGAAGCGCTCGGCGGTCGCGCCGCCGTGGACCGCGCGGTAGCCGCAGCCGGCGAGCGACGCCGCGAGCGCGAGCGCGAGCGCGAGCCGCCTCATCCGACGATGAGGTTCAGGATCCGCCCCTTCACGAAGATGACCTTCTTGATCGTCTTGCCCACGGTCAGATCCTTGATCTTCGGCTCCTCGAGGGCGACGGCCTTCGCCGCCGCCTCGTCGGCGTCGGCGGGGATCTGGATCGACGCGCGCGCCTTGCCGTTCACCTGGACGCCGATCTCGATGACGTCGTCCTTCACGAGCGCCGGATCGAACGCCGGCCACGGCTCGTACGCGAGCGAGGCCGTCCCGCCGAGGCGCTGCCAGAGCTCCTCACCCGCGTGCGGCGCGAACGGGGAGAGGATGAGCGCGAGCGCGCGCGCGGCCTCGACGGGCACCGCAGAGAGGCCGCCGAGGTGCTTCACCAGGATCATCATCGCGCTGATCGCCGTGTTGAAGCGGAGCGCCTGGATGTCCTCGGTGACCTTCTTGATCGTCTTGTGGACGAGCTTCTGCGTCTCGACGTCGTACGCCGCCGGATCGCCCGACACGTTCGTGGTCGACACGTTCCACGCGCGGTCGAGGAAGCGCCGGACGCCCTCGATGCCGCTCGTCTGCCAGGGCTTCACCGCCTCGAGCGGGCCCATGAACATCTCGTAGAGGCGGAGCGCGTCGGCGCCGTGGCTCTTGATGAGGACGTCCGGGTTGACCACGTTGCCGCGCGATTTGCTCATCTTGAACGCCTGCGAGAGCACCTGCGTCTCCGGCGACTCGCTCAGCGTGAAGTGCGCGCCGCGCTTCGTGATGTCGTCCTCGGTGACCTTGCGCGTCACGAGCGTCTTCTTCGTCTTCACGTCCTCGAACGACCCGTCGTCGCGCTCCTTCGCGCGCTCGGCGCTCACGAGCGTCTCGGTCGCGGCGTAGAAGGCGAAGTGCTCGCCGTCCGGCGTCGTCAGGACGGGGACGGACGCCTCGCGCAGGTAGAACGCGCCGTCCTTCTCCTCGAGGTCCGTCTTGCGCATGCGGCGATCGGTCAGGCGCGCGCCGGTCTCGGCGCAGACCCACTGGTCGCCCTCGCGCTTCGCGCGGGTGCCCGGGACGGCCTCGGCCTCGTGGAAGACGATGTGCTCGACCTCGCCGAGGATGAGGCCCTGGTGAACGAGCTTCTGGAACGGCTCCTCGTGCTTCACGAGCCCGAGGTCGAAGAGCACCTTGTGCCAGAAGCGCGCGTAGAGCAGGTGGAGCACGGCGTGCTCGCTGCCGCCGACGTAGAGATCGACCGGCATCCAGGCGTCGTACGCCTCGGGGCTCCAGCCGCGCTCGGCGTTCTTCGGATCGAGGAAGCGGAGGTAGTACCAGCACGATCCCGCCCACTGCGGCATCGTGTTGGTCTCGCGGGCGAACCACTTCCCGTCTCGCTCGAAGAAGCGCCACTCGAGCGCGCGCGCGAGCGGCCCCGCCGGATCGCTGCCCGGCTTGAAGTCCTCGAGGTCGGGCAGGAGCAGCGGCAGCTCGCTCTCGCCCAGCGGGATCGGCTGGTCGTAGTGGATCTCGTACTTCGCGCCCGGCTCCCGCGGATCGCCGTCGGTCGTGACGGGGAAGTAGATCGGGAACGGCTCGCCCCAGTAGCGCTGGCGCGAGAAGACCCAGTCGCGCAGCTTGTAGGTGATCTTCGAGCTCCCCTTCCGCTCCGCGGCGAGCCACTCCGTGACGGCGCGGCGGACGCCCTCGCTCGGCGTGCCCTTGGCGATCGGCGCCTTGCTGCGCCTGACGGCGTCCTCGTTCGCGACGCCGTCGTCGCAGTACGCCTGCTCCGCGACGTCGACCTCGGCGCCGTCGCTCTTCGCGACCACGCGGACGATCGGGAGCGCGTACTTCACCGCGAACGCGTGATCGCGCTCGTCGTGCGCGGGCACGGCCATGACCGCGCCGGTGCCGTAGCTGCCGATGACGTAGTCGGCGACCCAGACGGGGATCTTGTCGCCGTTGATCGGGTTCACGGCGAAGGCGCCGGTGGGCACGCCGGTCTTCGCGCGGCTCGCGTCGGAGCGGACGACGTCGCTCTTCGAGCTCGCCTCGTCGGCGTAGCGCTTCACCTCGGCGGCGTGGTCGGGCGTCGCGATCGCGACGGCGAGCGCGTGCTCCGGCGCGAGGACGACGTAGGTGGCGCCGGGCAGCGTGTCGACCCGCGTGGTGAAGACCGTGATCTTGGCGCCGGGGTGCCCCTCGACCTCGAAGTCGACGTTCGCGCCCTCGCTCCTGCCGATCCAGTGGGCCTGCTTGGCCTTCGTCTCCGGCCAGTCGAGCTTCTCGAGGCCGCCGAGGAGGCGATCGGCGTAGGCGGTGATCTTGAGCGACCACTGGCGGATCTTGAGCTTCTCGACCGGGAAGCCGCCGACCTCGCTCCGGCCGTCGGCCGTGACCTCGTCGTTCGCGAGGACGGTGCCGAGCGCCGGACACCAGTTGACCGGCATGTTCGACTGCTGGAACGCGAGGCCCTTGTGGAAGAGCTGGAGGAAGATCCACTGCGTCCAGCGCACGTAGCCGGGATCGGTCGTGTCGACCTCGCGCTCCCAGTCGTAGCTGAAGCCGAGCATCTTGAGCTGGCGGCGGAAGTTCTCGATGTTCTTCAGCGTCGTCGCGCGCGGGTGCGTGCCCGTCTTGATCGCGTGCTGCTCCGCGGGCAGCCCGAACGCGTCCCAGCCCATCGGGTGGAGCACGTCGGTGCCGCGCATGCGCTCGAAGCGGCAGACGATGTCGGTCGCCGTGTAGCCCTCGGGGTGGCCGACGTGCAGCCCGGCGCCCGACGGATACGGGAACATGTCGAGGACGTACTTCTTCGGGCGAGAGGCCCCCGCGGCGCGCGCCGGCGCGCGGAAGGTCTTGTTCGCTTCCCAGTAGGCTTGCCACTTGGGCTCGATGACGGACGGATCGTAAGCCTCGGCCATGGCGGAGCATTTATCACCTCGGCGGCCGCGCGGGGCGATCGGGATCGGGATCCGCCACGGATGGGCGGGCTTCCTCGGCGCCGCGCCGCCAAGACGATGGGCCAGGCCCGCGACGTCGCCAGACCTAGGGAGAGCAGCGGTCGACCGCCGCGCGCATGCCGCGCCCGACCCCGGAGGCCGTTGAAATCCCGCCGCTCGGAGGCGAGGCTCGGCGCCTGGCGTCGGCGCGAGGTGAAGGGCGAGCGCGTGGAACGGGCGAGCTTGTTGCCCAGAGGACGCCCAGCAGACGAAGATCCGCCTCCGATGGCCACGAGCCACGCCGGAGGATCCATGTCGAACCGAACGACTTTCGTAGCGTGTCTGCTCGCATTCACGCTCGCTGCGTGTCCGAAGAACGAGGAGGCGGCTACGACCACGGCGGACATCGACGCGGGCGCCGCCCCGGTCGTGACCGCAGCAGCGGCGACCGAGGCGGGGAGTGACCCCTCGACGGAGGCGACGGTCGCGGCCACCGCGACGGCGACCGGCGCGAAGGGCCTCCCGTCGACCCCGAAGGCCGACGAGCCCGACGCCGCCGCCGCGACCGACGCAGGCGCGGCCGCCGATGCGAGCGCGGGCGATACGTGCTGCTGCGAGGTGCCCGGCGCAGCGCCCGCTCAGCTCGGACAGAGCGAGTGCGTGAAGACGAAGAAGGGCCAGTGCGTGAAGAAGGACAAGTGCGCGTCCTCGCCCGCGCCTGCGCCGGTCGACGCGGGCCCCGCGGTTCAGCAGTGCTGCTGCGAGGCCGGAGGAAAGAAGGAGCTCCGCGGACAGAGCGAGTGCACCAAGGGCGGCGCTGGCAAGTGCGTGAAGATGGCAGAGTGCAAGTAGTCGCCTGAGGGAGCGGGACTGGCTCCCCGGATCAGAGGAGGCGGCGCGGCGCCTGTCGCTCGAGCTTCCGTCGGAGCCGCGCCTCGCGCCGCGAGCGCGAGGCGTCGGCCTCGCCGGTCCCGGCTTCGACGAGCGTGAGCGCCCGCGCGACGTCCTTCGCGTGGTGCTCGTAGAGCTTGGCGAGCTCGAGCCGCACGCCCGGGTCGTCGATCGACTGCGCGAGCGCCTCGAAATCGGCGAGCGCCCGCGCCTTGTCGCCGCGGGCCTTCGCGATCTCCGCGCGCGCGCGGGTCGCGTCGCTGCCGGCTCCGCGCGCGACGGCGGCGTCGGCCACCTCGAACGCCAGGTCCGCCGAGCCGGCGCGCTTGAGCGTCCGCGCGACGCCGACGAGATCGCCCGCCTCGAGCTGGGTGCCCTCGAGCGGCTCGCCGTAGAGGCCGACGAGCGCGGCCATCGAGACGACGTCCCACGCGTTGTGATCGACGACGCCGATCAACGCCCGCGGATCGCCCGTGCGGAGGAAGTGCAGGTAGCAGGCCGAGACCTCACCCGACGGCACGTCGTTCTCGCGGACGAAGCCGAGGACCTCACGCTCGACCGCGCCGAGCGACGCGCCGACTCCGCGCGCCTTGTGGAGGCGCCGGGCGACGTGCACGAGATCGAAGTGCGGCGGCTCCGTCGGCACCGCCATCCGCCCCATCACGAAGCGCGTGCGCAGGACCGGCATGTCGAAGCTCTTGCCGTTGAACGTCACGAGCATCGACGCCGCGGCGACGCGCTCGGCGATGCGCGCGAGCACGGGGCCCTCCTCGCCGAGGCGCCGGACGAGCAGCTGCTCGACGATCAGGCCGGGGGCCGCGCCGGACGAGCCCGGATCGAACCACGCGAGGCCGACGAGGAACGCGACGGTGCCGGCGCCGGGACCGAGGCCGGTCGTCTCCGTGTCGAGGTAGAGCGCGCGCCCCGGGTCGCACGCCGCGAGCAGCGGATCGAGCGCGAGCAGCGCGAGCAGCGCCGCGTCGGCGCGGCGGGCCGGCGCGATGGGGATGCGCCCGATCCGGTGCTCGCCGCCGTGGCGCACGTTGCGCACGTGGAGCGGTCCGGCCGGCGTGTCCTCGACGCAGAACGGCAGCTCGGCGACGTCGACGCGCGGCGGCTCCCGCCTCGGCTCGGAGCGCGTGCGCGTCAGGATGGCCTCCATCCGCGCGCGGAGATCGGCGAGCACCGCTCCGTCGTCCGCGCTCGCCGCGCTCGCGACCGGCGGCGGCGGCGCGGGCGCTCGCGCGACGATCGGCGTGGACGGCGCCTTCGGGGCGAAGAGCGGCGCGGCGAACATCGGCTCCGGCGCGGGTCCGACGCCCGCGCTCTCTCGCGCGTCGCCCGGATCGGCCGGAGTGACATCGGTCGGCGCGAGGGGCTTCAGCGTCGGCGCGAGCCGAGCGAGCCGTGATGCGAAGCGCGAGCCGGCGGCCATCCCCTCTACGATACATTCGCTCAGCACCACTGCAAAGAAGTTCAGTGCCGCTGCGCGCTCGGGGGCGCTCGGGGGCGCTCGGGGGCGCTCGGGGGCGCTCGGGACGCACGACGGCGCCCAGACGATCGACGCGGGACGTCGCGACACCGCGAAGCTAGAGAGCCCGCGTATGTACCTCCCGCGTACCTTCGACGGCGCCGCGCATCGCGAGCTCACGCTCTCCTTGATGCGGACACACCCTCTCGCGACGGTCGTCGCGGAGATCGACGGTGAGCTCGAGATCGCTCACGTGCCGCTGCTCGTGGCGCACGACGAGCCGCTCTGCCTCTCCGGCCACGTCGCGCGCGCGAACCCGATCGCGAGGCACGTGCTCTCGCGCGGCGCCGTCACCGCGGTCTTTCACGGCCCCGAGGCGTACGTCTCCGCCGCGTGGTACGCGGAGCCAAGAACGCAGGTTCCGACGTGGAACTACGCCGTCGTCCACGCCCGCGGACGGCTCGAGCGCCTCGACGACGACGGGCTCCGCGCGCAGCTCGACGAGATGACGCGCGCCTTCGAGAGCGGGGGCGGCTGGTCGACCGCGCTGCCGGGCCATGAGCTCCTCGCCGAGCTACGCGCCGCGATCGTGGGCTTCACGGTCCACGTGGACGACGTGAAGACGAAGCTCAAGATGAGCCAGAACCGTTCGCTGGAGGATCGCGCTCGCGTGCTCGACGCGCTCGCGGGGAGCTCACGAGCGCGCGACGGCGAGGTGGCCGCGCTGATGCGTCGGATCGCGTGAGAAGCTTCGACCCAACCTGTGACCGCGGAGCCTCGCGGACGTGAACGCTCGTTCCCGATCGCGGGCACGATCCGCACAGATCCTACGCGCCTCACGACGGCCGAAGCCGGACGCGCGGGGGCACATCGCTTGCTAGCCGTGCGCGCCGAGCGCACCCGCGCTCACCACTTCCTGGCAGCGAGAGAAAGGTAACGATGCGCCCTCGGTCCATGCTCCTCGTGTTGATGGCATCCCTCGGCTCCCTCGCCGGCGTCGCTGCGTGCGCGAGCGACGCGCCGAAGGACGCGGCTACGGGCGGTCCGGAGGGTGGCGATGGCGGCGCGCGCTCCGAGGGTGGCGCGACGGGCGTCGACGGAGCCTCCGAGGTCGGACTCGGCTGCGACGGCGCGCTGAAGATCGGCGAGACGCTCTCCCTCGAGGCCGAGATGGGCGGTCGGCTCTACACGACGCAGGACGGGTACGCGCTCTTCTCGGTCCGGCAGGACGGCCTCTCGTTGATCCGCCTCGATGAGGCGCTGGAGCCGACGGGCGGCGCGGTCACCGTCTTCGGGACGAAGCCACAGCGCGATCGGGTCGGGACGGGCGTCGCTCGCGACGGAGACAACTTCCTCGTCTCCGCGAGCTGGCCGTCCGACTCCTCCGATCTCGGAGAGCTCGCCATCGTCGACGGGCAGGGCAAGAAGCTCTGGCGCGTCGAGACCGATCACGTCATCGGTCCACGGCTCGCCGCTGGACCAGACGCGTTCCTCGTCGTCTACGACCACCAGGGCTGGCTCGTCCCGCGTGACGCACCGTCGTTCCCCGCTGCGCCGTCCACGAGCTGGAGCTCCGACTGCAGCCTTCAGCTCGAGCACCTCACGTGGACGGGGAGCGCGTTCCAGGGGGTGTGCAGCGTCAACGGCTCGAAGCGCGTGACGATCAGGAAGAACGGGGACAGCGCCGCGGACGCTCTCGACGCGCCGGCGCTCGAGGGCGATCCCGACGTGACGTGCGCGTCGGAGTATCGCTTCCGCATGAACGGCGCGTTCCTTCGCCTCGGGTACACGTACGCGAAGCGCGAAGGAGCTCCGCCGAACAGCGCCCAGGCTTGCGGCGCGATCCAGGACGCCGACGCCGCCACGATGGACGTCACCTACTGGAGCTCGACGCTGGCGGACGACGCCGAGAGATGGCCGCAGTGGACCAAGCTGGCGACGTTCGAGGGCGTGGCCCGGAGCGACTTCGAGCGCAACTCCCTCCGCCGTGTCGCCCAGGACACGACCGGGTATGCGTTCGCGCTGCGGCAGACGGACGGTCAGTACGAGATTCACCGTGTGGCGCGGAGCGGCGAAGCGCGCGGCGCGGCGCTCCGCTATGGCGCGGACGGCGATCTCGCGCTGACGGCCGTGCGCGGCGGCTACGTCGCGCTCCACTACCAGGACGCGGAGGTCGTGAAGGTGGTGCGCCTCACGTGCGGCGACTGAGCCCGACGGTGTGGGGGCACACGGGAGCCCGCCAGACCTCTGCCCCACAGCAGACCCGCGTCCTCGTACGATGACTCGGCTCCTCCCGAGCGGGCCGCCAGCACATCGCAACATATCGAAACAACTAGCCTCTAGATGCGTAAGGCCGGTGGCACCCAACGTGGATGAGGCCCCCGCCGATGACGACGAGCATCCTCCCGCAGGCACCGACCCAGGCCTCCACGCGTCGCATTCGCTGGATGGTCGCCGCGAGCGTGGTGGGCGCGCTCACGGTGATCAGCGCCGGCAGCGCCGCTGCGCTCGCCTCGTCCGCGTCGCAGAGCTTCCGGATCGCCGAGCCGGCGGGGATGCCCGAGATGATCGCGCGCATCACCGACAAGAGCCCCTGCCCGCCGAACATGGCGCTCGTCGGGGCCGACGGGGCTCGCAAGACCTGCGTAGACAGGTACGAGGGCTCGCTCGTCGAGCTCCACGACGACGGCACCGAGACCGACTTCAGCCCGCACCAGGCACCGAACGGCCATCGCGTCCGCGCCGTGTCGCGGCCGGGCGTCGTCCCGCAGGCGCACATCTCGATGATCGAGGCGAAGCGCGCGTGCGCGGCGTCGAACAAGCGCCTCTGCCGCGCCGACGAGTGGAAGTCCGCCTGCAAGGGGCCGACGAGCACGCGCTACCCCTACGGCGATGCCCGCGTCGCGAGCGCCTGCGTCGACACGAACCGCACCTCCCCGATGAACGTCCTGCACCACGGTGAGCGCACCGGGCGCACGATGAACGATCCGCGCGCGAACCAGACGGACAACACCGTCGAGAAGACGGGCGACGCGGCGAGCTGCACGAACGCCTACGGCGTGCACGACATGGTCGGCAACGTCCACGAGTGGACCGCCGACGGCAGCTTCCGCGGCGGCTACTACCTCGACACCAGGCAAAACGGCGAGGGCTGCGACTACCGCACGACCGCGCACGCGCCGGCGTACTACGACTACTCGACCGGCTTCCGCTGCTGCGCCGACGCGACCGAGTGAGCCGCCTCCACTGCCGCGCGACGCGGACCGAGTGAGCGGGACGTGGGCCGACGGCGTCAGCCGGGAGGGCGACGCTGCGACGTCGGCTCGGCGTCGGAGGCCGACGCGAGCTGATCGCGGCTCCCGTGCTTCTGCACGAGGCGGTGCAGGTACATCCGATCGATGCCGGCCATGCGCGCCGCCTTCGTCATGTTGCCGTTGCACGCGGCGATCACCGCGCGGACGTACGCGCGCTCGAAGCCGTCGATCAGCGCCTCCTTGGCGACCTTGTAGGGGATGTTCACGTCGACGCCCGCCCCCGCGGCGCCGGCGCCGACCACGAGCCCCTGCGGCGGCGCGAAGGAGAGCCGCGCCGTCTGCAAGACGATGCTCCGCTCGACGTAGTTGCGGAGCTCGCGCACGTTGCCCGGCCACTCGTGCGTCGCGAGCTCCTCGAGCACCTCGGGGCCGAAGAGCGACTCGCTCGCCGAGGCGTCGAGCTGGCCGAGGAAGGCGCGGATGAGGTGCGGGAGGTCCTCGGGGCGCTCGCGGAGCGGCGGCACGCGCACCGTGATCACCGCGATGCGGAAGTAGAGATCCCCGCGGAAGCTACCCTTGTTCACCTCGCGCTCGAGATCCCGGTTCGTCGCCGAGATGACGCGCACGTTGACCTTGCGCGTCTTCGTCTCGCCGACGCGGCGGACCTCGCGCTGCTCGAGCGCGCGGAGGAGCTTCGGCTGCACCTCGAGCGGAAGCTCGCCGATCTCGTCGAGGAAGACGGTGCCGCCGTCGGCTGCCTCGAACGCGCCGACGCGATCGCGATCGGCCCCGGTGAAGGCGCCGCGCACGTGACCGAAGAGCTCGCTCTCGACGAGCGTCGGTGAGATCGCGCCGCAGTCGACGACGACGAACGGCTTGTCGGCGCGGACGCCGCGCTGGACGATCTCCGTCGCGACGAGCTCCTTGCCCGTCCCGCTCTCGCCGTGGATGAAGCAGTTGATCTCGCTCGCCGCGACCTTCTCGAGCAGCGCGAAGAGCTTGCGCATCGCCCGCCCGGTCCCGGTGAGCGCGCCGAAGCTCGGCATCATCGGGACGAGCGTCTTCTCCTTCGAGGTCGCGGCGTCGCCGAGGATGGCGATGGTCGAGTTGCCGATCGACAGGCGGGCCTCGGGCGGGAGCACCGCGCTGTGGATCTGGAGGCCCTGGAGTCGCGTGCCGTTGAGCGATCCCGAGTCCTCGACGCGCCAACCGTCGCGATCGGGGACGAGGCGGCAGTGGAAGCGCGAGACCGCGGGATCGTCGAGCGTGACGTCGTTCGACGGGTGCGTCCCGATGCGGCAGACGTCACCCTCGTGGGTGATCGAGCGGCCGACCGCCTGCCCGTTCTCGTGCTCGATCACGAGCGAGAGCCGAGGCTGCGCGATGTCGATGAGCGGCCGGAGCGGCGTGGTGCCGAACGCGCGCGACGGCGTACCGTCCGACGGATCGGAGTCCGGCGTCGACGGGGCGCGCCCGAGCGGCAGCGCGGACGGGATCGACGGGCGCGCGCTCGGGGGCGGCGACGACGGCGCTCCGCGGCTCGCCGGCGGCGGCGCGGAAGCGCCCGGACGGGGGGGTTGGGGTCGCGGACGGGGAGGTTCCGCCATGGCCCCGATGATAGTCGACGCCGCCCCGACGCGAGTCCCTGACGCGCTGCCGCGTCGGCTCGCGCGTGAGGTGGGCGAGGTGCGATACGCTCCGCACCCGACCACGGACGAGCTCGAGCGGCGCGCTCGTCACGGCCCGGCGCCCGAGCGCGTCACGGCCCGGCGCCCGAGCGCGTCACGGCCGGCGGGCAACAGCGTCCGGATGAACGCCGTGCACGATGCCGCGTCGGACCCACGCGAGCGGGCGCGAGTCGTCCGCCTCGCGCCCCTCCTGCACGACGCCGAGCGAGGCGAGGAGGCTCTCGAGATCGATGCGCTCTCCGCGCGCCGCGTGCCGCTCGTACATCTCCGACAGCACGGTCGTGCCCGTGACGGCGTCGCCGAGGCTGACGACGTCGCGGACCGTCCAGACGCGCGTCGCGTCCCCGCCGCGCTCGAGCGACGCCCGGAGGACGTCGTCGAGCGACTTCTTCCCGCGCGTCTCCTCGCGAATGCGCACGTCGGCGGCGAAACAGAAGAGCGCGCCGCCCCAGTAGATCGTGTCGAGATCGTCGCGCGCCGAGAGCCCGGCGCTCGAGCCGCGCGGGCCCTGCCCTCGCGGCATGTTCCGCGCGAACTGGCGGAACACCTCGGCCTCGGTCGCCCAGCCCGCGCGCGCGCGGAGGAGCGGCTCGTAGTAGGTCGCGAGGCCCTCACCGAGCCACCTTCCCTCCCCGCGAAACGTCGGGAAGCCCAGGTGGAAGAGCTCATGCACGAGCACCCAGTCCTTGTGACGCGCGCTCGCCTCCATCTTGTCGCCGACGACCACCACGACCGATGCGCCGGCGAGCGAGAGCACCTTGCCGAAGACGACCTCGTCCTCGCCCTTCGCCGGCACCACGAAGAGCGTCGCGCGGTCCACGGGGAAGCGACCGAAGAGCGGCACCGTGAGGTTCGCCGCCTCCTCGATCCAGGAGCGGATCGCGGCGTCGGGCATCGCGTAGCGCGCGTCGCCCACGACCGCGACGTCGATCCGCGCGCTCGCCGGGGGCCGGCCCGGCGCGTCGATCGTGAAGCGGCGCATCGGCCCGAACGCCGTGAAGCTGCCCTCGTCGAGATCGAACGAGCGGAACGCGAACGACCGATTCGACTGGTCCGCCGGGTGCATCCCCGTGGCGAACGCCGCGCCGTCCGGCGCGTGGACGCGCACGGTGACCGGGACGTCCGTGCGCGGGACGGGGTGCACGAGCCAGGCGAGCGCGGGCGAGAGCGTCGCGTCGCCGATTCGGCGGGCGCAGTCGACCTCGTCACCGCAGGAGTTGGCGAGCTCGCCGAGGTCGATCTCGTAGCTCACCGTGCAGCGCCAGTTGCACGAGCGCTCGAACCACTCGTTGCCTCGCCGCTCGACGGTCCGCCAGGCGTCGCCGGCGCGGACCTTCATCCCTCGGATCCACGGCACGGAGTCGCGCGGTATGCCGAGCCGCTCGGTGCGCGCACCGTCGAAGGTCGCCTCGACGGTCAGGACGCGCGACCCGGCCTTCGGCGCCTCGACCGCGTAGGCCCAGCTGCCGTGCGGCCGCGCTTCGTTCGCCGGCCGGTAACACGCCGACGTAGCGAGCACGAGCAGTGGAAGCGCCGCGCGGCGCGCGATCCTCCCCGTCCGCACCCGAGCCCACGCGCGCAACCCACACTGCATTGCGCTCATGCGCCGGGCACGTAGCACTCAGGATGCCGACCCTCGGCCCTCGACCGATCCCCGAGCGAACGACGGCTCGCGCGCGGCTCGCGCCGCTCGAGGCGGACGGAGGACGCGCCCGATCGAGGCTCGGGTGTGGCGTCGTTGTGGGCAAGGTCGCCGGAGTGTGGCGCGCTCGGCGAGCCGATGGCTCGTGGGCACGGCGCCGCGCGTACCGCGGGCGCCGCCCGAACGGCCGACGGCTGCGCGCCCCACGAGCACGACGTCGCGCGCGCATCCTCGCGCCGGATGCGTCGCCGGAGCGCGTGGTATCGTCGGCGAACGCGCGCCGGGGCCCGTGCGGTTCAGCGGTCCATCGGCGGCGCTCGACGACCATCTGCGGTCACCGCACCGCGCATCGAAGGGGACACGATGATGAAGTCTGCGCTCGCTCTCGCAACGCTCGTCGCGCTCGGCCCGGCCGACCTCTGCGGGACGAAAGAAGCCTCGCCGACCGCGCCTCCCACGGTCGAGACGGCGGCGGCCACGACGGCGCCGGCAGAGACGGCACCGACGGCTCCAACCCCGACAGCGCTGGCCCCGACGGCGCCGGCCCCGACAGCGACCGCGGTGCCGAAGACGTCGCCGACGGCCGCGCCGGCGCCGACGATGATCCCAACGGTGGTCCCCACGGTGATCCCGACGGTGCCCATCCCGACGGTGATCCCGACCGCGCCGACGCCCACGGCCGCGGGCACGTACACGGTCGCGCCGGGCCAGACGTGCAAGCAAGGCGGCTGCACCCAGGCCTGCGCGACCGGACAGGAATGCAACCTCCAGTGCTCGGGCGGCGGCTGCAACCAATCCTGCGCCACCGGCTCCAGGTGCCAGATGACGTGCTCGGGCGGCGGCTGCAACCAGGCCTGCGCGGCCGGAGCGTCGTGCACGAAGGGCTGCTCCGGCAAGGGCTGCACCTGATCCCGCGAGGCGCCGGCCCCCGCCGCGGCCGTGGACCGGGCGCGCACCGCGTTCGTACGCGGGAGATGAGAACAGTCGGAAGAGACGAAACAACGTGAGCGCCGGCGCCGTCCGGCTCGGACGCTCGCCTGGCGTGAGCCATCCGCGGTACCATCGCCCGAATGTCCAGAGTCCAAGGAGTGGCGATCGGCGCTGCGCTCACGGCGATGACGCTGCTGTACGCGTGCGGCGAGGACAGCGCCGGCGCACCTCTCCCGGACGCCGACGCGGGAGACAGCGCTCCGAGCGCGGCCGACGACGGGGCGTCGCGCGGCGACGGCAGCGACGTCGACGCCGGCCCCGGCGCGCGTTCGTCCGTCGCCGTCGGGGCCGCCTTCGCCTGCGTCCTCGCGAAGGATCGCACGGTGTCGTGCTGGGGGCAGAACGACGCCGGGCAGCTCGGGCGCGATCCGGCGGGCATGCCCCTCTGCGGCTCCTCCCCGTGCGCCGCCGCTCCCGCGCCCGTGACCGGCCTCGCGAACGTCACCCGCCTGGTCGCGGGCGACGACTTCGCGTGCGCGATCGACGCGGCGCGCGCCGTGTGGTGCTGGGGCTCGAACGCGAAGGGCCAGCTCGCGACCGCCGGCGCGCCGAGCAGCTTCACGCCACTGAAAGCCGTCGTCGGCGCCGTCGATCTCGCCGCCGCGGGCGCGCACGCCTGCGCGATCGACGCCGAAGGCTTCGTCCGCTGCTGGGGAGACAACGCGTGTGGGCTCTTCGGTGAGACGGACGGCGACGTCCAGCTCGTCCCGCGCCGCGTGCCGGGCGTCCCGCAGCTGGCGCAGGTCTCGGTCGGCCCCGACGCCGTGTGCGGGACCAAGCCCGACGGCCACGTCCTCTGCTGGGGCGCCGACCGCCGCGGCTCCCTCGGCCACGACGTCGATCCCGCCGCTCCGCTCTGCGACGGCGCGCCGTTCGATCCGATCCCGAAGCACGTGCAGGCGAAGTCCGACGAGCTGCCCATCGCCGGCGTCGCGGAGGTCCACGTCGGCGCCGGGGTCGCGTGCGCGCGCCGGACCGACGGCGTGGTCCTCTGCTGGGGTGACAACGAGCGGGGCGCCCTCGGCCAGGGCGTCGCGGAGCCGACTCCGCATCCGCGTGCGCTGGAGGTCCCGGCGATGAAGGCCTCGACGCTCGATCTCCACGGCAGGACGCCCTGCGTCGTCGCCGCCGACCACCTCTTTTGCTGGGGCGACGGCGCGTACGGGCAGCTCGACACGCTCGGGCCGGACGCCGGCTGCGACGGCGCGGGCTGCCGGGCGCTCGCGCGCTCGATCGCCGGCATGACCGCGGTGCGTCAGGTCTGGACCGGGCCGGCTTCGATCGGCGCGATCAAGGACGACGCGAGTCTGTGGATGTGGGGACGCAACGACTCCGCCGAGCTCGCGCTCTCGCCGTCGGATCCCGCGAACCAAGGCTGCACGGGCGGCAGCGTCTGCGTCCCGCGACCGCGGGCGGTCACGGACGCGCCGCCGCTCGACTGAGAGCGAGCGGCGCGCGTCAGAAGCCGAAGCCGGACGCCTTCTCCTGGTTCGCGCGCACCTGCGCCTTGCCCTCACGCGAAGAGCTCGCCGGGGGCGGCTGGGCGAATCCGCCTCCCGCGGCGACCGCGGCCGGAGGCGCGAAGCGCTGCTGGGCCTCGTCGACGGCGGCGGCCTGATCGGCGAAATCGCGATCGAGGGCGCGCGCGGCTCGGCGCGGCGCGGCCGCGGGCTGCGCCGCGGCGAACGCGAGCGCCGTCGACTCCGTCTTCTTCAGGTCCGTCTTGCGCGCAGCGAGCTTCGCGCGCGCCTCGCCGACGCGGCCGGCCTCGAAGAGCTTGTTCGCCTCGGTGAGCGTCTGCGCGGTGCGGCTCCGTTCGAGGCGCGCGGCGACGAACGGGTCGAGCTCGCGCTGCTCGGTGCCGTCAGCCTTCACGGCGAGGGCGAGGCTGCCGCCGCACGCGCCGTCGGCCTTCTTGACGAGGTCGCGAAACGCAAGCTTCAGGTCGGCGACCGGCTGCTCGCCGTCACGATCCGTCGGCACGCGGAGCTTCACGAGCACGGTCTTCTCCTGCTTCGCGCTGAAGGTGCCGAACGGGACGATGAGCTTCCTGCCCTCGCGGCGGAAGCTCCGGTCGAACACCTCCGCGACCTCGACGCCCGGCGCGAGCTCGATCGCGAGCTCCGTCTCCTTCGCGACCGACGCCAGCAGATCGTCGAACTCCTGCCCGAACACGGCCGGGAGGCCTGACGCGTTCGCCACGAAGTAGTGGCGCCCGTTCGCCTCGCTGGCGATCGCCGCCATGATCTTCTCGTCGAAGTCGACGTCGACGCCGATGGTGGAGATGGTGACGCCGCGACCATGCATCCGGCCCGCCATCCCGCGGAGACCCGCCACGTCACGCACGCCGGCGTTCGTCGCGCCGTCGGAGAGGAGGATCATCCGGCTGATGCGGTCGCCGGTGAGGCTCGTCAGCGCCAGCTGCTGCATGCCCTCCTGGAGGCCGCACGAGATGCACGTGTCACCGCCGAGACGGATCGATCGGATCGCCGACTCGATCGACGCGCGGCTGCCCGCGGCGATGCGCGTCGGCGGGACGACGACCTGCGCGGCCGTGTCGAAGCTCACGACGGTCACGCTGTCACCGTCGCGCATCCGCTCGACCGCGAAGACCGCCGCGTTCATCGCGTTCGCGATGCGGTCGCCCTTCATCGAGCCCGACCGATCGATCACGATCGCGAGGTTCAACGGCGCCTGCGCGGTGGCCGGCGTCCCCTCGTCCGCGGCGCTGACCTGAGCGAAGAGGTACGTCTCTCCCGTGGCGGCGCGCGGCATCGAGGCGTGCCCGAGACGGGCGTCGACGAGGAGCGTGTCGCCCGTCGTGACCCGGGCTCCTCCTTCCCAGCGCTCGCCGCCCGAGACCTCTCGACCGCTCGTCAGCGCCGGGTCGGGGGCGACGCCGGGGCGGGTCACCGGGACGGCGAAGGCCCCAGCGGCGGAGGCGAGGACGCCGCAAACGGCGAGGATGGCAGTGGTTTTCAGCTTCATGGCGGCGGCTCCGACCTGCTTCTACGCGTCAGCCACGAGAAGGTTCTCGGGCTCCGTCGCGAAACGGCGCCCGTGGTGGCGGCCTTACGCCCCGCCGGCCGGACGCTGGGGCCGCCGGATCCCCGCCCGCGTCAGGAGATCCCAGGCGGGCACGCCGCCGACGAGGACGAGCATCGCGTCGGCGCCGACGCCGCGGCGACCGCCGTGGAGGCCGACGCCCGCGAGCGTCACCGTGGTCTTCGTGATCGCGACCGGGACGGTCTCGAAGAAGATCTTCAGCCGCTTCTGCGCGACGAGAGCCTCGACCTCCGCGATGTTCTTTGCCTTCCCTCGCGCGAAGCGCTTCCCGCGGTAGGAGATCGTCACCGACGTCCCCGGCTGGCGCGCCAGCGCGAGCGCGGCCTCCATGGCGGTGTCGCCGAGGCCCACGACGACGACGCGCTTGCCGGCGAAGCTGCGCGCGTCGGCGAGCGCGTAGTGGACGCGATCCTCCGCGCCGCGCTCGACGTCGAGATCGAGGCGGCGCGGCGTGCCGCGCCGGCCGATCGCGAGGACGACGCGCGCGGCGCGCAGCTCGACGCACCGCGCACCCACCGCCGCCGCTCCGGAGGGGGCGGCGACGGCGGCCGACTCCGCGCCCGCAAGCTCCGCCGTCACGACGAACCCGCCCTCGCGCTTCGCGATGTCGACGACACGGTGCCCCTCGCGGACGTCGAGCGCGCGCGCGCGGACGATCCGCGTCCACTGCGCGAGCAGCTCCTCCTTCGTCGACTGCCGGAGCCAGAGCTCGCCCTCGACGGGCAGATCGAGCGGCGGATCGTGGACGATCTTGTCGCGCGGGAACCCCTTGATGCTCGCGGCGACCGTCGCCTGCTCGAGGATCGCGCACGAGAGCCCCTTCTCCTGGGCGCGGAGCGCCGCGCTCAGCCCCGCGGGTCCGGCGCCGATGACGAGGACGTCGAGCCCCTCGCCGCGGCGGCGAGGGAGCGTCTCCGCGATCCGCGAGACCGCACGAGCGCCCTGGTTGATGGCGTTCTTGATCAGCGGTAGGCCCGTGAGATCGCCGGCGAGGAACACGCCAGGTACGTCCCGGCTCTCGAGGTCGGCGTCGGTCGCCGGGCGGTCGACGAGCGGCTCGCCGTCCTCGACGCGGAGGCTGCCGTTCGGGCAGACCTGCTCGCATAGGACGACGCCGCAGCACTCCTCCGGCCGCGCGACGACGGCGACGTAGCGCTCGATCGTCAGGACGTCGAACGGACAGGCGTCGACGCACGCGTAGCAGCCGAGGCAGCTCGTGGGGTCGATCGTCGGGAGTCGCTTGCGCGCCGCCGGGACCGGAGGGGTCGCGGCCTTGGGCGCCTGCGCCGCGCGACGCCTCCGGCGATCGGCGGTCATCGCCGCGGCGGAGGCGGCGAGGCCGCCCGCGAGCGCGGCGGCGGCCGGGATCCAGGGGAGCGCGTCGCGCCTCGCCGGCGCCACCCACGCGGTCGTGGCGGCGATCTCGCGCGCCGCGTCCCACGCGACGAAGCGCGCGTCGCCGTGCTGCGCTCCGCACACGGGCGCGGACGCGCCGGGCGCGGACGCGCCGGCGCGCTCACCGAGCTTCGCGTGCTCGTCGAAGCACTGCGACGGCATGTTACGCAGCGGCGCCGCCGCGACGGCCGTCCCCGACGACGCGCGCGCGCTCGCGGGGACGCACGCCGAGATCGGATCGGTGGCGCGCGACGGCTCGTGGCATTTCGCACACGCCGCGAGCGACACGAGCGGCACGGTCGTCCCGCTCGCGATCGCGCCCGGGCTCACGCCGCTCCCTCGCGACGGGGCGAGCACGACCTCGGCGCCCGCTCCCCAGCGGACGACGCGCTCGGCTTCGAACGTCACGCCCTGCGCCCCGGCGTGCTGCGCGTGGCAGGTCGCGCACGTGAGCTCGCCCGTGGCCGCGAGGCTTCGGTGCGCCGCGCGCGTCGAGCCGTGCGACGCCCCGTGGCAGGTCTTGCACGCGGCCGCCACATGCGAAGGGGCGGCTCCGGACGGCGTCGCTCCGAGAGACTTCGGCACGGGTCCGGACGGCGACGCCCCGGGTGCGCGACCGGACGCGAGCGCGGGCGACGCGCCGCCCGCGCTCTCCGAGTGGCACGACGCGCAGGCGAGGCCCGCGTGAGGCCGCGCGATCGGGCGCTCGGCGACGACCGGCGTCCCGTCGAGCGCGAGCGCGATCCCCAACCCGGCCGCCGCTCCGGCCGCCGAGAGCGCGAGCACCCGCGGCCGCGCGACGTCGCTCGTCCGGATCGCCCGCGGGGCCTTCGCCCGGGCGCGATCGGTCACCGCCCGCCCCCAACCGCCGCCGCCTGCGAGGGCGCGACGCGCGCGACCGCTGGCGGCCCGACCGTCACGGCGACCACGTGCACGACGACCAGCACGACCGCCGCCGCCGTGGCCGCCAGGTGCGGGACCAACCAGCCGCGGAGCGCCCACGTGAGCACGCGCTGCGCCCGCGCCGCGCGGTGCTCCACGACGAGGCGGACGAGCTCGTCGACGCCCGCGAGCGCCTCGCCCTTCTTGCCGCCGGTCAGCGCGTCGAGCCGCGCGCGGACGACGCGCTCCTCCTCACGGAGCGTCCTCTGCGACAGGATCAGCGCCGCCGGGCCGAGCGTCGAGCGCCGATACGGAGCGAGCGCCTTCGCGAACAGCGTCTTGACGAGCTCGCTCTTGCCCGACAGCGTCGCGAACACGCGCTCGTCGAGCTCCTTCGGCCGCGCTGCGAGCTCCTCCGGCAAGACGCTGCTCCGCTCGACGCGCGCGAGCACGCGCGGGACCACCGCCCCGAGCGCCGCGCCGAGCGCACCCGTGAGCGCCGCGAGCGTGAACGCGATCGTGAGCGCGCCGGCCGCGTTGGGGGGGACGGACGCCGTCGCGTGCCCCAGGACGACACCGCTCGCGAGCGCGCCGAGCGAGAGATGCCCGACGTAGAGCCAGCGCGAGAGCGGCACGCGCCCGCGGAGCCCGGCGAGCGGGCGCCGCGCTCGTTTTCCGAGCGCGTACGCGAGCAAGAGCGCGACGAGACCGCCCGCGAGCGCCCCGCTCGACCAGCGCTCGAGCCCCAGCGCCGCGAGGCCGACCCCGGCGAGGCCCGCGCCGACCACCCACGGCCACGCGGCGATGCGCTCCGGAAGCACGGGCGGGGCACTCGCGCGCGCCCCCGGAACGCGCAGCTCGACGAGCGCAGCGTTCGGATCGATCCGCGCGATCGCCTGCGTCGGACACGACGCGACGCAGGCCGGCCCGCCGTCGACGCCCTTGCACAGGTCGCACTTGACCGCGACCTGCGGGTAGGCCGCCGCGTCACGGCTCGGCGCCATCTGGATGTTCTCCCACGGACACGCCTTCGCGCAGCTCCCGCAACCCGTGCAGAGGTCCTCGCGGATGAACACCTCTCCGCGCGCGTCGCGGCCGATCGCGCCCGTCGGGCAGTCGATCATGCAGCTCGGGTTCTTGCAGTGCTGGCAGCTGTTCGGCACGAGCAGCGGCGCCGTCGCGCGACCCGCCCCGTCGACCGCATCGCCGTCGCGGACCACGATCTTGTCGCCGCGCCGGACGAGCCGGCTGACGCCGTCGTGGTGAGCCTCGGCGCAGCTCCACGCGCAGTGACCGCATCGGAGGCACGCGTCTTGATCGATCACGAGGAGCGACCGCGCGATGCGCATCCGGTAGAGATCGCGGAACACTTGCGCGGTCGTGTGCCCGCCGGGGCGGAGGTGCTCGTTCACGGTCACGCGCTCGCTCCGGAGCCGCCGCGCGGCGTCGAGCCTGCCGGGGCTCCGCCGCGCGACGGCGGTGAAGACGTCGCGCGGGATCGCGACGAGCCACGTCGGTCCGCCGGCGACGACCGCGACGGCCCGCGGCGCGCGCTCGGCCAGCTCCTCGTCGCCGAAGAGATCGCCGCGCCCGAGGTACGCCTCGACGCGCGGCTTGCCGTCGTCGTCGGTCTGCGCCTGGAGCAGCCCGTCGGCCACGAGGAACGCCTCGGCCGCGACGTCTCCGGCGCGGTAGACGTGCTCGCCGCGCGCGACGTGGACGTGCCGCGCGGCGTCGAGGAGCACCTCGAGGTCGGCGTCCGCGAGGTCGCGCGTGAAGCTCGTCGTGCGGAGGAGATCGAGCGTCGCTGCCCGCCGGAGGGCGCGCTCGACCTTGGCCATCAGCTCCGCGCCGCCCGCGCGCGGCGCGCTTCAAAGACCACGAGCGGCACCTGGCGACCACGGCAGTTCTGCTCGCATCGCGCTCTCGAGCTGCCGCGTCGCGAACGCGATGACCGTCGCCTTTCCCCGAGGACGTCGCCGCGACGCGCCCGCCGGATGACGGCCGCGTCGGCCTCGCCCCGGCGCACGCCGGAGAGCGTCACGGCCCCCGTCGACGTGGAGCGCGCCGGCCGATCGCCGGGAGCGAAGAGACCTCTCCGCGGACGAGCTGCCGCACGCGTCCGGCCGCCTCGATCTCCGCGCGCGCGTGGGCGTCGAGCGCGCAGCATCGGCGCGTCCGCCACGACGTCCGGCCAGGTCGACGGGGGCACCGCGCCCATCTCAGTGTCGATCTGCGCTCGCCTCGGCGAGCTCGACCGGTGGTTTTCGCGCGAGCACTGCCGCCGGGATCTGCGGCCAGCTCGGGCGCAGGCCCGGGCAGGCCTTCCGCGCCTCGTAGCCGGCGAACGCGCGGAGGCGAACGGTGAAAGGGCCGGAAGCGAGGCGCGCCTGGACGGTGAACGGCCCTGGCGCGCCCGGGCACGTCGATCCGGTAGTAGCGGACGACTCCCGGCGCGGCCGATCGCCGGTCGAGGATCGCGTCCGGCGCCTCGCGACCCCGCGCGAGGCGTCAGGAGCGACCCGGACGGGGAAGTACGTCTCGAAGAACGCGTTCGTCCCCGACAGGTTCGAGCGGCACTCCCCCGTGTCGAGGGGTCGTAGGCGCTGTCGTCGAAGCGGTCGGCGCGCGTCCTGCCCTGCCCGGGCCCCGGCTGGCAGCTCCCCGTCGCGGTCGATCACGCCGGACGGCACTCACGCAGCGGAGGAAGCCGTTCTGGTATGTTGATGAGTCCTCTGCCGCGGAAGGTCGCGCCCCGAACATGGGGTTCGGCGTCCACTCCGGGGCGTCGCGACCGTCGACGATGTCCGCGCCGAAGACGCCCTCGGGCCTCCCCTTCGCGTCCTGAGGTCGTCGCGCGGTCACCCGCAAGAACACCTTGTCGGCGAGGTCGGCGTCGTCGCCCGCGATCTTGCCGACCTCGTAGACGACGTGTCGCCGCGGCCGTCGCAGCAATCGTCATCCTGACCCAGGTCCGCGCTCCTGGCTGAAGCTCCGCCGGGACGCGGCGCCCGCGCCGACGTTCTGATCCGATCGGGATCCGAGGCGCCTGCCGACTATGCGCCGCGCCCGATCGAGAAGGCGAACGTGGCGGAGAAGCTGCGCGCGCCGCGCCCTCGAGGCCTACTGGCACGCCGCTCGACGAGCGCGGTCTGTTCGCCCAGGCGTCGGGGACCCGGCGGCGAGCGGGAGATCGGGACGCTGCGAACCAGTGCGAGGTCATCGGCCGCGGCTCGGCGCCGACGACGCGGCGATCATCCCGCGGGCCTTGTCGCCTGGCGCGCGCCGCTGAAGTGGTAGAAGCCGGGAGGACACCCTCGTGGGTCGCCGACCTCCGCGACCGCGCCGCTGTCCTTGACGCACACGCCGGGGTAGAGGCTCATGTGGCAGTCCTGGCAGGTCGCTGCCTGCCGCCCGGCCGAACGCTTCGCCGTCGGCCCACGTCTTCCACCTGAGCCGCGTTGCGAGCGAAGCGTCACCGCGATCGCGCGCGCCGATCGAGTCGGTGCGCCAAAGAGAGACGGACGTCGTGGCACGCGCTGCAGAACTCGCTCGGAGCGCATGTAGCGCGCGGTCTCCGGGGACGCGGCGATGCCGCACGACTGGATCGCCGGCGCCGCCGCGCCCATTTTGAGATCACGCAACACACGATCTGGAGCAAACCGCTGCGTTGCCGATGCCGTGACGCCGGCGTGCCGTCCTCCGGGCGCATCCGGAAGATCGCGCCGGTCGCCGGAGAGGTCCAGGTCGCGTTGCCCTGGTACGCCGCCGGTGTGCACCGGGCCGATCGTCTGATGGCACACGGCGCATGAGAACCTTCCCGACGTTCGCGGCGTGAGCACGTCGCGGAGCGGAGCCTCGCGCGTCGCGGTTTTCAGGCCGGCGCTCCACGCCGGCACCGTCGAGCGGAGGTTGTCGCCGGCGGAGGCGGCTGACGTATTCAGTGCTCGCTGCCCGTCCCGGTCAGCGTGAGCCCGGCCTTGTCGTCGCGGCAGACGTCTCCCGACGCCTATGGACGCCCGCGCCGTTGGGACAGCGACGTCGCGACCGACCTGCTCCTCGACGATGCCTGAGCGCACCGAAGAGCGGGCTCTTCACGGAGTGCGCCATGACCGAGCGCGACCATCTGGCCACCTGCCGCGCGTGCACGGCGCACGCATCCGCCGCGGTCCGCGCGAGCGGCGCCTGGGCGAGCGCGCGCTTCTCCGGCGGCGGGGCGGCGCGGCCTCGCGCGACGCCGCGAGCCCCGCCCCCGCGAGCGGAGCTCCAGCGCGACGGCCCGGCGGCGAACGACCATGACCTGCCTCCAGCGCGCGGCCCGCGAGGGAATAGTCCCGCGCGCCGCGCCCGCCGCGGGGTCGCGCGGGGCTCCTTCCGCGCGCGCACGTAGTGCGACACCTCCGCGCCGTCTCGCTGCGTCCCCTCCGCGTCGGCTCGCGGCGCTGCCTCCGCGCGCGCACGAGCCGCCGTCTGGGCACGCTCCGGACGGCGCGCGTGCGCGTCGCGCGCCGGCGCGTCACGCATCAGCTCCTCGCAGCGCTGGGCGATCGCCTCGGCGCTGGGCGGGCGCGCCGCGGGATCCGGATCGAGCATGGCGAGGACGAAGCTCTGGATCCCCGGCTTGAGCGCGCGCGCGGTCGCGTCGTCGAAGGGCGGCGGCGGCCGCTCGGCGGCGCGCATCGCGTCGCGGAGACCGATGCCCGAGAACGGGTGCGCGCCGGAGAGCAGGCGGTACGCGACGAGCCCGAGGACGTAGCGGTTGGCCGCGTTGTCCCACGGCGCGCCGCCCGCCTGCTCCGGCGGCGTCCACCGCGGCGACGGCGCCGACGGCGCGCCCGCGCTCGGGCCCGCGGCCCTGCTCGCGCCCCCGCCTGGACTCACGCCACCGCCCGCCTCTGCGGCCCCGCTCGCGCCGCCGCCCGGCCCCGCGCCTCCGAGCAGCGCGCGGATCCACCCGTCGGCGAGGACGAACGCGTCCGTGCGGCCGGGGCTCCCGAGCCCCACCTCGGCCGGACGCAGCGGCCCGGGGAAGACGGCGCGGCGCTCGCACGCCGCGAGCGCGCGCGCGAGGTCGCGAAGCTTCGCGAGCGCGGTCAGCCCCTCGAGGCGCTCGCCCTTCCCGAGCGCGTCGAGCGTCCTCGACGGCACGCGCCGCAGCGCGAACACGCCGCCGTCGTCCTCTCCCCAACCCGCCGAGAAGCCCCCTACCCCCTCCTCGCCGAACGTCACGAGCCGCCGCACGAGCGCCGCGTCGCTCGACTCGAAGCACCACAGCTCGGCGGGCGATCCCGTCTCGAGCGCGCACGCGAAGCGCCTGGCGCGACCGACCGCACCGAGCGCTTCGCCCGCGCGGGGACGCGCTCGGCCTTCGCCACCGGTCGTCACGGGACCTGCCGTCAGCGCTTGGTGCCGGTGGTGTCGTCGGGCCCGATGGTCGCCCTGGAGCGCGCGTCGGCGCTCGCCGTCGCCGCCGCCGGCGTCTCCGCCGCCGTCCGCAGACGCACGAGGTACGTCGTCATCCCGGCGACGAGCGACAGCGCGACGATCGCGACGAGCGCGAGCCAGGTCGGCACCTCGCGCGCCCTGGCGGCGTTCGCCTCGACGAGCGCGATCGTGTCCGTGCGCGGGCGCGCGCGCGGCGACTCGTCCTCGCGACGCGCCCCGTCGCGCGATCCCTCGGACGAGGCGCGCCCCTCGGCCCCGCCACCCGCGCCGCTCGAGGGCTTCGTGTCGGCGCCGCGCTCGGGCGCGGACGCCATGCGCGGCGTGGGCGGAGGCGCGCTCACGCGGGGCTCGTCGGCGGTGCGCGAGGCGCGCGCGCGCCCCGACGTCGCGGGCGCGCCGCCCGCGGCGCGGAAGAGCCCGAGCCGCTCGGCGACCTCCCGAGCCGAGGACGGACGGTCCTCCGGCTTCTTCTCGAGCATCGCGAACAGCACGTCCTCGACGCCGCGCGGGAGGCCGCGGCGGACCTCCTCGTCGAGCGGAGGCGCCGGGGCCGTGCACTGCAGGTTCAAGAGCTCGCGCGGCGACGCCGAGGAGAACGGCGGCTCACCCGAGAGCATCTCGTAGAACATGAGGCCGAGGGCGTAGAGATCGCTCCGCGCGTCGATCGTCCGCGCGTCGATCTGCTCGGGGCTCATGTACTGGAGCGTGCCGATGCTCTGCGTGTTCGTCCCGTGCATCCCCTCGAGCACCTTCGCGATGCCGAAGTCCATCACCTTGAGGCCGACGGGGGCGGCGTCCTCGGCGTCGCCTTCGGCGACCGTGAGCATCACGTTCTCGGGCTTGAGGTCGCGGTGGACGATCGACGGCTCTTGCTCGTGCGCGACGGTGAGCGCCTCGGCGATCCGCGCGACGTGCTCGAGCGCCTCCTGCCACGAGAGCGCGCCGCGCCGGGTGAGCTCCTGACGCAGCGTTCGCCCGTGGAGGTACTCGAGGACCATCACGAGCTGACCGTCGGTCTCCATCGAGGCGAGGCTACGGACGAGGTTCGGATGCTCGAGGTGCGCGAGGATCTGCATCTCGTTCAGGAAGAGCCGGCGGCCGTCTTCGTGACGGGTGAGCTCGGGGCGGAGGACCTTGAGCGCGACGCGACGCTTGGAGAGCCGCTCCTCCGCCTCGTAGACCTTGCCCATCCCGCCCTCGCCGATGAGGCGGCGCACGAGGTATTCGCCGATTCGATCCATGGTTCGCTCCAGAAGTCTCGAAGAACGCCGCGCGGGGCTCGGAGCCGCCGGCTCGGAGGAGAGGCCTCCTGAAAGCCCTTCTACGGACGAGAGGTTGCGAGGATCTGACGAGCTCGACCGTGGCTCGCTCTGGAGGCTACCGCACGTCGGACACGGACGGCTCGGCTCCGCGACGCTCGCGGCGCCGGGCGAGGCCACGTCCTCGGGCGCCGCGTCGACCGGGCACGGCGACGCGGCTGGGCGGAGGCCGCTCCCGATGGAGGGGCGTGTGGGCTCGTAGATGAGGGGCCGGGGTACGCGCGTCATGAGGGTAAGCCGACAACGGGAAGTCGTGGAGCGATCGGACGTCCGAGACGGTGGACGTACGGACGGTGGACGTACGACGGAGCCCGGAAGTTCCACGCGCCCCGAAGAACGCTCGACGACGCGGATCCCTTACGGCTCCCCCTGCGCTCCTCCCCGCCCGTGCGAGCGCGAGCAGAGCGGTCCTCTGCCGCTCTCGGCGCGGGCCGGACGCCTGGCGGCTCGAGGACGCCGCCGATCCGGCACAGGCCGGACGCCTGGCGGCTCGAGGACGCCGCCGATCCGGCACAGGCCGGACGCCTGGCGGCTCGAGGACGCCGCCGATCCGGCACAGGCCGGACGCCTGGGCTACTCGAGGACGCCGCCGATCACGGCACAGGCCGGACGCCTGGGCTACTCGAGGACGCCGCCGATCACGGCACAGGCCGGACGCCTGGGCTACTCGAGGACGCCGCCGATCGG
>JAHBWA010000339.1 GCA_019637195.1 Labilithrix sp. | reverse complement strand
TCGAGCTCGCGGTTTGCGCGTTCGAGATCGGCCGCCCACGCGCGCCGCGTCTTCTCGAGCTCGAGATGCGTGCGCACGCGCGCGAGGAGCTCGCGCGCCGAGAAGGGCTTCACGAGGTAGTCGTCCGAGCCTGCGTCGAGACCCTCGACGGCGGCCTCCTCACCGGCGCGAGCCGACAGCAGGATCACCGGCAGCGACGCCGTGTTCGGGTCCGCGCGGAGCTCACGCAGCAGGCCGAAGCCGTCGAGGACCGGCATCATGACGTCGCTGATGACCATGTCGGGCCGCCAGGCAGGCAGCGCCTCCAGAGCCGCTCGGCCGTCGTTCGCGGTGCGGACGTCGTACTTGGGCGAGAGGATGCCGGAGATGTACGTTCGAAGGTCGGCGTTGTCGTCGACCACGAGGATCCTCGCACGCGGGGTCTCCTCGGCTGCGTCGACCGGTGGTGCGACGACCGAGGGCTGCTCCGACGAGGGAGCCAACCAGCGCTGCGCCTCGGCGTCGCGAACCGCCATGGCGTCCGCGCGGCCCTCGGCATGGATCGGGGTGAGCGAGACCGCCTCGGGCGCGAGGTGAGCATGGCCCTTCGGGAGCTCGACGCGGAACGTCGTCCCGACGCCGACCTTGCTCGTGACGCTCACCGTGCCGCCGTGTCGCGGTTTCTGTCTCGGAGCTCTTCGCCGAGCTCGCTCGCGCGGACGAAGTCGGTCACGTCCTCCACGCGGTGCAGGATGTAGAGCACCTCGCCCGACGGCGAGAGCACCGGCAGGTTCTTCGGGCTCCAGTGCTTCGTCTCGAACGTCCCGTCGGGCCCGCGGATGTCGTACTTCTGAACGGCCATCGTGTCCGCGGTCCGCGTCGCCAGGACGCGCTCGAGCGAAGCACGAAGGTTGTTCGCCCCCGTCGCGCCCGCGTCGTCCGGGTTGTCCGGGAAGACCTCGAAGAGCCCCTTGCCGATCGTTCCTTCGCGCGTCATGTGCGTCGCGACGAGACGAGCCTCCGTCGCGGCGACCATGGTGAAGCGCGGCGCGTCGGGCAGGAGCACGACGAGCACGTCCGGTGACTGCTCGAAGAGAACGCGGAAGTCGGGGTCGCCGGCCACCCACATGAGAATAGGACGCCTCCGCACGGAGCGAAACGTCGACATCGTCATGTCCGTTGGTTTCGCGCGTGCGCACCGGGTCCGCGACCGCGCTCGCATTCGCGCGTCTTCGATCGTCCGACGATCCTGTCCACCCGGCGAGCGGCGCCGGCGGAGGGAAGCCCACGTCCGGCCCCGGCACTTCTTGGGCTGAGGCGCTCTCGATTCGGTATCGTATGAAGTCTCCGCCGACATGCCTCGCCCTCTTGCACGCCCGGTGCTCGCGTTCATCGTCCCGATCGTGTCCTCTGCCGCATGCTGGGCGCCGACGGCGATCGTCCTCCACGTCGAGACGGATCTCCCCTGCGAGCGAGTGACCGCCAGCTCGGTCGCCGTCGTCGTGGCCGGCTCCACCACCGAGCTGTCCGAGGCGAGCCCATCCGCCAGCTCCAGCGCGTGCAGCTCGGAGGGGGATCGCGCCGACATCGGCTCGCTCGTCATCGTCCCATCGGGCGACCGCTCGGCTCGCGTTGCCATCAAGGTCGTCCTCGGCGTCGAGCGTCCGACCGATGCGTGCCTCGGGGAGGAGGCGCAGGGGTGCATCGTGGCGCGCCGCGCAGTGAGCTTCGTCGCGCATGAATCCCTGAAGCTGGCGATTCGCCTCGACCGAGCGTGCCTGGGGGTCCCCTGCGGCGTAGACGAGACGTGCGACCGCGGCAGATGCGTGCCGCTCGACACGTGCACGGGCGAAGGCTGCGACGGGGAGCGCGGGAACGGCGACGGCGGGGTCGCCCCGGAGCCGCTGGTCTGCGCCCAGGGACGCGCTGATTGCGACGGTGACCCACAGAACGGCTGCGAGGCCGATCTCGCGAGCTCGGCTCACTGCGGTGCATGCGGAAACGATTGCGGATCGCTCGGGTGCATCTCGGGGAGGTGCGAGCCGCTCACGCTCGTCGGCGGGCTCGACAATCCGCGCGGGATCGCGATCGCTGGCGGAGAGGTGTACGTGGGCCTCGACCTCCCCGCTCCGCAAGGTGCTGTGGTGCGATGCCCGCTCGGCGGGTGCAGCAGCGCCGACGTCGTATCGACGGGGCACTCCCACCCGTACGCGTTCACGAGCGATGGGAGCTCGCTCTTCTGGGGCGACGAGCAGCAGGGCGTCTTCCGGTGCACCGCGCCGGGATGCGCAGATGCTGCGAAGGTGTGCAACGAGGGCCCTCAGTCGATCGTGGTGAACGGTGGTGACGTCATCGCCGCGTCGTACGCGAACGCGTACGTGGCGCGTTGCGTCCCGGGGACTCTCAACCCGATGTATTTCGCGCTTCCCGACGCCGAGCCGACGGTCGTCGCGCGGAGCAGTGACGCGGTGTTCTTCGGCGTGAGCCCGGCGAGCGCTGGGCGTGCGGTGGGCGGCAT
>JAHBWA010000338.1 GCA_019637195.1 Labilithrix sp. | reverse complement strand
GAGGCGGCGACGCCCGTTGAACGCCGCGAGGCTCGGCGGCGCCTGGAACGGTGCCGCGCTCGTGAACCTCAGCGTGAAGCTCTTCTTCGGGAACGCGAGCGAGGTCGATCCGCGGCATCGAAGCTCCGCGCCGACGTGAGCGACGCCGCCGACGACGATGTCCGCGGGCACCGGATCGCGCGGGACCGCGTCCTTGCAGTACATCGGCTCGTCGGAGTGCCACTTGAGGTGAATGACCGGGAGGCCGTGCTCCTCGAGGTAGCTCGCCGGGTCGACGAGCGGCTCGTTGCCCGGCGCGTCGAAGCGATCGAGCACGGTGCCCGAGATGCGCGTGGTGCCGCCGTCGCCGTCGGTGAAGACGATCTCGAAGGGGCCCGCCTGGTCGAGGGCGGGGCTCCACGCGAGCGTGCCCGACGCGGGGTCGAACGTGGCGCCGGCGGGCAGCGCAGCAGGCGTCGCGGAGGCGTCCGCGCACTTGATGTGCCAGTAGATCTCGTGCAGCTCCTCCGGCCAGTACGTCTCGCTCGCCCCGCACGGGACGTCGTGGTGCACGACGACCGGCTCGAGCGGGACGTCTGCGTCGGCCCGATCGCCCCGGCCGAGACCGACGACGTTCCGCGCCGCGACGTCCACGCCCACGCCGCCGTCGTCTCCGACCTCCGGCCCAGGCGCGGCGCCCTCGACGTCGGGTTCGCCGCCGCACCCCGCACCAAGCCCGACCGCCGCACCGAAGAGAAAGAGAAGCGCCGCGACGCTCCGCATCGCAGCCCCCACCAAGCATCGCGTCCGCATCGCGGCACACTGTAGCGGCGAAGCCGACGTCGAGCCCGCGAAGTCACACGCAATCGTCCTCGTGAACGACAAGCCGTA
Source organism: Labilithrix sp. (assembly GCA_019637195.1). Taxonomy (GTDB): domain Bacteria; phylum Myxococcota_A; class Polyangia; order Polyangiales; family Polyangiaceae; genus Labilithrix. The sequence goes on along the minus strand of JAHBWA010000338.1, from coordinate 1,659 downwards.
TGCGTGCGACGACGAGCGGTGCGAGCACGCTCGGACAATCGATCGCACTGCTCTGACCCGCCGCGAGATGACTGGCTCGGAACGTGCTCGTCTTCCGCGCGGACGCCGGCGAGATCGACGGCGGCGGTCGCATGGCCCCCCAAGCATTGAGCGCGGAGATCACGCAGATCGTCGACGGTGCGATCGGCGTGGCCACGCTCAGCGAGCCGCCCGTGAACGCGCTCAGCGAGCGCGCCGTGGCGGCCGTGCTGGACGCGCTCGAACGATTCGAGCGTGAGCACGTTCGATGTGTCGTCTTGCGCGCGGACGAGCGCGCGAAGGTGTGGTCCGCCGGCGACGACCTCAAGGAGATCCCCCTCGACGGCCGCGATCCGGTGACGTGGAAGACCGGGTTCCAGCGACTCCTTCATCGCGTTCGCGAGTTCCCCGCCCCGGTCGTGGCGATGGTCCACGCAGGCGTCTGGGGCGGAGCCTGCGACGTCGTGGCGACCTGCGATCTCGTCGTCGGAACGCCCGCCGCCACCTTCGCCATCACGCCCGCGAAGCTCGGGATCCCCTACAACACCGGCGGGCTCACGCATTTCCTCGGCGTCTTGCCGCTGCACGTCGTCAAGGAGATGCTCTTCACCGGCGCTCCGATCTCGGCAGAACGCGCGGAGCGCCTCGGTCTGCTCAACTACCTGGTCCCGCCCGATCAGCTCGAGACCAAGACGCTGGAGCTCGCGCGGACGATCGCGAGCCGCGCTCCGCTCGCGCTGCGCGTCCTCAAGATGGAGCTGCGCTCGTTGACCGGCGCCCTCAGCTTGTCCGCGGACGAGTTCGAGCGGCTCCAATCCGCTCGGATCGAGGCGGCGCGAAGCGGCGATCTCGAGGAAGGGATCCGCGCCTTCTTCGAGAAGCGCCCGCCCGTCTTCCGCGGACGATGACGCTCTCACCGACTGGCACGATCCGGGCAGCGCGCCCAGCCCGCGGCCCCGTATGGGTCCGCGGGCTGCGCCGCCTCGGGCTATCGATCCACGCTACTTCGAGATCTCGATGAAGATCGGGAGCGCGAACGCGTTCGGGGCCGGCGGGGTCGTCTCCACGTACGTCGTCTTGCTGCCGTCGACGCAGTAGTCGAACGTCCGCGTCGGGTTGGTCGTCGTCACGACGCCGTCCGCGCTCGTGTAGCTGTCGTCGGTCGTCTCGTCGCGCGTCACGCTGACGTCGCAGTTGCAGAGCGTTCCCCCGTCGGTGCAGGTCGCGGTCTCGAACTTCGGCACGCCGGGGAGGACGCCCGACGTCAGCCCCAACGCGATCGTGCTGCAGTTGTCGGTCCCCATCGCGCAGGCCTTCGGGAGCGCGATCTTCCCCGTGAGCTTCACGCTCGTCTTGCGGACCACGTTCGTCGCCGTCGCCACGACGGTCCCGTTCGCCTTGATGACGACGTCGCTCTCCTCGAAGCCCGGGCACTGCGTCTTCAGATCCGTGAACGCGTCGCTGCTGACGCAGCCACCGCTCACCTTCCACGAGCCGACGATGTCGCCGCCGCACTTCGCGAAGGCGGGGCAGGTGCCGTACGTGACGTCGACCATCGGCGGCGGGGTGTCGGCCTCGGGGGCGCCGGTGTCGACCGGACCGCCGTCTCCGGCATCCTCGACACCGGTCGCGGCGTCGGTA
>JAHBWA010000337.1 GCA_019637195.1 Labilithrix sp. | reverse complement strand
CGCCTCGCGCGATGAAGCGGCGGCCTGGCTCCGCGCGCAAGGCGTGAGCGCGCCCGCTCGCTTCGTCGCCGCGCTCTCGCCGGCCGGCGCCGACGGATCCGGCTAGCGGCGCCGGCCGCGCGATCCGCCGCGCGCAGCGGCGCCAAAGTACGCTACGATCGGCGCGATGGTGCCGCGGTGCCGCCGGTGCGGGCAGACGCACGACGCGTACACGGGCTGCACGCTGGCCGGCCGCGTCGCAGGCCGCCCGACCGTCATCGGCGAGGACGAGGCCCTCGTCGGCAACGTCGTCGCCGACCGCTACCAGATCGGCGACGTCCTCGGCGTCGGGTCGACCGGCACGGTGTTCGCCGTCGAGCACCTCACGTTCGCGCGCCCCGCCGCGATGAAGGTCCTGAGGCCGCGCTTCGCCGACGCGGATCTGGTCAGCCGCGTGTTCCACGGCGAGGCGCGCGCCGCGTGGAGCGTGAGCCACGCGTGCCTCTGCGAGGTCTTCGACATCGGGACGCTCCCCGACGGGGCGCCGTTCTTCGTGATGGAGCGCCTCGAGGGAGAGACCCTCGCGGCCCGGATCGCGCGCGAGCGGCTGTCGCTGGCGTCGGCCGTCGACGTCATGATGCAGCTCCTGTCGGCCGTCGCGGCCGTTCACGCGCGTGACCTCCTCCTCCGCGATCTGCGCCCGCAGAACCTCTTCCTCGTGCATCGGCGCGGGTGCCGTCCGCTGCTCAAGATCCTCGACTTCGGGCTCGCTCGCCTGACGCCGCTCGATCGGATCCAGGACGAGTGGGACGCGCTCCGGGCGGCGGGCGGCCCGAGCGACGGCGTCGGCTCGACGTCCATCCCGTACTACCTGTCCCCCGAGCGCACGCGCGGCGAGCACGGGATCGAGCCCGCCAGCGATCTCTTCGTCGCCGCGGTGATCTTCTACGAGGCCCTCACCGGCGAGCGACCGTTCGTATCCAGCTCGTTCAACGGCGTGCTCGTCCAGGTCGCGCAGGGAAGGCCGCCGCCGCTCCACGAGCACCGCCCCGATCTCCCCGCCGAGCTGAGCGCCTTCATGACGCGCGCGCTCTCCGCGAACGCCCGCCTCCGCCCGGCGTCGGCGAAGGACATGCAAGACGAGCTGCGCGCCATCTTCGAGGGGGCGCGGCGCGGGGGATCGACGACGCCGTCCGCCGCCGCGACGCCCGGGACCGAGCCCCCGCGCGGCGACGAGCACTCGTCGACCTTCTCCTCGATGAACGCCGCGCCGGCGGGCTTCCTCGCGTCGCTCGCGCCGCCCGCGCCGCGAGCGCCCGCGAGGACCGAGAGCGCCCCGCCGAACGGGCCTCCGCCCACCGCGCCGCCGCGGCAAACGGCGCGGCCGCGATTCGCGCCCTACGAGCCGATAGCGTCCTCGCCGGGCCTGGGCGCGCCGCGGGAGCGCGATCCGGTCGACCACGACGAGCAGGAGACCCAACGCCGCGCGCTCGCAGCGGAGGCGCTCGGCGGCCCGACCGGGCGGCGCTCGAGCCCCGAGCAGGCAGCGCACTTCGACGACAACAACGACCGGACGATGCCGCCCTCGCTCGAGCACGAGACCGCGCTCCACGCTTCGTCCGAAGCGAGCTCCGACGACGCTGCCGAGCGCACGATGGAGCTGCGCGAACGCGGCAACGCCCCGCCGGATCCGCAGCTCGCGCTCGGCATCGCCGAGGACGAGGAGACCGAGACGATGCCGCTCACGCCCGAGCTCCGCGCCCGCGTCGAGCAGCTCATGGCGAGCCGCCCCGCGCCGCGGCCCGCGCCCCTTCCCCACCCGGCGCCTCCTCCCGCGCAGCGCGGGAAGCCTCCCCACGACCGCTGAGCCCCGATTCCCCGGGGCACCGCCGCCTGCGACCCCCTACCTATGGTGGGTCTGGGGCGGAGAGTGCCCATCCACAGGCATGGACTAATTTGTGGAGAACACCTGAACGGGTTGGGGCTGCATGGTTGGCTAGTACCTGCTCGACCTGAACAGAGGTGAGTCTTCCCGCGCGTTTAGGTTCACGGGCGATTGGAGGCTTCTCGACAGGCGCTACCCCCGTTGCGGGTACCAGATGATGGAGGATTTATACTGGACAACCACAACATCTTGCGGCTAGAACAGTCCCTCGCTCGTCAGCGTGTAGGGAGACCTCCTCGCCGACAGGGCTCGTCTTTCGTCCCCGAAGCAGTAAAGTTTGTTCAGTAGCGCCGACCCCGGCATCCCCTCCCGACAGTCCTGAACGGACCGCGACGGAGAACCTGAACAAGCACCTCCTCCGCTTCGCGCGTACCGCGGACGGTGGGGCGCAGCGGAGCGAAAGGCAATGCGCCAACGGCGAGTCGAGGAAACGAGAACCTCAGCGGCCCTCAGTCCGAGGGGTGGGTGTGGTGGTCGATCTCTGACGCCTCGCGTCAGGGACTTCGGCCCCGAGGGGAATGGATTGTCCTGGCGTCGTCCAGCGCAGCCCATTCCTCTCTGGGCCGGGGCGATGGTGGCAACGCAAACGCAGTGCTCGAGCGAACGCTCGCCGTCTCGTCCCGCCCCCCGGGTGTC
>JAHBWA010000336.1 GCA_019637195.1 Labilithrix sp. | reverse complement strand
TGTCCTTGTCCTTGTCCTTGTCCTTGTCCTCGTCGTCGCCGTCCTCGTCGTCCGTGCCGTCGTAGGTGCACGTGGCTCCGCTGCGCTCGAGGCCGAGCTGCACGGGATCGGTGCACGCGTTGAGGCTCGGGACGTAGTAGCCGCAGCGGCCCGTCGGGAGGCAACAGCCCGCGAGCGTCGCGCCGTCTTCACGGTGCGAGGCGCAGGCGTCCTCTCCGCCGGAGTCCGACCCCGGCGGCGCTTGGGCGGCGTCGGCGGTGGCCTCGCCGCTGGGCGGCGGGGTGTCGATCGTGACGCCGGGCGTGTCGTCGACCGACATGCAGGCGACTGCCGCGAACGCGGCGGCGAGAGGTACGGAGACGAAGAGGAGAGTCCGCTTCATGGCGTTTGCCTTCTAGTTCGGGGAGATGTTTGGTCCAGTACAAAGAGCATCGCGCACGTGACGACGGGCAGCGCGGCGAGCGCCGTCCGACCGCCGAACGCAAACGTGACGGGCGTGGCCACGAGGCCGACGAGGAACCCGTTGTTCTCGTGCAGGAAGACGCCGTCGGTCGCGCGGCGACGTGCAGCACGTGTGAAGAAGGCCCCCGCCCACAGGCCGCCGATGGCCGCCGCGGCCGCGGCGAAAGCGAAGAGGCCTCTCGACCATGGGGCCAGCCGCGTGTACGCCACCAGGCCCTCGAAGGCGACGACGCCGGCGAGGACCGTCGGGCCCGCCGGGAGCGTGAGCCACAGCCCAGCCAGCGTCCCGCCGAGCCAGGCGGCCGAGAGTGCGGCGTACGTCGCCCACGCCGACGACGAGACGCTCTCCACGGAGAGGAACGCTCCCACCTGTAGGGCGGCGAAGTGCAGCCCCGTGACGCTCGCGGTGAGCTTCGCGCGACGTTCAGCCACCGGCGCCTCCGCTCCCGCGACGGTCGACGAGGCGCTCGAGCCCGCGGCGCAAGACCAGGTCGAGCGAGTCGATGTCGAGCGGCTTGGCGCCGCGGGTCCGCGCGCGGACCGTCTCGGCGTCGAGCACGACGAGGCGCGTCTCGGAGGGAGGCGCGACGGCGCGGACGTCGTCGGCGCCGAACGGTAGCTCGCGCGACGCGTAGGCGAAGGCGCGATCGGCGACGGCGCTCTCGACGACGAGCAGGTCGGGCAGCTCGGAGGCGAGGGCGGCGGTGACGCGCGAGGGTGAGCGCTCGATCGCGCCGAGGCGGTGCCCGCTCAGCTGGACGGACACGACACCGCGCGGCGCGAGGCGCGATCGGACGAGCGCGTAGAACTCGCGGGTGTGGAGGAACGCCTCCTGGAAAGTCAGCGGGCTGGGGACGTCGATGACGATCAGATCGAAGACGCGCGACGTGCTCGCCAAGAAGGCCTTGCCGTCGTCCTCGACGAGTCGCCACGTCTGGCCCGCGCGTCCGGCGCTCGGGCTGAAGAAGCGCTCTCCGGCCGAGACGACGACGGGATCGAGCTCGACCGTCACGAGCTCGTTGGAGAGCGCCGCGAGAGGCGCGACGAGAGACAGCGTGCCGTTCCCGATGACGAGCGCGCTGGCGGGGCGCGCGATCCGCGCCGGGACGACCGCGAGGTACTCGTTGAGGAGCGCGAGATCGCCGGCGTTGAGGTTCTCGAGCCCGTCGAGGTACAGCGAGCGACGCCCGGCGCCGCTGTCGACGACCTCGACGCGCTGATACGGAGAGTCGACCGAGAACACGACGTCCGCGGAGCGGAGGCCGTGGACGTCCCGGTAGAGCGCGTTGTTCGCGGCGTGCGCGCGCGCCGGGAGCGAGGGCAAGAGCAGCACCGCGGGCAGGGCGACGGACGCGAACGCGCGCCCGCCCAGCGCGAGTCCCGCCACGAGCGCGAGGAGCGCCCAGTGCAGCGCGACGAGGACCTCGACTCCGTGGCCGAAGCAGAGCTGGGCGAGGCCGAGGCCGAGCAGGAAGCCGGCGAGCTCGGCGCTGTAGCTGCGTCGCATGCCCTCGACGGGATCGGCGTAGGCCGCGACGGCGCGCGGCAGCAGCGTGGACAGCGGCGCGAGCAGCGCGACCGCGACGCCGATCGCCATCACGAGCGGCGCGACGCCGTTCCAGCGGTGCGCCGCGAGCCACGCGAAGCCGCGGCGCGGGAGCACCGGAAGCGAGAGGTGCAGAGCGCACCCGAGCAGGAAGGCGGCCTCCGCGACGCGTCCGAGGCGGCGCATCCGCGGCGCGAGCCAGTAGCCGCACGAGATCGCCGCGAAGAGGGTGGCGTTGACGACCAGGATCACGACCTCTTCGCCGAAGAGCCCGCTCACGAGCTCCCGCACGGCGAGGAGCTGCGTCGTCGCGAGCGCGGCGCCGGCGACGACGAGCGTCGTCGCCGAGCGGATCGGGCTCACTCGCGGCGTCGCCGCGTCGGAGCCCTGCGTCGCGGCTTCAGAGGTCGAAGCCAACGCCGGCCTCCAGCGCCGCGCCCACGCCGAACGCGGGGAACGCGGCGATCGCCTCCACGGCGAGGCGCCAGATCAGAGAGCGGCTCGTCGACGCAGCGACGCCGCCGCCGACGGCGGCGAACCCCGTTCCGCTCTTCTTGTAGACGTCGAGCGTCTGGCGCTCGG
>JAHBWA010000335.1 GCA_019637195.1 Labilithrix sp. | reverse complement strand
GGCAGGCGCTCTCGGCCTACGCGTGCGCCGGCATCACGAGCTGCCACGAGAGCTCCGAGCTCGCCGAGGCAAAGGACAAGCTCAGGAACGGCATGGCCGTCTGGATCCGCGAGGGCAGCGTGGCCAAGGACCTCGACGCGCTCGCGCCGCTCCTCACGCTGGCGACCTCGACGAGCATCGGCTTCTGCACCGACGACCGGAACCCGCTCGACATCGCGCACGAGGGCCACCTCGACTGGCTGATCCGCTCGGCGATCGGCAAGGGCGTGCCCGCCGAGGTCGCTTACCGCGCGGCCTCGTGGTCCGTCGCGCGTCACTACGGGCTCGCCGGCCCCGCGCGCGGCGCCGAGCGCGTCGGGGCGATCGCGCCCGGCTTCCGAGCCGATCTCGTCGTGCTCGACGACCTCGCGACGTGCGCCGTCCGAGACGTCGTCGTCGCGGGGCAGCTCGAGAGGGAGCTCGAGCCTCTGCGCACGTCCCTCGGCGCGCCGCCAAACACGATCCGCGCGGCGATCCCGGAGGCGCGCGACCTCGAGGGGCCGGCCGGTATGGTCCACGTCATCGCCGTGCGCGCCGGACGCATTTTGACCGATCGCCACGTCTCGCGTCATGACACGCCCGGCGTCCAGCGCCTCTCGGTCCTCGAGCGCTACGGCAAGGGCAGCAAGCCTGCGAACGGCTACGTCTCCGGCTTCGGCGAGCTCGACGGCGCGATCGCCTCGAGCGTCGGCCACGACAGCCACAACCTCGTCGTCGTGGGCAGCGCCCCGGGCGACATGCGCGCGGCGCTCGCGTGCCTCGCCGAGGTCGGCGGCGGCTTCTGCGTCGTGCGCGGCGGCAACGTGCTCGCCCGCCTCCCGCTGCCTCTCGGCGGGCTGATGTCTCTCGAGGAGCCGGAGTCGATCGCGCGCTCGCTCGAGGAGCTCCGCGCGGCGAGCGGGGCCATCGGGTGCGTCCTGCCGGAGCCGTTCCTCCAGCTCGCCTTCCTCAGCTTGCCGGTCATCCCGAGCTTGAAGCTCACCGACCGCGGGCTGATGGACGTCGACGCGTTCCAGCTCATCGACGTCCGCGCCGCCTGAACGCCACGGGCTCCTTCGAGCGTCGAGGGGGACGCCGCCCGCCAGGCCCCGGACGCCCGCGTCGAACGGGACGCCGCTCGCCGGGCCGCCGGCGCCCGAGGCCCGCGGCGAGCGTCACCCCGGACAGCGCCGCCGAGGTCGCGTACGATCGGTCGATGCGCCCCCTCGTCCTCGGATCGCTCGTGGCCACGTCCATCCTGGCCGTCGCTCGGTACGCGTCGGCGGCGACCGTCCCGGTGTCGAACCCGACGGAGCTCCGCGCCGCGCTCGCCGCCGCGAAGGCCGGCGACGAGATCGTCCTGGCCGACGGGACCTACGCGATCTCGGGGGAAAACCTCCGGTGCGCGGCGAACGGCACCCCCGCGGCGCCGATCGTCGTGCGCGCGGCGACGCCGCTCGGCGCGAAGCTCGAGCTGGCGACGGTGGAGGGCTTCCTCGTCAGCGGGGCGAGCTGGCACTTCGAGGGGCTCGACGTCCGGGGCACCTGCGCGACCGACAGCACCTGCGAGCATGCGTTCCACGTCGTGGGCGACGCGACCGGCTTCGTCCTCCGCGGGAGCCGCGTCGTCGACTTCAACGCGCAGCTCAAGGTGAACGCCGCGCTCGGCGGGACGCCGCGGATCCCCCACCGCGGGCTCGTCGAGGGCAACGAGCTGTTCGACACGCGCGCGCGGAGCACTACGAACCCCGTCACGAAGCTCAACATCGACACCGGCGACGACTGGATCGTCCGCGCCAACTACATCCACGACTTCCACCGCGCGGACGGATCGCCGAGCTACGGCGCCTTCATGAAGAGCGGCGGGAAGAACGGCCTCTTCGAGCGCAACCTCGTCCTCTGCACCAAGGACGACGCGACGCCCGGCACGCACATCGGCCTCTCGTTCGGCGGCGGCGGCACCGGCGCCGCCTTCTGCGCGCCCGCGTTCGACGCGAGCGTCCCGTGCGCCGTCGAGCACGACGGCGGGACGATCCGGAACAACGTCATCGCGAGCTGCAGCGACGTGGGCATCTACGTCAACCGCGGCAAGGACACGAAGATCCTGCACAACACGCTCATCGCCACCTCCGGCGTCGACTTCCGCTTCGACACGTCGAGCGGCGAGTCGCGCGGCAACGTCCTCACCGGCGTCGTGAGGGACCGAAACGGCTCGACGCACACCGCCGCGAACGATCTGCCCAACGTCGCGCTCGCGACGTTCGAGGCCATGTACCAGGCGCCGCTCGGCGGGGATCTCCGGATGAAGGGCGACCTGTCGGCGCTCCTCGGCAAGGGGCCCGCGAACGCCGACGTACCGAACGACTACTGCCTCCGCGCACGAAGCGGCGCCTGGGACCTCGGCGCGCTGCAGCACTCGCTCGGTGACTGCGTGACCGTTCCTCCGCCGCAGGGCTCGGGACCGCCGCCCGGCGGCGACGGCGGCGCGGGACCAGTGAGCGACGGCGGCGTCGGCCCCGGCGATGACGCGGACGGCCCCGGCGCCTCCTCGGGCGGGGCGGGCGGCGGCGGCGCAGGCGACGCG
>JAHBWA010000334.1 GCA_019637195.1 Labilithrix sp. | reverse complement strand
CGACGTCACGAGGAGGAGCGCCTGCGCCGGCGTCTTCGGGACGCCGGTAAGGCGCGCGAGGAGGCGGCGCGCCGGAGGGCTCGCGGCGATGGCCTCGCCGGTCACGACGATCAGGATGATCTGGAGGCCGAACTTGAGGATCTCGGCGTTGCCGAAGCCCCCCGTCCACGCGGCCACGAGCGTCGACGCGGCGGCGCCGTCGAGCGCCGGCCCGGCCACCTTCAGGTACCCGAGCAGGAGCGCGACGAGCGTGAGCAGGAGCACGAGGACGAAGGGATCCGGCATCCAGCGCCGGACGAAGCGCTCGGCCGCGCTCCCGGCGCGCGCAAACACGGAGGTCGCGATCACGCGCGAACGATAGCCGAGTTCCGCCGGGCCGCGGCGAACGAGGGCCGGCGGCGAGATGCGCTTGCCCTCGGCCGGCTGCTGAGGTCTAGCTCGGCGTCGTGCAGCAACTCGTGCTCCGTCCAGCGCGTCGCGGTCGGCGCCTCGCGCGCGTCGCGAGCGGGCGTGTCGCGAGCGGGCTCGTCGCCGCCGTCGCGATGGTGGTCGGCGCGTCGCGCGCGTCGCGCGCGGCCGAGCCGGCGCCGCGGGCTGGCGTAGCCCCGGACGCCCCGCGCCTCCCCAGCGACGAGCCGATCCCGCGCCTCCCGGCGCCGTTCGTGCTTCCCGAGCTGTCGCACGCGCGGATCGACGTCCAGCTCGACTGGTTCCTCGGGCGAGTGGCGCCCGCGGACGTAGGTCGTCCCGGCGCGGTCGCCGCGATCGTGCGTCCTTCGATCGAGGCCTCGGTCCTCGTGCCGCGCCGGCTGTACGTCGGCGCGTCGTACCCGTTCGCCGGCGCCCTCCCGCCCGACGGCGGTCTCGCGCCAGGGGAGGCCGCCGTCCCGAGCGGCGCGCGCTCGATCCTCGGGAACGTCGAGGGGCACGTCCGCGCGGTGTTCCCGCTCCCGACCTGGCTCGAGATCGGCTTCATCCTAGGCGTGACCGCGCCGACGTCGACGTTCAACCGCGACCACCGTCCCAACCGCTCGGCGGTCGACGCGGTCTCCTCGCTCGATCCGACGAACTACGTCCATTTCCTGCCCGATCGCGTGGGGCTGCGTCCGGCAGGTGATTTGCGGATCGTGCGCGGTCCGTTCGTCCTCCAGGGCCGTCACGGCATCGACATCCTCATCGACAACGAGGGGATCGACCGCGCGAAGTTCGCCGGTCGCCTCCTCGGGCACGTCGGGTACCTCGCGCGCCCGGATCTCGAGGTGTCGATCGAGGCGAGCCAGATCTACTTCTTCAGCTCGGACGAGCAGGTCGCCGGCGAGGCGAGCGCCGACCGCGCGTTCGCCGAGCGCTACCGCATCTCCGACGCGCGCCGGGCCGCGTTCACGGCGGGACCGGCGCTGCGCCTCGCGCTCCGAGACGTCGATGTCGGCGCCGCCGTCGTCACGAACCTGGGCGATCCCCTGTCACCCGCCGCGGCGGGCTTCATCGGGCTGCGCCTCTCGGTCGTCGGACACGTCGGCGCGCCCGGCCCCTGACGGGCCCTCGTGGGTCGGGGCGCGCCGGTCGCCGGGCCGGGTCGTCCGCCGCGGTGGAGCTCAATTCGCCTGAGGCTGGGCCTCGGGCGTGCTCTTCCGGCTCTGCTGCCCGCGGAGGTCGCGCCGCTCCACGGCGGCGCGGATGAAGCGGGTGAAGAGCGGGTGCGGCGCGGTCGGCCGGCTCTTGAACTCGGGGTGGAACTGGCAGCCGACGAAGTACGGGTGGTCCTCGAGCTCCACCATCTCGACGAGCTTGCGGTCGGGGGAGGTGCCCGAGAGGATGAGACCGGCCTTCTCGAGCGGCTCGCGGTAGTCGTTCGCGAACTCGTAGCGGTGGCGGTGGCGCTCGCTCACCTCGGTGGTGCCGTAGGCCTCCGCCGCGATCGAGCCCGGCAGGAGCGAGCACGGGAAGCCGCCGAGGCGCATCGACGCGCCCTTGCTGCGGACGCTGCGCTGCTCCGGCATGAGGTCGATGACGGGGTGCGCGGTGTCGCGCTCGAACTCGGCGGAGTTCGCCCCCTCGAGCCCGGCGACGCTGCGCGCGTACTCGACCACGGCGAGCTGCATGCCGAGGCAGATCCCGAAGAACGGGACCTTGTTGGTGCGAACGTAGCCGATCGCCTGGATCTTGCCCTCGGTGCCGCGGTCGCCGAAGCCGCCGGGGACGAGCACGGCGTCGACGTTCGCGAGGAAGCGGTCTGCGCCCTCGCGCTCGATCTCCTCGGAGTCGATGTACTCGAGCTCGACCTTCACCTCGTTCGCGAGGCCGCCGTGGACGAGCGCCTCGTGGAGCGACTTGTACGAGTCCTTGAGGTGCACGTACTTGCCGACGACGCCGATCTTGACGACGCCCTTGGCGGGCTTGGTGAAGTTCTGGACGATCCGCTGCCACGGCCCGAGGTCCGGGCTGCGGCTCCAGATGTTGAGCCGGTCGGCGATGAGGTCGTCGAGGCCCTCGGAGTGGAGGTGCAGCGGGAGCTCGTAGATGCAGCTCACGTCGATCGCCGAGATGACCGCGTCGACGTGCACGTTCGAGAAGAGCGCGATCTTGTCCTTCGTCGGCTTCGTCAGCGGCGTC
>JAHBWA010000333.1 GCA_019637195.1 Labilithrix sp. | reverse complement strand
GGGTCTTCGTCAACGGCGCTCCTCTGACGGTCGCGCCGGACGGCACCTTCAAGACCGAAGTCGCCGCGACCTTCGGCGTGAATCACCTGGTCGTGTCGGCGGACAACGGCGAGGATCCCGAGGTGCGGCGCGAATTCGACGTGGCGTTCGGCGCCGCGTTCGCGCCCGCCGTCGACGCGAAGGGCGCGCCCGCGTTCTCGTCGCCGGACGCGCTCGTGCTCGATCTCGGTCAGCGCTTCTTCGACGACGGGACGGCCGTGCCGCTCGACGCGCCGCGGCCGGTCACGCTGCCCGACATGGCGGACGTCGTCGCGCGCGTCGTCGCCGGGATGGACATCATGTCTCAGCTCCCGAACCCGCTCATCGCGGACAGCGGCGTCGACCTGACGGTGGACTCCGCCAGGATGGCGGACGTGAGGGTGGAGACCGAGCTCGTCGGCGACGGGTTGGACCTCTTCGTGCGGGTGGGCAAGCTGTCGCTCGGCACGACGGGATCGCTCGATCTCGCCGGCTCGCCGGTCAGCCTGAACGGCGGCCTCGACGCGTCGCTCTCCGCATACGCGCACGCATCCATCGAGAAGGCGTCGCCGAAGGCCCCCGTGGTCGTCACCGTGGCGACGTTCGACGTCGCGCTCGAGACGGCGACGGGCCAGTTCACCGATGCGCAAGCCAACGCGATCTTCGCGCTGGCGGCGGGCTACCTGCGGACGACCGTCGAACAGATGGTGAAGACCGCGCTCGAGGGCGCGCTCGTGGGCTCGGTGCCGGAGGCGCTCGAGAGCGTGTTCGCGAGCCTGGACACGGCCCTCGCGAACACGTCGTTCGACATCGACGCCGCGCCGCTGCCGAAGGTGGTGCTCACCGTCGACGGGCACCTGAACGCGATCGAGCTCGCGCCGTTCGACTCGATGCGCGCGAAGCTGGCGCTCGCGGTGAAGACCGATCGCGGCAGCGCCGTTCACCCCAGGTCGCGCGGCGTCGCGCTGGCGGACACGAGCACCGCCGACGCGAATTTCGACGCGCCGCGCACCCAGCTCAGCGTGCGGCTCGCCCTGCTCAACGGACTCCTCCACAATTTGTGGAACTCGGGGTTGCTCGAGATCCCCAGGGCCGATTCCCTCCCGCTGAAGGTGTCGGGTCAGCTTCCGCCGATCGTACGGCTGCCGCGGCAAGGCGAGACGGACGATCTCGTCGTCTCGCTCGGTCAGCTCGAGCTCGTCCCGGGCGGCGACGAGGCGCAGGGTCGCCTCGGCGTGCTGCTCGAGGCAGGCCTCAGCCTCGACCTGGCCGACGACACGCTACGCCTGAAGCTCGCCGACACGCCCACGGTGACCGTGTGGACGATCGACGATCCGCCGGGCGCGACGCTCTTCACGCCCGCGGTCATCAAGGACCTGCTCACGAGCTCGCTCTGGCCGAGGCTGCGCGACGGGATCGCGAGCGGCCTCTCGATCAAGCTGCCGCTTCCCCCGCTGGACGCGATCGCGAGCGGCGCGCCGAGCCTGTCCGGGCTGACGCTGAAGACAGGGCTCAATCGGAGAGTCGCGTATCGGAATGGGTTCCTCGTCCTCGATGCGAAGATCGAGGCCGTATTGCCCTGAACCGCCACGCCCGCCACGCCCGGAGCCAGTCTCGGATCTGCTCCTGCCGTGCGCGTTGCTCGCTCGACCAGAACGCGTTCGAGTCGAGGCCTGGCGATCCTGATCCCGGTCACCTCCGGCATCGTCCGCCACGGAGTCGTGCTCGCCGAACGCGACGTCCGCTCGAAGCAGCTCGCGGAGTATGTCGGGATCACCCGAAGCGAGCCTCTCGCTCCTCGAGCGGGGCAAGGTGGGCCGCCAGGCGTCCGAACGGGCACGACGCCAGCTCCGGAGCGCCGCGCGTCATCCAGCTCCCCGCAACACCGGACTGCGCGAAGCGCGCGCGCCGTGAAGGTCGCGCGGCAGAGACGAGTCGCGGCTCGCGGCGCCAGGGCTTCGATCGCACGAACGAAGGGCCTGGCGTTCGGCGAGGGCCGACTCATCTTGGCCTGCAGCTCGAGCCTCGCTCCGAGCAGCGCGAGAGCGTCGTCCATGCGTACGATGAAGCGCGACAGGCCGCTGGCGTGGCCGGCCGCGTATCAAGCCATGCTCGTCACCGAGCACTTCCCCGAGCTCGTCCGCCACGCGATGGGAGAGCGACGGATCGCCGTCCGCTTCTACGTCGCGCGGGCGGCGCCGCACGCGGTGTTCGTGACGACGGATTGCCCGAAGGGAGACGATCCCTTCGTCGCCATCTACTGCGCTCACGCGGCCGGGCGCGTCGAGGACGTGCCGGCGACGATCTTCCTCGCCCACGAGCTCGGGCACCACGAGTCGTGGCTGCGCGGCGACACGTCCGAGGCATTCGAGGACCTGATGACCGCGCGGCCACGCACGGTCTACGAAGAGCCGCACACGCTCCCCCGCGCGGTCCGCGAAGAGGTCCTCGCCGAGGAGCAGCGAGCGTGGCGCTACGGCCGCGAGATCCTCGCCGCGGTGCTGCCGCGGTTTCCCGCGTTGACGGACTTCGACCGCTGCTCGCGCGAGAACCTCGAGGGGTACCGCAAAGGCCTGCTCCTGGACTGACGATGTAAGACGCGGCGTCCGCCC
>JAHBWA010000332.1 GCA_019637195.1 Labilithrix sp. | reverse complement strand
CTCCTCGGCGCTCATGAACGGCGCGCGACTCAGGTTCACCCCCACCATGGATCGGATCTCCAGACCGAAGTCGTAGCCGAGCTCCCCGCGCAGGACGGCGGAGGGCCCGAGGCTCCCCCGCGCCACCGACGCGCGATCGGACCAGACGTGCGTGGCGTCGCCGCCGACGCAGGCGTCGAACTCGATGCCACGGCTGTCGATGTAGTTGCCGGGCATCCGCCGGCAGACGTCGAGACGGCCGCCCACCGTCGAGAAGTTCTCGCTGTTCGAGGCGTCCGGCGGGACGCGCGAGGTCGACGCGCCGTACATGAGAGACGGGCGGAGCACCCAGGTGTCGGCGAACGCGATCGCGACGAACGGCGACACGCCGAACGCACCTCCCGTCGCGGCCGCGCCGTTGCGAAGAAAGAGCATCGTCCCGATCTCGATCGATCGCCCGGGCGCGGACCGCGGCTCTCCGCCGGCGCCGTCGACGCCCGTGTCCGCCGGAGTGTCCAGCGGCGCGCTCGCCTTGATCGGCTGGATCGGACCGGGCTCCGGCGCGGGCCGCTGGAGCGCCTCGCGCTCCCGAAAGGCCTCCTCGTCGTGCTCGCGAACGAGCTCGTCGTCGAGGACGATCTGCGCCCACGCTCCGACGGCGCGCGCGAGCGCGACGCAGCTCCGGGTCCGATCGCTGACCGTGCGCTCCGCTACCAGGCGCCCGCGATCGTCGACGATCCGGGCGTCGGCCGCCTTGATGCCCGGGGCCGCCGCGACCACGCTCATGGTCAGGCGCCACCGCGCGTCCTCCGCGCTCGACCGGCGCGGCCCGCGCGCCGCCGCGAGCGACGCCGAGAGCAGCCCCTCCGCGCGCACACGGTCGGAGCAGTCCGCCGAGGCCTCGATCACGGAGTCGACGGGGACGGCGTCCATCACGCTCACAGGGACTCAAGATGGCCGGCCCCGCACGTCTCCGTCGCGCCACCCTGAAGAAGTTCGACCGAGCTTCACCTGGTCGGACGTCGAGGGCCGCGGATTCGATGGCAAATCGGCTTACCTGATACCACCTGACCGCCTCGGCACCGACACTCGAACGCCGCCCCGAGCCGGTGGCTGACGCCCCTATCCGCGTGGGCAATTGCCCCCACGGACAATCGCGATCCAGCCGAGGGCCCCCGTACTCAGAAAATGGCGGCAGGATTTGCGTTCGCGACGGCGTTCCCGAGCGCTGGTCAGTGATTTGGCCAGTCTGGCGCCGCGAGAGGCGCTGCTCATTCTGCGCATCCGGCGTTGAACAACGCTCGATCCAGCCTTCGAGAGCCGATACCATTTCCTGAGGAGTTCCCGATCGTCGGGAGCTTGGCGTCACTCGTGCTTACAGAGGTGGGTCATGACGGGTTTCCGTGGCCGAGCGCTGTCGATCGGAATCACGCTGGCGATCGCGTCCGCGTTCGCCGCGGGCTGCGATGACCCGGCGGACTCCCTCGGTGGACGTCACAACCAGGGCGGCCGCGGGGCGAGCTCGGGGGGCTCGGGCGATCCGAACGATCCGAACAACGACCCGAACGGCGCGAACGTGCCGCCCGAGGAGGTCGCGTTCCGCGCGCTCGAGGCCGACCTGCTCAACGTCTGCGGAAGGACCTGCCACGACACGGGCAAGTACACGCCGCCGGCGCCGATGTTCCTCGCAGGGCCCGACGTCTACAAGTCGGTCAAGGGCCACCCCGGCATCATCAACCGCGACGTCTACGCCAGCGCGTTCCTCACGAAGGGCCAGCACGCCGGCCCGGCGGTCAACTACGACGGCGAGTTCGAGAAGAAGGTCGTCGCCTGGCTCGAGGCCGAGGCGCTCGCCATCCGCGCCATCCCGCTCCCGACGACGCCGCCGACCACGATCAAGAACGGCGCGAACGACATCGACCTCACGCCCGCGGCCGTGGGCGGCCTCACCAACGTCCACCTGAAGTTCAACGCCTCGCTCGTCGGCTCGATGCTCTCGCTCTCGGACATCGAGCTCGTCGCGCCGGCGGGACAGGACGTGCACATCCTCCAGCCGCGCTTCGTCCGCGTCCTGCCGACGCCGAAGGATGACGGCACGACCGACGTGCCCGATCCGGCGGACAGCTTCTCGAACTCGGACCAGACCGTCCCCGGCGGCACGTCGACGGCGCTCGCGCCCGGCTCCGTGCTCTTCACGCACGAGTCCTGGCGTCCCTTCGACCTCGCGAAGGACAAGCTCCGCATCGAGGTCATGAAGCTCGAGCCGGGCAAGGTCTCGGTCATCGCCGCGGCCGCCCAGTGCAAGGACGTCGCGGGCTTCGTCGCCAACGTGTTGCCGTCGATGCGCGGCCAGGCGGGCGGCTTCGGCCTGAACTGCGCCGGCGGCAACTGCCACGGCAACGCCGCCATCGGCAACATCAACCTCGCGGGCAACGACAACAACCTGATCTGCCAGCAGGTCATTCAGAAGATGAATCAGGGCAACATCGCCCAGAGCCTCATCGTGACGAAGCCGACGAGCGCGAACCACGGCGGTGGTCAGGTGAACAACGCCGCCGGCTGGCGCGCGCTGTTCATGGACAACGCGGCTGTATTTTTCTGACCACGACGCGCCCGCCTGCACGACGGCAGAGCTGGCGCACCGATTGCTTCGAAACGGAATCGCAA
>JAHBWA010000331.1 GCA_019637195.1 Labilithrix sp. | reverse complement strand
AACCGCGCAGCGGCCGCGCTGGTGACTTCCTCCACCGGATCGCCGACGGATCAATCGAAGCGAGATCATGGTGCGGCGCGCCCTCGCGCCGCCGCGAGAGCGCGAAAAGCAGCGCGATCCGCGCGGCGGCGCCCGGCGCGGTGGAGCGGCATCGCGGTTGCACCATGTAGGTCCGTGGCCTCTCCCCGCACCGCCTGCCTGCTCTTCGCGTCCCTCGCTGCGCTCACCGTCGGCTGCCGGAGCCCTGGCGATCTCGCCAGCTCGTCGCGCGCGGCCCTCGCGGCGGTCCCCGGACAGACCGCGCCCGCCGAGGTCACGCAGCCGGGTCCAGGACGAACCGCGCCCGCCGCGGCCCCGGCCGAGGTCGCGCCCGCCGAGGCGACGCCGCGATCGGCGCCGATGTTCGCAGCCGCGCCCTCCGGCGAGCAGACGATCGACACGCAGGTCGGCCCGACCTACGAGCCCTCGAGCGCGCCGGTCCTGACGACGCACGATCTCAAGCGGTCCAAGGTCCGCACCGTCTCCGACGAGCGACTGCCGAAGTGGGTCCCGGTCCGGGGGCGGCTCACGGTCGTCGACTCCTCCGATCTCGCCGAGAACCTCGGGCTCGTCCCGAAGGGCGCCACGAAGAAGAGCGACGAGCGCATCTCCGTCGCGGACAAGCTCGCCGAGGAGAGCGCCGCGCGCGCAGCGGCGGATCCCATGACGCAAGGCTCCTCCTGGGGCTACGCCAAGGCCGGCCGCTTCCGAAGCCGGCGCTGATCGCCGGCCGCTTCCGAAGCCGGCGCTGATCGCCGGCCACTTCCCAAGCCGGCGCGGATCGCCGGCCGCTTCCGAAGCCGGCGCGGATCTCCGCGCGCGCCACGACGCGTCTCGCGCTCGGGGGACCGACGCGAGCGAGGGCGCCTCAGCTCGGCTCGCCGCTTCGCTGCACGATCGCGTAGGCATGCGCGATGACGTCGCGGACCGCCTCGAGCACGCGCTCGTCGGCGTTCGACGTGCGCAGCGCGACGAGCTGGCCGCCGGGCAGCGGCGTCTCGACGAGGACAGCGCACGCCTCGCGCACGCGCGGCGGCAGCGAGCTCGACGAGTCGCCCTTCAGCGCGAGGAGGTGGTCCATGTACGAGCGGCCCCACGAGTCGTCCGGCGCCACGATGAGCGCGCCGTTCAGCGCCATCCCGGCGGCGCGCCGCGCCCCCGCGAGCCCCGCGCGGCCGTTCTTCTTCTT
The DNA here is from genome assembly GCA_019637195.1 of Labilithrix sp. Taxonomy (GTDB): domain Bacteria; phylum Myxococcota_A; class Polyangia; order Polyangiales; family Polyangiaceae; genus Labilithrix. The sequence continues at coordinate 1,548 of JAHBWA010000331.1, read as the reverse complement.
GTAGGCCTCCTCCGCGCGGCGCAGCTCGCCCATCGCCGCGCGGATCCACTCGTCCGGAGACAGCTTGTAGAGCCAGTGCGTCTCGTCGCGAACGAACGCCATCGCCTCGGTCCCGCTGAAGGCCGGCGAGCAGCGCCCGCCGGGCTCACCTCTCATGGCCTCATGTGCCGCGTCGAGTGCTCGCGCCCGTCGAAGCGGATCATGACCTGCTTGCCCTCGACGACGGTGAGCAGGTTCACGGGCCGCTTCCACACCCGAACGAGGCTCTTCATGCACTCGCGCGCGTAGTCGGCCTTGAGATCGAGGCCCTGGTGATCGTGGCGGACCAGGAGCTCGCCCCGGTTGTCGTGGTTGGCGTCCTCGACGTAGAGAAACGGGTTTCCCGCGTTCGTGAGCTGGAAGAGGAGCTTCTCTTTGACCTGCTTGAACTCGCGCGTCTCGATCTCGTAGCGCTCGTTGCGGTTCGACCAGGAGAAGCTGAAGAGCTTCTGGTCACGACAGAAGTCGGCGGTGAGAAACTCGTCGATGAACGTGACGTCGTTGTAGAGCGCACGCACCTCGAAGATCTTCTTCTTTCCCAGACCGAGGCGCAGGTTCCAGTGCTTCTTCGCGTCGAGGTCGTCGCACTCCTCCCACTCCTTGCCGAACTGCCCCTTGTCCCAACGCTCCTCGATGTTGCGGTAGAGCTCGACGCCGAGCTTGTAGGGGTTCAGCCGCCCGCCGCTCGTGGCGAGGACGCCCGCGTTGTTGTCGGCGTAGTCGATGATCTCCGAGGCATCGAGGATCTTCGTCGTCATCAGCTTGGAGTGCCAGTAGCTCGCCCACCCTTCGTTCATCACCTTCGTCTGCATCTGCGGGACGAAGTAGAGGGCCTCCTCGCGGATGATCTCGAGGATGTCGCGCTCCCAACGCTCGAGCGGCGCGTTCTCGAGCAAGAACCGGAGGACGTCGCGCTCCGGGTGCGCCGGGAACTTCTTCTCGCGCTCCTTCTCGGCCTGGATCTTCTGGCGCTGCTCCTCGAGGTACTCCTCGGGGTTGATGAAGGACTCCATGTAGTCCTTCGACTTCAGTCGCGGGATCTCGGTCGCCTTCTCCTCGGCGTCCGGATCCTTGCGCGGGCGGCGCCCGTGGAAGGCGGCGTGCGGATCGATCAGGTTCTCGAGGCTGAGGCACTGGTCGATGAAGTCCTCGACCTTGTTGATGCCGAGGCGCGCCACGTGGCGGCGGACGCGCGCGCCGTGGTTCGCCATCTTGTCGATCCAGCGGCGGTTCGGGTCGTAGTTCTTCGGGCGCGACGCCGGATCGACCGTGCGTCCGCCCGTGTCGAGGTCCGTCGAGCGGAAGCAGAAGTTGTTCTTGAAGAAGTCGACGTGGCCGTAGACGTGAGCCATGACGAGCTTCTGATCCGTCAGCGAGTTGCCCTCGAGGAGGTACGCGTACGACGGGTTGTTGTTGATGACCATCTCGTAGATCTTCGAGAGGCCATACTCGTAGCTCTTCGCCAGGCGCTCGTACTCCATGCCGTAGCGCCAGTGCGGGTAGCGGTTC
>JAHBWA010000330.1 GCA_019637195.1 Labilithrix sp. | reverse complement strand
ACTTCCCCGTCGTGTTGAGCGTCGAGCGCGTCGCCGTGGCGGTGAGCTTCACGACCTCGGCGTCGGTGATCCCGCAGCCGCTCCGCGCGGGCCGGTAGTAGTACCACATGCTGCCGGCGTCGACGTCGTGCGCCGCCCAGTCGACGCACGTGCGCTTGTGCGCCTCGGTGAACGCCTGCTGACCGGCGTGACTGACGTCCCTCGGCAGCTTGAGCTCGTAGGTGGACGGGAGGTTCGTCTTGCTGCCCCACGCGACGGGGAGCTTCGCGTGGTACGTGATCTCGATCTTGCCGCCCACGTTCGTCTTCGTGATGTTCGTCAGCTCGAGGGTGTCGAGGCGCCCGACGCTCTTCTGCTCGTTGAGGTGACCGATCGTGTAGAGCAGCTGATCCTGGATGGTCTGCTTGTCGTTCCACGACGAGTCGGTGACGAGCGAGCCGTCGAACTCGAAGTCGAGGAGCGTGGCCTGATCGGAGCTGAACGCGCCCTCGTCGGTCGCTTCCTCTCCTCCCGCCGAGTCGGCGGCGCATCCGGCGAACGCGAAGAGCGAGACGAGACCCGAGGCGAACAAGGAGAGACGACGCATGCGGAGGCTCCGGTGGGGGCGGCCACGTGACCGCCCCCACCGCCCAGCAACGGGTGTTCCAATGTGGGCTCGTTGCTTACAGGTCCGCGGTCGCCGGATCTCCTCGCTTTCTCGGGGCGCGACCTGGATCGCTGGGGGACCGCCGGCGCGCCGACGGATCGAGTTAGATCCAGCAGGTCCGCTCCGGATGGGCCGACGCGCGAGGCGCCGGCGGGCACGCCCCGGCGGCCACGGCGCTTCCGCGGCGCGGGCGCCGGCTCACCGACGACGTCGCAGCTTCACAGGAGGGCGGTCCCGCCGCCGGTCTTCGTGACCTCTACCGCGACCTTCGGGGCGGCGACGTCGCCGAGGATCGGGAGCACGACCCGCAGCGAGTACTTCCCGACGCCGAGCGGCCCGGCGATCATCCGAGGGTAGCCGCGCCCCTCCCAGCTCCGCGCGCGCTCCGGCGCCCACTTCGTCTTCACCGCGTCCCAGACCAGCTTGACGCGGGCGCTGCCGTTCTTGTCCAGCGTGACCTTGGCGGCCTTCGCCTCGCGCGCCTCCGGCTTGTAGCCCTTCGGGTAGCCGGGCCACTTGTTGGGCGGGAGGTCCACGCGGCGTCCCTTCGCGTCGATCGCCTCGACGTCGAAGCGGGGGGCCGGATCGCCGGTGAAATAGAGGGCGAGCGGCTCGCTCGTCTTGTTCCGCAGGGTGAGCTGCAGATCGACGCGCCCTCCCGGCGTCGTGGTCGGCGTGCTGCTCGTCACCGCCACCTCGAGCTTGTCCTTGATCGACGGCACCTCCGACGGGCGCGGCATCGGCACCTCGCAGAGCTTCAGCGTCTCTTCGAGGTTGTCGAAGTCGGGCGCGCTGCAGGTCGTCGTGCCGGGAGACGGCGTGCCGCTGTTGGGCGTCGTGACGTCGCTCCCGTCGTCGTCCTCGGGCGCCGTGGTCGGAACGTTGGCGAGGGTGCCGATCGGCTCCATCTCGAGCTTCTTCGGCTCGCGCGGCGGCGGACACCCGAGGAGCAACACGATCCCCGGTACGATCATCCACCCGGAGGGCCACGCGCGCCGGCCGCCCGCGTGGAGGGCGCGGCGTGACGGGATTTCCCCCGAGCCAGGGGCGCCCCCCGACCGCGCTCCCCTCTTCGACCACCGAACGAACATCGTCTCCAGGAGGATCCTTCTGCAAGCCGTCCGATTTCGTCCAGGTTTTTGTTCGCTTCGCGCCGCTTTCCGCGTCCCGGCGGGCTTCTCGAGCGCACCGAAAACGCCCCTGTCCAGCTCGGCTCGAGCGAAGTAGAAGCGGGCCCGTGACGCTCCCCCCCTCAGCGGCATCGAACCCGAGCGAGAAAGGACCCCCAATGCGAAGCTTCGCGTCGATTCACGCTGAGCCGGCGTCGGCCAGCGTGATCCCGGGCGTGCGCCGTGCCCACGCCCTGTCGATCCCGCGCTCGTCCGCGCGCCGGTCGGTGTACGCCCCCCTCGTCTTCCTTGCCGCCTCCGTCGTCGCCTCGTCCGCCGCCGCGCAGCCGCGACCGGAGCAGCCGGCGCCCACCGTCGCGCAGCCGGCGCCCGCGGCCGGGCCGAGCACGGCCGCGCCGGCGCCCGACATGGCGTCCGCGGTCCCGGGAGGCATCACGGCCGAGCAGGTCGGGGCCCGCGCGGCCGCGACCAGCTACCAGGCGAAGGCCGCCGCCGAGAGCGCGAGCGCCGCGGCGGCCAGGGCCGACGCCGCCTGGGCGAACTACCTGCCGAAGCTCGGCCTCAAGGCGAGCTACACGCGCCTGAGCGAGTTCACCGCGCCCTCCTTCGGGAGCGGCGGGGCGATCGTCGGGACGACCGCGCCGGCGGGCTCCTGCGTCGGCAACTGCCCGCCGGGCGTGCCCGCCGTCGACGCGCCGCTCTTCGGCGTCGACTTCAAGTTCCCGCTCATCTTCAACCAGTGGCTCACCCAGGCGACCATCGCGATCCCGATCAGCGACTACTTCCTGCGGATCAACCAGGGCCACACCGCCGCGACGAAGCAGAGCGAGGCCGCGCGCTGGGACATCGCCACGGCGCGCGCGAAGTCGTTCTCGGACGGCAAGGTCGCGTACTTCACCTGGCTCCGCGCGCGGGCGGCGATGAAGGTCGCCGAGCAGAACCTCGCGGTCGCGGAGGCTCACGTCAAGGACGCGCAGAACCAGTTCGCGGTCGGGAACGCCTCGAAGGCGGACGTCCTCCGCG
>JAHBWA010000033.1 GCA_019637195.1 Labilithrix sp. | reverse complement strand
CGGTGCTCGCGCGCGAACACGAGCAAGATCGTGCGTCGGCTCGAGAGGGTCGGCGCGCTTCGGACCGAGCGCCGGCAGGTCGTCGCCAAGAGACGAGGACGACGACCGCTCTATCTCACGACGATGGGATACGAGACGTACAAGCGCGCGAAGGCACAGATGCTCGACCAGGCCGAGCACCTCTTCGGGATGCTCGAGCGGCGCGAGATCGAGGCGATGGTCACGCTCGTCGAGCGGGTCGCACGCGAGTCACTTCTCCGGATTGAAGAACAGGCCTAGGACCCGCTTGCCGAAGTTCTCGAAGGCGTCGGTGCCCATCGCTTCGTAGACCTTCTCCTCGGCCGCGCCCGGGGGAGGAACGTCGTCGCCCTGGAGCTGGCCGAGCGCCGCCATCTTGAAGACGTCGTGCTTGTACTTGAGCGGCTTGGCGTCGCCCGGGATCACGAAGAGCGCCTCGAACGGGAGGCTCAAGCCCACGTAGCTGCCGCGCGGGCGCTGGCTCACGTAGGTGTGACCGGACCACTCCGCCGAGTACGTGATGAAGAGCGTCGGGACCTTGACGTCGGGGAGCGCGTCGGCGTCGACCGGAACTTGCGCACCGCTCACCACGTCGAACAGCTCCGCGCTGAGACCGGCGTCGAGCCTCGCGGTGAGCGTCTTGCCGAGCGCCTGCTCGCGACGCGTCGAGTGTTTCTCGTCGAAATAGCGCGAGGGATACGAGACCTCGCCCATGAACGTCGGCGTCTTGGCGACGAACTGGTCGGCGCGGCCGAGCGACTCGCTCTTCTTCCGGCGGAAGCGGACCTCGATCGTGGGGCCGCGCTTCTCCGCCCACGCGAAGAGGCGCTCGACGAAAGGAACGACCGCTTTGTCCTTGTTCGGCGCGTGCTTCTTGTAGGCGTCTAGCTCACGCGTGTAGACTGCATGGATCGCCTCGCGGAGCTCGGGCTCGACGCCGTGCTCGGGGTAGCGCTTGGCGAAGTCGTCGAGCGCGGCGAGCGTGCCCGCGGCCTTCGCCTTCTCGAGCTCCGCGAGCATCGCGGTTCGGATTGACACCGCGACCTCGTTCGCGATCTTCGAAGCGGGGTGCGCGTTCTTGTACGCGAGGAGCGCGTCGACCGTGCCCGCCGCCTCGGCGTCGCGAAGCTCGGCGCGCGGCAGGAGAACGCCGAGCTTCGCGACGCGCTGGAGGTAGTCGCGATACGACTTGCTGTCGTTCGCCTTCGTCGCGTGCGCGTACATCGTCTTGTCGCTGCCGTTGTTGCGGAGCGCCCAGAGCGTCGGCGCGAAGATCGCCGCGAGGCCGAGGGCGACCGCCCAGCCGTGCTTCTTCCACGGCGGGCGCCGTAGATCGTACGGCTCGCGCGGACCGACGGGGCTCGAGAAGCGCGGGTTGTGGAGCGGGTCGACCGCGACGAGCTCCTTCGGGTCCTCGGTCGCCTGCGCGTGCATCGCGCGGTCGCGCGCGGCCTGGACCTCGGCGACGATCTCGCTCCCCGCGCCCGGGTTGCTCAGCGGGAAGAGGAACTGCGCACCCCCGGCGAAGGCGACGCGGATGGCGGCGCCCTGCACGTCGACGCTCGCGAGGTCGCGCGTCTCGTACACGCGGAACTGGTCGTCGCGCGCGTCGATGAGGCACGCCGGGAAGAGGTAGACGCCGGACGCGTACGGCAGGGCGCGCTCGCGCACGACGCGCGCGAAGGCCTGGACGAGCCCGAACGCGAACCCGAAGACGAGCGCGAGGTAGAGCGGCAGCGCCTTCACGGAGTGGAGCGAGAGCCCGCTGTCGAGCGCTCCGTACCCGAGCCGCGCCGCGACGATCACCGCCACGAAGCACGCCGCGCTGACACCCAACCAAACGAGCTTCGTCGGCGTCCCCCCCTTGGCAGCCAGGATCGGCGCAGGCGGGAAGCCGCTCATCACGGAACCGACGAACCGGTCCTGGATGGCTCGAGGCAGCTTGTAGAAGTCGACGGCCTTCATGAAGATGGCGGACGGGCTACCCCCTGATGCAAGCCCGCACGTTCGCCATCCTATCAGGCGTTTTCGAGGTGGACGAGGTTCCGTGCAAGCTCGGCTAGCCCGGCCAGGTCTTCGACCGCGCCGCCGAGGTGCGGGGTGGCGATCGCGGCCCCGCCGAAGCCGTCGGGGTGGGCCTGCGGGGAGGCCCCGCGGGCCGCTTCCATCCTCAGCCGCGCGAGCAAATCGCGGTCGCGCTGCGCGCGCCAGCGCTCGCCGTCCGCCAGCTGGGAGAGCTTCTTCAGCGCGACCCGCTCGTGCTCGGCGGCCCCGGGATCCAGCGCGATCTCCTCAGGCCCCACGAATCCGCGCGTGTAGGCCCAGCTCCGGTTGAGGACGTAGCCCGCGAAGGGCAGGCCGAGCTCGGTCAGCTTGTCCTGGAAAAATCCGGCCTCGGCGAGCGCCGCGGGCTCCGGGGTGGTCACGAGGACGAAGGCGGCCTGGTCGGAGGACAAAAGCTCGCGCACCGCCTCGGCGTGGGCGCGCATGCCTCCGAACATGCCCGAGAAGGCCCCGAGGAAGTCCGAGAGGTCCTTGTAGAAGCCCTCACCGAAGGCCTTCGTGAAGACGCGCTCCACGAGATCGGACGCCGCGCGCACGATGGCCCCCTTCTTCTGCCCGGCCGCGTCCTTCGGGAGGAAGACGCCGACGACGCGCTCGTCGAGGAACATCGAGAGGCGGCGCGGCGCCTCGAGGAAGGCGAGCGCGTTGCGCGACGGGGGCGTGTCGAGCACGACGAGGTCGTACTTGCCCTCGGTCGAGAGCGTGTAGAGGGCCTCCGCCGCCGTGTACTCCTGCATCCCCGCGACGATCCGCGACAGGTGCTGGTAGAGGCGGTTCGCCAGGATCGCCTGCACGCGCGCCTCGTCGCCGGCGAGGCGGCGCACCATGGTCTCGAAGACGACCTCGGGGCTCAACATCCACGCGTCGAGCGCGCCGCTCACGGGCGCGCCGATCGTCGCGAGCTTCACCCGCGGCACCGGCGACGGCGCGCGCGAGGACTCGGGGATCCCCATCGCCTCGGCGAGCCGCCGCGCGGGATCGATCGTGAGGACGAGGGCCTTGCGGCCGGCCACCGCGCTGGCCACACCGATCGCGGCGGCCGTCGTGGTCTTGCCCACGCCTCCTGCGCCGCAACAGACGATGACCCGCTTGTCGCGGATCAGCGGCTCGAGAAACGTCGGCTGGAGATCGGGCAGGCTCGGCCGGACGTCCGGCGGTCGCGACGAGCTCACGCGCCCTCCTCGACGGCCATGAGCGAGGCCATCTCCTCGGCGAGGCGCGGTCCGTCGAGCCACACGTCCTGGAGCACGCCGATCGGCGCGCTCACCGCCTGGGCGACGCGGCCGAGGGCGACGCGCGCGCGATCGATGCGCTCGAGCGTGCGCTCGCCGAGGGTCGGAGGTCGAGCGTCGAGCATCGAGCGCACGAAGGCGCGCTCCTCGTCGCTGAAGGGGTCGAACGGCACGCGGTTCACGAAGACGTGGGCGAGCGGGATCCGATGCTCTTCGATCCCCTGGACCAGCTCGATCGCCTCGCTGACGGGGAGCGTCTCCGGCAGCGTGACGACGACCGCGCCGGTGCGCGCGGGATCGCGGAGCAGCTCGAGGCCCTCGCGCACCGCCGCGGCGATGGGGCCGGTCGGGATGACGCGAAGGAGCGAGGCGGGGATCTGCGCGAGCGCGAGCGCGTGTCCGGTCGCGGGGAGGTCGACGATGATCATCTCGTGCTCGTCGGCGCCGTCCTTGCGCTTGGCGCGGACGAGATCGAGCAGGCGATAGAGGACGCCCATCTCCGGGAACGTCGGCGCCGCGGAGAGGAACCGGCGGATCGCGCCGGCGCGCATGGCGGCGTCGGCGAGGAGCTTCATCGGCAACACGTCGCGCAAGAAGCGCTGATGCCCGAGGGCCGGCGCGAGCGACGCGACGCGGAGGTTCGGCGCGATCTCCACCGGCTCCTCCTCGACACCTGCGATCCCGAGGGCGTCGGCCAGCGCCGACGACGTCGCGCCCTCGCCGGCGATCTCCGTCACGAGGACGCGCTTGCCGTTCTGGGCCGCGAAGCGCGCGAGCGACGCCGCGATGGTCGTCTTCCCCACGCCACCCTTCCCGGTGACGAGGACGGCTCGGAGCGGGAGCAGGCGCTTCAACGATCCGTCTCGTATCACGTGCGCGCGGCGCGGACGACCTCCACGAGCCGCGGCGCGCGCGCCGCGCCCGGGCGGCCTTGGACGGCGCGCGAGCGGTGCTAGGATCCCCGCCATGCCCAAGGACGACGAGGACACCGTCGAGGTCCGTTGCCCCGAGTGCAGCGCGAAGGTCTCGGTTCCGCGCGAGAAGGCGGAGCGCGACTTCAAGGCGACCTGCCCCAACGGGCACGAGGTCCCGCTCGTGAAGGCGCTCTAGTCGCGTGGGGCGTGGGCGCGTGGAGAGCGGCTCGACGAGCCTCCGTTCGCTGGTGTGCGGCGGCGCCCTCGCCCTCGCGGGCCTCGCGGTCGCCTCCGCGTCGTCGGCCGGCTGCGGGAGCGACGGCAAGGACTTCTTCGTCGTCCAGTACGACGGAGGGAGCGACGTCGAGGAGGCGGGCGCCGGAGAGGCCGGGCCCGACTTCGATCCCACGCTCGGGGGCCCCTGCACCGACGACTCGCAGTGCGACGACCTCGTCCCGTGCACGTTCGACCGCTGCGACGCGACCGTCTCGCGCTGCCGCAACACGCCGGACGACACGCAGTGCGCCGACTCCGAGTACTGCAACGGCCAGGAGAAGTGCGTCCTCCGCCTCGGGTGCGTCGCGGGACCGGTGGTCACCTGCCAGGACGGCAACGTCTGCACGATCGACCGGTGCGTCGAGGAGACGAGATCGTGCGAGCGCACCGTGCGCGACTCCGACGGCGACGGCGATCCCGACGACCACTGCGTGCCGAACCGCGACTGCGACGACACCGACCCCACGGTGAGCAGCCTCCACGTGGAGATCTGCGACAACTTCAAGGACGACAACTGCGACGGACGCGTCGACGAGCAGCCCTGCTCGGTCGCCGCGAACGACGAGTGCGGGACGGCGCTCGCGGTCACCGCGCCCGGGACGTTCCTCCTCGACACGACCGCGGCGAAGAAGGACTACGCGACGACCTGCACCGTCACGAACCCCGCGGCCTCGCGCGACATCGTGCTCGCCATCACGGTGCCCGACGGCGACGCCAAGGACGTGCTCGTCCGGGCGCGGACGAGCGCGCCGGCGAACGAGGTCGCCGTCGCGATCCAGGCGACGTGCGGGCAAGCGGCCAGCGAGCTCCACTGCGGGCGCACTGCGCTCGCCTCCGACGCGCGGAGCATCGCGCGCGGCGTCGCGGCCGGCGCCACGGTCTACGCGATCGTCACGACGCAGGCGGAGTCGCCGGTCGACGTCTCCGTCGACATGCTCCCGGCGACGACCCAGCCGGCGAACGAGTCGTGCGCCGCGCCCGCGCCCGTCCCGCTCGAGACCGCCTTCACGGTCTCGCTGGTCGACGCGACCCGGGACCTCGCGTCGGCGTGCGAGCAGGCGAAGACGGGAGAGCTCACGTACGCGTTCACGCTCGCAGAGCCGCGCGACGTCCGGATCTTCGCCTCGACGCTGCTCGGCTCCGGCACACCGGTCGTGAGCATGCGCGCCCCGGCGTGCGCCGACGAGCTCCGCTGCCGCGCGGGGAGCACGCCCCCGGTGTTCGCGCGAAACCTGCCGGCCGGGACGCACGTGTTCAGCGTGGCCGGCACGACGCAGATCGACGCGAGCGTCGTCGTCCGGACCTCCGCGCCGACGCCGGCGCCGCCGAACCAGAGCTGCGCGACGGCCCCCGACATCGCGCCGAACACGACGATCGCCGTGGACCTCGCGGGCCAGGAGGACGCGATCAAGAACGGCTGCCTCGCCGGCGGCCCGAACGCCGCCTACAAGCTCGACCTCGCCGCGCCGAGCGACGTGCTCCTCGTCGGCCGGTTCCCCACGACCGAGATCGGCGCGGTGTCGCTCAACCTGGCGGCGTGCGGGACGGCAGATCTCCTCCAGTGCGCTGCCGGCGCGACGCCGCAGCGGGTGTCGCGCCGGAACCTCGGCGCGGGGAGCTACCGCGCCGTCATCGCGGACGAGAAGGGCCTCTCGACCGAGCTCACCGCGCTCGTCCGGCCGACCGTGCCGCCGACGACCGTGACCTCGGGCGACTGCGTCGCCCCGCGGACGATCCCCGAGACCGGCGGCTTCTTCACCGGCGACACGACCGGTGGGACCGGGAGCTTCAGCGCCGGCTGCGACTCCCCCGGGCAGCCGATCGGCGGGGCCCCCGACCACCTGATGCGGCTCGTCCTCACGCAGCCGCGGCGCGTCGTCTTCGACATGAGCGGCTCCACGAACACGACCCTCCTCGCCGTCCGGAGCGGCGCGGCTTGCCCGGGCGTCGAGGTACCGAACGGCTGCAATGCAGGGCTCGGGCCGAACCGCAGCTTCCTCGACCTCACGCTCGCGGCGGGCACCTACTGGGTCCAGATCGACGGCTACGCCGGCTCGGCCGGACCGTGGAACCTCGACGTCCGCGTGCTACCTCCCTGAGACGACGGACGCCGTGCGCGGCGACGAGCGGGCGGCGCACGCCTTGCCCGCGAGGCCGACGCCACCTGGCCGGAGCGTCGAGAGGCGGCCCCAGCTGCGCGCGGCGCGCATCGCCGGAGAATGACGTGATACTCGTCGGATGATGCGCGCATCGTCCTGGCTCGCGACGCTGACGGTCGCAGGCGCCGTCTTCGCGACGACCGGCGCCGCGGCGGCGCCGCGCGTCCTCGTCTCCGCGGCCGACGCCGCGCCGTCGGTGTCCGAGGAGATGCTCGCGCAGTCGCTGTTCGACGAGGCGCGGCTCTTGATGGCTCGCGCCGACTACGCCGCGGCCTGTCCGAAGCTCGCCGAGAGCCAGCGACTCGATCCGGGCGGCGGCACGCTCCTGAACCTCGCCATCTGCCACGAGAAGGAGGGCCGTCTCGGCACGGCGTACCTCGAGCTGAAGGCCGCCGCGAGCCAGGCCGTGAAGGAGGGGCGCAAGGACCGGGAGAAGATCGCGAACGAACGCCTCGCCGCGCTCGAGTCGAGGGTGCCCAGGCTCGCGGTGCACGTCGCCGGCGACGACCCCGGCCTGGAGGTGACGGTGGACGGCACGACGCTGCGCAAGCCCGCGTGGGACCTGCTCACCGTCGTCGATCCGGGCGCGCACGTCATCGACGCGGCCGCCCCCGGCAAGGCGCCCTTCCGTCAGACGATCACGCTGGCCGAGGGTGAGTCGCGCACCGTGAGTGTCCCCGCCCTCCTCGGCGGCGGGGGACGCACGAGCGAGGGAGCGCGCGCGTCCGACCCGAGCGCGCCGCCGGCGGAGACGCGCACGAACCCGCTCTTCGTCGCCGCGGTCGCGACCGGGGTGACCGGCTTCGTCGTCGGCGTCCCGGCGGGCTACGTCTGGGGGATGACGACGCTGCTGAAGAGCACGTGCTCGCCGGATCGCGACAGCCTGTTCTGCCCCTCCGACGGCACGCGGAGCGCCTGGCTCGTGGCGGCGGCGGCCGGGCTCTCGGTCGGGGTCCTCGGCGTGATCGGCATCGCCGCGCTTCCGCGCAAGATCCAGATCGCGCCGGCGGCGTCATCGAGCACGGCCGGCGCGAGCATCCGCGGCGAGTTCTGAGGCGACGCGAGGAGCAGGTCTCGGCCGCTGGCCGTCGCGCGCGCTCGCGCCTCGGTCGAGAGGACCACCGCGCGCGCAGGGACCGTCGGGCATCGGAGGGACGCGACCGTCCGCGGACGGTCCGGCGCGTTCGTCACTGACAACGGCACGCGTCGTCGCCGACCGCCGCGCCGGAGCGGAACGGCTGCGCCGAGCCCTTGCCGATGGCGGCGCACATCTTCGCGCAATCGTCCCGAGTGACGGTGCCGGCGCCGGCGCAGATGCATCGCGTCTCGTTGGCCTGGACGTCGACGCGCGATGTCGCGAAGCCGATCCCCGAGCACATGTCCTTGCACGCGCCCGCGGCGTCGGGCTCCGGCTTCGTCTCGTCGTCCGAGCAAGCCGTCGACACCAAGGCGACCACCGCGAAGGCGATCGCTCCGAAGACCCGGGCCGCGCGACCGGCCCCACCCCGCCTCGAGCTCCCCGCCGTCGTCATCGGCCGGGAGTGCCACAGGTCAGCCGTGGCGGCAAAAGCCTTCGTCGCCTGCGAGCGCGCGCCGCGGCACCGCGCGGGCACGGTGCGGCTCACGCGCGCGGCGCGCTTCGCCGGTGGCGTTCGAGCCAGGCGCGGCGCCGGCGGCGCCGGGAGGCGTCGAGCAGGTCGTCGATCGCGGGCGAGCTCCGGCGGAGGCTCTCGAGCGTGAAGACGAACGGCAGCTGCGCGAGCGGATGCAGCGCCCAGAGACCGGCGCTCGGAAGCGCGTTCTTCTTGTAGAGCCACGGCGGCAGGAAGAAGCGCGTGTAGCCGAGGTGCACGCCGTGCGAGAGCCGCGCGCGGAGGCGCTCGCGTCGGGGCGCCGCCGGATCGGGCGCGAAGGCGTTCGCGTACGACTGGCAGAGGGTGCGACCGTCCTCGCCCGCGAGCCCGGCGCCGCGCGACAGCGCGACGAACGCGACCTTCAGCGCCTCGACGGGGCTCGCCGGATACCAGCGCGGCTTCACGCCGACGATATGACCCACCCAGCGCCAGAAATGGAGGAGCGCCTCGATGTCGGCGCGCGACGTCCGGAAGCCCATCGCGCGGAGCGCGAGCCCCGGCGCGATGCTCCCTCCCATCAGCGTGAAGAGAGAGTCCGCCTGGCTGATCGGCACGCCCCACGCGGCGCGGTTCCAGGCGGGGTGCGCGAGCAGCCGCCTCCGCACCAGCGCGTGACCGAGCCGCACCTGGAGCGTCGTGACCCAGCCGGGCGCGCCGCGGAGGAGGCCGCCCGGCTCGGACACCTCGATCCAGAAGGTCACCGTCTCGAGGAAGCGCCGGCGCGCGGTCCCGCCGACGTAGCCGCCGGTCATCGCGAGCGGCTTGGCGACCGAGCTCTCCGAGTATCCGGCGAGCGTGATCGTCCCGGCGAAGCGGAAGACGTGCGCCCCGTAGCGCCGGAAGACCCGCGCGCCGCGCTCGACCAGCTCGGGATCGAGCCAGTCCGGCGGCGTCTCGACGTCCGCGAAGAGCGCGCGGAGCGACGCGGGCGCGTCCGGCACGCTGGCGATCCCCTCGCGCGCCGCGCGCAGGAACAGGGCGCGCGCCTCCTTCGGCGACGCGACCTCGTCGAGGAACGCGTCCGCGAGAGGATCGCCGTCCTCGTACATCGAAGCGATCGCCTCCACGACCTCGCGCGGCGGCGCGGGGTCGAAGCCGACGAGACGCCCTGCCGCGCGCGCGAGGCGCACCCACCCGCGCCGCTCGTTCTCCCAGTACCGAAACTCGCTCGGAGGCATCGCCGACCCCGTCAGGATGCGCTCGAAGCCAGACGCCCGCAAGCCACCCGCGCGTTGCCGCGGCGGCACCTCCGTCACCGTCGCGAGCCTGCACCGTCGAGAGCGACGTCCGAGAGCGACGTCGCCGTCGAGAGCGGCGAGCCCCTCGGCGTGCGCCGCCGCCGTGGCGAGCGCTCCCCGTTGGGACTAGCGTGCCCGCCCATGACCGAGCCCTCCCGAGGCGCCGCGGCGCCCCGCCCGCAGTCCGCGAGCGTGACGCAGATGACCGAGTACGTCTTGCCGCAGCACACCAACGCCCTCGGCGGCGTGTTCGGCGGACAGATCATGGCGTGGATCGATCTGTGCGCAGCGATCTGCGCGCAGCGACACTCGGGCCGCATGGCCGTCACGGCGTTCGTCGACGATCTGAAGTTCGAGCAGTCCGTGCGCGTCGGCGAGGTCGTCCGCCTCGAGGCCCGCGTCACCGCGACGTTCCGGACGTCGATGGAGATCGAGGTCGTCGTCGAGGGCGAGGACGCCACGACCGGGCGGCGCTGGCCGTGTGTCACGGCGCGGCTCACGTTCGTCGCGATCGACGCCGAGCGCCGACCGGCGCCCATCCCCGCGCTCCTCCTCGACACGGACGAGGTCGAGGCATCGCAAGCCGCGGGCGAGACACGGCGCGCCGAGCGCCTCTCACCACGGAAGTAGGCCGACCCAGCCACCCGCGCGGTCGCTTTTCCGCGCCCGAGCCTCGTGGTACGGAGGAGCCCTCCATGAGCAACGCCGAGTCCTCCGCCAGCCAGTCTCCCTCCGTCGCGAGCGCCCCCACGCCGCCCGGGAACGTGGTCAGCATCGCCAAGCTCGCCGAGCACGTCGGCGAGACCGTGACGGTGCGCGGCTGGCTCTACAACAAGCGCTCGAGCGGCAAGCTCCACTTCCTCGAGGTCCGCGACGGCAGCGGCATCGTCCAGGCCGTCGTCTTCAAGGGCAACGTGTCGCCCGAGCTCTTCGCCGCCGCCGACCACATCCAGCAGGAGTCGAGCATCGAGGTCGACGGCCTCGTGAAGGAGCACGGCAAGCTCAAGGGGACCTACGAGCTCGACGCCAAGGACGTCCGGCTCGTCGCCGCCACCGCGCGCGAGTACCCCATCTCCCCGAAGGAGCACGGCACCGACTTCTTGATGGACCACCGCCACCTCTGGCTCCGGTCCAAGCGCCAGCACGCGATCATGCGCGTCCGCCACGCCATCATCAAAGCGGTCCGCGACTTCTTCGACGAGAACGACTTCACGTTGGTCGACGCGCCGGTCTTCACGCCGAACGCGTGCGAGGGGACCTCGACGCTCTTCCAGACCGACTACCACGGCGAGCCCGCGTACCTGACGCAGTCGGGGCAGCTCTACATGGAGGCCGGCGCCGCGGCCTTCGGCAAGGTCTACTGCTTCGGTCCCACGTTCCGCGCCGAGAAGTCGAAGACGCGCCGCCACCTCGCCGAGTTCTGGATGGTGGAGCCGGAGGTCGCGTTCATGGACCTCGCGGGCGACATGGTCCTCGCCGAGCAGTTCCTCAGCTTCGTCGTCTCCCGCGTGCTCGAGACGCGGAGGAAGGAGCTCGACGTCCTCGCCAGCGAGAAGCGCCCGGACGATCCCGAGTGGTGGACGCGCCACATGACGATGCTCGAGAACGTCAAGGCGCCCTTCCCGCGCATCACGTACCACGAGGCGATCGACCTCCTGCAGAAGAACGGCCACCCCGACGCCAAGGTCGGAGATGACTTCGGCGGCGACGAAGAGACGACGATCTCGAAGAAGTTCGATTGCCCGGTCATCATCCACCGCTACCCGATGGACCTGAAGGCGTTCTACTTCGCGCGCGACCCGAACGATCCGACCCTCGCCCTCAACATGGACGTCCTCGCGCCCGAGGGCTACGGCGAGATCATCGGCGGCGGCCAGCGCGAGGCGGACCTCGCGCGCCTCGAGTCCGCCATCGCCGAGCACCGCCTCCCGAAGGAGGCGTTCGAGTGGTACCTCGATCTCCGCCGCTACGGCTCGTTCCCGCACGCGGGCTTCGGCCTCGGCATCGAGCGCACCGTGTCGTGGATCTGCGGCCTCCCGCACGTGCGCGAGACCATCCCGTTCCCGCGCATGCTGAACCGCCTCGCCCCCTGACCGCGCGCGGCGAGGGCCGAGCGCGGCGTGGACGCGCCTCCGGCGAGCGCCGCGCCACATGACTATTCCGGTCGGGACTCTGCCTCACCCGCAAGGGTGATGGCGCGTCGCCGCATCGACGCGCCAAGATCCCGCTCGATCGGCCGCCCAGCGCAGCGCGGTGGAAGGGGGCACGTCATGACGAAGGCACGTCTTCGGTCGGTTCGGCGGGTGGGTTGCGGAGTCGTCGTCTGGGCCCTGTCATTGGCCGCGTCGGACGCGAACGCTTGGATCCTCGAGGAGCACGGGCGTATCGGACGAGAGGCGTTCGTGCGCCTCCAGACCGATGATCCAGCGTCCCGCCGGACGCTCGAGGCCCTGTGGCCGACGCTGCGCCAGCGCCTCGGCGCGCAGACCTGCGAGGTCGCCTCGCGCGCTTCGGCGACGCCGAAGCCGGGGGAGACGTGCGTGGACATCCCGGCGCTGGCAGCGCTGGCGGCGGACCACTCGTGCTCTCCCCGCGAGCTCGCGGACACCGTCCAGAAGGCGCGGTGGCTGCCGAAGCTGCTCACGCAAGCGAACAAGACGATCCGCGCGCTCGACGCGGGGTTCGCCACGCCTCACGCGCACATCGACGCGTGGCACGAAGACCACATCGAGATGCAGAGCGTCGACAACCAGTACCTGCTCCGCGCCCAACAGAACGGCGTGCATTTCTTGATGGATCGTTCGGAGGAGTACGGCGCCGAGAGCCTCGCGACGTACCTCCGGCGCGTGTCGGGCGCGAACACGAAGTTCAACGGCGCGGCGGCGTACCTCCTCTACCACGCGCAAGCGCTCGCGCTCGCCGCGCAGGGCTGGGCCGAGCAGAACGACAGCATGAAGGCTCAGGCCGTGCTCGTGGAGTCGTTCGCGCTCCACTTCCTGGAAGACATGTTCTCGGCGGGGCACATCGTGGGGACCCACGGTGACCGCGCGATGCGGATCGGGACGCACGACTACTACTGCGAGCACGGCGTCGACGTCACGACCTGGGGCGGGACCGACTACGGCGCGCACGGCGACGCCTTCCAGAGGAAGGTCGACATCGCGATGGCGGGCGCGGCGGTCGAGGCCAGCCTCATCGAGCTCGCCAAGGTCCTCGACGGGCGCAAGCCCGGACCGGTCGGCGCCGCCGCCGCGATCGAGGACTTCGACATCTGCGCGCCGATGAAGGTCTCCTCGCACGACTGGTCGATCATCCGCGAGGTGCTCGCCGACCCGGAGACCATCGCGGTCATGCAGCGTACACCGCGGCCGTTCCGCGAGGGCTACGCACCACCTCGTTTCGAGAACGAGATCGGCGCATTCATCCGCGGGACGATGGGCGGGCGAGCGCTGGGGCAGCTCGCCGGCGTCAACGAGGGCGGCACTCCGTACACGCCGCGTGGCCGGGGGAGCCTGGAGGTCGGTCTCGGTCTCGGCGTGGCGCTCGCCGGGGCGGTGACGGAGGGCATGGACGCGCTCGCGTTCGTTCACGGCTTCGCGACGGCGAACTCCAAGGAATTCTCGCTCGACCCCGGCGGCGAGCCCGTCGCCATCCCCAAACGCTTCAGCGTGGGGGGCCGCGTGAGAATGCCGTTCCTCATCTTCCCTGGCGACGTCCTGTTCTACGGGCTCCTCGTCTTGCCGTTCTCGACGGAGAGGTTCCTCGACTTGGGAATCCGCGCGGCGCAAGGTGGCGCGCCGTTTCTGCTCCCGTGGCGGCTCGAGAAGGTCTTCATGATGGGCCCGTTCACCGGGCAGTTCATCGTCGGCAGAGAGGTCGCGTTGTCGCGCCTCGAGCGCGAGAACTGGAAGGCGGACATCCCGCGCGCCGCGCACTCCTGGGAGCTCGAGCTCCCCGTCTTCGAGGCGAGGACCAAGCCCAAGTTCTCCGGGAGATTGGGAGGCGGAGGTCTCGCTCAGCTCGGGGTGGGGATCACCTGGCACTACGAAGAGCTGCGAGGCGCTACGGAGCGCCTCCTCGGCAGGAACCTCATGGTCTTCCTGCGCGTGGCCGCGGACGGGCGGTTCTACTTCGTCCGCTTCTGAGCCACCGCGCGCTCCGTCGATGCCCGCCGCTCGCCCGCGCGACGGCGATGCTGCCCGCGCGACGGCGAGGCGCCCGCGCGCGTGAGGAGCACGGCCCGGTCACAGCTCGCCCAAGCCCTCGGGGCGCCAAGACACGTCGCGAACGCCCGCCGTCGCTGCCAGCGCGGCCACGAAGCCCGGCGTCCGGACCTCGCGACGATGCCCGCGCCAGCGCACGTCGTAGCGGAGCTCGCGCGCGGACTCGCCGTAGCGGAGGGCCTCACCGGCGACACGGTAGCCCTCCTCTTCGAGGAGCCGACGGACCTCGTCGCTCGCCGGGGCGCCTTCGGTGGTCGTCAGCACGAGCGCGGCGCGCAGATCCTGGCGGATGTACTGCTCGAGCCACTTGAAGCCCCAGAGGACGACGAGGCCGAGCGCCGTCGACGCGACGCCGAGGACGAGCTGTCCGCCGCCGAAGCAGAGGCCGATCGCGGTCGTGATCCAGAGGATCGCCGCCGTCGTGACGCCGAGGACGAGATCGCTCCGCCGGAAGATGACGCCCGCCCCGATGAAGCCGACGCCCGACAGGATGCCGAGCGGGAGACGCATGAGATCGAGCGTCGCCCACGCGTCGGCGGCGCGCCCCGTCATCGGGAGCAGCGCGTTCGCCTGGAGCATCGCCGTCGACGCCGCGAGGCAGACGAGGATCGTCGTCCGGAGCCCGGCCGGCCCGCCGTGCCCCTCGCGGTTGAGGCCGAACAGCGCCCCGGCGATCACCGTGAGCGCGAGGCGCACGGCGACGTCACGCCAATCCAGAGCGACGGGCATCGGCGACATCCTCCCTCCCTCCCCACCAGCGACGGGACCCACGCGCCAGCGTGGCCCGAGCTTACCTCTGGAGCGCCTCGTCCGGCGACGAGCGCGCACGTCGCACGTCGGCGACGAGCGCGCCCGCGTCGCGGCACCGCACGCGGCGAGGACGCGCGCCTCGAGGCCCGCCCGAGCGCGAGGACAGCGTGCGATCGAACCGCCGCGTCGCTCCGACGCCCTCGCGGCCTCCCGAGAAGCGGCGCGTCAGCGGCAGGCGACGTCGTGGACCTTCGCGGTCTCGGCGCCCTCGGCGAGAAGCTTGGCCTGGGCGAGGAGCTCGCGCGCCCACACGGTGTCGAGCCGCGCGATGGTCGTCGTCTTGAGCGGCGAGCCGTCGGGATCGTCGCGGTGCGAGATGAGCCCGATCACCTCGCCGTCGCGTCCGTCGAGGACAGGACCGCCGACGTCCCCCTTGCAGAGCGGGACGTCGATGATGATCGCGTGGGAGACGCGGCTCCGCACCGTGCCGACGCGCTCCTTCATCGCGGTCTTGCTGCCGGCGCAGTGGCCGAAGCCGAGCGCCTGGACGCGCGCGCCCGTGCTCGGCGCGCTCACGACCTTGAGCGGCGTGACGAGCGCCGGCGCGGGCTCCTCGAGCACGAGGATCGCCACGTCGAGCTCCGTCTCGTCGCACTGCGGGAGCACGGCGTACTTGGCCTTGCGGTTCGTCCAGGTGAGCGAGCTCGAGGCGATCTCGACGCGGAACTCGCGCTCCGGGCCTAGCGCGGTCACGCCCTTGTCGTGACCGCGCAGGCAGCGCTGCGCCGTGGCGACGAGGCGGGGGCCGAGCACGACGCCCGAGCAGACGACGTCCTTCGGACCGTGGATGTGGACGAGGGCGCGCTCTTGCTTCGTGTCGGCGGCCGGGTGCTCGGGCTCGATGCGGTCGTCCTCCGCGAGCTCACGGCTGCCGTTCGGGTGCTCCTGATGCGCGGCCGACGGCGGCGGCGTCCCCTGCGCCGCGGTGTAGCCCGAGGGCCGCTCGTTGCTGACGAAGGACACCTGCGAGCCGCCGGGCCCACACGCGGCCGCTGCCACCATCGTGAGCGCGCCGAGGGACACGAGCGTGCGTGAGGAGCGGCCCAGCATCCTTCGAGCGTATCCGACCGGCGAGGGGGCCGTCACGCTCCGCGGGTCGCGTGCCTCGCCAGACGGGCGCCGCAGACGTGCTCGTAGAGCTCCCGATACCTCGCCGCCGACTCCTGCCAGCCGAACGCGCCGGCGCGGCGCATCGCGCGCGTCACGGCGCGCTCGAGCCCGCGGCCGTCGGAGTGGAGGCGCATCGCCGCGAGACACGCGGCGTGGATCGCGTCGGGCGCGACCCGCGACGCGACGATGCCCGTGCCGGTCTCCGTCGACCGCCCGCCGACGATCGGCTCGACGGTGTCGTGGAGGCCGCCCACGTCGGTCACGATCGGCACCGCGCCGTAGCGCATCGCGTACATCTGCGTGAGGCCGCACGGCTCGAAGCGCGACGGGACGAGGAAGAAATCGGAGCCGGCGTAGACGCGCCGCGAGAGCGCGGGATCGAACGCGATGCGCGCGGCCACGCGGCCGGGATGCGTGCCGGCGAGCCAGGTGAGCTCGTCCTCGAAGCTCCGCTCGCCCTCGCCGACGAGCGCGAAGCGCGCTCCGCGGTTCACCAGCTCGGGGACGAGCGGGAGGAGGAGGTCGAGCCCCTTCTGCCACGTGAGGCGCGCGACGAGCCCGAAGAGCGGCCCTTCCCCCGGCTCGAGGCCGAGCTCCTCCTCGAGGGCCCGCTTGTCGATCGGCCGCCGCGCCTTCGCGGTGCGCTCGTCGAAGCGCGCGGCGATGGCCCCGTCGGTCTGGGGATCCCACCGCGCGAGGTCTATGCCGTTCTGGATCCCGACGAGCTTCCCGGCGTGCGCGCGCAGGTGGAGGTCGAGCCCGAAGCCTGCCTCCGCCCCGAGGATCTCGCGAGCGTAGGTCGGGCTCACGGTGGTGACGCGATCGGCGAGCGCGGTCGCGCCCTTGAGCAGATTGATCGCCCCCTCGTGCCAGAGCACCTCCGGTCGGTACGCCGCGCGCGGGAGGTGAAGACGATCGAGCCAAACCTCGTCGAGCACGCCCTGGAACTCCAGGTTGTGAACGGTGAAGACCGACGGGATCCGCGCCCAGCGTTCGCCCATCACGAGCCGGGCGTAGATCACGGCGAAGCTGGCGTGCCAGTCGTGCGCGTGGATCACGTCGGGGCCGCCCGGCCAGACGCGCTCGGCGACCGAGAGGGCGCCGCGCGACATCACCGCGAAGCGAAGGGCGTTGTCGTCGTAGGCGCCCAGCCGATCGCCGTAGATCCCCGAGCGGCCGCCGAAGAGCTCTGCGTCGTCGAGCACGCAGACGCGGCGCACGCCGCCCGAGCCGAACCGCACCGGATCGAGCTCGACGACGCCGAGGCTCCGCACGTCGTCCGGCCCCCAGCCCCAGCGCGCCGGCACGCGCTCGGCCCAGCGCGTCGTGTGGAGTGGCAGGCGCGTGACGCCGTAGCGTGGCGTCACGACCAGGACGTCGAGGCCGAGCTCCGCGAGCGAGAGCGAGAGCGCTTCGACGACGTCGCCGAGCCCGCCCGTCCGCGCGAGCGGCTCGAGCTCCGTGGAGATCATCAGGATGCGCGGCGACGGGCGGGGAGCCAACAACGTCGAGTCTGACACGCCGGCTCGGACGGCACGCACCGCGCCGCGCTCGGTGCGTCCGCTGCCGCACCCGCCGCGGCGCCGTTGGGCTCGAGCGACGCGAGCGAGGTGCGAGGTCGGCGTACAGGCTCCTGGCACTTGACGAGCGTGGACCCACGGATGTGGTTCGTCCGCGCGCCACGTGATGCGCGCGGTCCTCACCCGATGAGGACCGTCCGCGCGCGATGATGCCGATGTAGGCGGCGCGCGCCGGCCTCCATTCGGAGGGCGTTCGGACCGGACGCCACCGGTCGAACCGGACCGCGCGGATACGCTCGCTCGCGGCATGTGGCTTGCTCGAACCGAGCGCGCGCGCTCGGTCGCGTTCGGCGCTCCCACCCGATGAACGACACCTCTCGCAGAAGGATGGGCCTGAAGCTAGCCGCGGCCGCGCTCGTGACGGTCGCGTCGACGCTCCGCGCCGGTCTCGCGCAGGCGGAGGCGCCGCGAGGCGTCGACTGGATCCAGGGTTTGGTCGAGCTCGACCGCCTCGCCCGTGGCGGAGGAGAGCGCTCCGGCCCCACGACCGCGCCGAGGCACGCGAGCCGTCCGACCGCGCTCGACGATCCGAACCCTCAGAGCATGGGCAACGCGTGGTTCGGCGTGGCTCCGCGGGTCACGCTCGTCGCGCGGGACTGGGCGAGCTCGACGCGCCTCGCCGGAGATCGGCTCAGCCTCGTGGAGGAGATGCGCCTGTCGGCGTCGACGCGGATGGTCGTCGGCCGCGCGCGGCTCAGCGAGGCCCGCTTCACCCCGTTCTTTCAGGTGGGTGTAGGGCAGTGGCGCGTCGACCGGAACTACCTGCCGCTGACGCCCCGCGCGATCGAGGTCGCCGGCCAGCTCGGCACCGGCTTCGAGCTGCGGCTCACGAGTCGCTGGCAGGTCGCCGCCGAGGCCACCGTGACCTCGCTCATCCGCGAGGGGCAGAATCCGGGCGTCCCGCAGGCGATGCTCTGGAGCACGCTCCTCGCGTCACGCGTCGAGTTCTAGCTCGCCCGGCGGACGGCGCTCGCGCGCGTCAGACGACGCCGCGACGGACCACGCGGTCGAGGAACGACGACGCGATGCGTGACGCCTGCATGACGACCTGCGTGACGCCTGCATGACGGTGGCTCGCGCGGGCGTGGGTGTGAGCTATCCTGGACGGCCTCGATGCACCCGCCCCCGCCCCGCTCCGGATCTGGACTAGGAGAGAGCGATCTCCTCTCCGGGCTCGGGGTCCGCGAGGAAGACGCGGAGCGCGTGGCGTGCGAGCACGCCGATCGCTGCGGGGGCTGCCCGGTGATCGCCCTCCCGTACGGCGAGCAGCTCGCGCTCAAGCGCGGGCGCGTCGTTCAGTCGGTCTCGCGCTATCCGGCCCTCGAGCTCGTCTACACGGAGCCCGTCCACCCCGCCGAGCCGATCCGCGAGTACCGCACGCGCGCGAAGCTGATCGTCGCGCCGGGCGGGAAGCTCGGGCTCTACGCGAAGGGCGGCGGGCATCAGGTCGTCGACATCCCGCGCTGCCAGGTCGTCTCGCCGATCGTCGCCTCCGTCGCGGCCAGCCTCCGCGCGCGGATCGTCCGCGACGAGGCCGAGGGCGGTCCGCTTGCGCCGTTCGATCCGAACGGCAGCGGCGTCCTCAGGGCCGTGGATCTGCGCGAGGTGCGCCCCGGCGACGGAGAGGCCCGCGTCCTCGTCACGCTCGTCGTCCAGCGCGACCGCGTCACCGAGCGCGCGCCGCTCGAAGAGGCCGCGCGCGCGCTCGCCGCGGACGAGCCGTGCGTCGCCGGCGTCGCGCTCAACTTCCACGAGGGAGAGTCGCCGCAGATCCTCGGCAGCGAGACCACGATCGTCCACGGCGTGTCGTCCGCGCCCGACCGCATCGGGCTCGCGACGCACGAGGCGACGTACGGCTCGTTCGTCCAGGCGCATCGCGGGCAGGCCGAGCGCGTCCACGCGACGGTGATCGATCTCCTCGGCCTCGGTCGCTCCCGCCACGGGAAGCCCGAACGGCTCAAGGTGCTCGATCTCTACGGCGGCTCGGGCGCGATCGCCCTCGCGCTCGCGCAGGCCGGCGCCGACGTGCACCTCGTCGAGTCGTTCGCGCCGGCGATCGCGCACGTCGAGGAGGCGGCTCGCAAGGCGAAGCTCCCCGTCCTCGCCGAGGCGGCGGACGTGGCCTCGGCGCTCCGGCGCTTCGCCGAGCAGAACGCCGAGTTCGACGCGACCGTCGTGAACCCGCCCCGCCGCGGGATGAGCCCGCTCGCCCGCGAGCTGCTCGTCCGCCTCGACGTCCCGATCGTCGCCTACGTCTCCTGCGATCCCGACACGCTCGCGCGCGATCTCGACCACTTCACGCGCCTCGGCTACGGCATCACGACGCTCCGCCCGCTCGACATGGTCCCCCTCACCGACGAGGTGGAGACGATCGCGCTGCTCCGCAGGAGCAGCCCGGCGACCCCGAAGGTGATGTGGGAGGACGAGGAGATCCTCGTCGTCGACAAGGGAGCCCACGAGCCGACGACCCAGCAGGGCGAGTACGCGTCGTCGCTCGTCGCGCGCGCCAGGCGACTGCCGGGCGCGAGCGACGCGGTCCCGATCCACCGCATCGACGTCGGCACGAGCGGCCTCGTGATGCTGGCGAAGGGCCCCGACGTCGCCGCAAAGTGGCAGGCGGTGCTGACGGCGGAGAGCGCGCGCAAGATCTACGTCGCCGGCGCGCGCGGGGTCACGCCGAGCAAGGGCGCGATCACGCGCGACCTCCGCGAGGACGGCAAGATGCACCCCGCCCGCACTCGCTACCGCCGGCTCGCGGTGGCGAGCGGCCACTCGGTGCTCCGCGTGGTCCCCGAGCACGGGCGCACCCATCAGATACGGCGGCACCTCGCGGCGATCGGCCACCCGGTCCTCGGCGACGACCGCTACGGCCACGCGCCCACGAACCGCTTCTTCGAGGAGAAGAACGCGCTCGACCGCACGTTCTTGCACTGCGTGAGGCTCGAGTTCATCCACCCGCGCACGCAGCAGCGGCTGATCATCGAGGCGCCGATGCCGGGCGATCTCCGCGCCGTCCTCGAGCGGACGAGCGGCCCCGGCACGCTGCGGTTCCTCGATCACAAGAACGCCCTCGGTCAGAGCGGCGTCTCGAGCCTGCCCCCGCCCCCCGACTCGCACCACGACGGCGGCAGCGCCCTCGACATCGACTCGAGCACGCGGACGATCCGCCCCGAGATGGTGAGCGACGACGACGCGTAGCGCGCCGGCGCGCGCCTCCCGGAGTCACGAGCGGCGAGGCCCTGCGATCACGCGAAGAGCGACGCGGCGAGGCCGAGGCCGAGGCGGAGCTGCGTCGCGGTCGAGAGGCGCTCGCCGCGATACCAGCGGATGGCGGCCGCGCGGGCGCGCTCCGAGCGCACGAGGAAGCGGCGCGCCGGCTGGCCGAGCGGCGCGTAGACACGACGCGCCATCCACGCGCTCTGCAGGAGGTGGCGCCCGGTCGTCGAGGTGCGCACCTCCCGCTCGTAGGCCTCGAAGCGCGGATTGCCCGAAGCCAGCGCGCCCGCGAGGTGAGCGGCCGCGACGCGCCCCATCTCGATCGCCTGGGCGATCCCCTCGCCGGTCGTCTGGTCGATGCCGTACGCCTCGCCCACGAGGACGACACCCTTGACCCACCCCGTCGAGCGCGGAACGAACGGCCTCGTGCTGAACGGGCGGAGCCGGACCTTGGCGATGTCGATCCCGCGGCGCGCGAGGGCGCGAGCGAGGACGTCCTTCACGCTCTCGCCCGAGGGAGCGTCCGGACGCGTGAGGTTCGCGTGGTAGATGCCGCGGCTCACCTGGAGACGGCCGTCGAGCATCGTCGGGAAGTCCCAGTAGTACCCCTCGAGACCGTCCGCGAGGATGCTCAGGTCGAAGTCGACGAGACCGCGGTCGATCCCGACGTCGGTGCCACGGCGCTCCGTGTCGAGCACGTAGAGGTGGCCCTTGCGATCCGGCTCGCGAACGCCGAGGAGCTTGCGCGTCGTGCTCCCTGCGCCGTCGGCCGCGGCGACGAAGCGCGCGCGGACCTCCTGGCCGAGCGAGGTCTCGAGCGTGAAGCCGGCGCGCCGGCCGTCCGCCCGCCGGATAGCCCGGAGGCCCTCGCCGTCGCGCACGTGCACGCCGTCGCGCCGCGCCGTCTCGAGGAGCTCCGCGTCGAACTCGGTGCGGCGGACGACCACGCCCATCGGCTCGACGGTCTCGCCGGCGACGTCGCCCAGAAGGACGCGGACGCCCTTCATCACCGCCGACGGCACGGTGACGGCCACGCCGACCGCGGAGAGCACGTCGAGCCCGAGCTGGCTGACGGCGCCGGCGCACGGCTTGTCGCGAGGGAACCGCGCCTTGTCGAGGACGACGACGCGGGCGGGCCGGATCCCCTCGCGGCGGACGAGGTGGAGCGCCGTGCTCGATCCGGCAGGTCCGCCGCCGACGATCGCGACGTCGTACTCGAAGGCGTCACGCATCGCAGCCGCCCACGCGCGCCGCGGCTCCGCCGGCGCGCGCCGTCACGCCCCCTCCGGGCTCGCGATCCCGCCGAGCTCGCGCGCGAGATCGCTCACGAGCTCGTCGAGCTCGGCCTCGCGACCGGCGGCGGCGGCGATCGTGAGATCGCCGCCGCTCTCGGCGAAGACGTGGGCGAGGCCGTCGTGCGCCTCGACGACGCCCTTCACGAAGACGACGTCCTTCGCACGGACGACCAGGCGGCGGGAGATCATCCCCGCGCCAATCCCCGCGATCGCGCGCTCGTCTCGTGACATCGCATCTCTCTAGTACACCGAGGCGCGGGACGTCGGTCCGCGAATCACCCGAGCGCGAGCGCGAGCCCTCGACCATGCCCGCCGCCGACGCGCCGAGCCGTCCGGCTCGCCCGGATCGCGAAGCCCCTCGCGTCTGGCCTTTCGCCCCCGTACTTGAGGACAACGGCGGCGTGGCACGGCTAGACTGTCGGCGTTGGACGCGACGCTCATCCGCTCTCGCCCCCTCTCGGCCTTGATCATCGGGGCCACCGGGATCAACGTGCTCCGCGTCGTGACGGCGTTCGAGCGCCGGCGGATCAACGCGGTCCGCTGCGACGACATCGCGAGCGGGTGCGACCGCATCGCCGTGGAGATGCCCCACGTCGTCCTCGTCCTCGTCCCGGTCGCCAGCGAGGCGGAGCGCGACGCCCTGGCCGACCGCACGCTCGCCGTCGGCGCGCTCCTCGTCCACGTCGATCCCCACGCGGACGAAGCGGCGTTCCAGGAGATCCTCGAGCAGACCGTCGAGCGCGCATTGCAGCACAAGCTCATCCGCGAGCAGGCCGAAGTGCAGTCGCTCGCCGCCGGCGCGACCGACACGCTCCCGACCGAGGATCTCGACGACGGCTGGGACGAGTAGCGCGCGCCTCGCCGCCCGCGCAGCCCCCGACGAGTGAGCCTCGGCGCCCCGCCCGCTCCACGCGCGGGCGCTTCGCGCCGCTCCACCAGCGGGTCTTCGCGCCGCCACACCAGCAGGTCTGCGCGCCGCTACACCGGCGGCTCTGCGCGCCGCTACACCAGCGGGTCTTCGATCTCGGCGCTCTCGCGGTCGCGCTCTCGCTTCTCGCGCAGGCGATGCTGGACATACTCGACCAGCCCCTCGACGTAGCTCTCGATCGGCGGGCAGCGGAGATCGGTGTCGGCGAGCAGCTCGGTGGTGTTCGCGAAGCTGTACGAGACCGGCGTGGCGAGGGCGTCGAGGAACGCGCGCGGGCTCTTCGCCAGCCGGTCGAGGCCCGGCGTCCGCAGGAGCGCCTTCGTCAGGTTGGCGGGGATGAAGCCGCGCGGGCTCCGCCGCCCCCCCGCCGTCGCGACGAGCTCGAACACGCGACGCGCCGTGAGCGGCGCGGGATCGCCGATGTGGAAGGTCCGCCCAGGCGCGCGCGGGTCGCGGCCGATCGCCTTGGCGGCGCGCACCACGTAGTCGACCGGGACGAGGTGGAGCAGCGCGTCGCCGCGCCCGGGGAGCGGGAGCGGGAAGTCGGGCGGGCTCGTGACGATGAGCAGGATGAGGAAGTACGGACCGTCGAAGCGATCGACCTCCCCGCTCTGCGAGTCCCCGACGACGATCGTCGGCCGGACGATCGAGATCGGGAGCTTGCCCATGCGCCCGCGGACGATCCGCTCCCCGTGGGCCATCGTCTCCTCGACGGCGTTGCGGAACGACTGCCCCTTGTCGAGCTCGTCCTCGAGGACGAGCCCGGTTCGGTCGCCGGAGACCTGCGCGGTGGAGTGGTAGACGAGGTTCTTCAGCGACGGGCACTCCGCCGCCACCTCGAGCACCTCGCGCGCGCCGGCGACGTTGACCTGCTTGGCCAGCTCCCGATCCGCGCCGAGGTACGAGACCTGCGCCATGTGATGGATGACGTCGATCTCCGGCGCCAGCGCGCGGAGCTCCGCGCCCGACAGGCCGAAGTCCATCGCCGCGGCGTCACCCTCGACGAGGACGACGCGACGCCGCTGCTCGAGCGGGAGCGCGTCGAGCGCGCCCTCCGCCTCTCCGAGCGACTTCGAGCGCACGACCGCGTGCACGAGCGTCCGCTCCGGCCCGCGGACCAGCTCTTCGCACATCTTCCGCGCCGCGAACGACGGGAACCCCGTGAGGAGGACGACCTCGTCGTAACCCGCTCGAGGCATTCGTGCTCACCACCCTTCGTTTGCGGCGGGAGGTCCGTCAGGGACCGTTGCCGCAGAACTGATCGCCGACGGCGCGGAACCAGGCGCCGAAGTTCGGATACGAGAACTGGCTGCACAGGCCGCTCACGAGCTCCGCGTTGGCGCAGGACGCGCTCGCGGCGAGGCCCGCGCATTGACCGCCCGCGCCGTTCACCAGCGTGTAGCACTGGTTCTCCGACGTCGCCGCGCAGCCGTTGCAGCTCGTCTGCGCGCAGTTGGTCGCGCAGCCGGTGGCGCGACGACACTGGGTCGAGAGCGACGGCGCTGCGCACGCGTAGAGCCCCGTGCGCTGCGAGAACGGGTGGTTGAACGGCCCGAGGCAAGTCCGACACGCGGCCGGCAGCGCGGCGACGGCGGACACGCACGCCGCGCTGTCGGGGTTGTCGGCGCACGGAGTGACGAGCCCGTCGAGGGCGTCGTCGGTGCAGACGTTCTGGAGCTGCGCCGTGATCGGCGTCGAGATCCCCGCCGCGCACGTGCCGTAGGTCGCCGGGCAGGTCGTCTGCTGGTTGTTGCAGCGGCGCGGGCTGACGAGCCCGTTGCAGAACGACCCCGACGAGCTGCAGCTCGCGCACGCGACGCCGCCCTGGCCGCACGAGCTCGCGCTGTTGCCGAGGACGTCGCACGTGTTGTCGGCGCGGCAGCAGCCGGCGCAGTTCGCCGGGCCGCAGGGCACGGCGCACTGACGGTTCTGGCAAACCTGGCTCGACGCCGAGCAGTCGGTGCACGCGCCGCCGCCGGTCGCGCCGCAGGCGTTGTCTTGCGTGCCGGCGACGCACGTGTTGCCCGAGCAGCAGCCGTTGGGGCACGTCGCCGGGCCGCACGCCGGGAGCTGACACGAGCCGGACTGGCAGACGCGCGGCGGGCTCTGGTTCGAGCAGTTCTGGCAGAGGGCGCCGCCCGCTCCGCAGGCGTTCTGCTGGGTCCCGACCGCGCAGATGTCGCCGACGCAGCACCCGGTCGGGCAGGTCGCGGCGTTGCAGTCGCTGCCGCTGACGCAGTTACCGAGCGGATCGCACACCTGGCTCGCCCCGCACGTCTTGCACGCCTGACCGTTGGTCCCGCACGCGAGCGGCGTCGTCGAGACGACGCACTGGTTGCCGACGCAGCAGCCCGGGCAGTTCGTCGGGCCGCAGGTCGGGAGGGGCTGACACGTGCGCGCGTTCGGCTGGCCGTCCTGCGCGCAGACCTCGCCGAGGCCGCAAGCCCTGCACTGCTCGCCCTGACGCCCGCAGGCGGTGGTGTCGTTCCCCGTCACGCACTGACCGGCGGCGTTGCAGCACCCCGAGCAGTTGTCCGGGCCGCAGGAGGGCGAGCCTTCGCACGTCCCGCCGGCGCCGGGGAGCACGCGGCAGAGCTGACCGGCGCCGCAGGAACCGCACTGCTCGCCCTTCGACCCGCAGGCCGACGCGACGTCGCCCGGCAAGCAGGTGGACCCGACGCAGCAGCCGTCGCAGTTCGTCGCGTCGCAACGGGTAGCGCCGCACGCGCGCGAGGCGCCGTCGCAGGTTCGCCCCTCCGTCGCGCAGTTCGAGCACTCGGCGCCCGAGCGCCCGCAGGCGGTCGGCTCCGTCCCGCTCAGGCAGCGGAGGCGATTGTCGTCGAAGGCGCAGCAGCCGAGGCACGTGCTCGAGCTGCACGACGGATCGTCGCGCCCGCAGACGCGCGAGCTCGTGCAGACGCTGAAGCCGTTGGCGACGCAGTCGGAGCAGCGTCCGCCGACCGACCCGCACGCGCGGAGGTCGCTGCCCGTGCGACAGACCCCGCGCGCGTCGCAGCACCCGTTCGGACAAGTCGCGGGACCGCACGCCGAGACGCCGCCGCCGTCGAGCGACTCCGGCTCGAGGCTCGAGCGGCCGCAGCCCGGCGCGACGAGCACGAAGACGACGAGAGCGAGGCACGCGAGCGCGACGGCGCGGATCATCCGACGGGGGGTGAGCCGGGTCACCGCGGACCCTCCAAGCCAGAAAGCGCGCATCCGGATACCTCGGGGCGGAGCGTAGCGCGTCGGCCAAAGCACCGGTAGCCTCGTTCCGCCTTGGATCTCGGCTACCTCGCCATCCCGATCTTCCAGCGGGCGCTGCTCGCGGGATCGGTGCTCGCGGCGCTCCTCGCGCTCCTCGGCGTCCTCGTGACCGCGCGAGGCCTCGCGTACCTCGGTGACGGGTTGTCGCACGCTGCCTTCGGAGGGATCGCCCTCGGGATGTTCCTCGGGCTCAGCGCGCCGCTGCTCGTCGCCATCCCGTTCACCGCGCTCGCCGCGATGGCGATCGGCGCGCTGCGGAGGCGAGGCGGCCTGCGCTCGGACGTGGCGATGGCCATCCTCTTCGCCGTCTGCTTCGCGATCGGCGTCGTCCTCCTCAAGAAGTCGAGGCGCACCGAGAGCACGTTCGATCCGGAGCAGCTCCTCTTCGGGAACATCCTCATGGTCGGCTCGAACGATCTCTGGATCGTCCTCGGCATCGCCGCGGTCACCGTCGGCTTCGTGGCGTTCGCCTGGACCCGCCTCGCCTACGCGACCTTCGACGAGGAGCTCGCGCGCCTCAGCGGGATCGAGGTCGGCTGGCTCGAGAGCGCCCTGCTCGCGCTCCTCGCGGCGGTCGTCGTCGCCTCGATCCGCCTGGCCGGCGTCGTCCTCGTCAGCGCGTTCCTCGTGATCCCCGCCGCGGGCGGGCGCGTGCTCGGTCGCACGCTCGCCGGCGTCGCCGGCTGGGCGATGCTCTCGGGCGTCGCGGGCGTCTCCCTCGGCTTCTTCGCGGCCCACCGGCTCGAGTGGCCCGAGGGCGCGGCGATCGTGCTGACGCTCGCGCTGCTCTTCGCCGCCGCGATCGCGTTTCGCCGGCTGCGCCGCGCGTAACGCGCGGTGGCCGGCGGGGCGTCCCCGCCGCGACGCCGGCTCAGAACCCCATCTGCCAGCGAGCGGCCTCGCGGAGGAGCCCGTCGGCGATGTCGACGCGCACGAACCCGTCGCTCCCCTTCCGCCCGACGGCGATCGCGAGCGGCGCGGTCGGCAGGTTCGCCCGCCGCGGGTCGAGCCGGAGCGGCTGCGCGACGATCACGGTCGACGCGTCGCTACCCACGGCGGCGGTGAAGCGCGCGAGCGAGGGCTCGTCGGCGAGCTTCCGGTCCGGGCGCGCGCCCGTCTTCAACGTCACGAGCGGCTCGCCGCCCGCGCCGAGCGAGAGCGTGCCCTGGTCCACGACCCACGCCGCGCCGGCGGCGCGAGGCGGCGTCCGCGCGACCGGCGCCCCGCCGTCGGCCGCGCGCGGAGGCGCCGCCGGCTCGCGCTTCGCGTCCTTCGCGACGCGGAGCGCCGTGGTGACGGCGATCTTGCCGAGGCCGGGGAGCTCGTCGCTCGACGCGACCACGTCGCGGACGCCGAGCAGCTCCTTGAAGGGCTCCGCCCTGGTCAGATCGAACGCGCCCCGGATGGCCTTGTCCGCGGACGCCGGATCGCGGACGGGCGCGCGCACGAAGAGCCCGGTCGGCTCGTCGAGGCCGAGCGCCAGCGCCATCGACTCGCCCCGCGCCTGCGTCATCGCCTCGATGACCTCGTGGAGCTTGCCCGGATCCTTGAGGCGCGCGCCCAGCGACGCCGCGATGGCCTGCTCCAGCTCCTTGCCCTGCTCGTCACGATCGCCCTCGCCGTCGCGGAGCGAGACCGCGAGGGCGGAGACGGTGGGCAGCGCGAGCACGGGAGCCGCGTCGCCGAGCTTCATCCCGTCGACCCACCGGCGCGCCGGCCCGTCCGGGCCGAGCGGCGAGAGCGCAGCCGTGAGGACGGCCGCCTCTTCGGTGATCTCGAGCGAGAGGCGGAGCTTCTCGAGGTCCCCGACGATCGCCACGCGACGTCCGAGCACGGCGTCGAGCGCCCCCACGATGGCGATCGGATCGCCGAAGTCGGGGGCGCGCCCGCGCGCCGCGCGCATCTGCTCGTCCTGGGTGAGGAGGAACGACTTGCCGTCTCCCCAGAGTGACTCGAGCCTCGGCTTGATCACCGCCTGGAGCGCGCTCTTCGGGACGTCGACGGTCACGGCGGCGTCGGTCGGCAGCGGCCGCGCCGGCAGCGTGCGCGTCGCGTAGGGCCCGAGGCGCTCGAGATCGGCGGCGGCGCGCGCGACGAGCAGGTAGCCGCTCCGCGTGATCGCGAGCTCGAACCGGCGGTCATGCGGCTCCTGCTTCGTCGGGACGAGCAGCGTCATCCCGTCCGCTTCCTTCGTGACGTAGCGCGCGGTATCGCCGTCGGCGAGGAGCAGGCGCGCTCGCCGCGCGTCGACCAGCTTCATCGCGAACACCGCGCCCGGGTTCCCCGGATCTCCGGCGAGCACGCCGAACATGGGCGACGCGCCGTCGATCTCGTCCACGAACATCACGTCGAGCTCGCTCAGCGCGACGAAGACCCCCGGCAGCGTCCCGGGCAGGATCCCCACCGCCCCGCCGACGCCGCGCTGAAGCCGCGTCCACGACGCGTTCGGCGACGTGACGTAGATGTCCGCCAGGAGGCCGTCCGGCGCCCGGACCGGGGGCTCGACGACGGCGCCGGCGTCGACGGCCTGCGTGGAGCCGTCCCATTTCGCGAACGACACGAGCCCCACCGCGGCCAGCGCCGCGGCCGCCGCGACGGCGTGCCACCTCTGCCACTTCACGCGGGCTATCTAGCATCATCCGGCCACCGCGCCTTCCCCCGGATCCCCGGCGGAGCCTGCGATTCGTGGCAGCCGCCTCTTCCTGTCGGGCCGGTCCTCGGGCTAAGGTGCCAAGCCGCTCCGGTTGGGGAGCCAAGCTCGACACCCCAGGGAAGCCCGTCCGATGCTCGACGACATCCACAAAGACTTGGTCTCCGCGATCGCCAAGGCCCACGAGGCCCTGAAGCGAGACCTCGGAAAGCTGCGCGCCGGCCGGGCAAACCCGAACCTGCTCGACGGGATCAAGGTCGACTACTACGGCGCGCTGACGCCGCTCTCGCAGATGGCGCACGTCAACGTGCCCGAGCCGCGCCTCCTCACGGTCAAGCCGTGGGACAAGACGGTCGTGAAGGCCGTCGAGAAGGCGCTCCGCGAGAGCGACCTCAACCTCAACCCGCAGACCGACGGCGACGTCATCCGCATCCCCCTGCCCCCGCTCACCGAAGAGCGGCGCAAGGAGTTCGTGAAGATCGCGCGGAAGTACGGCGAGGAGTGCAAGGTCACCATCCGCAAGGCCCGCCACGAGGCGATGGACATGCTCACCGAGCTCGACGAAGGCGGGGAGGCCAGCGCGGACGACGTCGACCGCGCCAAGCGCAAGGCGGAGGAGACCGTCGGGGACTCGGTCAAGACCGTCGACCAGATCATCGGTCAAAAAGAAAAGGACATCATGGAGGTATGACCTCCTTGACACCCACGAGCTTACCGGCGAGCCTGAGATCACCAGCGGAGTCGTCTACTTGATGCGGGCTATCGCAGCGGGAGCAAGCGACGTAGGGCTCCAACGGGAGCACAACGAGGACTCCTACGTCGTCCTCAAGGAGTACGATCTTTTCGTCGTCGCCGACGGAATGGGCGGTCACCGTGCGGGTGACGTCGCCTCGAAGCTGGCGACCGAGACGATCAGCGAGTTCTTCAAGTCGACGGCCAACGACGACGTCACGTGGCCGTTCCACTTCGACACGAACCTGTCGGAGGAAGAGAACCGCTTGCTGACGGGCATCCGCGTGGCAAACCGCCAGATCTTCGAGCGGAGCACGCGGTCGCGCGAGTACCACGGGATGGGCACCACCGTCGTCGGCGCCATGTTCAGCCCGCGCAAGGGCCGCATGTACATCGGCCACGTCGGCGACTCTCGCTGCTACCGCGTCCGCGCGGGGCAGATCCAGCTCCTCACGCGCGACCACTCGCTCATCAACGACTACCTCCTCGCGATGCCCGACCTCACGGAAGAGCAGCGCAGCGAGCTCCCGAAGAACGTCATCACGCGCGCGCTCGGGATGCAGGACCAGGTCGTCGTCGATCTCCAGCACGACGAGCCGACGCCGGGCGACGTCTACGTCCTCTGCTCGGACGGTCTCTCCGGCATGGTGACGGACGAAGAGATCCAGAAGATCGTCGTCCAGAACGCCGACATCCGCGACGCCTGCGCCAAGCTCATCGCCCGCGCGAACGAGCACGGCGGCGAGGACAACGTCACGGCCGTGCTCATCAAGATCGAAGACCAGCTCGAGGCGCCGACGGAGGAGATCCCTGCCGCGCGCCTCAAGGCGGTCCGGGACGACGCCGCGACCGATCCGGCCGACGAGTCGACCTCGCCGGGCCCCCGCAAGCCTTAGGGCTCGTGAGGCAGAGGAAGAGCTCGGGCGCGACGACGCTCGAGCTCTTCGGCGTGTCGGGCGCATCTTCCGCTCGACGGCCGAGGGGAGGCGGTCTACACGTCTCGAGCGCCGATGCACGAGCTTCTGGAGATCTTCCGCAGCCTCACGAAGAACCTCGATCAGTTCACGATCGATCACGGCAACACGACCTACGCGATCCTCTTCGCGATCGTGTTCGTCGAGACCGGGCTCGTGATCATGCCGTTCTTGCCGGGCGACTCGCTGCTCTTCGCGGCCGGCGCGGTCGCCTCGCGCGGCTACTTGAACCCGGCGCTCCTCGCGGTCGGGCTCATCGTCGCGGCGATCCTCGGCGACACGCTGAACTACCACGTCGGCAAGGCGATCGGCCCGCGCGTGATGAAGGGCGAGAAGTCGCGCCTCTTCAACAAGAAGCACCTCGACAAGACGCACAAGTTCTTCGAGAAGTACGGCGGAAAGACGATCATCCTCGCCCGCTTCGTGCCGATCGTCCGGACCTTCGCGCCGTTCGTCGCAGGCGCAGGCGCGATGAACTACCGGCGCTTCATCGCCTACAACGTCGTCGGCGCCGTCGCGTGGGTCGTGCTCATGCTCGGCTCGGGCTGGCTCCTCGGGCAGATCCCGTTCGTCAAGGAGCGCTTCGAGCTCATCGTCATCGGCATCGTCCTCCTGTCCGTCATGCCGATGGTGGTCGAGTGGTGGCGGGCGCGCGGCGAGAAGGCCGAGAAGGCCGAAGAAGCGGCCTGAGCGCCGGCGTCGATCTCGACCCCGCCACGCACACCAGCGCGGCTGCGGCGCGCCGCGTCGTAGAACGCGCGGCGACGTCAGCCGCGCTGGCAGGTGGAGCGCGTCGGGACTAGAGTTCGACCATGGCTCAGAAAGCGCTCACGCCCGCGGAAATGAACGGGTTCACGGCCGAAGGCGACGTCCCCGGCGACCTCGCGGCGCTCCGCGCGGCGACCCAGGCGTGGCGCGACGGCGCGCTGAAGAAGAGCGTCGCGAAGATGCCCGAGCGCAAGGCGCGCTTCTCGACCTGGAGCGACCTCGACGTGCCGGACGTGCTCACGCCCGCCGACGTGAAGCTCGACTACGCCAAGGATCTCGGGCTGCCCGGCGAGTACCCCTTCACCCGCGGCGTGCAGCCGACGATGTACCGCAGCCGCCTCTGGACGATGCGGATGTTCGCCGGCTTCGGCACGCCGGAGCAGACGAACGAGCGCTTCAAGTACCTGCTCGCGCAGGGTCAGACGGGCCTCTCGACCGCCTTCGATTTCCCGACCCTCATGGGCTACGACTCCGACTCGCCGCGCTCGCTCGGCGAGGTCGGGATGTGCGGCGTCGCCGTCGACACGCTCCGCGACATGGAGGTCCTCTTCGCGGACATCCCGCTCGCCGACGTCACGACCTCGATGACGATCAACGGCCCGGCGATCGTCCTGCTCGCCTTCTACATCGCGCTCGCCGACGTGCGCGGGATCCCGCGCACGAAGATCGGCGGCACGGTGCAGAACGACTGCCTGAAGGAGTTCATCGCGCAGCACGCGTGGCTCGTCCCTCCCCGCCCGGCGATGCGCATCGTCACGGACATGATCGAGTTCTGCTCGAAGGAGGTGCCGCGCTGGAACACCGTCTCGATCAGCGGCTACCACATTCGCGAGGCCGGCGCGACGGCGGGTCAGGAGCTGGCGTTCACCATCGCGGACGGCATCGGCTACGTCGAGTCGTGCCTCGAGCGCGGCCTGCCGGTCGACGATTTCGCGCCGCGCCTCTCGTTCTTCTGGGACGTCCACAACGACTTCTTCGAGGAGATCGCGAAGTTCCGCGCCGCGCGCCGCCTCTGGGCGCGCCTGATGAAGGAGCGCTTCGGCGCCAAGAAGGCCGAGAGCATGAAGCTGCGCACGCACGCGCAGACGGCGGGCGTGTCGCTCACGGCGCAGCAGCCGTACAACAACGTCGTGCGCGTCGCGCTGCAGGCGCTCGCCGGCGTGCTCGGCGGGACCCAGTCGCTCCACACGAACTCGCTCGACGAGACCTACGCCCTGCCGACGGAGGAGGCCGTCACGATCGCCCTCCGCACGCAGCAGATCATCGCCGAGGAGAGCGGCGTCGCGAGCACGATCGATCCGCTCGCCGGCAGCTACTTCGTCGAGGAGCTGACGAACCGCCTCGAGGAGGAGGCCGTCGCGTACATCCGCCGCATCGACGAGATGGGCGGCATGGTCGCCGCCATCGAGAAGGGCTACCCGCAGCGCGAGATCGCGGCGAGCGCGTACCGCTTCCAGCGACAGCTCGAGGCGGGCGAGCGCGTGATGGTCGGCGTCAACAAGTACGAGAACGCGGACGACGCGGCGGCCACGAACATCCCGCTCCTCAAGATCGACGAGGAGGTCCAGAGGCGTCAGGTCGCGAACCTGCACGCCGTGAAGGCGAAGCGCGACGGCGCGCGCGTGACGGCGTGCCTCGAAGGCGTGCGCCAGGCGGCGAAGGACAAGTCGAACCTGATGCCGCCGATCATCGAGGCGGCGAAGGCGTACTGCACCCAGCAGGAGATCTGCGACGTGCTCCGCGAGGTCTTCGGGACGTACACCGATCCGGCGGAGTTCTGATGCAGGGGCAGCCGTTCGGCTACGGGTACGAGCCCCCCGGCTTTTCACGCGGGCGCCCCGCGGTGATCACCTGGTATCGCGTCTACGCCGCGAGCGTCCTCGCCCTGTACGTCGGCTTCTTCGCGCTCTGGCAGACTCTCGTCCCGGCGGGGCCAGAGGAGGCGGCCGCGGACTTCCAGCCGACCTTGGCCGGGAGCGTGACGGTCGCGGCGCTCGGGCTCGTCGGCCTCGGCCTCGGCAGCCTGTTCGCCGTGGGCGCGCTGGTGCCCTACAAGCCCTGGGGCTGGACCGTCGGGCTGATCGTGATCTGCCTCGGCCTCTCGAGCTGCACCGCGGTCGCGGCGATCCCGCTGCTCATCCACTGGATGAAGCCCGAGACCAAGGCGGCCTTCGGCCGGCTCTGAGCCCGGGGCGCGGCCTCCGCGCGGGTCACGGCCCGACACCGAAGCGTAGGTGCGCTCGCAAACGGAGACGGGCCGCGACGCAGCTCCGTCGACCGCGTCGCGATCGCGCTCGGGCGATCGATCAGGGCGACTTGCGCGGACGGGATAGCCACGCTTCGGCCTCGGCGAGCGAGACGTCCAGGCGACCCCACGTGGGCGCGAAGGTCGTCACGAGCCGCCGGAACTGGAGCGCCTTCAGCGGATCGTCCGCGACCACGACCGCGATCCGCACCGAGGCTCTCTCGTAAGCCTCGAGGAGCTGCGTCATCGCGTCGACCGTGCGCGGCCCGGCCACCGCGGGGGCCTCACGCAGGTCGAAGAGGAGCCCGCTGATCTTCGAGGTGAGCGCGACGAGGTGCCTCACCATCTCGCTCGCGTCGCGCGCACCGTCCGCCGAGGGGAGATCCGGACGCCGCCACACGCGAGCGACGGCCCAGCGGCCTCCCGGATCGATCTCGTAGTTTTCACCCTTCACGGCAGTATCGAACCATAGCGTCGAGACGCGCCTCGCGCCGGCACAATCCGAGCGACCTCCCGTCGGGAGAGCCCGAGCGAAGCGCGCCGTCGAACACCGAGCCTCTCCGTCCGTCGGAGCCTGCTTCGCCGCGAGGGACGCGCTCCGCCCGGCCGCGAGATCAGGTGTCGAGCGGCGTGATCCGCGCGGCGATCTCCTCGCCCTGGCGGACGGCGTCCGGGATGCCCGTGCCGAGGTAGCCGTTGCCGCCGACGTGGAGGCCCGGGTGCGTCGCCGCCCGCGCGAGGAGGCGGCGCATGCGCGGGATGTGGCCGACGTGCGGCTGGGGGCTCGAGCGCTTGAAGCGGAACACCTTCGCGAACGACGGCGGGCGGTCGATGTCGAGCAAATCGAGCACCTGCGAGCGCGCGAGGCGCACGAGGTCGGCGTCGTCGCGCGCGACCATGTGCTCGTTGCCGGCGCCGCCGAAGAAGACGCGGAGGAGTACCTGCCCGGCGGGGGCGCGATGATCCCACTTGCTCGAGACGAACGTGCAGGCGAGGATCGGCCGGTTCTCGGCGCGCGGGACGAGGAACCCGACGGCGTCGAGCGGGTGGCGGACGTCGAACTTGCGAAACGCGAGGAACACCGTGGCCGCCGACGCGTAGGTGACCTCGGCGCACATCGACGACAGCTCGGGATCGAGGTCGCCGACCAGCGGCGCGACGACGTTGGCGGGGACCGCGAGCACGACGTCGTCGGCGTGGAGCGGGCCGCCGCTCGTCTCGACGATCCATCGGCCGCGCGGATCCCCCTCGGGCAGGCGGTCGATCTTCCGCGCCGCGCGCGAGGTCGACACCTCGGCGTCGCGGAGCTTGTGCGCGACGTTGACCACGAGGTCGCCCACGCCGCGCTTGAGGGAGAGGAACGCGGACGCCTCGCTCTCGCCGGCGGCCGCCTTGGCGCGACGCTTCTCCTTGAGCGCCCTCATCGCGCGGACGAGCGAGCCGTGATCGCGCTCGGCGTCGACGAGCTGCGGGACGCACGCCCGCACCGAGAGCGAGCCGGGATCGCCGGCGAAGATCCCGCCGAGGAGCGGCCCGGCGATGCGCTCGGCGACGTCGTGCCCGAGCCGGCGCGCGACGAAAGAGCCGATGCTCTCGTCGTCGTCTTCCCTCCAGCGCCGCGGCGGCACTACGAGATCGAGCCCGGCGCGCATCTTCGCGTCCCACCCGAGCAGCTCGCTGTCGATCAGCGGCTTCACCGCCGTCGGGACGCCGAGGATGAGACCCTCGGGCATCGGGTAGAGCTTCCGCTGCCAGACGATGTAGACGCGGCGCGTGTCGGGGCGGGTGCCGATGAGCTCGTCGCCGAGGCCGACCTCCCGCGCCAGGCGCGTGGCGTGGGGCTTCGCGGCGATCCACGAGTCGGGCCCCGCGTCGATGATGAAGCCGTTGTGCCGGAGCGTCCGGAGGTTGCCGCCGAGCTGCGGCCCCGCCTCGACGAGCTGGACCTCGCAGCGCTCGCGGCCCTTCTCGAGCGCGTGCGCGGCCGCGAGACCGGTGATGCCCCCGCCGACGATGACGACGCGCTTCATTCGACCTGCTCGCCGGCCTCTCTCGAGCCGGCGCCCGCACGCCGCGCCTGCGCGAGGACGTCGCTCGCCACCGCCGCGAGGGCGCCGACGATGCCGTCTCCTGCGTTCAACGAAGCGCTTCGATAAAGCACGATCCCGAGCTCCCCTTCGCACCAGGCCTTCGCCTCGATATCGAGGTCATAGAGGATCTCCACGTGATCGGCCAGAAAGCCGACGGGGGCGACGACGACGTGCTTCATGCCGCGCGCGGACAGCGCCTCGAGCGTCGCGCGGAGATCGGGCCCGAGCCACTCCACGCCCGCGCCGATGCCCTGGCTCTGGAACGCGACCACGTGTTCCGCGAAGGCCGCGCCGGCGCGCGCGCGCACCTCGGCCACGATGTCCTCGGCGCTGGCGCGAAACTCGTCCGCGTACGGATCGCCGGCGCGCACGACCGCGATCGGCAGGCTGTGGGCCGTCAGGACGACCGCCGTCCGCTCGACTTCTCCGCTCGGAACGCGCGCCAAGGCCGCGACGACGCTCGCGGCGAAGGCGCGCGTGAGCTCCGGCGTACGCCCCCAGTTGGGCGCCGCCAGGACCTCCAGCGCGGGATCGAGCGCGTTCGCCGCCGCCTGCATCGCGCTGCCGTAGACGCCCGCGGAGTGCTGAGCGAGCGGGACCGCCACGACGCGGCGGATCCCCTCGGCGACGAGCTCGGCGAGGACCTCCTTCGGATAGGGGTGAAAGAGGCGCATGGCCACGCGCGTCGGGAGGCCGAGCTTCGCCTCGAGCTTCTCGGCGACCTCGCGGGTGATGTCGAGCAGCGGTGACCGACCGCCGATCGCCTCGTACCGGCGACGCACCTCTCGGACGAGCTCGGGCGGCGCGGGGTGCCCCCGGCGGATGTTGGCGAGGAACTCGGGGAGATCGTCGAGCGACTCGACCGTCCCGTGCGCGACGAGGACGACCGCGGTGTCGCGCTCCGCCGTCACGTGACGTCGCCCGCGGCGCGCCGGGCCCGCGGCCGCAGAGGGCGCTCGGTCCGCGTCGTCACTTCTTCGCCGAGGCCTCGTGCACGTAGTCGACGACGGCCTGCACCGTCTCGACCGGGGTCTCGGGCAGGATGCCGTGACCGAGGTTGAAGATGTGGCCCGGCCGTCCGCCGGCGTCGTCGAGCACGCGCTGCGCGTGCTTCAGCGCGACCGCGCGCGGCGCGAACAGGACGGTGGAGTCGAGGTTGCCCTGCACCGCGCGGTCGTGGCCGAGCTTCGCCCAGGTCTCGGCGATCGGCGTGCGCCAGTCGAGGCCGAGCACGGTGCCGCCGGCGTCGCGCATCGCCGGGAGGAGCGACTGCGTGCCGACGCCGAAGTGGATCACGGGGACACCGCGCTTCTCGACGTCCTTCAGGATGTGGGCGACGTGCGGCTGCACGTACTCGACGTAGTCGGCGGGGCCGAGCTGGCCGACCCACGAGTCGAAGAGCTGGACGGCGTCGGCGCCGGCGTCGATCTGCTCGTGCAGGTACCTGCGGACGACCTCCGCGAGCTTCTGCATGAGCAGGCTCCAGGTCTCGGGCTCGGTGTACATGAGCCGCTTCGTCTTGAGGAAGTCACGGCTCTTGCCGCCTTCGACGAGGTAGCTGGCGAGCGTGAAGGGAGCGCCGGCGAAGCCGATCAGCGGCACGGGCAGCTCCTTCTTGAGGAGCTTGATCGCCTCCATGACGTAGCCGAGGCCCTCCTCGGGCGCGATCACGCGGAGCTTGTCGACGTCGGCGCGCGACGTGATCGGCGCGTGGATGACGGGCCCCTCACCCTTGGCGAACTCGAAGGGGGCGCCCATGGGCTCGAGCGGCAGGAGGATGTCGGCGAAGAGGATCGCCGCGTCGACGTTCAGCTTCATCGGCTGGAGCGTCACCTTCATCGCGAGCTCGGGCGTCTTGCAGAGCTCGAGGAGCGTATACTTCTCGCGCAGCGCCCGGTACTCCGCCATGTAGCGCCCCGCCTGCCGCATCATCCAGATGGGGGTGCAGTCCACGGGCTCGCGCCGGCACGCGCGAAGGAAGCGATCGTTCATACCCGCGAGGGTATCACCACGTGTTCGAGCGGTGACGGGTGTTCGTCCGGGCGGCCGCGGTGGTCGGGATCCACGGCGACTCGCGGGCTGAAGCTCTCGGCCGCGCTCGTGGGAGCTCTCCTTCCTCGAGCTCGTGCCACGCGACCCACGCGACGGACCGTCGCTCAGGCCAGCGCGCGGCGGCGGACGGCCCACTGCATGCCGGTCACGAACGCGGTGACGAGACGGCGCGTGGTCGCCGTCTCCGGAGCGTCGGTCGCCGGCGCGAGCCACTCGGCCCGCACGCAGACGCTGTTCGGACCGCGTCCGTTCGAGATCGAGATCGTCTCGGCGTGACCGCCCTCGCCCCGTGCGCTCGTGGTCCAGACGCGCGAAGCGGAGCTCCATCGCGGCTTGGCCACGCCGGCGGCGCGGCACGCGTAGGCGACCCACGCGTGGCTCACGGGCATCGGCAGCGACACCTCGACGACGCAGGAGAGAGTTTGCTTGTCGGCCATGTCGTGACTGAGCTGCATCGGGTTCCTTCCTCGAAGCCGGAGCGACGGCGGGCGAGACTCTCCCGCGGTGCAGGCGTCGTGCCCGGCCGGCGCCGGGCCTCCTCGCGGGCGTGCGTTTTAAAAACATTATCGTTTTTATGACTCGGTGCGCGCCGAATCGTGCGCTCGATGCGCCCGGCGCCTCTCGACCGCGGACGGTCGTCATCACTCACCCTGAGGCGAAGAGGCCGCGATCGGGCGCTCGGCGCCCTCGACGTGCTGCCTCCGCGCGTCACCTCCGCGCGCCACCGCCGCGCGGGGCGGTCACACGGGTGTGACGTTGTTACATCTGCGCGCACCCTCGAAACGGCGCGACCGTGGCCGGTCACGGCGTGACACGTTCCAGCTCCACCTCGATTCCTCCGGGAGGAACCATGCGAAGCGAGCTCTCGCGAGCGCTCGGTTGTGCGCTCGCCGTCTCACTCGTCGCCGTCTCTGCGCGCGCCGCCGCAGCGGACGGTGATCCCTGCGCCAACCTGTCGGACGAGGACAACGGCGTCCCCGCCCTCTACATCGAGAACGGCGACACGCAGGAGCCCGTCGTCAAGAAGATCGGCAAGCTGCTGATGCAGTCGTCGACGAAGGTCCGCGTCTTCTTCCGCAACCGCCCGACCTGCAACATCCGAAACGACCTCTTCACCCACGCCCTCATGACCACGGTCACCGACGGCGCGACGCCCCGACCGGTCCGCTACATCCCCTCGGGCGTGGCCTTCGATCCGTCCGGCCCCGCGCCGACCTGCACCGTCCCCGACAGCGCGCCGGCCGAGCCGATCGCGCTCGGCATCGGCGCGACGTACCTGTCGAGCTGCACGCAGACCCCCGCGCAGCCGAACGACGTCGGCGTCTTCGAGGGCCCGGTTCAGGCGTACGCCTTCATCACCAACAAGAGCAGCAGCCAGGTCGCCATCACCGCGGAGGAGGGCTACCTGGCCTACGGCTTCACCGAGGGCGGCGGAGCGGCGGCGCCGTGGACCGTGCAGAACCTGCGGTTCAAGCGCGGCAACACCGCGAGCACGACGCTCACGATGGCGTCGGCGATCCGGCTCCTCCCGACCCAGATGCAGACCGCGGCGGCCTCGGGGACGTCGGAGGACCTCATCGCGTCGGTGATGAACAGCCCGACCCCCGAGGCGACGCTCGGCATCCTCGGCACCGAGCTCTTCGACCAGCGGCGCGCGGACGTGAAGCTGCTGGCGTTCAAGACGTTCGGCCAGCGGTTCGCCTACTTCCCCGACTCCACGAGCGCGAGCTTCGACAAGCAGAACGTCCGCGACGGTCACTACCTCCCCTGGTCGCCGACGCCGTACATCGCGTCGGTGACGCCGGGCACGAAGACGCTCACGAACCCGAACGCGAGGCGCTTCTACGAGCTCGTCATGGGCACGCGCACCGGCGACGACGTCGACGGGCTCCTTCAAGTGGTGCAGAGCGGGCTCGTCCCGGAGTGCGCGATGAAGGTGACCCGCGCGGGCGACGGAGCCGACCTCTCGCTCTACGACGATCCGGCGCCCTGCGGCTGCTACTTCGAGAAGAACGTCCCGCAAGGGACGACGACCTGCACCGCGTGCACG
Source organism: Labilithrix sp. (assembly GCA_019637195.1). Lineage (GTDB taxonomy): Bacteria > Myxococcota_A > Polyangia > Polyangiales > Polyangiaceae > Labilithrix. Next base: position 34,258 of record JAHBWA010000033.1, on the reverse strand, counting down.
GTCGGAAACGACGCTCCCTGCAACGGCGGCAAGTGCCGCTTCGGCTTCTGCGAGGCGAGGTAGCCATGAAGAGAACGATCCACGCGGGCCTCCTCGGCCTCTCGCTCGCCGTCGCCTCCGCCCTCGCCGTCGCTGCGTGCGACGACAGCTCGTCCGCGGTGAAGGAGTCGTCGCCGGACGCGAGCACCGGCACCGACAGCGGCCTCGCCGACGGCGGCGGCGGCGGGTTCGACGCGGGCACCCTGCCGGACGGCGCGCCGAAGGACTGCTTCGACGATCCCAAGACCCACTTCGAGATCATCAACGCGTGCACGAACGCGACGCGGATCGAGAAGAACCCGACCCTGCCCAAGCTCCTGCCCGACGGCGGGCTCCCCCCGCTCGACTGAGCGGGCGACGCGGCCGACGACGGCGCCGCGCACGCAACGGCAGGCAACGGAGGTATAGGAACAGAGTGCAGCCCGCGTTCGTGAGGGGATCGAGCCACGCGATCCTTCTGGCCTGCGCGCTCTCGAGCGTCAGCGCGCAGGCCGAGGCGAGCTCCCCACCGGAGTCGGCGTCGAACGTTCCGTCACCCGGCGCAGCGTCGCGGACCGTCGCGGCGCCGGGCGCGCCGCGCGTTCCGGCGGCCGGCACCGCGTCGCCGAGCCCGCCGTCCGGGGCCGCGCCGTCGGCCGGCGCAGCGCCCGTCGACGCGGCGGGCGCGCGGCCGGGAGCGACGGAGGACCTCGCGGCGCGCGTCCAGCGCCTCGAGGAGGAGGCGGCCGCGCGGCGGGACGCGCCGCCGCCGGTCGCGGTCTCGGGCTACGTCCACATGGACTGGGTGGTCTTCCGCCAGTCGTCGCAGGACGAGCTCTCGCAGGACGGCGAGCCGCTGAACGAGGACCGCTTCCTCCTGCGGCGCGCGCGCCTCCGCGCCGAGCGGGACGAAGGCCTCTTCCACGGCGCGTTCGAGATCGACGCGAACACGATCGAGGGACCTCAGCTCCGCCCGATCAACGCCGAGGCCTCGTTCAAGTGGCCGGCGAGCCGCGCCTACCCGTACACGCCGTGGGCGTACGCGCCGTCCGCCCGGCGTGAGGGCGCGGACGGCGCGCCCGCCCGCCCCGTCCGCGAGAGCGGGGCGCCGTGGTTCATGGTGACCGCCGGCCTCTTCCGGACGCCGTTCGGCTTCGAGGTGCCCGAGTCCGAGCGCGCGCGGCCCTGGCTCGAGCGCTCGACCATGTCTGCGGCGATGTTTCCGCAGTCGTTCGACCTCGGGCTGCGCGTCCTCGGCGGCTACCGCTTCCTCCGCTACGCGTTCGCGATCATGAACGGCGAGCCGATCGGCCAGCGGACGTTCCCCGGGCGGGATCCGAACGAGAGCAAGGATCTCGTCTTCCGCGTGGGCGGAGCGACCGCCGTGACCGACGCCGTCCACATCGACGGCGGGCTCTCGGGCGTGAGCGGGCGCGGCTTCCACCGCGGCGCGGCCGCCACCAAGGACCTCATCCAGTGGCAGGACTCGAACGCCGACGGGATCGTCGACAACACGACCGAGCTCCAGATCATCCCGGGATCGCCGGCGACGCCCTCGGCGAGCTTCAAGCGCTTCGCGGTGGGCGCCGATCTCCGCGCCACGATCGCGCTGCCGACGCTGGGCGACCTCCACCTCCGCGCCGAGATCGTCCGCGGCAACAACCTCGATCGCGGCCTCTTCGTCTCGGATCCGATCGCGGCGACGCGCGACCTTCGCCAGCTCGGCTACTACGTCGGCGCGGCCCAGGAGATCACACGCTGGGCGCTCGTCGGCGTCCGCTACGACCGCTACGATCCGGACGCCGACGCCCGCGAGCAAGAGCCCTTCGCGCTGGTGCCCAGGGACACGTCGATGTCCACCTGGTCGTTCAGCGCGACGGGGCGCACGCGCGTGGCGCGGCTGGTCGCGCAGTACGACCGTCGAACGAACGCCCTCGGCCGCGACGCCTCGGGGCGTCCGACCACGCTCGCCGACGACTCGTTCACGCTGCGCGCCGAGGTGCGCTTCTGATGCGCCGCCTGCTCCGGACGCGACGCGTCGTGGTCACGCTCGTCGCCTCGGTGGCGATCGCGCTCGCGGCCTGCGAAGGGACACGCGCCGACGCCGGCCGCGACGCGATGCTGCACGTCGACGGGGCGCAGTTCTTCCGCGAGGCGATGCCGGCGACGGAGGACGGCCCCGCGGTGCTCTCGGCGACGGTCGTCTCGCGAGCGCGGGCGGGCGTCGTCGAGCGCGCCTGCGCCGGAGATCTGGAGCGCCCGGCGACCGCCGTAGCGATCGGCCTCTCCTCGGACGTCGGCTACTGGGTGGTGCCCGCCGGGATCCCGCTCGCCTCCGCGCCCGCGTCCCCGACCTTCGACGCCGTGCTCGGGCTCGCGGCGAGCGCGCGGCCCGGGCGCTACGACGTCGTCCTGCGCGCCGTCGACGCGGAGGGGAGGTTCGGGCCGGCGACGACCAGGCCGCTCGAGGTGGTCCCGAGCCCGCGCCCCGACGGGCGCTTCGTCATCTCGCTCTCCTGGCAGAACGAGGCCGACCTCGATCTCCACGTGGTGCTCCCGAGCGGCGTCGAGATCTTCAAGCGGAACCGCACCGAGTACCAGCGACCGCCGCCGAGCGCGGGCCCGGTCGATCCGAGCGCCCCGACGGACGGCGGGTACCTCGATCGCGACTCCAACGCGATGTGCGTCGCGGACGGCGTGCGCGCGGAGAACGTCGTGTGGACGGAGCGCCCCGCGCCCGGCCGCTACGTGGTGCGCGTCGACACGTTCTCGCTGTGCGGCGCGCCGAGCGCGCCGTGGCGCGTGGAGGCGACGCTCGACGGGACGCGCATCGGCGCGGCGGCCGGCACGAGCACCGCGATCGACGCGCGCTTCGATCACAACCGCGGCGGAGGCGTGCTCGCCCTCGAGATCGACGTGCCCTGAGGCCCGATGCCGAGCCGCCGCCTCGTCGCGTTGTCCTCCCCGGCGCTGCTCGCGTGCCTCGCGGTCATCGCCGGCGCGCCGCCCGCGCTCGCGCAGCAGCGCGGCTCGGACGTCGGCGGGCAGCCCACCAAGCGAAAGCTCACGAAGATGCCGCGCCTCGTGCGCTTCGTCGAGGCCGAGTACCCTGCGGCGAAGAAGCAGAGCGGCGTCTCGGCGTCGGTCGTGCTGACGATCGAGATCGGCGCTACCGGGAAGGTCACGAACGTCACCGTCGCCGAGAGCGCCGGCCCGGACTTCGACGCGGCCGCCGCCGCCGCCGCGCGCTGGTTGGCGAGCCGCGGAGGTCGACGACAAGCCTGCGCCTGCGAAGATCACCTACCGCTACGACTTCGTCATGGCGCCGCCCGCACCGGCGCCACCTCCGCCCGCCCCTCCAGGGTGCGCCCGGCAGAACCGCCCGCGCCCGCAGGCACGACGCGCGCCGCCCGCGCCGAGACCGCCGCGCCCGCAGCCACACGGGCGGCGAGAGTGGAGCAACGGCGCGCGGCGCGCCGGCCTCTGGCTTGGAGCGACGATCGACAGCGACACCGTCGAGGAGGTGGCGATCGCGCCGGCCCGCGAACGCGGCGCGAGGTCGTCGACTACGCCGTACGCGCCGAGCAGGCACGGAAGGTGCCAGGACGCAGGGCGACGTCTTGGAAGGTGGTGCAGAACCTCCCGGGCGTCTCGCGCCCGCCCCGTCGCGTCAGGGCAGATCGTCGTCTGGGGCTCAGCGCCGAAGGACACGCGCGTCTACGTCGACGGCGTCGACGTCCCAGCTCTACCACGGCAGCGGCCTCCATGGGACGATCAGCTCGACCTCGTCTCGAGCATCGACCTCGTGCCGGGCGCGTTCGGCGCGGGAGTACGGGCGCGGGCTCGGCGGGCTCGTCCGCGATCGAGACGCGGACAACGCCGCACGCAGGACACACGGGTACGCCGCCGCCGACGCGCTCGATGGCTCGGCGCTCGTCTCGACCGGGTCGGCGAGCGCGTCGGATCAGGACGCGGCTCCGGTACAGCCGGCTCGACCGCGTCCTCGCGGCCGCGAGCGCGCCGGACGTGGGCGACTTCTTCCCCGATCCGCATACCGGCGCGCAGCTCAAGGCCACCGTCGATCTTCGCAAGCGCGAGAGCGTCGACGCCGTCTTCCGCTCGTCTCGGACGACGAGCTCGAATCGCCACGGCCTCCCCGATCCGGCGAAGCGGCGCGTCAGGCGACGCTCAGGCTGGCGCGCTACGCGAGGTACACGAGCGTCTCGGACGACGGCGACAGCACGATCGTCACGCCGTTCGTCGGGCGCGGCGCGAGCTCGCTCGCGCATCACCCCGGCGCGACGCCGACGCGCCTCGACGTCGCGTCGGATCGCTACGGGATCCGAGCGTCTCTCCGATCGAAGCTGGAAACAAGCGCGTCGTCCTCGTCCCCCACGAGATGGACAGCGCTCAGGACCGCGTCGGAAAGGCGTCGAGCGCGGGCTCATCACCACTCCCGCCGCGCGAGGGCGACATCGCCGTCTTCGGTCAGCCGCCGGGCGGCAGTACGCCGTCGATCGCTGGAAGACGCACATCCTCGACGTCGGACCTCACGCCCACGCCGACGTCCGCTTCGGCCCGGTGACAGACGCCGGGCGTCCGCGTCGACGCCTTCGTCATCGAGGGAAGCAAGCGCCTTCCTCAGGCCGGCAACGTCCCGCCGTCGGCTTCTCCCGCATGGGACGACCGTGGCGCCGCGCGCGTCGGCGCGCTGGGACGTGACGCGGACCACCTTCTACCGCCTACGGCGGCTTCACCACCAACCGCCCGACCCGGAGGACCTCTCCGCCGTGTTCGGCACCCGGAGCTCCGGGCTCTCGCGCGCGAGCGCGCACATCACGGCAGGCGAATCGCTCCGCGTCACCGACTTTCGCCCCGAGCGATCGACGTCGTCGCCTTCGACAAAACACGCAAAGGACCTCGTCGTGCGGAGCCACCTGCCGAACCCGCTCGCGCGCGCTCGCAAATTGGCGAGGGGCGGGCTACGGCGTCCAGCTCTTCATCCGCCATGAGCTCTGGCGCGGGTTCTTCGGCTGGGCGTCCTACGCCATCAGCAAGAGCGGCGGCGCCGCTTCGAGGGCGACAGAGCTGGCGGCCGTTCGACTTCGATCAGCCGCACGTCCTCTCGCTCGTCGCGAGCCAGGAGATCGGCCGCTTCAGCGTCGGCGCGCGCCTCCGCTACGCGAGCGGAAACCCGCGCACCCCCGTCGTCGGCAGCGTCTACGACGCCCGCTCCGACCGGTTCGATCCCGTGTTCGGTCCGCAGGGGACGACCCGCATCCCGGCGTTCTGGCAGCTGGATCTCCGGATCGATCGCGCCTTCGAGATCGGCAAGAGCGCCCGCGCGCTCGTGTTCGCCGATCTCCAGAACGTGACGAGCCGCGCGAACGCCGAGGAGATCGCCTACTCGGCCGACTTCCGGCGGCGCGGGAACATCACCGGCCTGCCGTTCATCGCCGTCGTCGGCGGGAGGCTCGAGCTGTGATGCGCCGCCTGCTCCACGGGCTCGCCCTCGGCGCAGCCGTCGCGAGCGCGCCGCTGTCGTGCCGCCCCGATCTCGGCGATCGCGAGTCGCTCGTGACGCGGACCCAGGTGCTCGCGGTGCGCGGCGATCCGCCGGAGGCCAAGCCCGGCGAGGTCGTCTCGTGGTCGCTCCTCGTCGCGAGCCCGGACGGGCCGATCGCGGAGCCGAGGGCGACCTGGGCGCTGTGCGCGACGCCGAAGCTGTTGACCGAGAACGGCGCCGCGAGCGCCGCCTGCCTCGGCGACGGCGTCCGGCCGCTCGCCGAGGGCGTCGCCACCATCGCGTCGGCGATCCCGCCGGACGTGTGCGCGCTCTTCGGCCCCGAGGTCACGTCCGGCGATCTGCGGCCGCGCGATCCCGACGTCACCGGCGGCTACTACCTGCCGGTGCGCGTCGCCGTCACGGACCGGGACGAGACGGCCGTGGCGTTCGGCATGCAACGCGCGTCGTGCGCGCTCGCGAACGCGGCAGCCGACGTGACGGCGGACTACGGCCGCCGCTACGTCGCCAACGGGAACCCCGAGCTCGGCCCGCTCGAGGCGACGCTCGACGGCGCGCCGGTCGCGCTCGACGCGATCCCGAGCGGCGCGACGGTCTCGCTCCGCGTGAGCTGGCCGGCCGAGGCCGCGGAGCGGTACGTCGTCTACGATCTCGCGAGGCGGACGCTCACCGAGCGCCGCGAAGCGATGCGCGTCTCGTGGTTCTCGACGGCGGGCAGCCTCGAGAGCGATCGCACCGGACGCTCCGAGGAGGAGCTCGAGACGACGACGACGAACGCGTGGACCGCGCCTCGCGCGCCCGGGACGAGCCACCTCTTCGTCGTCCTCCGCGACATCCGGGGCGGCGTCGCCTTCGCGACGCACACGGTCGTGACGAGGTGACCCGGGTCGCGTCGCTCCGTCTCGCGAGCGCCCCCGACGCGCTCGTGGTCCGAGCGGCGGCCGCCTGGCGCCATCGACGGCGATCACCGCCGAGATCGGCGCGCGAGTCACGTCCGGTAGACGCTCCAGTCGATCCGAAGCCGGCGCATCTTCCCGCGGAGTGTGTGCGGGTTCACGCCGAGAAGATGGGCCGCGCCTCCGCGGCCCTCGATTCGCCCGCGCGTGACGGACAGCGCGCGCGCGATGTGGGCGCGCATCGCGTCGTCGAGCGTCGCCAGCGCTCCGGCGGGCGTCGCGACCGCGGAAGACGACGCGACCGTCGGCGGCGACGTCGGGCGCGCGTCCCCGAGCGCCGCTGCGATCTCGAGGCGGCGGCCGCCGCCGAGGATCGCGGCGCGCTCGACGACGGCGGCGAGCTCGCGCACGTTGCCCGGCCACGCGTACCCTCGGAGCGCCTCGAGCTCGCTCGGGGTCGGGACCAGCGGCACGCCCGTCAGCGAGACGCCCGACTTGCGCGCGAAGTGCGCGGCGAGCGGCGCGACGTCCTCCGGTCGATCCCGCAGCGGCGGGATCCGCACCGTGAAGACGCCGATCCGGTACCAGAGGTCCGAGCGAAACGTCCCCTCCTCGCACATCGCGCGGAGGTCACGGTGCGTCGCGGTCACCACGCGCACGGACACCCGGAGGTCCTTCGTGCCGCCGACGCGCGTGAAGGTCCCCTCCTGCAGCACGCGGAGGAGACGGACCTGCGCGGCGAGCGGGAGCTCGGCGACCTCGTCGAGGAAGAGCGTCCCGCCGTCGGCGCGCTCGAACCACCCCTGACGCGTCCCGATGGCGCCGGTGAAGCTCCCGCGCTCGTGACCGAACAGCTCGGAGTCGACGAGCTCCGCGGGGATGGCGCCGCAGTTGACGCGGATCATCGGGCCCTCGGCGCGGTGCGAGCGCGCGTGGATCCTGCGCGCCAGGAGCTCCTTGCCCGAGCCTGTCTCACCCTCGAGGAGCACCGGCGCGTCGGTCGGCGCCACCTGCTCGATGCGCTCCACGACCGCGGCGAGCCCGGCGGCAGCGCCGACGACGACATCGTCACGCTGGACGCTCACCGCGCCCTCCGAGGTCTCCGACGCCGGCTCGATCGTCCGCGCCTCGCGAGCTGCCGCCCGGGCTTGGGAGCTGACTGCAACCATGAATCCAGTATAACGGACGATGTTTCATTAAACAAGACGGTCGTAGCGCGCGGCGTCGCGCCTACTCGATCGCCACCGCGAGCTCGCGCCAGCCGACGCCGCCGCGATCGTCGCGGGCGACGATCCACAGGCGCACCAGCCCCCGCTCGGCCGGCGCGATCCACACGTTCGAGGAGTCGGTCCCGTCGGCGTCGTCCTCGGAGCGGCCCGTCTGCTCCTCGGCGAAGGCGCCTCCCGTCGAGAACCACGAGACGCGGATCCCCTCGCGTCGGTCCTCTACCCTCCGCGTCTCGGGGTTCGCCCAGAGGTACGTCTCCGCACCCGTGCAGCCGCGCGGCTCGTCGCGGCAATCCACCGCGCAGCTGCTCTGGTTCTCTCCCGCGGTGCAGAGCCCGTCGCCGCACACCGGTGCACGCGGGCACGCCGCCCACGACACGCGCAGCTCCACGCGCGCCCCCGCGGCGACGGTCGCTCCCGCGACCTCGACTCCCGGCTCGATCGCGCGAGCTTCGCCCGACACGATCTCCACCCGATCGATCTCCGGGTTCTCGTTCGGGCGGTAGCCCTGCCCGTAGCGCACCGACTCCGCGTTCGGGACGCCGACGATCCCACACGCGAGGCGAACGGACGCGAGCGCGGCGCCGGCCTCGCTGCCGAGCACGATCGGCTGGTGGTAGCCGCCCGAGAGGTCGGGGTCGACCGGGCGCCCAGCGACGCCGCCCGCGGTCGCGGGAGGCGCGAGCGGGCCGAAGCGCCGGCACGCGTCGGCGGGGACGGCGCCGGTGACGCTCGCTCCGCGGCCGAGGCGGAGGAAGTCCTCGCCTCCCTCCGCGAACCGCTCGACGCACTCCTCCGCGACCGGACCGAGCTCCGTGAGCGGCTTGCGCGCGAGGCACATCGCCCACTCCAGGCCGTCGCCGGTCGTCGCCGCCCCGGCGGGAGCCGCGACGAGCGCCGTCAACGTCACGGACAGCCCCGGCTTCGCCTCGGCGGGGCTCGCGCGGACCGCCAGGACGCGAGGCGAAGCGATCCGCGCCCGATCGTCGGCGAGCTCCGGCACGCACGCGAGGAGGCTCAGCACGAGCGCGAACACCAGGGACATAGTCCTCTTCATCTCAGAAGCTCCAGCGCGCGCCGAGGATCGGGAGGAGGGGCAGACCGAGGATGTACCGGCGCTGCGCGTAGTCCGGCGCGTAGGCGATCTCTTCGGGGTTCCCGCGGTTCGTCACGTTCTGCACGTCGAGGTAGAGCTCGAGCTCCGAGCCGTTCAGCGCGATGCGCTTGGCGACGCGCGCGTCGACCTGGACGAAGACCGGGATCCGGTCGGTGTTGTAGACGCCGAGCGTCGGCTCGTAGCGGTTCCTGCGCGCGTCGAAGTAGACGTACTGGAGCGGCGTCCGCGGGTACCCCGACGCGACGCGCGCGCGCGCGCCGACCTCGAAGCCGGCGCCGAGATCGTACGACGCGAGCGCCGTCAGCACGTGGGTCTGGTCGTAGTCGAAGAGACGCCAGCGCGCCCCGGGAGAGTCCTTCCGCTCGCTCCGGAGGAGCGTGTACGCGATCCAACCGAAGAACCGGCCGCTCCCCTTCTCGCGCCGCAGGAGGAGCTGCGCGCCCACCGAGCGGCCCTCGCCGTCCTGGAGGAGCGCCTCCCCGATCCGCGGGCTGCTCGAGGGATTGCGCGCGACGAGCTCGTCGGACGTCGTGTGGAACACGCTCGTCTCCATCGCGAGGTTCGGCGTGGCGCGAAGCTCCGCGCCGCCGACGTAGTGCGTCCCGTTCGAGATCCCGAGCGCGGGGTTGCCGAAGATCGCGGACAGGTCGCCCGGCAACGGCGGCTGGCGGTAGAGGCCGACGGCCGCCTTGTAGGAGAGCCGCGACGACACCGCCCACCGCGCGGCGAAGCGCGGCTGGATCGCGATGTCGGAGAGGTACGCGCCGAGATCCGGGGCGTTCGGATCGTGCGGCTTCCGCCGGTCGACGCTGACGAGGTACGGCTCGAGGCGGACGCCGGGCGTGAGGATCACGCGCTCTCGAAAGAGGCTCCACGAGGTCTCCGCGTAGGGCGCCGCGCTCGCGATGACCGTCTTCCAGACGTCCGCGCTCACCTGGTCGGCCGGGGGCCGGCCGAAGACGTAGGCGTCTCCTTCACGCGGCGGCGAGGTGATCGAGCCGCTCCGCCTCGACTCGCTCTGGACGAGCTCGAGGTCGAGGCCGGCGCGCGCCGTCCAGGCCTCGGCGAGCCGGCCGCGCCACTCGGCGCGAAAGCCGACGAGGTGGGACTCCGTCTCGGTGCTCGTCGGGACGCCGCCGAAGTCGCCGGCGCGGCCGCCGACGTCGTGGCCGTACCACGGCGCGACGTCCACCTCCGAGCCGTCGGCGAGCTGCTTGTGGTATGCGACGTCGTACCGCTGGAAGCGGAGCGTCCGCGTCTCGGAGACACGGTTCGCCGGATCGTTGCTCGGCTGCGTCCGCGCCTGGCGGTCGCCCGAGAGCATGCCGCCGACCTCGACCCACTCGTTCGGCGCGAGCTCGTAGCGGAGCCGCGCCTGCCCGTCGTGGTACTCGGGGAGCGTGAAGAACGCCTGGAAGCTCTGATCGCTCAGCAGGCGCGCGGCGTCCGCGATGTGGCTCCGCCGGGCGGAGACCGCGAACGACAGACGCTCGCCGATCGGCGCCGTGACCGCGGCCGACGCGTCGAGGAGATCCAGCTGCGCGCTGCCGCGGAGGCGATCGCGCGCCGGCTCGCGCGTCGTCACGCGCACGAGCCCGCCGAGCCCGCGGCCGTACGCGGCGCCGTATCCGCCGGGGACGAGCTCCACCGAGGCGACGCGATCGTTGTGGACGACCGACCGGAGGCCGCCGAAGTGGTAGAGCATCGGGACGCGGACCGCGCCGACGTAGGTGCGCGTGTCCTCGGGCGCCGCTCCCCAGACGACGAGCTGGCCCGAGCCGGCGCTCGCGCGCGCGACGCCGGGCAGGTTCTCGACGACCTTGAGCACGTCGCCCTGCGTGCCGGGGACGCGCCGCGCCTCCTCCGCGCCGACCTCGTGCTGACCGTCTGCTTGACGAGCTTCGGCGCGAGCACGACCACCTCGAAGTCGTCCTTGTCCTCGTCGGCAGAGGCCTCCGGCGCGGGGAGCTCGACGGAGTAGCGCGCCTCGAGGGTGCGCCCCGCCTCGACCGTCTCCTCCGTCTGGAGCGGCGTGAGGTCCGATCGCGAGAGCGTGACCTTCACCTCCCCGACCGGGACGTCGCCGAACGTGAACGCGCCGTCGGCGCTCGTGACCGCGCGGCCGACGCCCTCGACCTCCACGGTCACGCCGGCGAGCGGTCGCCGCGTCGCCTTGTCGAGGACGACGCCGCGGAGCTTGCCCGTCGTCGCGACCGCCGCCTTCGGCGTGAACGCGTAGCGGTAGGTGATCTTCACGGGCGCGGGCACGTGATCCACCTCGGCCGGCCGGAACGTGAAGCGGCGCGCGGCCGCCATAGCCGCGGCGTCGAAGGCCGCCCCCGCCGACTGGACGACGGCCGCCGCCTCCACCGCGCCGGCGGCCGAGATCGCGAGCTCGAGGACGACGGTCGCCGCGCGGCCCTCCCGGAGCTCCGCCTCCGGGTACTCGGCCTCGACGAAGTCGACGAGCTCCGGCGGCTTCGTCAGGCGCGGCCTCGGCGCCTCTCCGCGCGCGGGCGCGCGTTGGGCTCGCGCGAGGCTCGGGACGAGCGAGGTCGCGAGGGCCAGGACGAGCGCGCAGCGAAGGCGAGATCCGAGCATCCGACTCACGACGCGGAGAAGCGCACGGCGACGGTGAACGTCGAGCGAGTCGGACGGCCGCAGCGCACGGCCGGCTCGAAGGTCGCGAGGCGCGCCGCGGCGATCGCCGCCTCGTCGAGGCCGTGGCCGAGGCTGGTGAGCGCGCGGACCTCGACGACCTTGCCCGTCTCGTCGACGGAGATCTCGAGGCGGACCTTCCCCTCGACGCCCGCCGCGCGCGCGGACTCGGAGTACGCCGGCTGCGGGAGGCGCAGCAGCTTGGGCTTGGCCGGAGGCTCGTCGCACGAATCCAGCGCCCGCTTGGGCGCCGGCGCCTTCTCGAGCGTCTTCGTGACGGCCTGTGCGGCGCGCGGAGGCGGCGCGGCCGCGGGCAGCGCGAGGCCGCCGGGCCCGCTCGCCCCGCTGAGCTCGAGCCCGAAGTCGGGCAGCGCCGCCAGCGGGCTCGCCGTCGGGGTCGGCGCCTCGGGCGTCGGCTCGGCCGCGGGCTTCGCGGTCCGCGCGCGCTGCGGCGCTTCGTGGACCGCGGGCGAGGCGGGCTCCGGCGGCGGAGGTGGCGGGGGGGCCGGAGGCTCCGGCTTCGTCGTCTCGGTCACCTCGATCGCCGTCGCCGAGATCGCCGGCGGCGCGCGGAGCGCCCCGAGCGCCACGACGAGCCCGCCGTGCGCGAGGAGGCTTCCGCCGATGAGGACTCCGCGCAGCGACATGGCTCGCTACTTCGAGCGCTCGACGTTGATCGCGAACTTCGTTATGCCGGCGAGCTTCGCGGTGTCGATGATCTCGACGACCCGCCCGTGGAGGGCCGCCTGGTCGGCGCTGATGACGAGGCTGACGTCCTCGGACGCCCTCGCCTCCCGGAGGCTCGCCTCGAGGCCCTTTAGCGTCGCCGGCGCGTCGTTGAAGCGTAGCTCGCCGCCCTTGTCGATCGTGACGACGTACGTCTTCGTCACCTTGCCGTCCGAGGTCGCCGTCTTCGGCAGCTCCACCTTGAGCGCCTGCGAGACGATGTACGTCGACGAGACCATCATGATGATCAAGAGCACGAGCGCGATGTCGACGAACGGCGTGACGTTGATCCCGACGATGCCGCCCCGCGTCCCCGGACCGCGCGCCGCTTGGATGGACGCCATCAGCCCTTCGCCTCGCTCGCGACGGCGACCGCGGTCGCCTCTTCCTCCGCCGCGTCGTCCTCCACCGGCGCGGGCTCGGGCCGGCGACGCGCCGCCCCGGCGCTCCGCGCGCGCGCCCGCTCGAGGATGCGCGCGTCGGACTTGGCGTACGCGCTGATCAGCTTCACCAGGGCCGCGGCGTCGGCCTCGATCTGCCCGATCCTCCTCTGGATCAGGTTGTAGGCGACCACGGCGGGCAGCGCGACGAAGAGGCCCACGCCCGTCGCGACGAGGGCCTCGGCGATGCCGCCCATGACGCCGCCCATCGCGCCGGCGTCGCCGCCCGACTCGCCGAGCGAGTGGAAGGCGATGATGACGCCGAGCACCGTGCCGAACAGGCCGATGAACGGGGCGTTGTTGCCGAGCGTGCCGAGGAGGTTCACCCCTCGCTCGAGCTCCGCCCGGATGCGCGACAGCTCCGCGTCGACCGCGTCGGCCATCGCCTCCGGCCCGCCGTGCAGCCATCGGAGCGCCTCGCGCGCGACGCGCCCCTGGAGCGAGCGGTCCGCGGCGAGCACCTCCTCGAGGCCGTCCAGATCCGCCGCGTCCAGGCGGGCGACGAGCCGCGGCCGCTGCGCCTCGAGGTCGCCGCTCCGGCGCGCGAAGTAGAGCCAGCGCTCGACCATCGTGGCGATCGAGATCACCGACAGGACGAGGAGCAGGTAGAGGACCCACGAGCTCCCGAGGAGCGCCAGCTTGGTCAGACGTTCGATCAACATCGCTTGATGCCTCCTACGGCACGAAAAACTCGCCTACGAACGTCCCGAGCCGCGCGCCTCCGCTCGCCTGGATCGCGACGGCCGTACCGCTCCACCTCTCCGCGACGGCGACCTCGAAGGTGCCGGCGGCCGGGTCCACGACGCCGCGCGTCCAGCGCGTGACGGTGTAGCGAGCCGAGGGCTGACCGCAGGCGTCGAAGAGGCTCGCGTAGACGAGGTACGACCCCGGCGGAGGCCGCTCCTGGAACACGACGTTCTCGAGCTGCCGGGCGTCGATGCGGCAGCCGTTGTTCGAGTCGACGTCGAGGTAGCCGGAGCCCGGCGGGTTCTTGTCCGGTGAGCTCCGGTTGATCTTCTCCTCGGCGCCGAGCCCCGTCGCCGGGCGGCGCGCGGAGATCGCCTCACCGCTCGGCGTGACCACGACGAGATCGAGGTCGACGGGCCGATCCCACTCGAGGCTGATCGCGATCTCCGGAGGCGCCTTCGTGGCGTCGCACGCGTTGCCGTTGTCCGGGACGCGGCGGTGGATGCAGAGCGACGTCGCGACCTGGTTGCCCGCGCGACCGGCGGCGTCCAGCGCGGAGACGAGCAGTCGATGACGCCCCGGCGCGAGCGACGCGTGGAGATCGGCGACGAAGCGCCAGACGCGAACGGGCTCGCCCTGCACCTGCGGATCGGGCGGCCCCGCTGGGAGCACCCAGTAGCCGCTCCCCTGCCCCTCGATCTTCGCCGCGACGGCCACCGCGTCGAGCGTCGCCCATCCGAAGAACGCGACACCGGGGAGCCCGGGGCGGAGCACGGTGGTCTCCGTCGTCGCGGCCGTCGGCCGCGGAGAGGCCGTGCCCTGGTCGGGCGGCGCGCCCGGCAGCTCGCCCTCGAGGAGCTGCGCGTCGTGGACCGCGAAGGGCTCCTCGAGCCCCTCGGTGAGGCGCGTCTCACCGCACGCCCCGGCGGCGAGGCACGCGAGGCCCAGGAGCGCCGCGCGAGCGCTCACAGGTCCACCTGCAGGCGGAGCGTGAGCTGGTTGTTCTTCGCGTTTGTCGGGACGCCGCGATCGTCGCGCGCGAGCTGATCCGCGACGACGTCGTACTGGGCGACGAGGCGGCCGTGCGAGAGCGTCAGGCCGAGCGTGGGCGAGAGCACCCAGAACGACTCGTCCTTGATGTGGAAGACGCCGGCGCGCTGCTCGAAGACGTCGCTGTTCGGGTCGTAGTAGGCCGCGCGGAAGCCGACGAGGCCGTAGTCGGTGATCTGCTGGACGGCCGCCACGCTGAGCACGAGCTGGCGCACGTCCGCGCCCGAGAGGATCGGATCCGACACGAGGAGCGCGCGATCGAGGTTCGACGCCACCGCGACCTCACCGGAGAGGCGCGAGACGCCGAGCGCGGTCCGCTTGGACGCGCCGAGATCGAGCCCGAGCGCCCAGCGGCGGAAGGTCTGCGACGGGACCGCCGCCGATCCGGTCACGCCCTGCAGCTCGTGGGGCTCGGCGAAGCCGTTGTTGTTGTCGTCGATCCAGGTGACCGACGCCTTCGTGGCGTCGCGCCCGGGGCTGAAGCCGGTCCCGTTCCAGAACGAGACGCCGCCTTCGACCACGAGCGACGGATCGACCGGCGCGCGCGCCCCGACGCGACCGACGATGTCCTTGGCGGCGACCGGATCGCGCGGGAACGCCGCGTCGAACAGCGGCTGACCGTTCACCACGGCGACCGCGTAGTTGAGGAAGCGGTACGCGCCCCAGAGCTTCACGCCGATGTCCGCCTCGCTCGGGAAGAGCGCGGTCGAGCCGATGCTCCGCTCCATGAACACGCGGTCGCGCTGCGACTCGCCGATCTCCGCGCCGAACGGGAGATCGGTGATGCCCGCGGTGAGCACGAGCCGCGGCGTGATCGTGTCGTCCTCGGCGCCGCGGTAGAGGAGCGACGCCTCGGCGCGGCGCGGCCCGATGCGGACGCCGCCGAGCGTCGACGCGTCCATCTCGAGCGTCGCCGCGGCGTTCTCCCACCCGTGATCGATGCGCAGGCGGGCGCGCCGGAGGGAGAACTCGTCCTGGTTCAGCGGCTCGCCGCCGGGCGCGAGCTGGTCCTCCGAGAGATCGTTTCGCTGGTACTGCGCCTGGACAAAGCCCCACCAGGCGAGCCCGCGCCGGATCGGCCGGACGTAGTTGCTCCCCTCGGCGACGAGGCTCGGCGGCGCGTCCGATCGCGCGGCGGGCGCGGTCGTCGTCGGCAGCCCGACGCGACCCGCCGGGGAGCGCGCGTCCGCCGTGCTCGGCGTCGCCGGGGCGCCCGCCGTGCTCGTCGTCGCCAGCGCGCCCGCCGGCGCAGGTGCGCTCGATGGATCAGGAGCAGGTGCGCTCGCCGGGGGCGCGGCGCTCGCCGGCGGCGTGGCGCTCGCCGGCGTGGGCGGCGGAGCGCTCGACGGTGGCGCGGCGCTCGGTGGAGGCGCGGCGCTCGATGGAGGTGTCGCGGTCGACGCAGGCGTCGCGGGGACGGTCAGCTCCACGTCGTCGTCGGGCTCACCCGGCGGCGGCGCCGGCTGGGCTCGTGCCGACACGGTGGCCAGGACGAGCGCGGCGGCGACGAGGCAGCCCGGGGCGCCGCGTAGAGCGTAGGGGTTCGACGTCATCGAAGCGCGGCGGCTCAGTTCAGCGGCGGCAGCGGCGCGCCGGGCGCGAAGCCCTCGATGCGGGCGCCGTTGTCGAACGCGAAGCACTCCGTCCCGTTGCACTGGTTGAGGAAGTGCTGCGGCTCGACGGGCTCGCTCTTCGACGTGTCGAAGCAGTCCGCGGCGGACGGTCCGCCGTCCCCCGAGCCGCCGTCGGCGGACGGCGTGGCGGGCGCCGGCGTCGGAGGCCGCGACGGCGCGGCCGGCTCTGCGCTCGAGCACGCGGTGAACGACGCGAGCAGCGCGACCGCGGTCGCGCCGACGAGGAAGCTGCGAAGGGAGCTCATGGATCGGTTCCTCCTCGCTCAGTACAGCTCGCAGAATCCGAAGCGGCACTTCTCGCCCGCTCCCGATTTGCACTGGGTGTCGTCGGCGCACGACGCGAGGCTGGTCGACCCGGTCGCGGTGAACTCGAAGTAGCCGTTGCACGGCGCAGGAGGCGCGTACGACACGATCGGGTTGAGATCGCCGTCCGGCCGATTGGCCCGCATCGCGCAGAGCGGGATGTCGCCCGACTGGATGATGATCTTGACGATGTCGAGCCCGCCGGGCGCCGGGAGCGTCCCGTCGAACCAGCGAACGAGCTTCTCGACCTGCGCGCTCGCGATCGCGTTCGCGCCGTCGACCTTGGCGTAGAACTGCCCTGGCGTGAACAGCGCGTACTGGCCGTTGCGGACGTTCAGCTTGTCCTTGCGCGTCCGGCTGGAGTCCGGCAGGTAGCCGCACGTCTGATCGAAGTACTGGACCGCGAGCGTCTTGGTCTGGCCCTTGTCCTCGCCGTCGTCGGCCGCGCTGCCCGACACGTAGCCGAGCGCCTGGCTCGCGTCGTTGCTCTCACCCCACGCGAAGACGCCTTGCACGGTGAGCTGGTTGGTATTGACCACGTTCCCCTCGGGGACCTTGAACGCGGTCGGCGGCACGCGGAACGCGCTGGCGAGCATCTGGTGGACGAACGAGTTCGTCGCGCGACCGAACACCGCCTCGGGCACCGACCACGGCGCGACCGAGCGCCCGGCCGCGCCAGGGCCGAAGCCGTACACGTGATAGAAGGCCTCGGCGGAGATCGAGTCGAACTCCGACTTGGGGTGCG
Source organism: Labilithrix sp. (assembly GCA_019637195.1). Taxonomy (GTDB): domain Bacteria; phylum Myxococcota_A; class Polyangia; order Polyangiales; family Polyangiaceae; genus Labilithrix. Next base: position 17,234 of record JAHBWA010000033.1, on the reverse strand, counting down.
TGATGAGGTTCACCGTCTGCACCGGCGCGGTGAAGCGCCCGAAGCCCGCGGGCAGCGGCTGCTTCGCCGGGCAGAGCGCCGGCGTGTTGCCCATGTGCGCGAAGCTGAGCTCCTCCGCGCCGGTCGCCTCGCACTGGGTGAGGTTGCCGGCGGCGTCCCAGTACTTGAAATACGCAGGCGGCGTCGCGAGGCCCGAGCCCGTGTCCTTGTCGACGAACGCGTGGTAACCGACGCACGCGCCCGGATCCCAGTAGAAGAGCGTGACGCGCTCGGCCTCGGGCAGCGCCGCGAGCGCCGTCGCGACCGCGCCGAGCGTCGCCGTCGCGGCGCTCCCGCCGGCGCCGTAGACGGGGTTCGGGAGGTTCGTCGGGCACGGCGCCGCGAGCGCGGCGCGCGCGTGGCCGAGGAGGAGGAGCCCGACGAGCCCGCCCAGCGCGACGCGGAGGGCGAGCGGTTGTTTTAGCGAACATTCATTCGTTATAACGGACACTCGGGCGCGCGTTGCCAGATGCGCGCCAGGAGCGCGCCGGCACGAATTCACGCTGCTCTCGATGGCCCGCCGTGTCCGAGGACGGCTCACCCCGTCTCGCTTGCAGGCTCCCCAGCGCCCACGCTGGGCGCGTCGAATCGGGCGCGTCAGGCAGACAGGAACGCCGGCGCAGCGTGCGCGGCGCGGTCGCGCCGAGCCTCGGAGCCCGTAGCCGGCGGCGCGTGCGCGCTCGCGATCGCGCGGGGAGCCGCCGATCAGAGACGGTAGCCGCCGGTGACCTCCACGCGCTGGCCGGTGACCCAGCGGCTCTCCGGAGCGAGCAGCGACGCGACCACGCCCGCGACGTCGTCCGGCTCGCTGACGCGCCCGAGCGGCGTCTCCGCGCCGACGGCCTTCTGGAGGCCCGGATCGCGCATGACGCCTCCGCCGAAGTCCGTGACGATCCCTCCCGGCGCGACGACGTTCACGGTGATGCGACGCGGGCCGAGCTCGACGGCGAGCGCGCGCGTGAGCACCTCGACGGCGCCCTTGGCGGCGGCGTAGGCGGAGAAGCCCGGATAGACGTACCGCGCGAGCCCCGTCGACATGTTGACGATGCTGCCGCCGTCGGCGATGAGCGGGAGCAACCTCTGCGTGAGGAAGAACGGCCCCTTGAAGTGCACGGCGACGAGCTGGTCGAACGTCTCCTCGGAGGTCTCCGCGAACGGCGCGTAGCCGCCGACGCCGGCGTTGTTCACGAGGTAGTCGAACGAGTCGCGCGACCACTCCCGCTGGAGCGCCTCCCGCACCTCCGCCGCGAACGCGTCGAAGGTGCTCGCCGCGCCGACGTCGAGGCGGAGCGCGGCCGCTCGCCCACCCTTCCCCCGGACGGCCGCCGCGACCTCGTTCGCCTCGGCGATCCGCGAGGCGTACGTGACGATGACGTCGACGCCGCGATCGGCGAGCGCGAGGGCCGTGCTCCTGCCGATGCCGCGGCTCCCGCCGGTGACGAGCGCGATGGGTGAGGTCGAACGGGGGCTCTGCGTGGACATGGCGATTCCTTTCGTTGGTCGCGCCTGGCGACCACCCGAACCATGGCGTACGCTCTCACTCGGCACTAGCTACCAGTTGCCGGCCTACATACCCATGAGTCACCTAGGAACCATCTGGTAACCATGCGCGTCATCAAGGATCTCCCGCTCGTCCCCGCAGAGCGCGCGCTCAAGGTCATCGGCGGTCGCTGGAAGGTGTTCGTCCTGTACTACCTCTTCGACGGGCCGAGACGCCTCTCGGAGCTCCGCCGGCTCATCCCCGGCGTGAGCCAGAAGGTCCTCGTGCAGCAGCTGCGCGAGATGGAGGAGCACGGCATCGTTCACCGCGAGGTCTTCGCCGAGGTCCCGCCGCGCGTCGTCTACAGCGTCACGAAGTTCGGGCTCAGCCTGCGCCCGCTCCTGAGCGCGCTCTGCGCCTGGGGCCGGCGCCACGCCTCCGAGCTCACGGCGATCGAGAAGCGCGAGCTGGCGACCTCCACAGCGCCGCGGAGGAGCGCACGCCCGACGCCGAAGGCGCCGCCCGCGCGCGCGCAGCCCTGAGCGTGGTTCGCCTGACTTGCCCTGGGTAGCCTGAAGCTCGAGACCAGGGCCTCCGAACGAGCCGCGGCCTTCGGCTCGGGTCGCTGGATCCCTCCGGACACGTCGGCGTGACTCAGCGCGGGGGAAGCAAGCCCACCGGCGGAGGAGCCGGGGAGCGGCCGCCCCCGGAGGGCCGCGCTCAGCCCTGGTTGTAGTTCGTGTTCTCGAGGAGGATCACGTTCGTCTTCGAGCGGCTCTCGCCGACGCTCGTGATGTAGACGGCCGGCTGATCCTGCACGGGGCAGACCTTCTCGCAGGCGCCGCAGCCGATGCAGAGGCCCGGATCGACGTGCGGGCGCTGGAGCTTCACGGTCAGCATCGCCGGCTCGGTGCCGTCGGGGCCGGGCTTGCTGTCGCGCATCGGCGCCTCGACCTCCTCGACCCAGATCGCCTTGGGTGACGTCGGGCAGAACTCCTCGCACACGATGCAGGGCGTGCCCATGCTCCACGGCAGGCAGCGACCGAGGTCGTAGAACGCGGTGCCGATCTTCACCGGCGGGATCCCCTGCCCGAGCTTCTCCTTCTCGGTGATCTTCTGGATCGCGCCGGTCGGGCAGACCTGACCGCAGAGGACGCACGAGTGCTCGCAGTAGCCGATGCGCGCGATGAGGATGGGCGTCCAGAGCCCCTCGACGCCGGACTCGAACATCGCCGGGTGCAGCGCGTTGTTCGGGCACACCTTCATGCACTCGGCGCAGCGGATGCAGCGCTCGAGGAACGCGCGCTCCTCGACGGCGCCCGGCGGGCGGATGACCTTCGCGTGGTAGTTGACGTCGAGCGAGTCGGCGATGCGCGCCGCCGGGATGAACGCCGCGCCCGCCGCCGCCGACGCGAGGAGCGTGCGCCGCTGCAGATCGGGGACGCCGATGCGGCTCTTCCGGTTCGGCAGCAGCCGGAACTTGATGACGTCCTCCGGGCACGCGCTCTCGCAGTTGAGGCACATGTGGCACTCGTCCTGCCGCCACTTCACGCCGCCCTGCGGGCTGTCGGCGCCTTGGCAGTTGACGAGGCACAGGTTGCAGTCGGTGCACTTCGCGTGGTCCTTCTCCATTCCGAAGAGGGCGAAGCGCGCGAAGACGCCGAGGAACGCGCCGAGCGGACAGAGGACGCGACACCAGAACCGCGGGATGAAGCGGTTCATGAAGAGGATCGCCACGAGCAGCGCGACGATGAGCCACGTCTGGTGGAAGTAGAACTGGTGCGACTGCCACACGGTGGTGGAGAGCACGTCCTGCGTGCTGTCGGCGGCGCGCTGCAGCGGCCGCGCGGGGATGTCCTGCGCCGCGCCGAGCGCGCGGCCGGCCATGTACTGCACGCCGGGGATCACGCCGAGGCCGATCGCGCGGACCGCGACGCAGATCGGATCGAAGAGCCCGCCGATCGCGCTCCCGGCGAGCGACGCCAGGAGGAACGCGTACATCAGGTAGTACTTCGCGCGCTGGTAGCCGTGCGTCTTGTTCGCCTCGACGCGGACCGCCCCGCGCCCCTTGCGCGAAGGGAGGATCCAGCCGAAGAAGTGGTGGAGCGTGCCGAAGGGGCAGATCCAGCCGCAGAAGACGCGGCCGAAGACGAGCGTCACCGCGAGCAAGCCGATCGACCACAAGAGGCCGCGGTAGACCTGATGCGTGGCGCCGAGGGTCATCGCCGTCACGAACGGATCGGCGAGGAGGAACGCCTCGACCGGGTACGGCAGACGCACCGGCGTGTCGGCGCTCGCCGCGAAGTTCCCGCGGAAGCCCGTCTGGAACAGGAAGAACATGAAGAGGGAGAAGAAGCCGAGCTGCGCGGCGCGCCTCACCCACACCAGGATCCGGATGCTCCGCCGCGCGGGGATCCCGGAGCCGGGGAGCTTCTTCGGCGGTTTCTTTCCCGGCGCTCCGCCCTTCGGCGCTCCACCTTTCGGCGCTCCGCCCGTCGCCGGCGGGGCGCCGCCGGGGGAGGCGCCGCCGCCCTCGCGCGGCGTGCCGATGCCGAGGATGCCCGCGAGCTCGGCGATGCGGCTCGAGGCGGCGCGACGCATCGCGCCCGCGTCCTTCGCGGGAGCCGACGCCGGAGCCTTCGGGCCGCCGCAGCCGCACGACGAGCCGCAGCCCGACTTCGTCGACGGCGCCGCGACCGCGCTCCCGCAGCCGCACGACCCGCCGCAGCCCGACTTCGTCGACGGCGCCGCGACCGCGCTCCCGCAGCCGCACGACCCGCCGCAGCCCGACTTCGTCGACGGCGCCGCGACCGCGCTCCCGCGGCCGCCCGTGCGCGTGCGTTCGGGGGCGATCCGCGGGTCCGCGGGCGTCGTTCCGTAAGGCGCGAGGACGAAGCTCGTGTCGGCGTCGAGCGGCGGGACGACGCCGACGTCGCCGGTCTTCCACGGGATCGGCTCGACCGGCGCGTGGTCGTGGTGGTCGTGCGCGCCGCGCCCGCGGCCCGCCTCGATCGACGCGAGATCGAGCGCTACGCCCGCGTGCGCAGGCGCGCCCGCGCCAAGCGCGCTCCCGGAGGGCGACGGCGACGCGGCCACGTCAGACCTCCCGGACCTTCAGCTGCTCCCAGTACATCGTCCCGAGGCCGCGCTCGTGGCCCATCTTCACGTACTGGAGGTTGTCGCGGTGCTGACCGATGAGCGTCGCGCCGTAGGCGTCGGCGGCGACCTGGTCCACGGTGGCGAACACCTGGTTCATCACCTTCGTGTCGTCGATGTTCCCCCCCTGCGGACCGTTGCGCATGAGCACGCGCATCGCGTCGACGACGACGAGCGTAGGGCGCATGAAGGTCGCGAGATCGGCGATCGACGTGTCGATGTTCTGGTGGAGCCGGTTGCGCCGGCCGCCGAGGACGCCGTACCAGTTCTTCATCGCCGCGGTGAACTTGGCGAGGTTGTGGTGCTTCGCGACCGGCACGTTGATGACCTTGTCGGCGTCGACCAGCGTGGTGAAGATCGGCCACTCGTCGAGGACCTCACCCTTCATGCGCGTCGTGCGGAAGCGGTGCTCCGCCGGCAGGACGACCTCGGCGCCGAGCGCGTACGCCTTGCGCCAGATGCCCGAGCGCTGGAAGCAGCGGTTCGGATCGTTGCACGAGCCGTCGGCGACGACGACCCGCTTGGCGCCTGCCTCGATCGCGAGCTGGATGACCGCGCCCACGACGTCGGGGTTCGTGTTCGCCGCGTGGATCGGCATGCGATCCCAGCCGATGTTCGGCTTGATGACCACGACGTCGCCGCGGCTGACGAAGCGCTTGATGCCGCCCATCGCGTCGACGGCGCGGCGGACGAGGGCGTCGGCGGACACGGCCTCGCCCGGCTTGCCCTTCGCGATCGCGAGCTCGGCGTGCTCCGGGGCGACGTCGCGCAGACGGTAGTCTCGCACCTGACGCGCGCCCTGGCCGGCGGCCACGCCGAAGCCGCCGCGATCCCACACGGCGCGCCCGAGCACGGCCGACCCGGTGAGCACGCCCGCGGCGAGCCCCACGCGCTTCAAGACATCGCGACGCGAGGGCCTCTCGAACGCGGAGGACGTCGGAGCGACGATCGGCTTCGACGTCGCCGCGACCACGCGCGGCTTCTCGACCACGACGACGCGCTTCTCCGCGCCCGCAGACGCCTTCTCCGCGCCCGCAGACGCCGTCTCCGCGCTCGCAGACGCCTTCTCCGCGCCCGCAGACGGCTTCGACGCCGCAGCCGCGTCCGAGGGCAGCCCCTGGCCCGGGCGGTCCTTGCCGTCCTCGTCGCTCATGACCATCTCTTAGCCCGGGCGGCGGGGGCAAGGCAACTCCGCGGGCCCTCAGGGAAATACTCGAGCCAGCCCCGCGCGCCGGGCGGCGGGCCCAGTTCCGCGTACTTGGAGCGCCCCGGCGTCGCTCCGGAGCCTCCGCGCCGCACCTGCCGTCTTTGACCTTGGCCGAAAACCCTGGCAAAGACGGCGCCGTCGATGACGGACGAGAAGAGGACGGAGGGCAAGAGCGAGAGCCGCATCCTCACCGGTCCTCTGGCCTGGGAGGTCGCGCGCTTCGGGACTCCCCTCGCCGTCGGGATGGCGCTCCAGACGACGTTCAACCTCGTCGACGCCTACCTCATCGCCCAGCTGCCGAAGGACGAGGTCGGCGCGGCCGTCGGCGCGATCGGCATCTGCGACCAGGTCGCCGCCCTCGGCACGATCCTGAGCTTCGGCGTCTCGACGGCGGCCGCCGCCCTGATCTCGAACCGCAAAGGCGCGAACGATCACGCGGGCGTCCAGCGCGCCGCCTGGCAGTCGATCCTGGTGATCGGCGCCCTCAGCGTCTTCCTCGGCGGCGTCGGCGGGCTCGGCGCCGGCGTGATCGTGCACGATCTGATCGGCGCGAAGGGCGCGGTCGCGGAGATCGCGACCTCGTACCTCCGCGTCGCGATGCTCGGGAGCTTCTCGATCTACTTCCTGCTCCAGCTCACGAACATCCAGCGCGCGCTCGGCTCGGCGAAGACGCCGGTCGCGCTGCTCGTCGCGGGCAACGCGCTGAACCTGGTCCTCGCGGTCCTCTTCATCTTCGGTCCGGGGCCGGCGCCCGGGTGGCTCGGCTGGTCCACCGAGCTCGCGTCCGCGCTCGGCATCCCGCGCATGGGCATGATCGGCGCGGCCTGGGCGTCGATCCTCTCGCGCTGCGTCGTCTTGCTCCCGAACGTGATCATCCTGGCGCGCCGGTTCGACGTCTTTCCGCCGAAGGGCTCGCGCGGGCCGAGCCGAACCGAGATCAAGCAGCTCGCCGACATCGCCTGGCCCTCGAGCGCGCAGTTCGTGCTCCGGATCTCGGCGATGCTGCTCGTGAACTCGCTCGTCGCGCGCTTCTTCACGACGGCGGAGGACCAGACGGCCACGACGGCGATGGGGCTCGTCTTCCGCCTCGACACGATGGCGCTGTTCGTCGCGATGGGCTGGGGCAACGCCGCGCAGACCTTCGTCGGCCAGAACCTCGGCGCGGGCGAAGAGCGCCGCGCTCGTCGCTCCGGCTGGCTCGCCGGGGCGTACGACGTCGTCACCAACGTCTTGCTCGTCGTCGCCGTCTTCCACTGGGGAGAGGCGATCCTCCGCGTCTTCGACGACCAGACGCCGCCCGTGATGATCGCGCTCGACTACCTCCACGTGGTCGCGCCGTCGTATTTCGCGCTCGGGCTCGGCATCGTGCTGGGCAACGCCATGGCGGGCGCCGGCGCGACGCGGACGACCTTCGCCGTCGACGCGCTCGTCATCCTCGCCTTCCAGCTCCCGATCTGCCTCGTCGTCGTGGGGGCGCTCGGCGGCTCGATGCGCGCGCTCTTCGTGTGCGTGGCCGTGACCAACGTGGTCAGCGCGATCGTCTACGCGGTCGTCTACGGGCGCGGCGGCTGGCTGAGGTCGCGCGCGCGCATCGAGACGCGCGCCGCCCAGTGAGCGCGCCAAGGCGAGCGCGCCGAGGCGAGCGCGCCAAGGCGGGCCGTGCGCGTCCGTCGCCGAAAGCGCGGCCACGCACGACCGACGAGGAAACATCGCCCGAGATCGCCTAAGCTCCGCGCGCCTTGCCCCGCCAGCCGTCCGCCCCCGCACGCACCGAAGTCATCGCGCTCGCGCGCAGCACGCCGCTCACCCGCGGCGCCGTCGCCGAGCTCGGCAAGAAGATCCCCGGCGAAGTCGCGCGTGACGCCGCGCTCGAGGCGCTCGACTCGGCCGGGGCGAACGCGGCCATGGTGCTCGCCTTCGTCGCCGCCAGCCACGGGGCGGAGCTCCCGCCCGAGCTCACGCGCGCGCTCTTGCCCGAAGTGACCTCGCTCGACCAGGTCGGCCCCCTCGTGTTCGCGACGCAGGGCGAGCCGCGCGACGTCCTCGTGGCGTTCCTCGAGGACAAGCGCGGCGACCTCGAGCTCGAGTGCCTCGTGATGCTGCTCGCGGCGGAGCTCCTCGGCGACGCCCCGAAGGTGCCCGCGACGTTGCTCACGCGCGGCCGCTGGCTCGCGCGGCACAAGCTCGTGCAGGAGGCGTCGGTCTTCCTCGGCGGCGCGGCGCTCCGCATCCGGGACGCGGACCTGTCGTCGCTCGCGGCGCCGCACGTGAACCGGGCGAAGCGCGCGAAGAAGACGATCGACGAGACGCTCGAGCTCGCCCGCCTCCCGCCGCTCGAGGCGCTCGCCGACGCCGACGGCGCGCGACTCTCGACCGGCTTCACGGTCCGGCGCGACGCGCCCGCCGTCGGCCGCAACGACCCCTGCCCTTGCGGCAGCGGCAAGAAGTACAAGAAGTGCCACGCGCTCGCCGAGGCCGACGCGCCGCCGTCGGCCCCCCTGCCGAAGCTCGACGCCGCGACGCTCGGGCCCGACCAGGCCGCGCTCCTCCGCCCCTCGGAGATCGCCGCGCTCGAGACGGCGAAGCTCTCGGCCAAGGCGTTCGTCGAGGCGTTCCGCCGCGTGGTCGACTTCCGCCAGTGGCCGCTCGTGCTCCGGATGATCGAGGAGGCCAGAGCGCGAAAGGACCTCTCCGGCGTCGACGCGCTGGTGCTCGACGCGCTCCACGGCGCCTACGACGCGCGCGCCGCCGAGGCGTCCGAGGCGCTCGTCGCGCTCTTGCCGACGGATCTCGCTGGGCGCGAAGCGTTCGCGCTCGACTGCCTCCGCGCGCCGCCGGACCTGCTCGAGCGGATCGAGCGCGAGGCCGAGCTCGCGCTCCGGAGCGACGCGGACGGCGCGCGCGGGATGCTCCTCGCGTCGGCGCTGCTCCGCTGGTTCCCGGCGATCGGCGTCTACGTCGCGCGCGGCGCGCTCCACGAGGGCCGCTCGCTCGACTCGCGCGCGTTGCTGGAGACGATCGAAGACGCGCGCGACCGCCTGCTGCTCTCGCCCTTCGAGGCGTGGTGGGACGTCTACGACGGCTTCTTCGACAGCTCCGAGGAGCGCCGCGAGCAGAAGAAGGACGACGCCAAGCGCGAGAAGATGAAGGACGACCTGCGCAAGGCGCGCGCGGCCTCGCGCAAGACCGCCGCCGAGATGGAGAAGCTGCAGCGCCGCGTCGCCGAGCTCGACGAGTCGCTCTCGAGCGCGCCCGCGCCTGCGCGCTCGGCCCGGACGACGGAGGCCACCCCCGAGCCGTCGCAGGAGCTCGCCGAGGAGCGCCGCCGCCTCAAGACGAAGATCGACGAGCTGCAGCGCATCATCGGGGAGGGCCAGGACGAGCGCCGCGAGCTCCGGCGGCAGCTCGCCGACCGCGAGGAGGACGACGCGGCTCCCGCCACGACGCCCGCTCGCCCCGCGCGCGCCGAGGATCCCGACGCCGATCCCGAGGGGATGCACGACGCGGCGACGATCGATCTGCCCCGCGCGATCCTCGTGCCGCGCTTCTCGGAGCGCGCGGGCAAAGCCGTCGGCGATCTCGCGGCCGACGCGGCCGACGGCGTCCTCGGCGTCGTCGCCAGCCTCGCCGCGGGGAAGCCGAACGCGTGGGGCGGCGTCAAGCAGCTCACCAAGGTCCGCGGGGTCCTCTCGGCCCGCGCGGGGATCCACCACCGCGTCCTCTTCGCCGTCAACGAGCGCTCGCTCGACGTCCTCGAGGTGCTGCACCGCCGCGACCTCGAGCAGGTCGTGGCCCGCCTCGCCCGGACGACCTGACGGCGCCCTCGCCGGCCGCCGAGGTCCCGCGCCGTACGCCGCCCGGCCGCGCGCCGGACGCCGCGGGCCTCACCAGAAGAGGATGGCCGCGGCGAGCAGCCCGCCGAGCACGGCGAAGCAGACGACGATCACGATCGATCGCGCGAGCCGCGGTGGCTGAGGGAACTCGACGTCCTCGGAGAGGTCCCACGCGGGAGACGGCGCGAGACCGAACACCGGCGGCGGAGGCAGCGGCGCGAGCGAGCCTCCGAACGACCCTGGGCCCCCGAACGACGCAGGGGCCGCGAGCGACGCTGGATCGGCGCACGACGCGGGAGGGCCCGTGAACGACGCAGGGGCCGCGAGCGACGCTGGATCGGCGCACGACGCGGGAGGACCCGTGAACGACGCGGGGACCGCGAGCGACGCTGGATCGGCGTACGACGCGGGAGGACCCGTGAACGACGCAGGACCGCCCGTCGTCGCGGGCGCCGCGAAGGGAGAAGGATCTCCGAACGACGCGGGGTCGAGCGACGGCGCCGCCGGCGGACGCGACGGCGGCGGCGGCAGCTCCGCGGCCGCGAAGAGCTCCGGCGGCGGCGGCGGCAGGCTCGGCCTCGTGGCCGGGCGGGTGCCGCTCCGCGTCCGCGCGGCGAGCGAGGCATCGGTCTCCTGCTGCCGCATCGCAGCCAGCACCTCCTCGGGCAACGTCCTCACGCGCGTCGGCGCGCTGTACGCGTCCTTCGCGCCCTGCGGCGGCGGGACCGTCTTCGGTTCGGGGCGACGACTCATCAGCGACCTCGCGTTCATCGCGTTCATAACGGCCTCGGTGAAGTGGTGGGGCCGGCGACGGTGGGGGCCTCACCCTCGAACGCGATCGGATCGATCCGAAGCGAGCGCCCGCCGCCGTTCTGATAGCCGACGATCGGGCTGGACCAGCCGTGGTACGCCATCCATGTCTTGCCGCTCGTGTCCGTGAAGAACTCCTGCCCGCCAGGGCCGAGCGCGTCGCCGCCGGACTTCACGAGCGGGCCGTCCTCGGTCCGCTTCTCGCAAGGGCCGAGCGGCGTCGTACAGACCGCGTAGCCGATCGCGTAGTTCGAGCTCTCCCACCAGCCGGCCGAGTAGAAGAGGTAGTAGCGGCCATCGTGCGCGAGCATGCTCGGCCCCTCGATGAGCGGCATCTCCCAGCCGCGGTCGCGGCGGAGCAGCTCCGTCGGCGAGCCCAGGAGCGAGACGCCGTCGACCCCGAGCCGCTGCCCCCAGAGCCGCGTGACGCCGGCGCACGCGGGCGCGTTCTCGTCGCTCTTCCACAAGAGGTAGGGGTCGCCGTTCGCCGCGACGAACGGGCTCGCGTCGATCGAGCCGCAGAGCGGCGTCTCCGCGCCGACCTGGCAGACGAACGGACCGGTCGAGTCGTCGACGTAGGGCCCGGCGGGGCTGCTCGCGATCGCTCGACCGATGCACTGAAAGCCGGACGCGATCGATCGCGCCGTGAAGTAGAGGACGAACGAGCCGCCCCGCTTCAGCACGGCAGGCGCCCACGTGAGCGAGGCGTTCGCGCGCGCCCACGCAGGGAGCGCCGGCATCGCGTCGGGGAGCTCGCTCCAGCTCGCCAGATCGGTCGACGTCACGACCGGGACGTTCTTCCCGCCGGCGTTGGTCGCGAAGGCGTAGTAGCGCTCGCCTTCGCGGAGGACGAACGGATCGGGGAAGTCGTCGGCGAAGACGGGGTTCGTGTAGCTCGCGCTCACCGCCCCGTCAGGCGCGGTCGACGCGTCGACGACGGGCGCGCCGCCGTCTTCGCCGAGCGGCGTCCCGCCGGCGTCGACGGGGCCGTCCGGCGGCCCTGCCGGCGGCGAGGCCACCGGGGTGCAACTACCGAGGACGGCGATGAGCGAACCTACGCCGGTGAGGCAGAGACCGTGACTGAGACGCTCGTGCATGCGCTCCTTCGGAAGAGTGTCCGGAAGTTCGGCGACGCCCATCAGCGAAACGTCAACATGACGTCGTCGTAGCGGAGCGTCCATCCGGTGTGCGGGTTCCCGGCGAGGACCGCGCCGAGGATCAACGTCGGCCGCGGATCGATCCCGGCCGTCGGGGTGAGCGTCTCGCGCGTACCGACCGCGATCCCGTCGAGCAGCAGCTGCGCACCGGGGGTCGCCCCCGACGCGACGATGTCGAGCGTGATGCGGGTCCACTTGTCCTCGGCGAGCGCGAAGAACGGGTGGTACGCGTCCTTGTTGTTCGGCGGCGGCACGAGGTTCGACTCCTCCAGCCGCACGCTCCCGTTCGAGTAGACGAGGCGGAGCGAGTACTTGTCTTCACCCTGCGCCCACTCGAGCGCCGCCAGGATGAGGAAGGACGAGCCGAGGTAGACGCGCTCCGGCTTGATGTCGAAGCTCAGCACCGCGCTGGTCGCGGAGGTGTCGAACGCCCGCGTGATCTTCGACACGAACGTGCCCCCCGTCGTCGTCGGCGGGACGTCGACGAGGAAGACGTTCGGCGCCGATCGCGACGCGTAGCTCGTCAGCTTGGCGAAGACGCCCTCGCGCAGCCAGCGCGAGGTGAGATCGACGCTGTCGAAGTCCTCGCAGAACGTGGAGGGAGCCTCCGGATGCGGACAGAACGAGGTCCCCGCGTCGACGAACACGGGCGGGACGTTGGGATCTGCGCCGTCGAGCTCCGAGCCCGCGTCGGACTCCGACGGGCCGCTGTCGACGCCCGTGTCGTCGCCGGCGAGGTTCGTGGCGCTGTCACCGTCGCGGCCGTCGCCGCCGCCGTCCTCCGCGCCGGGGCCGACGAAGCCGTCGAACCCGGCGGTGAACGAGCACGCCGCGGTGGCCGCGACGAGCAGGGCAGAGGCCCCGCGAAGGAAGAAGCGAGATCGCCTCATTTCAGCTCGAGAACGTGGTTGTCCCAGTGGATGGCGAGGCCCGCGCTCAGCTCCTTGTTGAAGACGAGCGGCAAGCCGGCGATCCGCGCGAAGGCCACCTGCTGCCGCGTCGCGCCCGCGTACTCCGCCTGGAAGGCCGGCGTGGCGGCGCCGTCGATCCGGAGCGTGTACTCGACCTTGTCTCCTCCGGCGTCCTCGCCGGAGGAGAAGGTGAACTTCACGGTCTGCTCGAAGTGGTGCCACTTCCCGAGCTCGACCGCGCCCGCCGGGAGGGCGGGCTCGATGACGTAGGCGCCGCCGTTGACCTGCCGGTTGTGCTCGACCTTCAGCTCCCGGATCGCGCCCGCCTGCGCGAACATCACGAGACGGAAGCCGAACGTGTCGGGACCGGCGGCGTCGCTGAACTGGAAGTCGTCGAGGAAGAAGCCGTCCTCGTTGCCGATCGAGTCCAGGTAGACGTCATACCCCCACGTCACCTCCGTGAAGTTCGCCTTGGTGACCGTCTTGGCGAACTTCGCGCCCGGCGTGTCCCGGTCGATGATGCGCGACAGCAACGAGCTCGGCGCCGACACCGCGCGCGCGCTCGAGAGCGTCGCCACGGGCTGGTCCGTCGGCTCGATGAAGTCCCAGCGGGACTTCCCGGGCGTGAGGGCGTCCGCGCGATCGAAGTCGTCGCAGAACGCGGCCTCGGCGAACGCGGCGCACCCGTTCGGCGCGACGCAGCCACCGTCCGCGCACGCGTCCTCCTCGCGCCCGGTGTCGGCACCAGCGTCGCCCGGCTCCGCGGCCGCGTCGTCGTCGTCTGGCCGGGCGCCGCCGTCCGCGGCGGGCGCGTTCGGCGAGTCGTCCGGGTTCGTCAAGAGCGAGTCGGCGTCCTCGGCGCACCCGGAGGCCACGGCCACGGCGGCCGACAACAACGAGACGAGGGTCAATCGCGGAGCGTGAGCGCGAAGCGAATGAATCATGAATTGGTTCCTCCTTCGGTATCGCTAAGCCGATATAGGCCGCCGACCCCGAGCGCGACGACCCCCTCTGCAAGTTCCGAGCACCACGACCACCGCTCGATGTGCCACTTCGTCCCCGTCGTCGGGCGATGAGCGGCGCCTCGGTCGACGCGCGCCGTGCAACCCACGCGCGCCCTCGGCGAGCGATCGCTGGATCTCGCGCAAATCAGGCCACACTGCGACGTTCACATGGTGGGAGCGCTGGCACGCACGGCGCATCCACCTCGCCTCGGCTCGGGTGTCGGTCCTCCTCGCCGACCTCTCCCGGCGGCGCCCGCCCGCTCCGAGGGCATGTCACAGCAGGGGATCGCCCGCACCTGCGGGTGGTCCCCCGCAATTATGCCATTACACCTCACTAGCGATTGCGCCATTTGCAACCACGCATATCGTTTGCAGCTCGCGAGGAGATCGAATGAGTGTCGGTGCGCTTCCGAGAGAGCTGGGCCGTTATGTCCTCTATGACCAGATCGCGGCCGGAGGGATGGCCACGGTCCACTTCGGGCGCATGCACGGAGCGGTCGGATTCTCGCGGCTCGTGGCGGTCAAGCGACTGCACCCGAACTACGCGAGCGACGCTCACTTCGTGCAGATGTTCCTCGACGAGGCGCGGCTCGCCGCGCGGGTCTCACACCCGAACGTCGTCTCGACCCTCGACGTCGTAGCCGACGAGGGCGAGGTGTTCCTCGTCATGGAACACGTGCTCGGCGACTCGCTCGAGGCGATGATGCCGCGCGATGGCAGCCGCCCGATCCCGCTCGCGGTGATCTCGTCGATCGTCTGCGGCGTCCTCGAGGGCCTGCACGGGGCGCACGAGGCGCTCGACGACTCCGGCGAGCCGCTCGAGATCGTCCATCGTGACGTGTCGCCCCACAACATCCTCGTCGGCGTCGACGGGGTCGCGCGCGTCTTCGACTTCGGGATCGCGAAGGCGACGACGAGCACGCAGGAGACGCGCGAGGGCGTCATCAAGGGCAAGGTCACGTACATGGCGCCCGAGCAGGTGCGCGGCACCGCCGATCGCCGCGCCGATCTCTACGCCGCCGGCGTCATCCTCTGGGAGCTCCTCGCCGGCAGGCGACGCCACGCCGGCGAGCGCAACGACGGCCTGTTCCTCAAGCTGGCGAAGAACGAGATCGAAGCGCCGCCGCCGCCGAGCTCGCTCCGCCCCGACGCCGATGCCGCGCTCGACGCGGTCGTCGCGCGCGCGACCCACCCCGATCCCGACCAGCGCTTCGACACGGCGCGCGAGATGGCGGTCGCCCTCGAAGCCGCGGTCGCCCCTGCGCCGGCGCGTGACGTCACCGAGTGGGTCCGCGAGGTGGCGGGGACGCGCGTGGACCGCGTCGCCGCGGTGATGCGTCGGATCGAGAGCGACGTCCAGGGCGGAGCGGAGGGCCGCCTCACGTCGATGATGGCGCGCGCGGGGTCCACCGGGAGCATCCACGTCGTCACCGCGACGATCCCGCGGACGGGGACGGGCTCGGTCCAGGTGCGCGCGGACGGCGCGCGCCCGAGCGAGCGTCCGACGATGCACGCCGCGCAGCGGAGCTGGACGATGCCGGCCGCGCTGGTCGCGTTCACGGTGGCGATGCTCCTCGTGGGCGTGCGCACGCTCACGCGCCGCGACGCGGCGTCCGTCACGCACGTCGACGCGGCGCCGCTCACGTCGGCGACGACGACCAACGGTGTCGCGCCGAACGCGAGCGAGCCCGCGACCGAGCTCCCCGCGGCGGCGCCCGCCGCCGCGCCGAGCAGCGCCGAGGCCGACGCCGGCCCGCGCCGCGCGGCTCCCCCCGCGCGCGCGTGGGTCGCCCCGGCGCCCGCCTTCCGCCCGCAGCCCCGCGACGTCGCCCCCGCGAGCGCTCCTCCGGCGCGCGGGGACGCGCCCCCTCAGGCGAGCCCGACCCACAAGCCCGGCTGCGAGAGCCCCTTCGCGATCGGGTCGGACGGGATCCGTCAGATCAAGCCGGAGTGTTTGTGAGGAGAAGAGCATGAACTGGAGCGTCCATCGTCGTCCCCGCCCTCTCGCCCACGCGCGGCGCTTGCTCGGACTCGCCGCCGTGCTCACGGTCGTCGCCGCAGCCAGCGCACCGACGGCCGCCGCGGCCGCCGAGCCCGACAAGGCGTACTGCGCAGACACCTACCGCAACGCCCAGATCCAGCGAAAGAGCGGCGCGCTCCTCAGGGCGCGCGAGTCGCTGCTCGTGTGCGTGAGCGATCGGTGCCCGTCGATGATGCAGCCCGACTGCACGCGCTGGCTCACCGAGGTCGAGGCCGCGCTGCCGTCCGTCGCGTTCGCGGCGAAGGGCGTCGACGGCAAGGACGTCACCGCGGTCCGCGTCACGCTGGACGGGCAGCACCTCACCGAGGCGCTCGACGGAAAGTCGATCTCGCTCGATCCAGGCACGCACACGGTCCGCTTCGAGCACGCAGACGAGCCGCCGATCGAGCAGACGATCATCGTCCGCGAGGGCGAGAAGGCGCGCGTCGTGAGCGTCAGCTGGGTGCGACCCGACGAGCGCGCTCGCGAGCGCGAGCCGGCGAGCTCGCCCTCCGAGCGCCGAACGCCGACGAGCGCGTGGGTCCTCGGTGGCATCGGCGTTGGCGCCGTCGCGACGTTCGGCGCGCTCGCGCTCCACGGCATGTCGCGGAGAAGCAGCCTCGAGGAGACCTGCTTCGGCAGCTGTCGGCAGGAGCAGGTCGACTCCATCAAGACGCAGCTGCTCATCGCCGACGTCGCGCTCGGCGTCGGCGTGGTCTCGCTCGGGGCAGCGGCCGTTCTCTTCTTCACCAGCGGGGGTTCTTCGTCGGCGGAACGCGATCCGGCCAGGGCGCACGCCCCGCGCCCGGGGTTCGTCTCGTTCGGCCTCGCTCCGCAGCGAAACGGCGGAGCGGCGAGCTTTGCGGCGCGGTTCTGAGGACCGCTCGCTCATCCCCGTCTTGCCAGGAGGCCGTATGTCCAAATCAGGCGTGATCCTCAAAATCTCCGCCACGCTCGTCGTGTGTGGCTCGAGCGCGCTCGCCGACGCGCGCTCGCGGGGCGGCGACGAGCTCGCGTTCTTCGAGAACGAGCTCACGATCCGGATGCCGAACGGGCTCGTGCAGACCAACTGCGCCGATCCCACCGTGATCCGCGGTGAGGGCGGTGACCCCTACTGGTACGCGCTCTGCACCACCGACTCGCTGAACGACGAGGACGTCGACGAGCGCGGCGCGCGCCGCTTTCATCTCTTGCCGATGCTCCGATCGCGCGACCTGGTCGCCTGGGAGTACATGGGCGACGCCTTCGCCGATCCGCCGTCGTGGGTGGCGCGCGGCGGCTCGCTCTGGGCGCCGGAGATCGTCTACCGCAGCGGCAAGTACTTCCTCTACTACGTCGCGACGGACGTGGTCGACGAGGTGAGCGGCGAGCCGGGCTGCTCGAGCGACAACGCCATCGGCGTCGCGACGAGCGCGAGCCCGCTCGGCCCGTGGGTCGACGCGGGCGCCCCGGTCGTGGCCCCGCGACGCGGCGGCGGCGGCTGCAACTTCTTCTGGACGTACGATCCCGACGTCCTCGTCACGAAGAGCGGACGCGCTGTCCTCTACTACGGCAGCTACTACGGCGGGATCGAGGCGCGCGACCTGACCGCCGACGGTCTCGGCACGCTCCCCGAGA
>JAHBWA010000329.1 GCA_019637195.1 Labilithrix sp. | reverse complement strand
AGCGGCGCTGTGCGTGGTTCCGCATGGCTGCTAGCGCGGCTGCGGCTGCAAACTCGTGGCTCGCCCCCGCCAAGGCGGCCCGCCCGATCGACCGATGCAGGCTGCTCGGCGAGTCATGGTCGACGGTGTCGTGCTGGCCGCGATCTCGGCGTGGTCCCGTTCGTCGCGCATCGGCTCTCCCGCGATGCGCGGCCCGTCGTCCTGTGATGGACTCCCGTCGATGAGGATCGAGCTCGCGCGGGCCGACGAGATCGTCATGAAGATCCCGGCGCAACGCGATGGCCTCGTGCGCCGGCCGGTCGCGCTCGTCGACAACGTGGTCGTGCGCGCCGCTCACCGCGGACGCGGGATCGGCACGCAGCTCATGTCACACGCTGAGGCGTGGGCGCACGAGCACGGAGCGATCGCGACGGAGCTCCACGTCTGGTCCTTCAACGAGGCGGCCAGGAGGCTCTACGAACGCCTCGGCTACGCCACGCGCTCCGTCCGCATGGAACGTGTCCTTCCGCCGCCCGACGGAGGCGCTCGCGCCGCCACCTGAGACATTCTCCTCGCGCGGCCGCGGGCGGCCGCCGACGCTCCACGACGAGTACGAGCGAGGAGCGGGCACCGCCGCCGAACGACCTCGAGGCGTGACCGCGGCTCGAGCCTCCGAGGCGCGACGGCTCAAGTGACCGAACTCCTTGGGTTCGTGTCTCGCAGCGCGAGTTCGCCGCCCGCGCGCCTCCGCTCACCTTGCGATCGCCGCTTACGCCGCGTAACGTCGGATTGCTCACCACTCGATTCCTCGCAGTCTCATGCGAAGGTCCCGCGCGTGATCAGACTCGAGTGTTCGATGAACCACGGCGGCGACGTATGAAACACAGCGATCTCCCGCGCGTCCTCCGACGCGCGGTGGGCCTCATGCGCTTCGCGCGCGAGGCCGTGCGCGCGAGCGACGCTTCGCTCTTCCTCCTCGACGCGGAGGGCACAGGCCTCCGCGGCGTCGTCAGCGAGTGGGACTGGACTCGCACCAGCTTCACCGCGAACGTCAGCCGCTGGCCGACGGTGGCTCGCTGCCTCGACGATGGGAAGGTCCGCGTCATCGCGATCGACGACGCGACGAGCACCGAGCGCGAGTGGTTCGAGCCCCGCGGGGTCGTCGCCGCGGTATGCGTCCCCTTGTGGGAGCGCGAGCGAGCGCAGGGGGTCATCTTCTTCGACTTCGACGCTGCGGGCGACGGCTTCGACGAAGACGACGTCCCGCTCCTCGCGGACGTCGGCTATCGGGTCGCCCGCGCGATCGCCCGCGAGGCGCCGATCGATCCGCTGCCCGTGGACCGCGCGATCGTCCTGCAGCCCGCGTCGCTCCCCGCAGAGCTCCAGCAGAGCCTCGACTCGCGTATCGCGGCCGCCGTGACCGACCTCGCCACGGCCGAGCGCCTCCTCGAGGAGGCGGTCACTGCGCTACGCACGGGCACCAAGGAGAAGGTCGTCGTGGAGCCGAACATCGAGCGCGCGTTCGCGCGCGTGCGGGCCACCCGCGAGGAGCTCGTGCGACTCCAGGCGCTCGTCGCCCTCGAGTAGACGCGAACGTCGGCCCGCAGGCTCCCCTCCCGGCGGCGCGCGGCGCGCCGCGCGTCGTCGTGCGGATCGCGAGCGCGTTCACCGTACGATCGTGCACGTGCGCGCACGCGCGCCGAGCGCCAGCCGAGTCGAGTCGAGATCCGTCGCGATTCTCCACGCCCGAGCGCAGGGCACGCGAGCTGCTCGAAGGACGCTCCGTACAGACCACGCCCCCCGCCGTTCTCGCGCCGCACCGCCGCCGCCCGGCGCTCTTCGTACCGTTCACCGTCGTCGCATACGTCGTCTTCGACGCCGCCGGCTGCGTCATGCTCACCGGCAGTACCGGGTCCGTGGACGACATCTGCGGCGCCTGTTCGGCCGCGCCTCGAGCGCGCCGCCACCAGAGCGGGTGTTCGCCGCCGCGACCAGCAGCTGAGCGCGAGCTCCTACGCGCGCGACGAAGCGCGGCGCACCGAAGCTCGCGCTCTCACCCCGAGCGCGTATCGGCGGGCGTCAGCGCCTCTTCTTCACGGCGTAGCGGAGGTGCACGACCTTCGACGACGCCCGCACCTCGATGATCTCGAGACCGACGGCGTCGGGATCGATCCCGTCGAACAGGCGCTTTCCAGCGAGGAACGTGGGCGCCACCGAGAGCACGAGCTCGTCGACGAGGCCGGCGTTCAGGTACTGGAGGACGAGGTTCGCGCCCCCGGAGATCCGGACGTCCTTGCCGCGGCAGACCTCGCGGGCGCGACGGAGGGCGTCCTCG
Source organism: Labilithrix sp. (assembly GCA_019637195.1). Taxonomy (GTDB): domain Bacteria; phylum Myxococcota_A; class Polyangia; order Polyangiales; family Polyangiaceae; genus Labilithrix. Next base: position 508 of record JAHBWA010000329.1, on the reverse strand, counting down.
ATGCCGTCGTTGACGAAATGGAAGGTCGTCCCTCCCTCACGCGGCCACGGCGCGCGAGCCTCGTGGGTGACGACGAAGACCGGCGCGTGGAACGGCGGCTCCTCGGGCCAGCTCCTCTCGCCGGCCTCGAACATCCGCTTGCCCATGATGCTCGCGCCGGTCCGGTCGAAGATCTCCTCGAGGAACCGGTTGTCCGGTCCGGCGTCGCCGCCCTCGCCGAGCTTCAACCTCTGCCTGAACACGCGCTGCTGGAAGACCCACGCGTGGAGATCGCCCCAGCCGTCACCGCCCATGTTCTCCAGGCTCGCGTTCGGCCCCTCGATGCAGCCGTCGAGCGACATACCCATGCTGACGAACACCTTGCTCATGTTGGAATCCCTGCCCTTCTCCCGTAAAACGTCGGCTCCGTGAATCACTCATCGGCCGCGCTCGAAAAAAGCGAACAGGCGCTGGTCGCCGCGGCGAAGGGCGGCGACGAAGCCGCCTTTCGCGCGCTCGTCGAGCCCTT
>JAHBWA010000328.1 GCA_019637195.1 Labilithrix sp. | reverse complement strand
GATCTCGCCCGCGAGCGCCTTCTCGACGAAGCGGAACGAGTTGATGTTCTTCAACTCGACGCGCGTACCCAGCGCCGACGATCCCGCGGGGCGGATCGACACGTTCGCGTCGCAACGGAACGAGCCCTCCTCGAGGTTGCCGTCGTTGACCCCGAGGAACACGAGCACGTCGCGGAGCGCGCGGAGGTAGCCCGCCGCCTCCGCGGGCGTGCGCAGGTCGGGCTCGCCGACGATCTCGACGAGCGGCGTCCCGGCGCGGTTCAGGTCGACCACCGAGCCTCCGCCGAGATCGTGGAGGTTCTTGCCCGCGTCCTCCTCCATGTGGATGCGCGTGAGGCGCGCCCGCTTGACGACCGGCGGCGCCTCCTTGCCCCGCTCGCCCCCCTCTTCGACCTCGTACTCGACGAAGCCACCCTCGGAGAACGGCTCGTCGAACTGGCTGATCTGGTAGCCCTTCGGCAGGTCCGGGTAGAAGTAGTTCTTCCGCGCAAAGCGGCTCGATTCTTTGATCGTGCACCCGAGCGAGAGCGCGGTGCGCACGGCCATCCGGACGGCCTCGCCGTTCAGCGACGGCAGCGCGCCCGGCAATCCGAGGCACGTCGGGCAGACGTGGGTGTTCGGCGGCGCCCCGAAGGACGTCGCGCACCCGCAGAAGAGCTTGGTACGCGTGAGGAGCTGCGCATGCACCTCCAGCCCGATCACGGCCTCCCACGATCCGCTCATGACGCTCGGTAGCCTAGCAAGCGCGGGGGCATTCTCCGGTTAGTTTTCCATCCGGCGTCCGACGGACTACCTTGAACGCTCCATCGTGTCCCAGCCCCCCTCCGACGCCTGGCTCCGCGGCTTGCCGCTCGCCGTCCTCACCGTCTCGCTCATTGCGGTCCCGGTGCTGGTCCTCGAGCCGCAGGGCATGCCGCGCATGCGCGCGCTCGAGACCGAGCTGCGCGGCGTCGAGGCCGAGAACCAGGAGCTGCGTCGGGACGTCGCTCGGCTGCGCACCGAGGTGAAGGACCTCCGCGAGAACCCGGCGGCGGTCGAGCGGATCGCGCGCGAGCAGCTCGGTCTCGTCCGCAAGAGCGAAGTGGTCTTCCAGTTCGACAAGAAATAGCCGGTCGGGACGGCCTCGAAGCAGAGCGAGCCGTGCGGCCCAATTTTGATAACTTGAGCCGATGGCCGCCGACGAGCTGACGAAGGCGCTCCTCCTCGAGGAGGCCGCCGCGCCGCGTGCGATCGCCGAGGCGCTGTTCGCTTCGGTGAACGGCGGCGTGCCGCTGCTCCAAGCGCTCGTCGACGCCGGCGCGACCAGCCCGGACATCCTGTCGCGCTACCTCGCGCGGACCGAGTCGCCCTTCCTCCGGCACGTGGCGCCGGTCCCGGAGCTCGTCGATCAGCTCCCGCGCGGGCTGTGCGCGCGCCTCCTCGCCGTCCCGGTGCGGCGCGACGCGATCACGGGCACGGTCGACGTGGTCGTCGCCGACCCGTCCGATCCCCACCCCGCGCGGGAGATCGCCTTCCACCTCCGCGCGCCGGTGCGCGTCGTTCGCGCGCCCGTCCCCGCCATCGAAGAGGCGCTCCGGCGCCTGCGGATGGCGCCGCGCGGGGCGATCCCCTCCGCCGCCGAGCGCTTCCACGAAGCGGCGCGCGCCGCCGCGCGCTCCGACGACGAGCTGTACGACTCGCGCCCGCGAGGAGATCGCCCCGGCGCTCCCCACGAGCACGCTCCTCAGCGCCCCTTCACGCTGCCGCCGGCGGCGCCGGAGCTGTCGGGCGCGATGCCGTCGGAGCGCGATCTCCCGCAGCGACGCGGCGCGCTCGTCCTCGAGGCGGACTCGGCGCCCCCACCCCCACCCCCGACGCGCGTGCGCACTCCGCCGTGGGGCACGCCCGTCCACATGATCGGCCCGAGCGACGTACGCCCGGGGACGGAGCCTCCGCGGAGCGGCTACGGCTCGGAGATCCCGATCCCGCTCACGCGCAAGACCTTCCACCCCGGGAGGCTGAGCGGCGGGACCCAGCGGCCCCCCGCGTTCGTCGACCCGTCCACCGCCGGGCTCGGAGAGGGCTACGCGTTCGACACGACGGGGCTCCGCGACGTCGTCGAGCGCCCCGTCGCCGCCAGCTTCGGCGTCGCCCACGGCGGACGCCCCGGCGTCTCGCTGCCGGCCGCCGGGCTCCCCGCCGGCTCGTTCATCCCGGGGCCGCCGCCGCTCCCGGGCGCGAGCGGCTTCGCGGCCTACGCCCCGCAGCTGCCGTTCCCCGAGATGGGCGGCATCCTCGCGGCGCTCCGCAACGCCGGCTCGCGCGACGAGGTGCTCGAGCTCGTCCTCACGGGCGCGCGTATGGTCGCCCTGAAGGTCGCGCTCTTCGTGGTGAAGAAGGGCGGCTACCTCGGCTGGGTCGGCACGCCGGAGCTCGCCGACCGTGGCGCGCTCCAGTCCGTGCTCATCCCGCTCGACGCCGACAGCATCTTCGATCGCGCCGTGCGCGAGGACGTCTACCTCGGCCCCGTCCGCTACGACGAGGTCCACGCGCCGCTCCTCCGTGTCATGAAGAACCCGAGCCGCGACGTCGCCGCGGTCCCGATCCGGGTGAGCGGGAAGACCGCGGTCGTCATCCTCGCCGACGACCTGGCCGACACGATGATCGGAACGCGTCGCCTCGAGGAGCTCGCGCGCGCCGCGGGGGAGGCCTTCGCGCGGATCGTCCGAACGCGCCGCTGAGCCCGGCGGAGGCGCGCAGGCGCGGCGCGCTCAGCCGTCCTGGCGGAGGCCGATGGCGTTCGTCAGGAGGCGCTCGCGGACGCTGGCCGCGCGGTCCCGCGCGACGTGCACGCGGAGCGGCGGC
>JAHBWA010000327.1 GCA_019637195.1 Labilithrix sp. | reverse complement strand
TACCAGAAGCTCGGCGTCGCCAACCGCGCCGACCTCGTCCGCAAGCTGATGTCGCCCGCCGAGACGAAGTCGAGCGCGCCGTCGTCGGTCATCTCGCCGCCGCCCGACTCGTCGCTGGTCGAGGGCGACGACACGCTCGACTGACTCGGGGCCGCGCCGGCGGCTGGGGCGACGCCCCGCCCGCTCAGTGGAGCTCGGGATCGTCCACCTCGACGAAGATCGAGTCGTCGTCGCCGGGCGCGTTTCGATGGACGAACGCGACGAGGGCCGCGCGCGTGGCCGCGTCGAGGTCGACGAGCTCCACCCCGAGGCCGCGGAAGCCTCGCTCGTCGATGGCGCGGCGGACGACGACGTCGAATTGCATCCAGCTGTCGCCCGCGCGCATGTCGATCCGCGCGCGGGTGCCCACCGGCAGCGCGAGATCGGTGCGGATCGCCATCCCGCTCTCGGAGACGTCGCGCGTCATCGACGTCTTCCCGTCGAGCACGACGTCGAGCGAGAGCTTGAAGCGCTCCGAGGCGCGGCGCACCTTGTCGGTCGCCTTCGCCGCGGCCATCCCGACGCGCTCGCGCACCTTGAGCTGGTGGACGAACTGCTCCCACTCCCGGGCGTGGGTGATGGGGCCCCAGAACTGGAGCCCCACGCCCGGGACCGCGCCTTCGCCCTTCGGCGTTCCCTCGGGGCGCGTCGTCGCGTGGACGACCATCGCGTGGCCCGACACGACGGGCCCCGCCGGCAAGACGAGCTCGAGCTTGACGAGCTGGCGCAGCGCGGGCGGCGCGTCGGTCCGGAGGAACACGCCGCGGAAGCTCACGTCGTTGGTGAGCAGCTCGATCGCCTGCCCGCGCCGGACCACCCGCGCGACGATCCTCGCCGGATAGCGCGCCTCTCTGCGTTGTTCGGACACGCCCAGTCCCCGAGTGTCGCCCACGCGTCGAGCGTACGCATCCGCCGCGGCGCGGGGAAGGGAGGAGCGCGCGCCACTGTCCGGTCGGACAGCGGCGTGTCGTTGCGCGTCCCGTGGGATCGATCTGGCCGGCGGATCAGCCGGTGCCGTAGAGCGACTCGGCGATCTTGAACGTCAGGGCCTCGAGGTCCTGGTACTGCGAGCGGAGGCTCGTGAGGTCGCCTTGCTGGTCGATGAGCTCGCGCAGCCGGTTGCAGCTCTCGCGGGTGCGCTCGATCATCTCGCCGTCCACGAGATCCTGGTAGCCCTCGAGCGCGGCCTCGGTCGTGTAGAGCAGCGTCTCGGCCTGGTTGCGCACCTCGGCGAGCTCCTTGCGCACGGCGTCCGCGGCCTGGTGGCGCTCGCCCTCGCCGACGATCCGCTCGATCTCGTCCTTCGAGAGGCCGCTCGTCGGCGTGATGTTCATCTGCTGCGAGCGACCGGTGCCGAGGTCCTTGGCGTCGATCGACACGACGCCGTTCGCGTCGATGCGGAAGGTCACCGAGATCTTCGGGACGCCGCGCGGCGCGGGCGGGATCCCCGTGAGCTCGAAGCGCGAGAGGCTGCGGTTGTCCGCGGCCATCGGGCGCTCGCCCTGGAGGATGTGGATCGGCACGAAGTTCTGGTTGTCGACGCTCGTCGTGAAGATCTCGTTGCGCTCCGTCGGGATCGTCGTGTTGCGCGGGATGAGCACGGTGAACACGCCGCCGCCGGTCTCGACGCCGAGCGAGAGCGGCGTGACGTCGAGCAGGAGCATCTCGACCGGCGACTCCTCGCCGAGCGCGGAGCCCTGGAGCGCGGCGCCCGCGGCGACGACCTCGTCCGGGTTGACGCCCTTGTTCGGCTCCTTGCCGAAGAACTCCTTCACCGCCTTCACGACGGCGGGCATGCGCGTCATTCCGCCGACGAGGACGACGGAGTTGATGTCCTGCGGCGTGAGCTTGGCGTCCTGGAGGCAGCGCCGGCACGGCTCGAGGCTGCGCTCGATGAGGTCGCTCGTCAGAAGCTCGAGCTCGGCGCGCGTCATCGTCTTCTGGACGTGGAGCGGCTCGCCCTTCGAGTTCGTCGCGATGAACGGCAGGTTGAGCTCGGTCTCGAGCGACGACGACAGCTCGTGCTTCGCCTTCTCCGCGGCCTCCTTCAGGCGCTGGAGCGCCATCCGGTCCTTCTTGAGGTCGACGTTGTGCTCCTTCTGGAACGACTCGGCGATCGCGTCGACGATCTGGAGGTCGAAGTCCTCGCCGCCGAGGTACGTGTCGCCGTTCGTCGCGCGGACGCTGAAGACGCCCTCCTGGATCTCGAGGATCGAGATATCGAAGGTGCCTCCGCCGAGGTCGTAGACCGCGATGCGCTCCGTGGTCTTCTTGTCGAGGCCGTAGGCGATCGCCGCCGCCGTGGGCTCGTTGATGATCCGGCGGACCTCGAGCCCGGCGATCTTGCCGGCGTCGCGCGTCGCCTGCCGCTGCGCGTCGTCGAAGTAGGCGGGGACGGTGACGACGGCGTCGGTCACCGCCTCGCCGAGGTACGCCTCGGCGATCTCCTTCATCCGGGCGAGCACCATCGCGCTCACCTCGGGGGGCGACATGTCTTTTCCGGCGACCGAGACCCACGCGTCGCCGTTCGGTGCCTCGATGATCTTGTACGGGCTCCGCTCGACCTGGCGCATCGTCTCGGTGTCGCGGTACTTGCGACCGATGAGGCGCTTGACGGCGTAGACCGTGTTCTGGGCGTTGGTCACCGCCTGGCGCTTGGCCGACTGGCCGACGAGGCGCTCGCCGCTCGCCGTGAAGCCGACGATCGACGGCGTCGTGCGCGCGCCCTCCGCGTTCGGGATGATGCGTACGTCGACTTTGCCGGTCGGGCTCGTCTCGACGATCGCCACGCAGGAGTTCGTCGTGCCCAGGTCG
>JAHBWA010000326.1 GCA_019637195.1 Labilithrix sp. | reverse complement strand
CGACGTGCCCGTCATCGCGACGCTCCTCGGGGGCCCCGAGGCGCGCCGACGCGCTTCGGGGCTGCGCGCGGTCACGGCGCCGATCCCCGCGTCGCACGGGACGCGAGCTCCGATCGACGCGCCGCGTGACGCGACGCCCGCGAAGCTCGACGAGACGCTCGACCTCCGCGAGCGCGGCGACGACCACGCCCTCCGGAGCGGTCGGCACGACGACACCGTGAAGACGACCCGCTCGCCGTCACCGTCGCCTTCGCCCCCCACGGTCCGCTCGGTCGAGCCGCGCGGCCCCGACGGTTTCCCGATCCCGCCGCCGCCGTCCTCGTCGACGCCCCCGAGCGGCTACCGCCGCGGCGCAGAGACGCTCGAGTCGCCGGCCATGTCGCCGTTCGAGCCGATGCCGCGCAAGCGGACGCAGGGCGCATAGCCCGCGAACGAAGACGCAGGGCCCGCGAACGAAGACGCGGGGCGCAGAGCCAGCGCGATCGGGCGCCCGCGCGGCGGATTCACACCCGCGCGAGCGGACCTCTCGCGACGACGAGGAAGCGCGCCAGCAGCGAGACCGCGACCAGCGCCAGCCCGGCGAGGAGCCCGATCCACAGCCCCTGGGCGCCGAGCCCCGCGCGAAAGCCGAGCCAGAGCGCGAGCGGGAGCCCGACGAGCCAGTGCGCCGCGACGTTGGCGACGAACGCGAAGCGCACGTCGCCGGCCCCGCGGAGCGCGCCCGCCGCTACGCCCTGGATGCCGTCGAAGAGCTGGAACGCGGCCGCGACGACGAGGAGGCTCGCGCCGAGCTCGATCACCGCGGGATCCTCGGCGAAGAGCGCGACGAGCGGCAGGCGCGCGACGAGAAAGAGCACCGCCGACGCGCTCATGAACGCCGCGCCGAGCGCGATTCCGAGGAGGCCCGCGCTCCGCGGGGAGCGCCCCTCGCCGATGGCATGGCCGACGCGGACGGCCGTGGCGCCGCCGATCCCGAGCGCGCCCATGAAGGTGAAGCTGGCGAGCCCGATGGCGATCTGATGGGCCGCGACCGCCACGGTGCCGAGCTTCCCCGCGAGCACGGCCACGAGCGAGAAGACGCCGATCTCGGCGAGGAGCTGGAGGCCGATCGGCGCGCCGAGCCGAAGCACCTTCGCGATCGGCAGCGCGCGGATCGACGGGGCGGCGCGCGGCGCTTCGCGTCCCGCCTCCGGGGCGCGTGGCGGAAGCGGCCTCATCCGCCACGCGGCCACGAGCACCCAGACGGCGAGGACGATCTGCGCGATCGAGCTCGCGACGCCGGCGCCGAACGCGCCGAGGCGAGGGAAGCCGAGCGGCGGGAGCCCGATCGCGGTGAGCGCCTCGTCTCCGCGCACGAGGAGGTTGCACACGAGCAGGTTGACGACGTTCGCGACGACCGAGGCCGCGAGGGGGGCGCTCGCGCGCCCGTTCGCTTGAAGAAACGACTTCGCCGCGAGAAAGACGCTGAACGCGAGCATGCCAGGGAGCTGCGGGACGAGGAACGCGCGCGCCGGACCGACGAGGCTCGACGCGATGCCGAGCGGCTCGAGGAGCCACGTCGCGCCGACCGCGAGCGCCGAGGTCGGGAGCCAGATGACCGCGCAGCCGACGAGGCCCGCGAGGAACGCGCGCCAGGCGCCGTCTCGCTCGCCGGCGCCGACGGCCTGCGCGGCCAGCGGCTCGAGCGCGGCGGCGACTCCGATCCCGAACGCCACCGAAGCGAAGTTGATCGAGCGCCCGATCGAGGCGCCGCCGAGCTCCGCCGCCGACGCGTGTCCGAGCACCGCGACGTCGACGAGCCCGATCGCCGTCAGGCCGAACTGAGCGAGCGCGAGCGGGGTAGCGAGCTTCGCGATCGTCGCGAGCTCTCGACGGCGGGGCGCGAGCTCGGGCAGGGCGTCCGGGGACGAGCTGGAGGACGCCAAGGGACCCACACCGTAGCCGCTTTCCACCCCCGCCGTCTCGCGTCAGGGAGGCGAAGTCGCTGGAGAATTCGCCCCCGCCGGGCGCAAGGCGCGGGCGCGCCGGCCATCCTTCCGGTAGGCTGTCCGAGCCGCGGCGTTTTGGCTCGGTGTGCCTTGACTCCAGCCTCGGACGAGCGCCTCATCGAACGAGGCAGCGATCAAAGCGCGGATGGGGCCGCAGAGGGGAATTCGATGCCGAAGCCGCCGACGAACAAGACCAAGACGCAGCCGGGTCTCGGTTCGAGCAGCGGCCTCCCGCGCATGGACAGCGCCGAGATGAAGCGCGTCCGTGAGACGTTCCGGCGCGACGACGGGCCGGCGTCGAGCCCCGCGCCGGCGTCGAGCCCCGCGCCCGTGTCGACCCCGGCGCCGAGACGCATCCGCGACAGCGTGCGCCGCGAGGAAGACCCCGAGCCCGCTTCCGTGCCCCCGCTGCGCTCCGACCGGCCGCGCAAGACGGCGTCGTGGGAGCCGGAGGCGGCGACCGGGACCCGGCGCAAGCCCCGCACCAGCCGGCCTCCGGTCACCGTCGACGACGTCGGCGCGGCCGCGGTGAAGCTCGCCCGTACGACCCGCCGCGAGAGCGCCCCGAAGCTCCTCGCGTCGCGCGCGCTCATCGCCAAGGCGCCGATCGACACGCGCGCCGCCTTCGTGCTCTCGCTCATCGACGGGCGCAACACCGTCGACGCGATCATCGACATGTCCGGCATGCTCGAGGACGAGGTGAAGGCCATCCTCGACCGCCTCGCGCGCTTGGGCCTCATCTCGCTGCCGTAGATCGCGCGGGGTTCGTCCGCTCGAGCCCGAGCGAGGTGTCCGCCCCGCCCAACAAACGGGCGCAAATCTTTCGCGCGTGCGAAAGCGTGCTTCCAAGCAGCAGGGATTCGTCGTAAATCCCCGG
>JAHBWA010000325.1 GCA_019637195.1 Labilithrix sp. | reverse complement strand
CACGCGAAGCACTCGCTGCGCGACGGGAAGTACCAGCTGCCGCCGCCCGGCAGCTCCTTCGTCTTGCCCTCGGTGAGGAGGAACGCGTCGCTCTGGTCGTCGGCCCACTCGTACGAGTAGCCGGCCCACCCGCCGTCGTCGTAGCGCACGAAGAGGCGCGTCTCGACGCGCTTGCCGAGCACGGTGAACGTCTTCACGGCGACGCTCCCCGGCGGGACGTCGAAGTCACCGTCGGGGCCGACGCCGATCTTCTGGTCCTCGGGGACGAAGAGCCACCGCGCCTTGTCGGCGCCGTCGGACCAGAGCGGGCTGTTCACGCTGTAGGCGATCGCCGTCGTCGGCGCGCGCGTCGGGTTCCGCGGATCGACGCAGCCGGTCTCCCCGAGCCGCTCGCCGGTGATGCGCACCTCGGGATCGGGTGGGCCGGCGTCCGCGGCCACGAGCTTCTTCACGGCTCCGCTGGCGTAGTCGACGACGTAGACCTCGCCGTCGGCGTCCTGCCCGAACGTCGAGATCTTGAGGTTCGACGGCGTCAAGAGCGCCCCCTTCGTCTGCCCGAGCCCGTCGAGGCCCCAGATGTTGCCCGTGCCGAAGTCGCCGTAGACGAAGTGCCCCTCGAGCGACGGGATCGACTTGCCGCGGTACACGTAGCCGCCCGTGACGCTGATCCCCTCCGAGCGCGGGTACTCGGCGACCGGATCGATGAGCCCCTCGGTCGGGCAGCCCGGCGACTCGTAGCAGTGCTTCCCCTCGCGGATGTTCCAGCCGTAGTTCCCGCCGAGGACGACGCGGTTGATCTCCTCGTGGCGGCTCTGCCCGACATCGGCGAGCCACAGGTCCCCCGTGACCATGTCGAAGCTGAACTTCCAAGGGTTGCGGAGGCCGTAGGCGTAGATCTCCGGACGCCCGCCGCCGGCGGCGAAGGGGTTCGACGCCGGGATCCCATACGGCGCGCCGCCGTGCGGATCGATCCTGAGGAGCTTGCCGAGGAGCGTGTCCTTGTTCTGCGCGTTGCCCTGCGGATCGCCGCTCGAGCCGCCGTCTCCGATGCCGACGTAGAGCATGCCGTCGGGACCGAAGGCGACGTGGCCGCCGTTGTGGTTCGCGAACGGATCGTCGACGGCGAGGAGGATCTCGATCGTCGCGGGGTCGAAGGTCGCGCCGCCGTCGGCGCTCGTCACGCGGGCGACGATGTCCTGGAAGACGAAGCCCGGCTTGGGATCGATATTCTCTGTAAAATACAGGTACGCGAATCCGCTCTCGGCGAACTTCGGATCGAACGCGAGCCCGAGGAGCCCCGCTTCGCCGCCGGCGACGATCCGCCCCGAGATGTCGAGCGCGACGGTGGGCTCGCCGCCGCCGGGGGCCACGACCTTGATGACGCCGCCTTGCTCGACGACGTAGAAGCGCCGGCCTGGGCCCTCGATCAGCTCGATCGGCGCGGTGAACCGGAGATCCCCGAGCGCCGGCGCGAGCCCGACGGTCGCGCCGACCGGCCTCGGAGGCGGGATGCACGGCCCGGACGGAGCCGCGGGCGGGGGATCGCCGCTGCACGCGGCCGCCAGCGCGAGCGCCAGCGCGAACGAGGACCGGAGCGATCGGCGCCGACTCACGCCGCAAGGATGCCGCGTTGTCGTGCGGGGCACAAACCCGACGTGCCGGCTCGACCACGACGCGCCCGCGCGGTCCGAGCCGCCGGACGCGCCCGCGCGGTCCGAACCGCCGGATGCGCCCGCGCGGTCCGACGCGCCGGCGCGACCTGGCGAGCAGGCCACGCTCGGCGACTCCCGGCCCGGCGATCAGTAGCCCGGCGGCAGGACGACGTTCTGCAGCGGCGTGTGATCGAACGGGCAGTTCGACGTGTCCGTCGAGCCGTCCGCCTTGGTCGTGCAGCGCTTCACCGGACCGTTCAGGTAGTCGAGGTGGAGATCGTGGTAGCCGGGCATGCCGGGCGCGAAGGCGCGGTCCACGCGGGCGGAGCCCCACGAGTTCTTCACGCGGAGGAACTGGATCTGGGTGCGCGTGTCGAGCGCGCGGTCGAGCAGACGCTTGTCGCTGCGCTTGCTCGGGTCGAGCGTCACGCCCGCCTCGAGGACCGTGCCGTCGGCGAGCTTCGCCTGGTAGTCCTGGAGCACGGTCATGTGGCCACCCTGGCTGCCCGGGCCGAAATCGCCGAGGGTCTTCATGTTGAAGGAGCCGCGGAGCTCACCCTCGCGGTTCTCCATCGCGTTGAAGTCGACGAACCACGTGATGATCACGGGCTGCTCGGCGTGGAGCGCGCGCTGCACGCGCTGGAGGAAGCCGCGGCGATCGCCGCTCGAGTAGAACACCTGGCGCCACTCGCTCATCGCCTGCGAGAGCTTGCGCGTCTGGCGAGCGCGGTTCGGTCCGGACGAATAGCTGACGTCGAAGTCCTGCGCCCGGATGATCGGCGTGCCGGCGACGCTGGCCGAGCCGGTCAGCGTGCGCGACACCGTCTCGCCGAAGACCTGATCGAGCAGCGCGCTCTGCTCGGCCGAGAGGCCCCAGGCGCGGTCCATCTCTTCGCGGAGCTTCTTCTTGTCGCGGCGCGAGGCGGGCTCCTGCAGCGCGCCGGACTTGAGCGACAGGTTCAGCGCGTCGAGCGCGGACTTCTGCCGGTTCGACATCTCGTTCAGCGTGTCGGCGAAGATGAAGTCCTTCTCCGCCATGAGGCCGTACTTGCGGACGATGTTGTTCGCCGTCGTGTAGTTGCCGCCGGTCGAGATCTGCGAGGAGAACCCGCCCGCGATCTGATCGAACCAGTGCCAGTACGTCCAGTACGACTGCGAGATGTCGAACTCCTCGCCGGTCGCCGACTTGTGCATCGACTCCGCCCAGCTCGCGTGGGAGTAGAGCCAGCAGTTA
>JAHBWA010000324.1 GCA_019637195.1 Labilithrix sp. | reverse complement strand
CGCCGAGGCTCGTGCGCTTGAGGACGCGGTCCGAGACGAACGCGGGGAAGCCCACCACGACCACGAGCGCGACGACGAGGCGCACCCAGAACGAGTCCGTGAGGAGGCCGACGAGCGACATCATACCGACGAGCGTGACGAACCCGCCGAGCAGGACGCCGGCGAGCCGAGCGATCCGCCTCGCACGCAGCCCCGCGGAGGCGCCGGCGCTCGCCCTCGAGGACGGCTTCGCCGCGCTCGTCACCTTCCGCTTCGGCAGCAGGTCGTCGTCCTTCGCCACGCGCACCGGAGAGGACGACAAAGGGCCCCCGACGTCAACCTCCAACGGCCGCCCTGCCGGCGGGGAGTGAGCGCGGTCGGGCTCCAGGAGCGGCGATGGATCCCGACGCCGGGCGCGACGCGGACGACGCGCTCCGCGGCCGCCTCGCGTCGCGCTGGACCGTCGGGAGCTCAGCGGCGCGGGGGCTGCGCGAAGCGCGGATCGGCCGGGAACGGGCTCGCGGTGTCGCGCAGACGAAGCTCGTTCTGCGAGACGAACGAGTCTCCGCGCTCACCGAAGAACGCGACGCCGATCACGCCGACGTTGCGGGCCGAGCCGGTCTGCGCCGCGTACGACTCCCCGACGGCCGCGAAGCGGAAGGCCGCCACGGCGTTGGCGCTCTGGCGGAAGCCCTCGATCTCCAGCGTCGCGAACGGGAGCAGGACGTAGCCCCGGTTCTCGGCCGTCCCGGGCTTGCCGTTGATGACGTCCAGGCCGTCGACCGTCACGACGGACTCGAAGCGGTGGTTCGTGTGGTTCGTGAGGACGACGGAGTACCGCTGGCCGGCCTGACCGACGACCATCGTGCGATCGCCGACGCGCACCGCCTCGAGCGGCGTGCCGCTCGCGTCCTTGATCGCGATCGTGACCGCGCCGCCGCCGGCCGCGACGTCGCGATGGCTCTCGCGCTGCGCGTGGAGGCTCGCCATCGCGTCGACGCCGCGGCGATCGTTGTAGTGCAGCGTCGCGAGCGCGAAGGGCCGGCTCGAGTCGCGGACGAACGTGACGTCGTGCACGCGCGAGGTCCGGGTCTCGCCCCACTCGGTCCCGAGCCCGGGGCGGCTGTCCGGCGAGGGCTCGCGCGCGGAAGCCGACCGCTCCTGGCTATGCGGCGGAGGCGCTGGCGACGGCTGCGTCGCCTCGGCGTCGGCGAACGCCGCCGACGGGGCCGCGGCGCTGCCCGGCTCGGCCGCGTGCTGGCTCGGGGAGTACGCTTGCGCCTCGGCACGCGGCTCGCCGCCCGAACCGCTCGCGCTCTTGGCTCGCCCGCCGCCGAGGCCGCCGCCGCAACCGGCGAGGAGCATCACCATCGAGAGGAACAGACCGATCTTCTTCTTCGACACCATCGCGGCCTCCAGTGCGTGAGGAAACGGAGGCGAAGCGACGGCCTTACAGGACCGGGGCGAAGAACCAGCGCACAGATCGCGCGTCGCTCGCCCCGGCTCGCCGGTGCGGGACCGTGCCCCGGGGGGCATACGCCCGCAGCCCGCGGAGATCTCGGCTCTTTCGGGGCAAGGCGGGCGGGTCGCCGCCGTCAGCGGAGCGTGAGCAGGAGGCTCTTCATGTGGGGCTCGCGCCAGCCCGCGCCAGGGAAATCGGGCGCGTCGGGGAGGTCCTTCAGCTGCACGACCTCGCGGCCCGCGGCGCGCGCCCCCTCGTGCACGAGGCGCCGGAGCTTCTGTCGCGCCATCCCGCGATGGTTGCAGCACGCGAGGATCCGCCCACCCGGCGCGACGATCGCGGCGGCGAGCGCGATGAGCTCGTCGTAGTCGCTCTCCGCGACGAAGCGGCGCCTCTTCGTCGACGAGTAGCTCGGAGGGTCGACGATGACGAGGTCGAACCGCTCCTCCTTCTTCGCGGCCTTCGCGAGCCAGGAGAAGGCGTCCTCCCCCGCGAACGCGTGCTCACGCCCGAGCGAGGCGCCCGCGAGCGCGTAGCCGGCGCGGCCTCGCTCGAGCGCCGCGAGCGAGGCGTCGACGCTCACCGTCCGCCGCGCGCCGCCGAGCGCGGCGACGACGCTGAACGCGCAGGTGTACGAGAACAAGTTCGCGACGGCGGCGCCGCGCACGCTTTGCCGGACCGCGCGACGGTTGAGCCGCTGGTCGAGGAAGATCCCGGTCGACAGGCCGTCGCCGAGGCGCACCGCGAACGGCGCGCCCTCTTCGTGGACGACGAGCTCGTCCGGGGCCGCCGATCCGCGGACAGGCGCGCGCGGGGCGAGATCGTCGCGGCGCGTGTCGACCAGCACGTTCGCCTGCCTGGGACGGAGCTTCAGGTAGACGCCGTCGAACCCGAGCGCGTCGAGGGCGTCGAGCATCCGCTCGCGCCGGCCCGCGACCTCCCACTCGTCCGAGACGTAGATCTGCGCGACGAGGTGGTCGCCGTAGACGTCCACCGCGAGCCCGGGCAGCGCGTCCCCCTCCTCGTTCACGAGGCGGAAGGCGGTCGTCTTGCGCTCCGGCGGATCGCGATCGGCGCTCCGTCCGAGCGCCCAGCGCCGCTCGACCGCGAGCGCGAGCGCGCGGTCGAGCGCGGCGCGATCGTCGTAGACGCCGTAGCCCAGATCGCCGCGCTCGAGCCAGGCGTCCATCTCCACGCGCGCGAGGTCGTCGCGGACGACGAGGCGGTCGTTCGTGCGCGGGTGCGCCAGCTCGAGGGCCACGGCGTGGAGCATCAGGCGCGGGGCCGCGCTGCCTCGATAGAGGACGTCGCCCGCGATCGGGGCGCCCGCGTTCGCGAGCTGCACGCGAGCCTGGTGGGTGCGGCCGGTCGCGAGCACCAGATCGAGCAGCGTGCGCTCTCCGCGCGTCGCCCGCAGCGCCACCTCGGTGACCGCGCGCTGGCCGTGCG
>JAHBWA010000323.1 GCA_019637195.1 Labilithrix sp. | reverse complement strand
GTGTCCACGGACAGTGTGCAGAGGGGAAGCGGAACGCGGAGGCGTCCGCGGGCAGGGGCCACTGCGTCGTCGGGAGCCGCCCCGTCGGCCGCCCGGTCGGCCACCGCCTGAGCAAGTCGCGTACCCGGCGCCGAGGGCCCGGGATCCCGCGCACGCGGCTGGATCGGCGCGGGGCCGACCATGACCCGCGAGTCGTGCGGGGTGCCAGGCTCACACCAGCGCTGTGGCTGCGCGGTTACGCCCGGGCTACTTGTAGAGGAGGAACCGCTCGCGCCGGGCCTTGAAGGTCGCGAGATCGCGCGCCCAGGTCGCCTCCACGTCCGCGAGCCCCTTGCCCGCGCGGATGGCGTCCATCGCCGGCGGGTGCCGCAGCATGCGTTCCATCCCGTCGAAGCTCCAGTCGTCGGGATGGAGCTCACGGAGCACGGCGGCGATCGCGATCGCGGTCCGGATCGGCTCGAACCGCGTAGGGTCGTTCACCGTGACCCGAACGCCGCGGCACCGCTTGTTCGCGTGTACGCTCGACTTCGGCGTGATCGTCAGCGGCTCGAAGGCGACGCCTGCGATCGCGGCCTCGTTCAGGCGCTTCGCCACGGCGGGGCCGTCCATCCACGGCGCGGCGACGAGCTCGAACGGCATGTCGGTACCGCGTCCGACCGACACGTTCGTGCTCTCGAGCACGCCGATGGCCGGGTAGAGCGCGACGGAGCGGAGCGATCGCAGGTTGGGTGAGGGCGCGGTCCAGGCGAGGGCCGTGCGGTCGAACGTCTCCTTACGACGCCAGCCGATCGTCTTCACGACCTCGAGCTCGAGGTCGAGCCCGTCGTCGGCGGCGAAGAGGCGCGCGAGCTCGCCCATCGTCATGCCGTGCCGGAGCGGCAGCGCGTGGTGGTTGACGAAGCCCTTCACGTCGGCCTCGGCGAGCACCGGTCCCTGCACGTCGGCGCCGCCGATCGGGTTCGGTCGATCGAGCACGACGAAGCGCAGGCGCCGCTCCGCTGCGACCTTCATCGCGCCCTTCATCGTCGACGCGTAGGTGTAAAAGCGCATCCCGACGTCCTGCAGATCGAAGACGAGGGTGTCGATGCCCGTGAGGCTGTCGGACGTCGGCGTGAAGCGATCTCCGTAGAGGCTCACCACCGGCACGCCCTGGTGCGTGCCGTCGGCGATCTTGCCCTCGCGATCCCCGCCGAGCCCGTGCTCGGGCGTGAAGATCGCGGCGAGCGTGACCGCCGGAGCCGCGGCGCGGAGGACGTCGATCGTCGTCTTCCCGTCCTTCGCGCGCGCGCTCGCGTTGGTGACGAGCCCGACGCGAGCGCCGCGGAGGCGCTCGAACGACTCGGCGCGGAGGACGTCGATGCCCGTCTTCACCTCGGCCGCGCTCACCGCCAAGGTCGCGATCTCGGCGACGACGGGGTTCACCGCGCCCTTGCCGTCGGGGTGGACCCGGTTCGAGAGGAAGATCACGAAGAGATCGCGCTCCGGATCGATCCACATCACGGTGCCGGTGTAGCCGCCGTGGCCGAACGCCTTCGTCGAGAAGAGGCCGCTCCGGTGGGTGGCGAACGTGCTGTCCACGTCCCAGCCGAGCGCGCGTCCGCCCTTCGACGTGTCGTGGCGCGCGACGAAGCGCTCGAACGTCTTGGTCGCGAAGAGGCGCCTGTGATCGAGCTCGCCCTGCGCCAGCATCGCGCGCGCGAAGCGCGACAGATCGTGGGCGGTCGAGAACACGCCCGCGTGTCCGCCGACGCCGCCGAGCGCGAACGCGCGCGGATCGTGGACCTCGCCGATCATGAAGCCGCCGTCGCGCTGCTCGGTCGGCGCCGCGCGGACGCGGAGCTCGGGCGACGGCAAGAAGCCCGTGTCCTTCATCCCCAGGGGCGCGAACACCTCCTCCGACGCGAACGACGCGAGCTCCTTGCCGCTCACGCGCTGGACGATCTCCTGCAGGACGACGAAGCCGACGTCCGAGTAGTTGAACCGCTCGCCGGGCTGCGCCTTCGGCGCGAGGGCCGCGATGCGCCGGATGACCTCGGCGCGATCGGTCGACCAGTCGGTGAGGGGCGTCGCCGCCGGCAGGCCGCTCGTGTGGAGGAGGAGCTGCCGGACCGTGAACGCCGGCAGACGCGCGAGCTCGGGGACGTAGCGCGACGCGCGGGCGTCGAGGTCGACCTGACCGCGATCGACGAGGATCATGATGCTCGTCGCCGTCGCGATCGGCTTCGTGAGCGACGCCAGGTCGAACAGCGTCTCGGGCGTCATCGGCGCGCGCTCGGGCAGGAGCGCGCGCGAGCCGTAGGCGCGCTCGAAGAGGACGTCGTCGTGCCGCCCGACGACCACCATGCAGCCGGGCATTTTCGCGCCGTCGATCGCCGCCTGGACGATCGCGTCGATCGGGGCCCAGCGGAGCGCGTCCTCGTCGAGCACGGGCGGCGCGACGGAGCCGGCGTCGGTCGGGACCGACGGCAGGGCGATCGCCGGGGGCGGGGCCGCGTCGTTCGCCACGATCGGCGCCGCGGGCAGGGCCTCACGACGCGCCGCGTTGCAAAAGAGGAGCGACGCGCCGAGCGCGCCCACGAGGGCGCCGTGCAAGAGCCGTCGAGTCACCGCGCGCCATTGTACGCCACGCGGCGCGCGGGGACGAATCCGTGACTCAGATCTGAGTCACTTATCTCTGGCGTCGCCTTCGAGGCGTGCTACGGCGTCGGCCGATGAGGCGCACGCTGTTCGGTTTGCTGGTCGCCGCGGTGTCAACCGGAGCCGCGTGCGCGTCCGATCCCCCGGCGGAGGCGCCGAACGATCGGCCGGACAGCGGAGAGGTCACGGCGCCCGGCGTCGACGCGGGCGGCGTCGACGGTCCGCGGTTCGACGTCCCCGAGTGCGTGGTGGCGAGCGGCGAGGCGCCCGAGTCGGCGACGACGATCCAGGACGACACCGGGACCGCGACGGTCGCGGTCGAGGGCACCGGCTGCGCGCGGACCTTCGTGCTCGGGAGCACGGCGACCCGGAAG
>JAHBWA010000322.1 GCA_019637195.1 Labilithrix sp. | reverse complement strand
CCTTCGCGCCTTCGCCGCCCGTGCGCGCCATCACCACGAGCACGTCGGTCGCGCCGGCGCCGGAGATGAACGCCTTGGCGCCGTCGAGACGCCAGCCGCCTTCGACGCGCGACGCCCTGGTGGAGAGCGACGCGGCGTCCGAGCCGGCCGCCGGCTCCGTCAGGCAGTACGACGCGAGCGCGGCGCCCGATGTCAGCCGTGGGCCCCAGTGCGCGGCGACGGCGGCCCGCGCCCAGCGGGTGACCATCCACGTCGACATGTTGTGGATCGTGAGGTACGCCGTCGTCGACGCGCACGCGGCAGCGAGCTCCTCGAAGACGATCGTGGCGTCGAGCCGGCCGAGGCCGAGCCCGCCGTACGCCTCCGCCGAATAGAGGCCGCAGAAGCCGAGCTCGCCGGCCTGAGCGATCACGTCGCGCGGGAAGGTCCGCTCGGCGTCCCAGCGCGCCGCGTGGGGCGCGACGACGGCGGCGGCGAACTCGCGGGCGGTCCGTTGGAACGAGCGCTGCTCCTCCGAGAGCTCAAATTCCATGGAGCACCTCGTTCGTTCCGTCGTGAAGCACCCGGCGCGAGACGATCACGCGCATGATCTCGTTGGTTCCGCCGAGGATCTGATGCACGCGGGTGTCACGCAGGAACCGCTCGAGCGGGAACCTGCGCGTGTAGCCGTAGCCACCGTGGATCTGGAGCGCCTCGTTGCAGATGCGAAAGCCCGCGTCGGTGCGACCCGCTTCGCCATGGCCGCGTAGACCGTGGCGTCGGGCGAGTCGCGGTCGAGCTTCGTCGCAGCGAAGCGCACCATCTGCCGCGCAGCGACGAGCTCGGTGGCCATGTCCGCGAGCTTGAACTGGAGCGCCTGGAAGCTCGCCAGCGGGCGCCCGAACTGACGCCTGTCGTTCATGTACCGGCGCGAGGCGTCGAGCGCGGCCTGCGCCGCCCCGACCGAGCAGGTCGCGATGTTGACGCGCTCGCCGTCGAGCCCCTTCATCGCGATGCGGAACCCCTCGCCCTCCTCTCCGAGGAGGTGATCCCGAGGTACGCGGACCCCATCGAAGGTGATCGATCGCGTCGGCTGGCTGTGCCACCCGAGCTTGTCCTCGTCGCGGCCGAAGGTGACGCCCTTCGTGTCCGCGGGGACCAGGAACGCGGAGACGCCGCGCGGTCCGGCTTCCCCGGTGCGAGCCAGGACGAGGAGAGCGTCGGTCGCCCCCGCGCCCGAGACGAACGCCTTCGTCCCGTCGAGGACGAACTCGTGGCCGTCGCGGGTCGCGGTCGTCGAGAGCGACGCCGCGTCCGAGCCTGCGTGCGGCTCCGTCAGGCAGTAGGACGCGAGCGAGCGACCGCTCGTCAGCTGCCGCGCCCAGCGAGCGGCCACGTCGGCGCTCGCCCACTGCGTGATCACCCACGCGGCCATGTTGTGGATCGTGATGAAGGCCGCGGTCGAAGGGCACGCCGCGGCGAGCTCCTCGAAGGCGATCGTGGCGTCGAGCCGGCTCCGCCCGCGTCCGCCGTGGCGCTCCTCCGCGTAGAGGCCGCAGAGCCCCAGCTGCCCCGCGCGAAAGATCGTCTCGCGCGGGAACACCGATGCGCTGTCCCAGCGCGCGGCGTGAGGGACCACCTCGCGCTCCGCGAACGCGCGCGCCTCGCGCTGCAGGGACCGCTGCGTCTCGGTGAGCTCGAAGTTCATCGGTCAGCGGAGGTTGATGGTGGTGTTGACGCCGCCGGAGACGCTCGAATCGTCGAACCAGCGCGCCGTGACGGTCTTCGTCTGTGTGTAGAAGAGGACGACCTGCTTGCCGTAGGGTCCGAGGTCCCCGAGCTTCGACGCCCGCGAGCCGGTGAAGGAGAAGAGCGGCACCGGGACGGGGATCGGCACGTTGATCCCGACCTGTCCGACGTCGATCTCTTCCTGGAACTTCCTCGCGGCGGCGCCGGACTGCGTGAAGATCGCGGTGCCGTTCCCGTTGGGGTTCGCGTTGACGAGAGCGATCGCCTCGTCGAGGTTCGCGGCGCTCGCGATGCACAGGACCGGGCCGAAGATCTCCTCGTCGTAGACCGCCATCCCGGGCTTGACGCCGGAGAAGATGGTCGGCCCGACGAAGTTGCCCTCCTCGACCGCCACGGCGACGCGCGGGCGGCGTCCGTCGAGCTCGAGCTTGGCGCCCTCCGCCTGGCCGCGCGCGATGAGAGACTCGACGCGCTCCTTCGCGGCGCGCGAGATGAGCGGACCTACGTCGGTCCCCGCGGCCGCGCCGTCGCCCACGGTGAGCTTCTCGGCGCGCTCCACCAGCGCCGGGATCCACCCCTCTGCGTCGCCGACGAGCACGGCGACCGACGCGGCCATGCAGCGCTGCCCCGCGGCTCCGAAGCCCGCGCCGACGAGCGCGTTCAGCGTGTGCTCCTTGTTCGCGTCAGGGAGGACGATCGCGTGGTTCTTCGCCCCCATCATGCACTGCACGCGCTTCTTCGCGCGCGTCGCTCGCTCGTAGACGTGGGTGCCTACGCGCGTCGAGCCGACGAAGGAGACGGCCGCGACGTCGGGGTGATCGCAGAGCGCGTCGACCACGGACGCGCCGCCGTGCACGACGTTGAGCACGCCGGGCGGGAGGCCCGCCTCGAGCGCGAGCTCGACGAGCCGCATCGTGCACATCGGATCTTGCTCCGAGGGCTTGAGCACGAAAGTGTTCCCGCAGGCGATCGCCATCGGGAACATCCAGAGCGGGATCATCGCCGGGAAGTTGAACGGCGTGATCCCCGCGCACACGCCGAGGGGCTGGAGGATGCTGTACGTGTCTACGCCGGTGGCGACGTTGTTCGCGAGCTCGCCCATCTGGAGCGTGCCGATGTTCGCCGCGTGCTCGACGACCTCGAGGCCTCGAAAGACGTCGCCCTCGGCGTCGGCCAGCGTCTTGCCCTGCTCCTTGGTGAGCAGCGCCGCGATCTCCTTCATGTGCTCGCGGATGAGCGACTGGTACCTCAGGAAGATGCGCGCGCGGACGCCGATGGGCGACGAACGCCACGTCGCGAAGGCGTTCTTTGCGCTGGC
>JAHBWA010000321.1 GCA_019637195.1 Labilithrix sp. | reverse complement strand
CTTCACCTCGGGATCGCCGTAGAGGCGGATGTTCTCGCGGACGTGCGACAGCTCGGGGATGTCCGCGAAGATCCGCGCGAGGTCCTCCGCGGACAGATCGGTCTTGCGGAAGGCCGGCCGCGACGCGACAGGCGCCACCTCGACGTCATTGCGCGCTCCGTGGCAGCAGCGGAACGCCATCTGCGCGGGGGCGTCGCCCGCCGTCGCGCTCGCGCGGGCGCCGCACCGCCGCGCGCCGCCCGGCCCTCCGCGAACGACGGGGCTCGCGGCGTCCCCCTTCCAGACGGCAGAGCTGTCCGTCCACTCGCGCATGAAGCCCATCGCGCGCGCGCCGAAGCCGGACGCGCAGCGCGAAGGCGCGCGGTCGCAGGCGTCGTTCCAGACCGGGCCGGTCGCGAAGCGATCGTCGCCCGGCCCCTTGCACGCCCGCTCCCACTCGAGCTCGGTGCAGAGCCGCGCGCCGCGCTCGCGGCACATCCGCGCGGCCTCGCCCTGCGAGCTCACGAGCACGGGGGCCGCGGCCGGATCGTTCGGGAACGGCAGCGCGTCGATGGCGAACGCGCCCAGCTTCACGCCGACGAGCGCCGGCTCGAACGCCGCGACGCGTCCCTCGTCGCCCGGCGCGCTGCCGCTCGCGAGCGTGCCCGCGGGCACGTCGTGGCGCGCGCCCGCGGGCTCCGGAGCGACGAGCGGCCTCGCGCCGCCGCTCTCGACCACGGGCACCGCCAGCTCGGCCGCGGCGCTGACGAAGCCGGCGTCGAGCTCGACGCTGGCGGCGCTCGTCTCGACCGCGGACACCTCCGGCGCGCCGCCGGAGATCGAGCCGCGACTGCAACCCCCGAGGAGCGCCAGGACCGAGAGCGCGAAGACGATCCGCACGCCTCGCTTCTAACCCGAGGCGCTCGGTCCGGGCGAGTTTGGCGCGCCCCGCCGCGCGGCGGTTCGCCGGCGCGCCGCCGACGCGGCCGCACGCTCGTCGACCCGGGCGACAGCCGACGGCGGCTCCGCCGCGCCCAGCGCGGCCGTCGCTGCGTACCCGTACCCCGGAAGCCCGTCACGCGCCGGCGGTCGAGCGCGGACGCTACTTCGCGACGAACGCCTTCTCGACGAGGTAGTCCCCCGGTTCGCCGCTGTTGCCCTCCTCGAAGCCCCGCGCCTCGAGCAGGGCCGACGTCTCCTTCAACATCTCCGGGCTGCCGCAGAGCATGACGCGGTCGCTCGAGCGGTCGAGCTCCGGGAGGCCGAGATCGCGGAACGCCTTGCCGCTCGCGATGAGGTCGGTGATCCGCCCCGTCGTGCGAAACGCCTCACGCGTCACGGTGGGGTAATACAGGAGGCGCGGCTTGATGAGCTCACCGAGGAGCGGGCTGGCGGGGAGCTCGTGCTGGATGAATGACGCGTACGCGAGCTCGTCGACCTGCCGGCAGGTGTGCGTGAGGACGACGCGCTCGAAGCGCTCGTAGGTCTCCGGATCCTTGATAATGCTGAGAAACGGGGCGAGCCCCGTCCCGGTCGCGAGCAGCCAGAGCGTTCGTCCGGACCGGAGGTTCCCGACGACCAGCGTCCCGGTCGGGCGCGCCCCGACGAGGAGCGCGTCGCCGACCTTCACGTGCTGGAGGCGCGACGTGAGCGGGCCGTCGGCGACCTTGATGGAGAAGAACTCGAGCGAGTCTTCGTAGTTCGCGCTCGCCATCGAGTACGCGCGGACGAGCGGCCGGCTCTCCACCTCGAGGCCGATCATGACGAACTGCCCATTGACGAAGCGAAAGCCTGCGCTCCGCGAGCACGTCAGGGAAAAGAGGCGATCGGTCCAGTGGTGAACGGAGAGGATGCGCTCGGTCGTGAACTTGAGTGACATGTGGCTACCGTCGGGGTTGCGGAGGAGTGCGCGGCTGGATCTTCATGACGCCTTCCGATCCGGCGTCGCGCGAGGCGCCGCCGAGCCGGACGCGAGGGTCGCGCGCGCCCCGGCGGGATCGTCCGCCGAGCGGCGAACCGCGAGCCATGCGGCCATGGCCCGCTCGACGAAAGGACGGAGGCCCTCGACGTCGCCCGCGGGCAGGTCCTCGATCACCGCCTCGAGGACATGCTTGAGGTTGTCCGCGCAGCTCTCGCGGAGCCGGCGCGGCGCGCGCGGCGCGGCCGCGGTCGCCACGATGCGGTCGAAGGCGCGGGCGACGAGCGTCGCCGCGGCCCCGGTCGCCCCGCGGCGACGCTCGAGCTGCGCAGCGTTCTGGCACGCGATGACGACGAGGACCGGAGCCGCCTCGACGAGCGCATTCGCGCTGCCGGGAGCCTCCGCCGCCGCGAGGAGACGCTCCGCCTCGACGATGGCCTCCTCGTAGGCACGACGCGCGCGCGCCGGATCGCTCGCGGCGGCGAGGTTGCCTTCGTCCGAGAGGCGGCGCCACGTGGCGTCGAACTGCGGCGGCGCGCACGCGTCGTCGATCATCAGCTCGGTCCTCTAGCGTTAATGAATTTGAATTTCAATATCACTTTCAGCGTGGGCGGGCACGTGCGCGCGGTTTGCTATGCTCCGGCAGGTGAGGCTTTCGCCGCCCGCCCTCTTCGTGCTCGCCGCGCTCGCGCTCACGGGAGGAATGGGAATCGTCGCCGCTCGCAGCGCCGAGGGCGCCTCGGACGAGCGGCCGGCGCTCCCGAGCGACGCGGCGAGCTTCGGCTTCGTCGTGCGGAGCCAGACGAACGGCGTCCCGCTGCTCGAGTCGGCGAAGCCGTTTTCGCTCGCGCTCGCGAACGGCCCGGTGCACGGGCGCCCGCCCTCCGCGGAGCAGCTCGCCCGAGGCTCCGCGGTCGTCTCGCGCGAGCTCGGGCGCTACCCGACGGCGTTCCTCCGCGGCGTCCGGCTCGCCGGGGTGGTGCTCACCGACGGCCTCGCCGAGAACGAGATGCCGGTCCCGTCGCTGCCCAACGTCGGTGGGCTGCTCCTCATCGACGTCTCGAGCGCGGAGAGCGATCTCGTGCGGAGCCTCCACCACGAGCTCTACCATTTCTTCGATCTCGCGGACGACGGCCACGTCTCTCCCGATCCCGGGTGGAGCGCGCTGAACCCGACCA
>JAHBWA010000320.1 GCA_019637195.1 Labilithrix sp. | reverse complement strand
CCAAGCTCGACAAGAGCCTCGACGACCTCGAGGCCGCCGTCGACCGCCTCGACGACGACATGTGACGGCGCGTCGCGCGCGATCGCTGGAGATCGACCGCGTCGAGGCGATAGCCCGCCTCGGTGCGGGTCGCGCGCCCCTGGCCGCCTCGCGCGGTCAGTCTCGCTCGCGGGCGCGGCCCTCCCACTCCCAGCGCAGCCCGAGGAGGATCTGCCGGTACGGTCCGGCGAAGATCCCCTCGGGCCTCCGCGCGATCACGTAGGTGCTGTCGAGGAGGTTCTTCACCGAGAGGCGCAGCGTGAGGCCGCTCGGCCGGTGCCGGTAGTGGAGCATGGCGTCGACGATGTGACGTGACTCGAGGACGCCCACCAAGCCGTAGACGTCCTCGCTGCGCGTGTTCGCGCCGTCGGCGAACTGCGGACCGACGAACGCGTACGCGACCTGCCCGCCGAGCCCTGTCCGGTGCTCGACGTCGAGGTTCGTATTGAACGAGTGCTCCGGCGCATACGGCAGGAGGTTCCCGGCGAACTGGCCGTAGCGGAACGTCGCGCGGGCGTAGGTGTAGCGCGCGCCGAGCTCGACGACCGTGCCGAGGTGGAGCAGCTTGTCGAGCGCCACCAGGAGCCCGCTCTCCGCGCCGGCGATGTTCGTGGCGCCGACGTCGGCGAGCGCGCCCTCCCCCGTCGCC
Source organism: Labilithrix sp. (assembly GCA_019637195.1). Classification (GTDB taxonomy): domain Bacteria; phylum Myxococcota_A; class Polyangia; order Polyangiales; family Polyangiaceae; genus Labilithrix. The sequence continues at coordinate 2,466 of JAHBWA010000320.1, read as the reverse complement.
GACGGGTTGACCGCCACCTGGTTCGAGTAGTTCGAGAGGAACCCCGTGGCCTCGCCGCGGAGCCAGCGCGTGGCCTCGCCGCGCCCGCCGAGCTCGTAGCTGATCCCGCGATCGCCCCTCAGCGCCTGCGGGCGGCCGCGCGCGCTCACCGACGACGTGATCCGAGGCGGCGCGAAGCCGAAGTGCACTCCGCCGAAGACGTTCGCGCGCTTGGTCCCGTAGACCATGCCCACGCCGGGGATGACGCCGGTGCTCGGCTTGGAGCCGGCGTCGAAGGTGTCGGCGCCGGCCTCGCGGAGCGTGAAGGTCTCCGCGGTGACGTGCTCGACGCGGATCCCCGGCGTCACGAGCAGGTCGTCGCGGAACGCCATCCGGTCCTGCACGTACGCGGCGGCGGCCCAGCTCTGGCGACGCTGCTCGAACTCGAGCGAGCCTGCGTAGGTCTCGGGGTAGCCGCCCCTCCGCTGCTGGTAGCGCGCCTCTTCGCGGAGCACGCGACCGCCGACGTCGATCGTGTGCTCGACGAACGCCGTCTTCATCCGATGCTCGAGGCGCGGCTCGAAGCCGATGACGCCGTAGGCGCGATCGAGCACCGTGTTGCCTTCGCCGAAGTAGACGGCGCCGCCGGGCGTGCTCGTGTCGCCTTCGACGCGCGGGTACTGCTCGGCGGGAGACGGCGCGCGGACCCAGTCGGGGCGCCGCCAGACGCGATCGGTGACGTAACCGTAGAGGAGCGACTTGAGCTTCGTCTCGCTCGAGAAGCGCTGCTCGTGGATGAGCGCGGCGTCGTAGCGGTTCAAGACGAGCTGCGCCGACGGCGACAGCGTCGCGCGCCGTGGATCGCGCCGGTACATGTCGCGCGTCAGCCCGATGTCGTCGGACGCGGCGTCGTCGCGCTGGAACCCTAGCCGCACGACGGCCTCGCCGTCCCTGCCCGTGGGGAAGACGATCTTGGCGAGGCCGTTGGTCGACTCGAACGGCTGCTCGCGGAAGCCGTCGCCGCGGCGGTGGACGATCTGCGTGACCCAGCGCGCGCTCCCGACGGTGTCGCCGTAGCGGCCGAGCGCGCGGGCGTAGCCGTAGGTGCCGCCGTCGAGATCGAGCACGAGCGTCTGGCGCTCCGGCGGCGCGATCGTGACGAAGTTGATCGTCCCGGCGAGCGTCTGCGGCCCGAAGAGGATGTTGCCGCTCCCCTTCACGACCTCGATCGCGCGGTAGCGCTCGATCATCGGCGCGTGGTTCAGGTCGGGCTCGGTGTACGGGTTGAGCGCCATCGGGATCCCGTCCTCGAGCATGAGCACGCGACGGCTGCGTCCCGCCTCGAGCCCGCGGATGCTCACGTCGATGCGCGATCCGCCGCTCGTCTCCTGGCGCACCTGGACGCCCGGGACTCGGCGGAGCACCTCGGCCGTGTCGACCGGCTGCGCCCGCGCGAGCGCCTTCGCGCCGATGACCGTGCCCGATCCCGGGACCTTCTGGAGCGCGTCGGCGCGGCTGCCGACGACGCGCACCTCGAGCTCGCGCTCGTCCGCCTTGGCGGTGGACGCGGCGCTGCCCGCCGGCGCGCTCGTCGTCACCCCGGCGGGAGGCTCGCCGGCGGCGCCTCCGGCGACAGCAGGCTCCGCGCCGGTGCGCGGAGCGGCGGCAGGATCCGCGGGCGGCTCGCGCGGAGGGTCCTCCGCGCGGAGGGGAGACGTCACGAGCGCGGCGGCGATGAGGAGCGGGCCGAGCGCGCGCTTCATTCAGTTGCGCTCAGTTGCGCTTGCAGAATCCCTGTTTGTTGCAGCTGCCGGAGAGCGGCGCTACGCACGTCGTCGTCGCGTCGTCGGTCGTGCAGCGCACGGTGCAGAAGCTCTGCGAGTTGCCCTTGAAGCAGACCTCGCTCTCGCACTCGTCGTCCGCGGCGCACCCGCTCTCCCCCAGCTTCTTCTTGCCGGAGGCGGGCGCGGCGTCCGCCTCGTCGCCGTCGCCTCCCGCGCCCGACGAGCGCGACGCGTTCGTGCCCTGACCAGGCTCGCCGACGTCACCACCGCATCCCACGACCACGAGAGCCCCCGCGACCAGGAGCACGCACGAGCTCACGCGCTTCGAAAGGTGCATCGCGCCGATCTTCGCACGAACCGTTCCGCCGCCGGGAGCCGCACCCGACAGCGGGAAGTCCTCGACTCTGCGTCCTAAATTGTTACACGCGTGTAACCTCTGGGTTTCACGGGTGGATCGGACGATCACCGCGTGCGGGTGAGCATCAGCAGCCCGCCCGCGAGCCCTCGTCGCATCGCCTCGTGCGTCGCGGCGTGTCCCGGCCGCGTCGCGCGCACCGTCCCCGACGGCGGGCCGCCGTGCGCGTAGAGATCGCCGACGAGATCGAGCAGCTTGTGCCGCGCGGGCTCGTCAGCGCGAAACGGGTCCCCCGCGCTGAGGATCGCGTCGCGCGCGATCACCACCACGCTCTCGCGCGCGACGTGG
>JAHBWA010000032.1 GCA_019637195.1 Labilithrix sp. | reverse complement strand
CAGTTCGCCAAGGACAAGTTCGGCGCGAACAACCTCCGCGGCGCGGTCGGCAAGCTGATCGACTGCGACGCGCTCGCCGACAACGTCTCGAAGCGCTGCGTCGCCGGCGTCTGCGTCGGCCACAAGCCCGACATCAAGCAGATCTGCACGACGGGCCTCGACCTGCTCGTCGCCGCCGTCCGCGCCGGGATCAAGAAGCTCGACATCCCGTTCCTCGACCTCAAGAACGGGTTCGCGCAGATGTGGGACGCGCCCGAGCCGGGCGGGCCGCTCGACGCCACCATCGACCGCATCGACCACGGCTTCTGGACCGCGGCGATCAACCTGACCGCCCAGGAGAAGCCGGTCGTCGCCACGTTCACCGGCCGCCGCATCGGGGACACGGCGCAGCCGTCACGCTGAGCTGCGTCGACGAGGGGAGGCGCGCTTAAGCCGCGCGCGTTCGGGCCGTTCTCCCATAACGGTCCGGATGCCGATCCTACGCAACCCGCAGCGGGGCGACGCGCCTGCGCCGGTCGACGACGCCGGCGGGGACGCGTCGTCGGTCCGCGACGTATCGGGCGAGTACCGGGTCATCGCGCCGCGGCGCGAGACGACGAAGATGTGGGCCCAGCGGCCGGCGACTCCGGCGACGCTGCCGGCGATGAACGCGGTCCGGCACGCCCGGCCCGGCGCCGCGCCCGAGCGCCGCGCGTCGAGCGCCCACGTCGCCGGCGGGTCGAGGGCCCACGTCGCCGCCGCGTCGAGGGCTCACGTCGCCGGCGTGTCGAGCGCGAGCAGCCCGCGTCGCACGGGGACGCTGAAGATGGCGGCCGTCAGGCCGTTCGAGGACGCGACGCCGCCGCCGAGCGGTCGCATGCTCGACGACCTCGACTTCCTCGCGTCCGAGCACCCGCCCGTCGCGCTCGAGCTCGGCGCGCTGCCGGCGGGGCACGGCGCGCAGGAGACGATGGCCGGGGGCAAGCTCCCGCAGTCGGTCCGGTTCACGCCGCGCCCGATGGAGGCGGTACAGGCGCCGTCGTCGACGCGAACGGCCGAGCTCCGCGACGCGCGTCCGGCGCTGATCCCGCCGAGCAGCGGGCGCGCTCAGGTCTCGTCGCTCGAGCTCGAGGCGCTCGCGACGCCGCCGACGGAGCTCGCGACCTCCGTGAGCTCGCTGGCCATCGGCCCGCTGCCCGCCGTCGATCCGCGCCCCGGCATCGTGGCGTTCGCCGGCTTCGGGATCGTCCCGGACGCGGTCGGTGAGCTCCCGACCTACGCCCTCCGCGTGCTGGCTCGCAGGCGGATCCTCCGCGACGGGTTGAAGGTCGCCCGCGCGCGCCGCCCGCAGGACGTCGAGCTCTACGAGGCCGCGCTCGCGTGCGCCGACGAGGACGCGGTCGCGAAGGGCCTCGGCCTCGCGGCGGCCGTGCTGGTGCTCGGCGTCGCGGTGGTCGCCGCGGCGATCGCCGTCGTCCTCTGAGCCGCGCTCGCGACGTCGGGCGTCGCCGACGGCGGCCGTGACCGCCTTCGGTGACCGTGCTATTCGCCGCGGCGATGTCGATGCCCGAACGCGAGCCCGTCTCGTCGCGCCTGATGCGCGCGCTCTCGCGCGGGCCGCAGCCGTCGGCGCAGCGCTTCGAGGCGCCGGAGATCTACGGGCGCGAGGCGATCGCGCGGATCGCGCGGGCGCTCCCGCCCGTCGAGCGGCTCTACGCCAACATCCGCTTCTCGATCCTCCGGCCGAAGCTCCTCAGCGTCATGGACCTCCTGCTCCCCGATCAGGGGCGCATCCTCGACATCGGCTGCGGCTTCGGTCTCTTCGCCGCGTACTTCGGGCAGACTCAGCCCGAGCGCCGCATCGTCGGCGTCGACCCGAACGCCCGCCGGATCGCGATGGCCGAGCGCGTGTCGGAGGCGGTCGGGCTCGACGGCAACACGTTCCTCGCCGGCGACGCGCGCGACGTGGCGCTCGAGGGGACGTTCGCGGGGGCCTACGTCCTCGACGTGATGCACCACATCCCGGAGGAGGACCAGCTGCCGATGCTGACGCGCCTCCGCGACCTGCTCGCGCCGCGGGGCGTGCTCGTCGTGAAGGACATCACGACCGTGCCGGCGTTCGGCCTCGAGTTCACGCGCCTGCTCGACCGCGTCATGGTGGGCTGGGACGAGCCCCTCCGCTACCGCCACCACCGCGAGTGGGGCGAGATGCTCGCGTCGCTCGGCTTCCACGTGCGCATGGTGCGCGTCCCGGACGTGCTGCCGTACCCGCACGTCGTCATCGCCGCGACGAAGCGGTGACCGGGGCGCGTCGAGGGCGGAGCGCGTGCGCCGCCTCCGGCCTCAGAGCGAGCCCTTCGTCGACGGGATGCCCGACGCTCGCGGATCGACCGTGGTCGCGGCGCGGAGGGCGCGCGCGAACGCCTTGAAGCAGATCTCCGTCATGTGGTGGAGGTTCGTCCCCGCGTGCAGCACGACGTGGAGGTTGGCCGCCGCGCCCCGGGCGAACGCCTCGAAGAAGACCTCCGCGAGCTCGGTGTCCCAGTCGCCGATCTTGGCCTTGGGCATCGGCACCTCCCAGACGAAATACTGCCGGCCCGAGAGGTCGATCGCGCAGGTCGCGCGGGCCTCGTCCATCGGCAGCGTCGCCGCGCCGTAGCGCGCGATCCCGGCCTTGTCGCCGAGGGCCGCCGCGACCGCGCGGCCGAGGACGATCCCGACGTCCTCGGTCGTGTGGTGGCCGTCGATCTCGACGTCCCCCGTCGCCTTCACGACGAGGTCGAACAGCCCGTGCTTCCCGATCTGGTCCAGCATGTGCGAGAGGAACGGGATCGGCGTGTCGATCTGGTTCTGCCCGCTCCCGTCGAGCCCGACCTCGACGACGATCGACGTCTCTTTGGTTGTCCGTTCTTCTCGGCCGACGCGCACGGCCCGCATTGGACCACGCCGCTCGGGGAACGCCAAAGATTGCGGGGCGCGTCGACGATCCTCTATCGTCCTCGCGTGACAGAGGACCCTCGGAGCGATGAGGACGGAGGCGGCGACGCGTACGGCGGGCTCGACGCGGCGTCGCGTCACCTGATCGAGCAGTACGGCCGGCCGTTCGTCCAGGGGGACATCCTCTTTCGCGAGGGCGAGGGCGCCACGCACGCCTACTTGCTCCAGCAGGGGCGCGTCCGGCTGCTCAAGCGCGTCCGCATGGTCGAGCGCAGCCTGTCCGTCCTTCGCCCCGGCGATCTCTTCGGCGAGGGTGCGATCATCGACGGCGCCGTGCGCATGTCGACGGCGGTCGCGCTCTCCGATGGGATCATGCTGTCGATCGACCGGCCCGCGCTCCGGTCGATCGTCGAGCGTTATCCACAGCTCGCCGAGCGCATCGTCACGCAGCTCGTGCGCCGCCTGCGCGATGCCGAGGACCAGATCGAGGTCCTGATGCTCCGCGACACCCAGTCCAAGGTCGTGAGCGCTCTGCTCAAGATGGCCAAGAACCAGCCGGGCCCGCTCGAGCTCACGGTCTCGCCCGTCGACCTGTCGAGCCGCGTCGGCCTCGACGTCGAGACGGTGAAGCGCACCGTCCAGCGCCTCCGCGACCAGCAGTACCTCCGCATCGTCGGCGAGCGGGTCGAGATCCCGGACGTGGACGCGCTGCGCCGCCTCTACGCCCTCCTGGGGACAAAAGACGAGCTCCGCGGAGAGCGCTGACCGAGCTGAGGTCCTGGATGAAGGCTGCTTACGTAAGCGCTCTTCATTGCTCGGGTACATGCGCGGCGGAGCAACTGTCGCGGTGCGTCAATCCGGTTCGGTCGAGACCCTCCCGAAGGCGAAAAAACCGAGGAGTCACGTACCCTTGGTACGGTACCGTTCAGGGTTGACGACGAGGATGGGCTGGAGTACTTCCCGACGCCTACGACCCCATGCGCGTGCGCTCGCCCCAGCTCCTCCGAGTCGCAGCACCTCGCGCCGTCGCCGCGCGACGGTCGGCGTTGCGTTCGCTGGGGGCCGCTGGCGTCCTGGGCCTCGCGGCCGTCCTTGCCGGCTCGGCCGGTTGCGCCGGCGGCAAAGCGCAGCAGCCCGGGGCCCAGAGCCCGGAGCGCCAGAGCGACGCCGAGTACGACATCGCGCGCGACCTCTTCCAGAAGGGGGACGCCCGCGTCGCGCTCGACCACGTCCAGAAGGCGATCTCGCTGAACGAGGAGAACGACAAGGCCCACTACCTGATGGCCGCCATCCTGCTCGCCTTCTGCTCGGGCCCGAGCGCGTTCGACGCGCCGGATTGCCGGCTCGCCGACATCGAGAAGAGCGCGCGCGCCGCGCTCAAGTTCAACCCGGACTTCCGGGACGCCAAGAACCTGCTCGGTCAGGTCCTCATCAACGAGAAGAAGTACCGGGAGGCCATCGGCGTCCTCGAGCCGCTCACGAAGGACCCCGCCTACGTGCACCCGTACCTGGCGTGGGGCAACCTCGGCTGGGCGCAGGTCCTCGACGGCCAGCTCGACGCCGGGGTGGCCTCGCTCCGGAACGCCGTCACCGAGCCGCGCTTCTGCGTCGGGCACTACCGGCTCGGCGTCGCCTTCGAGAAGAAGGGCGACCCCGGTCAGGCCGAGCAGAGCTTCACGAGCGCCGTGTCCGTCGACGACCCGCAGTGCACCGCGCTCCAGGACGCCTGGGAGGCGCGCGGCCGCGTGCGCCTCAAGCTCGGCAAGGCCACCGAGGCGCGCGCCGACTACGAGCGCTGCGTCGAGATCTCCAAAGAAACGCAGACTGGAAAGACGTGCGTTCGCGAGCTCGCGAAGATGGCGAGCGCGCCGTCCTCGCCGGCGAGCGACAACGGCGGGGCGGCCCGCGCTCGAGCCTCCCACGGCGACGTGGGGCTCCTCTCCTCGACCGCCCACCGCTGAACGCCCAGAAGTGAACCCAAGCGAATGACGAGGAAGACGTGAGCGGAATCGAGACGGTCGGAACCACCCTGCGGCAGCAGCGCGAGAAGAAGCGCATGGGGCTCGCCGAGGTGTCACGCGTCACGCGCATTCCCATGGCCACCCTCGAATCCATCGAGCAAGATCACTTCGACGACCTCCCCGGCGAGGTCTTCGTGAAGGGCTTCCTGAAGTCCTACGCCCAGACGCTCGGCCTCCTGCCCGAGGACATCGTCGCCCGCTACGCCGCGAGCCGCCGCGTGGCCATGGTCACCCCGCTCCCGGTCGCGTCGCCCGTGCAGGCCGCGCGCGAGGGCCAGGGCCGGCGCTTCGGCGTCGCGATCGCCCTCGTCCTCTTGCTCATCCTCTTCACGCTCGCGCTCTCGATCGTCCTGAAGCCGCGCGGCCGTGACATGCCGTCGGAGCTGTCGCAGAGCACGTCCCGCGCTATCACCATCGGGTGATCCGGCGCATCGACTCCGCGGCGCTGCTCGTGCGGAGCGTTCCGTACGGCGAGGCGGACGTCATCGCCACGTTCTTCACGCGCGACAGCGGCAAGCTCTCGGCGATCGTCCGCGGGGCGCGCCGGTCGAGCAAGCGCTTCGGCGGCGCCCTCGAGCCGATCCACGAGCTGACGGTCACGCTCGAGGACAAGGGCAAGGAGCTCTGCGTCCTGAAGGAGGCGCGGATCGTGCGCCCGCGCGCCGGGATCGCGGCGAGCCTCGAGGCGATGGAGGCGGCGGGGCAGGCGCTCCGCTGGGTCCGGCACCTCTGCCCGCCGCGCACGCCGGAGCCGGCGGCGTGGACCTCGCTCGAGGACCTGCTCGACGCGCTGGACGCGTCGGACGCGCGCGAGACGCGGCGCTACCTCGCGATCTTCGGCCTCCGGCTCCTCACGGACATGGGCTACGCCCTCGAGCTCGACCGTTGCACCCGCTGCGGGCGGAGCTGTCCGGAGGGACGCTCGGCGTTCGTCGACGCCGCTGGCGGGGGGATCGTCTGCACGAGCTGCGGGGGGGCGCGGCGTACGATCAGCGGCGAGCTCCGGGCGCTCGCGTCGCGCGCGCAGCGCGGCGAGCCGGTCAGCCTCTCGTGGGAGCTCGCCGGGACGCTCATCGACGTGGCCGAGGACGCGATGGCCGCCCACGCCGGCTTCGACCCGAGCGCCCCGGCGTCTCACGGTTGACCGGCGTCTCAGGCCCGCCCGGGTGGTCGCGCCCTCCCGGCTTACGCGCCGCGCCGCACGGATCTTGTGGTGCCGGCCGATCCGAAGGAACATCGACGCGGTGAGCACAGCCTTCGACGTCGCGTGTTTCGGCGAGCTTCTGTGGGACTTCTACGAGGCCGAATCGAAGGCGGACTCCGGCGGGAAGGGGAGCGACAAGGAGCCGATCGCCCGGCAGTTCCGGCGGGAGCTCGGGGGCGCGTCGGCCAACGTCGCCGCGACGCTGGGGCGCCTCGGCGTGAAGGTCGCCGCCGTCGGCGGCGTGGGCTCGGACAAGCTGGGCGCGGCGCTCGAGACGGCGCTGGCCGCCGCCGGGGTCGAGACGAGCCACCTCGTCCGCCTCGGCGCGCCGACGGGGATCACGTTCGTCGGCCTGAGCGCGACGGGCGACGCCTCGTTCGTCCCGTACCGGGGCGCCGACCTCCGGCTGGGCGAGGGCGACGTCACCCCGGCGATGGCCAAGGCGCGCTTCGCCCTCGTCTCGTCGACCAGCATGCTCGCCAGCACGCGGCCGGCGACGGAGAAGTTCCTCGCCGCGGTGGGGAAGGCGAAGGGCACCGTGGTCGTCGATCTCAACGTGCGCGCCCACCTCTGGAGCGACGCCGACGAGATGCGGAGCGCCGCCAAGGCCCTCGTCGCGCGGGCCGGGCTGGTCAAGGGCTCGGAGCGCGACCTGAACGCGCTCGCTGGCAAGCGCGGCGTCAGCTGGCTCGAGGAGCACGCGAAGCACGCCACCTGGGTGCTCACGCGCGGGGAGAACGGCGCCGCCGCGGTGGGATCGCACGGGCAGGCGAACGCGCCGACCAAGCGCGTCCGCTGCGTCGACCGCTCGGGCGGGGGCGACGCGTTCATCGCCGGCGTGCTCGCCGTGCTCGTGAAGGCCGGCGCGAGACCGGACGGCGCCGAGTGGAAGGACGCCAAGCTCTGGACGCGTGCGCTCGAGGTCGGCCACGTGCTCGGCGCCAAGGCCGTGGCCGCGCTCGGGGCGACCGCTGGGCTCGTCGCGCTCGACGACGTCAAGTCGCGCCTCTCGGCGTCGAAGAAGGCGTGATCCAAGAAAGCGTGATCGCGGCGCGCCGGGCGTTATAAGAGCGGGGCATGCAGGACCCTCGGACGCGCTGCAAGGCCGTGCGCTCCCCGCGCGGCGCGAAGGTGACGGAGATCGACTGGGGCGACGGCCACAAGGGCGTCTACCCGCACGCGATCCTCCGCGGCTACTGCCCGTGCGCCGGGTGTCAGGGCCACTCGGGGACGATCTCGTTCATCGCGCCGACCGGAGACATCCAGCTGGAGCTCGACCAGATCGAGCCCGTCGGAAACTACGCGCTCCGGCTCGTCTGGTTCGACGGCCACGGCAGCGGTCTCTACTCGTACAAGTACCTGCGCGCGCTCTGCCACTGCGACGAGTGCCGCCCGGGCAGCACGAAGGACGAGCGCGGTGAGCTCCCGCGCATGTGAGCCATGACGGAGCCCGCGACCGGGGAGCGATCCACGCGCGACGGCGCGGGCGCGTCGGGTTCGGGCGGATCGGGCTCGGACGGATCGGGGCCGGGTGAATCGGGGCCGGACGGATCGGGCTCGGGCGCGTCGGGGCCGGACGGATCGGGCTCGGGCGCGTCGGGCTCGGGCGGATCGGACGCGGGGAAGAAGGAGCGCGAGAAGATCGTCGGGCGCGCGGGCGTCGTCGGCGCCGGGACGCTGCTCTCGCGCGTGCTCGGCTTCGGGCGTGACGCGGTCATCGCGGCGCTGTTCACGCGCCGCGAGACCGACGCGTTCTGGGTCGCGCTGACGATCCCGAACGCCCTCCGGCAGCTGCTCGCCGAGGGCGCTGTCTCGAGCGCGGTGGTGCCCGTGCTCAGCGAGCGCCTGACGAAGGGAGACGACGACGCCGGCCGCCGGTTCTTCGCGCGGGCGCGCGGCGTGTCGCTCGCGGCGCTCGTCGTCGTCACGGTCCTCGGCATCGTCTTCGCCCGCGAGCTCACGTGGCTCTTCGCGTCGGGCTACGCGGACGCGGCGACCGACGGCGCGGCGACCGCTGGCGGGGCGGCGGCCGGTGGCGCCGCGAGCGACAAGCTCGAGCTGACCGCGAGCCTCACGCGCGTGATGTTCCCGTACATCCTCTTCATGGGGACCGCGGCGCTCGGCATGGCGGCGCTCAACGCGAAGCGCCGCTTCGCCGTCGCGGCGTTCGCGCCGGCGCTCTTCAGCGTCGGGATCGTCGTCGCGGCGTTCCTGCTCCGCGGCCCGCTCGCGGAGCGCGGCGTCGATCCGTCGATGGCCCTCGCGATCGGCGTCCTCGCCGGCGGGGTACTGCAGGTGGTGGCGCAGGTCCCCGCGCTCCGCAAGATCGGCTACGTCTCGCGCCCCGTCTTCGACCTGCGCGATCCGCACGTCCGCGAGATGCTCCGGCGGATCGTCCCGATGACGTTCGGCCTCGGCGTCTACTACGTCGACCTCGTGCTCTCGCGGCGCTTCCTCTCGGAGCTCGGCGAGGGCGCGCAGAGCTGGTTCTCCTGGGCGTCGCGCCTGTGCGATCTGCCGCAGGGGATCTTCGTCATGGCCCTCTCGAGCGCGACGCTCCCGTCGCTCGCCACGTTCGCGGCCAAGGGCGAGACCGACGAGCTCGTCGCGACCTGGGCGCACGGCATGCGCCTCGCGATGTTCGTCGCCATCCCGTGCAGCGTCGCGCTCGTCGTCCTCGGCGAGCCGCTCGTCGTCTTGCTCTTCGAGCGCGGGCACTTCGACGCCGAGTCGTCACGCCAGACCGCGCGCGCCCTCGCGTGGCAAGGCGGCGCGATCTTCACCGTGGCGGCCACGCGTCAGCTCGTCCCCGCGTTCCACGCGCTCGGCGACACGCGGACGCCGGTGGTCGTCAGCGCGATCGACCTGGTCGCCTTCATCGCGCTCGCGCTCGCGCTCCGCGGGCCGCTCGGCCACGTCGGGATCAGCGTCGCGGTGGCCGGCTCGAGCGCCGTTCAGATGCTCCTGCTCCTCTACGGCCTGCGCAAGCGCGTCGGGGCGCTCCGCGGCGGCGAGCTCGTCGCGTCCGCGGCCCGCGTCGTCGCCGCCTCGGCGATCGCCGGCATCGCGAGCGGCGCGCTCGCGCACGTGCTCACCGGCGCGGTACCGGGCGCCTTCGGCCGCGCGCTACCGGGCGTCGCGTCGGCCACGCTCTTCGGTGTCCTCTTCCTGCTCGCGGCGTGGGGGCTCGGCGCGCGCGAGCTCGGCGAGGTCGCGGGGCCGATCCGCCGCCGCCTCCGCCGCCGCTGAGGAAGAGGGGCGCCGCCTACGCGGAGCGCGCGCGGTCGAGCATCGCGTGGAGCAGGACGTTGCACCCGGCCTCGAGGTGCTCGGGCTTCGCGTCCTCGATCTCGTTGTGGCTGATGCCGTCCTTGCATGGCACGAAGATCATGCCGGCGGGGGCGAGGCGCGCCATGTAGACCGCGTCGTGCCCTGCGCCCGAGACGGCGTTCATGTGGGAGTAGCCGAGCTCCTTCGCGCCGCGCTCGACCGCTTCGACGCAGCCCTTCTCGAACGGGCACGGCGGGAAGTACGAGACCTGCTCGAGCGTGATCGTCAGCCCCGACTCGGCCGCGGTCTTCTCGATGAAGGCGCGGATCTCGCGGTCCATCGTGTCGAGCCGCTCGTCGTCGACGTTGCGCAGATCGATCGAGAACGAGACGCGGCCGGGGATGACGTTCCGGCTGTTGGGGAAGTTCTGGACGAACCCGACGGTGCCGCGCCCGTACGGCGGATAGCGGTGCGCGATGGCCACGGTCTCCTGCATGATCCGCGTCGCGACCTGGAGCGCGTCCTTGCGGAGCGCCATCGGCGTCGGACCCGCGTGGGCCTCCATGCCGCTGACCACGCAGTCGTACCAGCGGAGCCCGAGCACGCCGGTGACGACGCCGATCGTGACGTCCGCGTCCTCGAGCACGGGGCCTTGCTCGATGTGCGCCTCGAAGTACGCGCCGAGCGGGTGCTTGCCGGGCTCCTCGTCGCCCACGTACCCGATGCGCTCGAGCTCGTCCTTCACGGTCTTGCCGTCGACGTCCTTCGCGGCGTAGACGGACTCGAGGGTGAACGCGCCGGCGAAGACGCCCGAGCCCATCATGACCGGGACGAAGCGCGAGCCTTCCTCGTTCGTCCAGAAGACGACCTCGATCGGCGCGTCGGTCTCGATGCCGTGGTCGTTCAGCGTGCGGACCACCTCGAGGCCGGCGAGCACGCCGTAGTTGCCGTCGAACTTGCCGCCCGTCGGCTGCGTGTCGATGTGGCTCCCGCACGCGATGGGCGGCAGCGCGGGGTTCTTCCCGGCGCGCCGCATGAAGACGTTGCCGATCTTGTCGACGGTCACGGTCATCCCCGCCGCCTTCGCCCACGACACGACGAGGTCGCGCCCCTGCCGGTCGAGGTCGGTGAGCGCGAGGCGGCAGACGCCCCCCTTCGCGGTGCCGCCGATGCGCGCGAGCTCCATCAGCGAGGTCCAGAGGCGGTCGCCGTTGACGACGAGCTTCGAGGGCGAGGCGGCTTTGCTCATACCCCGACAGTACCGCAAAGTCGGCTCGCTCAGGCGCGGCGTCGCGCGCTCGCGCCATCGCCTCGTCCGCGCGCCGGCGTCGGCGCGCGCGGGCCGCGAGCTCGGCGTCGCCGCGCGGGCGTCGCCGCGCGCGGCAGGTAGCGCTAGCCGCTGGACGGCGACGGTTGTAAGGCGTGAGCACCGTGGCTTCGAAGAACGTGACCGCCAAGAAGAACGTCGCCCGACCGGGCCCCTCGAAGGCCGGTAGCGGCGGTGCGGGCACCGGCAAGCCCGCCGCGGGGAAGGGCGCGCCGAGCGCCGGCAAGCCCGCCGCGGGGAAGGGCGCGAGCGCCGGCAAGCTCGCTGCGGGGAAGGGCGAGGGCGGCGTGCGCGTCGCGGACGCGGAGTTCGCCGCCGGCGCCGCGCGGCGCGATCAGGTCCCGGCGACGAGCCTCTTCGACGACGCTCACGAGATCGCCTTCGCGGGACGCTCGAACGTCGGCAAGTCGAGCCTGCTCAACATGATGCTCTCGCGCAAGGGCCTCGCGCGCACGAGCAACACGCCCGGCTGCACGCGGCAGATCAACTTCTTCGACATCCACCTCGCCGCGAACGAGAAGTTCGAGGTGCCGCCGCGGCTCGTCTTCGTCGATCTCCCGGGCTACGGCTACGCCAAGGTCTCGAAGAGCGAGGCGACGGCGTGGAAGCAGCTGCTCGAGGGCTACCTCCACGAGCGACCGACGCTCCGCGCGGTGGTGGTCCTCGTCGACGTCCGGCGTGGCCTCGAGGACGAGGAGGCCGACCTCGTCGAGTTCCTCGCGGAGCGCCCCGGCATCCGGGTCATCGTCGCCGCGACGAAGGTCGACAAGCTCTCCCTCTCGGCGCAGAAGCCGGCGCTGGCCAAGCTGGCGCGCGGTCCGGACGGCGAACGCCTCGCGGTCGTCGGCACGAGCGCCGAGACCGGCGCGGGGCGCGAGGTGCTCTGGGCGCGCATCCTCGATGCGTGTCGCGCGGACGAGGTTGCGTCACCCGAGGTCGTGTCACCCGAGGAGCTCGTGTAGACTGATGAAGATGCTCCGGGGGCCGCTCGCCACTGTCGTCGCCGTCGCGGGAGCCGCTGCGCTCGCCGTGGTGGCCGGCGGCTGCCAGGGCTCCGCCGCGGCGGACGGCAAGCCGCCGACCTTGTCGCACGCCGGCGAGACGTGGTGCCCGGACCGCTTCGAGGCCGGGCCCTCCGACACCTGCTTCGCGATCCCCGAGCACCCGAGCAAGGAGACGCCGGTGCTCGTCTACCTCCACGGCATGTACACGGGCCACGGCTCGCCGGAGGAGTGGGCCGCCGTGAGCGTCGCGCTCGACCGCGGGTTCGCGGTCGTCATCCCCCGCGGCAAGCGCGGCCTCTGCGCGTGGCGCGCGGAGCTCAAGGACCACTACTGCTGGCCGCTGGACGCCGAGGACACGCCGACGATGAAAGGCATCGTCGGCGAGTGGGAGCGCGTCCTCTGGCAGGTCGACGCGCTGCTCGAGGGCGGCACCCACAAGCGCTACGTCCTCGGCTCGTCGAACGGCGGCTTCTTCGCGGCCTACCTCGCGACCCACCGGATCTTTCCCGGTCAGGCCTACGCGGTGGTGAACGGTGGCGCGCTCGGCGCGCCTTCACCCAAGACCGACGCCCGCCCGGTGCTCCTCGTGGCGGGGCAAGACGAGCCCGAGCCCTCGGCGAAGACGAAGGCGCTGCACGACACCCTCGCGCAGGCCAGCTGGGCGCACGGCTACTGCCCGCGCGGCGGCAGCGCGGCGCTGACCACGAGCGACGTCGAAGCGGCCGTCCGCTTCTTCCGGCAAGACGGCAGCGGCACGCTCAAGGCGCAGGGCGGCCTCTATCCCTGCGACGGCAGCGCGACGCACGCCGAGCGGACCCCCGCGCGCCGGTGAGTCGTCACGACGGCCGGTGAGTCGTCACGACGGCCGGTGAGTCGTCACGACGGCCGGTGAGTCGTCACGACGGCCGGTGAGTCGAGCCGACCGCCGGGTGGAACGGGATGGCGACGGCTACCGGCAGAGGATGCCGTCGCCGCGCTGGGTCGCGCCACGTGTCCTCCGTCACGCGCAGCCATGAGGACGGACGACGCGACGCTGCGACGGAGGATGGTTCGCCAGCTTGCTTGCAGGTCTGCGAGGGCGAGGAACAAGCTCGCCTCCGCAGTTCGGGCACGTTGCGTTCAGCGGCGACTCGGCGCACTCCGCGCAGAAGGTGCACTCGAACGAACAGATGAGGGCGTCTCGGCAGTCGGGCGGAAGGTCGCGCCCGCAACACTCACAGCTCGGACGTAGCTCCAGCATGCTCGAATGGTCGCACACGGCGGCTTCGATCGCGATGCGCAGCGGGCGGTCGTGGCGGCCAGCTACCGAACGCGGTGCGCCTCGAAAAAAGCCGGCTGAGGGGGGGCCTCAACCGGCTCCTGTCACGTGGCTTTGGGTGGGCGCGGAGGGACTTGAACCCCCGACTTCAACCGTGTGAAGAGGAGAAACCCCGTCTCTGGGCGTGACGAGCCGTTACGAAAGCAGGGAAATTCCGCTGAAAGGTGTTACCCGAGCGCTCCATGCGTGACGGTGCGTTACGGCCCAAGTGGGGAGGACGGAGGGGAGATTGCGGGCCAAGCGGGGAGGACCGTGCGAAATGCACGCATCTCGCTTCGCGACCGTCCCACCCCTACTCCTCGGTCGGCCGCCATGCGAGGCCGGTCATGACCGGTGGGCGGATCGGGATCTCGTGCCAGAAGCCGTGGCAGACGATCTCGAGGTGGTTGCCCGACGGATCGTTGAAGTAGAGCGATGCCTGCCCCGGAAACCCGAGCTGCAGCGGACCTTCGGTCGGGACTCCGAAGGACTCGAGACGGCGCTTCCATACCCGCATCGCGCGTGGGGAGACCCGGAATGCGTAGTGCGGGTGTCCCTGGACAAGAGCGGGCTGGCCGCGGCGCTGCAGGAAGAGGTCGAGCCGCGTCGTGCCGCCGACGCACAGCGAGACGTGAAAGACGCCGTCGCCTCCGTTCGGTGCGGGCGGGCGGCCGAACCTCCGAAGTGCCTCGGCGTCGATCGTCATGATCTCGGCTGCACCGAGCACGTCGCAATAGAAGCGCCGGGCGACGTCGAGATCATGCACCGGGATCGTCACGTGGTCGACGTAGCCGAGCCCCGGCCGCACGAGCGCGCGGGCGCGATGTTTTGCGCGCAGGTACCACATGAAGAGGCCGAAGCCGGCGGCGATCGTCCCGTTTCGAAGGACGCGTAGGAGGTCGTGCATGGTCAGTACCCCATCCGGAGAGCGAGATCGGCGGGCGTGCCCGAGAACGCGAAACTCGCGTCGGCGAAGCGCGGAGGGCCGAGTGTCCCCCTCGCGTGGTTCGAGGCGACGGTGCCCTCCTTCGGGATCCCGAAGACACCTCGATCGAGCGCGCCGTTGCCGTTCTCGTCGTGGAAGCACGCGGCCGCGTACGTCCCACGCGTGAGCGCTTCGAAGCGGCACGACGAGGTCGAGCCCTCGATAGGGCACCACCGCTGCTTCAGCGCGGCCGTCGGGTCGACGGGGAAGCCACGCGGCCCGTCGAAGATCGTGCAACCGACCCGCCCCGTGCTCGACCGCAGGCCCATCACTCGGACCGTCAGTGTCCCGCTCTCCTCCGCGAATGCGGGCGACGCGAGGACGATCAACGCGATGCCGCACTGGGCGACCCGTCGGGACGGTGTCGATGCGGTGCAATCATTTGATTCAATCATATGATTGGCTCTACGAACGGTCGAACCGAAGTCAAGGACTTGCTCCGGCGGCGGTGGCTCGCTTAGCGTCCGCCGGGATGCCCCGAACAGCCCGAGCGGGAGCTCGCAAGAAGCGCGAGGCCCCGAGCGAGAGCCAGCTCCCGCGAGACGAACGCCGGAGCGAGCTCCTCGACGCTGCCTACACCCTCATCGCGGAGAAGGGGCTCGAGGGCCTGCGGACGCGTGACATCGCCGCGCGCGCGGGCGTGAACATCTCGACCCTCCACTATTACTTCGGGACGAAAGAGGAGCTCCTCGTCGCGGTCGTCGAGCGCGTGCGCGATACGTTCACGCAGCGCGAATCAGGGCGCGAACCCGGGAAGGAGACGCTGCGAGCCCACCTCGAGTCGGCGTGGCGCAGCTTCCAGACGGCGCCACATCTCTCGGTGATCCTCCAGGAGCTCCTCGCGCGGGCTCAGCGCGATCCTGCCGCGCGGGGCGCCCTGAAGACACTCCACTCGTTCTGGAACGGCGTGGTCGAGGAGGTGATCCGGGGCGGGATCGAGCGCAAGGAGTTGCGCGCCGACCTCGATCCCGCCGCCGGAGCACGGATCGTCACCGCGTTCGTGATCGGCGCGACCGCCCAGCTCGGGATCAATCCAAAGGCCTTCGACTTCGCGCTCGTCGCGCGCGAGCTCGAGCGATGGGCGCGCCGAAGCAGCTGACCGCGGCCGCGGCGCTCGCTCGGAGCGCGTCGCCTTGGTCAGCTACGCCGACGTAGAGCCGATGCCCAGCAGCTCTACGTTCGACGTCTCCGGGACCTCGGAGACCTCTTCACCAGACCTTCCCGAGCCGCCCGGAGCTCGCTGGCCCGGAGGCCCGGAAAATCTTCAAAAACTCCGGCTAATTCGTGGGCGCAGAGGGACTTGAACCCCCGACTTCAACCGTGTGAAGGTCGCACTCTACCGCTGAGTTATGCGCCCGAATCGAGAGCGCACACGAATAGCGCAGGCTCCGCGGTCTTTCAAGCACCACAACTCTCGAGCACGACGAGAAGCGTCGTCAGCGCGGTTGCGCTCGCGTGGGAGCGTCCGCGCTCGCCCCGGCCGTCGCGCGGGACCGACCTGCGCGGGGTCACGGCAGGAGCTTCAACACAAGCGCGTCGGGGTTCACGCTGCCCGGACCGTTGGCGGCGAGCGAGGGGAGGCCTGGGCCGAGGTCGAGCGCTCCGCTGAAGGTGCCGGCGACGATGACGCTCCCGAGGGCGTCGGCGGTCACGCCGAAGCCTTGCTGGCGGCGCTGGTCGCCGAAGAGGCGCGACCACAGCGGCGAGAGCGAGGTCGCGTCGTACTTGGCAACGAAGACGTCGCTCGCGTTTCCGGGCACGCCCGCCTCGGGATGATCGTAGTCGCCCGCGACGAGGACGTGGCCGGCGCCGTCGGCGGCGACCGCGCGCGGGTGGACGGGGACGTCGAGGCCGACGGCGTCGATATCGGTGAAGAGCGCGAGACGTCGCCGGACGAGAAAGGGCTCGTTGGGTCGCTTCGCCTCGATGCGAGGTCCCCCCATCGACGTCAGGTCCATCACGCCGCCGAAGGTGCCGACGAGCAGCATGCGGTCGCTCGGATCGAAGCTCGCCGCCGCGATCGGCCCGGCGAACCTCGAGATCTTCACGATCACGTCGTCGGCGTTGAAGATCAGCGTGAAGCCCTCCTCCACGCCACCTGCCGGCGCGCCGAAGATCGAGCCGGTGAACGATCCGTACGCGAGCGCCCACCCCGACTGCGACGCCACGACGCCGTTCGTCGCGACACGCCCCGTCGACGGGACGACGTGGCCGCGACGGCCGCGTAGCGCGGGATCGAGCCGGACGTAGTATACCTGCGAGCTCTCGCTCGTGAGGACGACGCCGCCGTCGGGTCCGCCGAACGACACCGTGCCGTCGAGTTGCCCGGCCACGAGGACGTCGTTGGTGGTCCAGTCGACGTCGACGCCCCTGAGCGTGGAGCCCCGACCGAAGCTTGCGGCGACGAGGCAATCGCCCGAGCGCGACAGACGCACCACCAGCCCGTCCGCGGATCCGGAGCTCGCGAGCGCCGAGCAGCCCGCCAACGCCAGGTCGCCGTGGAGGTTGCCTGCGACCACGATCCCGTCGGGCGCAGGCGCGACCCGGACGAGCGTCGCGTCGGTGAGCTGGCGCGACCAGACGACGGCGCCCCCGGGAGCGAGCTTGGCGACGAACGAAGCGATCGGCTCGGAGCCACCGTCGCGGACGAGACCGAGCTGAGGTACCGAGCCCCGGAACGTACCGACGACGTAGATGGATCCGTCCGCGTCGACGGCGACGTCAGCCGCGTGCTGCGCGACCCCGTCGCCGAGCGCCAGCCCCCAGGCCGGAGCGCCGGTGCAGAGTCCGTCGCCGAGGCAGCTCTCGCTCTCGGTCGTCGAGCAGATCTCGAGCGAGGCGTCCCGCGCGTCGCAGCGGTCCCAGCGCCCGGCGTCGTCGCAGCGCTGCTCGCCGTGGCACGTCGCACGGGCGCACGCGCGCGTCGTCCCGGGGGCGCATCGCGCGTCGTCGGCGTCGTTCGCCGCGTCCGCCGCCGCATCGTCGTCCGCGCCGATCGGGCCGCTGTCGTCCGTTGGAGCCGGGGGGCTGCCGGCGAGCTCGTCGAACGGATCGACGAGCAGGCACGCCGCCGGCCATAGGAGCAGGGCGCACGCGATCGCGCGGCGGGACGCCGACGCGCTCACAGCGCGCCCCCGAGCGTGGCGCCGCCGCCCGACGCGTACGACGGAGCGAGCCAGAGCGCGCTCTTCGGTGACCTGGCCACGCGCGCGCGAACGAAGAAGAACACGGCGGCGCCGGCAGCGAGCGCCGCCGCGACGCCGAGCGTCGTGCTGGCGACGTACATCGTCTCGCCGTCCGCCTTCAGACGACGGCGATCCGCCGCGTTCGCGTCGGAGGGCGCCGCGTTCAACGCGTCGTAGTCGTCCTTGTAGGCACGCCCCGCCACGAAGGTCGCGCTGGCGAAGCTCGCCAGGACGACCGAGGTCCCCGCGGCGATCCCGGCCGCGAGGTAGCTCGGCGCCGGTCGCGGAGCCGGCGTGGCCGGGGCTCTCGGCTCGTCGATCCGCGCGCCGACCCCCTTGGGGAAGACGACCTCGACGACGCGCGACTCGCCCGCTGTCGCGGTGAACACGAGCTCGAAGGAGCCTGCGCGCTCGCTCGAGGCGACGACGCGGTGCTCGCCCAGATCGATCGGGCGGGGCTCCGACGTCGGCGCGATGGCGCGTCCGTCGAGCGTCAGCGTCGCGTCGGGGGCCCGCTCGGGGAGACGGACGACGAGGCGCGGCGTGATCTTGGACAGGTGATCGATCCGGAACGCGGCCGCGCGCGCGACGTCTTCGTTCCCGCGCAGCGCGGCCTCGGCGCGGGCCTCCTCGTAAGCCCGCGATGCGTCGAGGTACCGCCCCAGCGCCTCCTCGCACGAAGCCATGTTGAAGAGGAGCTGCGGCGAGACCGCGATCGCTCGGGCGCGCGCGTACCGCTCGAGCGCGCCCGTGACGTCGTGGCTCTCCTGCAGCTCGACGGCCTCGTGGAAGAGCCGCCGCGCCTCCTCGAGGTCCGGCCGTGCGTCGTTCGTCGGATTCGGCGCGTCGTCGGCCCAGGCTCGTCCGGGCCAGACGACCACGCAGAGGAACAGCAGCCACGACGCCCCACGCGACACGTGGCGAGCCTAGCGCAGCGGCGTCGATCGAGGTCATTTCTAATGTAGGATCGCGCGGTGGGGACGAGGAACGCCCGCGAGCTCGCAGACGCGACGCTGCTCGCCCTGCTCGCCCCGCTCGACGCGAGTCGGACGCTCGGGCGTTACGAGCTGCTCGCTCCCCTCGCGAAGGGTGGAATGGCGATCGTGTGGACGGCGCGCCTCCGCGGTACGCGGGGCTTCTCGAAGCTGGTCGCCGTCAAGACGATCCTCCCGCACCTCTCGGCGGACCCGCGCTTCGAGCGGATGTTCCTCACCGAGGCCACGATCGCGTCGCGCATCCGACACCCCAACGTCTGCGAGATCCTCGACCTCGGCGAGGACCGAGGGATCCTCTACCTCGCGATGGAGCTCGTGGACGGCGAGCCGCTCTCCGTCCTCACCGACGCGGCTCGTGGCGGTGAGCGGGTCCCGCACGCCGTCGCGGCGACGATCGCCGCACGGGCCGCCCGTGGCCTCCACGCGGCGCACGAGCTCTGCTCCGAGGATGGCCGGCGGCTCGACGTCGTCCACCGGGACGTCTCGCCGCACAACATCCTAGTGTCGGCGGACGGGGCCGTGAAGATCGTCGACTTCGGCGTCGCGAAGGCCGCGCTCGATCAAGAGCAGAGCACGCAGTCCGGTGTCATCCGCGGCAAGGTCGGCTACGTCGCGCCCGAGCAGGTCAACGGCGACGCCGTCGACGCGCGGACGGACGTCTTCGCGCTCGGCGTCGTCCTCTACGAGCTCACGACGGGGCGTCACCCGTTCCGCGCGGCGAGCGATCTCGCGACGCTCCTCGCGGTCTCGAGCACCGATCCGGCCCGCCGGCCCTCCGAGCTCGTTCCGGCGTACCCGCCGGAGCTCGAGGCGATCGTCATGCGGGCGCTCGCGAAGGCGCCGGCGGCGCGGTACGCGAGCATGGCGGAGCTCGCCACGGACCTCGAGGCGCTGCTCGCGGAATCGAGCGCGGGCGAAGACCTCGAGCGCTTTCGAGGGGTGCTCGCGCCGCTCCTCGCGCCGAGTCGGGAGAGCCGCGCGATCCGACTCGCGACCGCCATGTCCGCGCTCGGCGATCCACGCAAGCACGTCGTGTCCTCCTCCGGCCCGCGACGCCGGCGGGCGCGGAGCCTCGTCCTCGCGGCCGTGCTCGCGGCGGCGCTGGGCGGGACGTTCGTGTGGGCGCGAACGGATCGCGCGCGGGTCGATGGCGCTCCGCCGTCGGTGACGACGTCCTCCGGCGCGCTGGCGGCGCCTTCGCCCGCTCCGACGATCGCGCTCGGCCCCGCGGAGACCAGCGAGACGGTCCGGGCCGTCGGCGTCACCGGCGCGAGCGCCTCTCCGCGACCGGCGCGCGCGAGGACGAGCGTCGCGGCTCCCGCGGCGGCGAGCGTCTCCGCGGCTCCGGCTCCAGGACCGGCGTCGCCCGCGTCGCGGACGCTCTTTCGAGATCCCGGCTTTTGAGCGAAGATCGACCGCGGTGATCCTCCGCTTCGGATCGTTCGAGCTGGACGACGAGCTCTACGAGCTGCGAAGCGCGGGCGAGGTCGTCCCGATCCAGAAGAAGTCGCTCGACCTCCTCTTCCACCTGGTCCGGGCGCGCGGCGCGGTCGTGACGAGGGACGAGCTCCTCAAGGCGGTGTGGCCTGGCGTCGTCGTCTCCGAGCAGGCGCTGTCGCAAGCGATCCTCGGAGCCCGCCGGGCCCTCGCCGACGACGGCGCGGAGCCGCTCGTCTTGAAGACGGTGCGGGGACGCGGCTACCGCATCGCCCTGCCGGTCCGCGCCGCCGCGGTGGTGGAGGGGGCGCGGGAGGAGCGGCACCGAGCGCCGCGCCACCCGCACGTCGGGCGGGCGGGCGCGCTGGCGACGCTCGAGGGCGCGGCGCGAAGCGCGCTCGACGGTCGCGGGAGGATCGCGCTCGTCCGCGGAGAGGCCGGGATCGGGAAGACGAGGTTGGTCGAGGAGCTGGAGGCCCGCCTCACCGGGACACGATTCGTGCGCGGGCACGCGTTCTCCGGCGAAGGTGCTCCTCCGCTCTGGCCGTGGATCCAGGTGGGCCGACGTCTCGGGTTGGAGAGCGATCCGCTCGACGAGGACCTCGGCAGCTCCCGCGGACGCTTTCGTGTGGGCGACGTCATCCTGCGCCGCGTCCTCGGGAGCGCGCGCGAGGCGCCGCTCGTCCTCGTCCTGGAAGACCTGCAGTGGGCCGACGCCGCGTCGCTCGACCTCGTGAAGCTGCTCGCGCAGGAGCTCCACGACGCGCGTGTCCTCGTCGTGCTGACCGTGCGCGGCGAGCGCGGACGCAAGGGCGGCGCCCTCGCGCGGCTGCCGGAGGTCGTGACGATCGAGCTCCAGCGCCTGGGGCGCGCCGAGATCGCGGCGCTCGTCGCTGCCGTGGTCGGCCGCGCGCCGAGCGATCCCGTCGTCGATCGCGTCCTCGAGAAGACGGGCGGTACGCCGTCGCTCTTCGTCCAGATCGCCCCCGTCCTCGCGGCGCTCGACCTCGACGCCCCCGGGACGTCGGCGCTGCTCGGCGTGAGCTCGGTGAAGGAGGCGGTGGCCGAACAGGTGGCTCACCTCGCCGTCGAGCTCCAGGAGACGCTGGCGCTCGCGTCGGCGTTCGGGAACACCTTCGTCCTCGGTCCGCTCGCGATGACCGCCGGCACGAGCGAGGCCGCGCTCATCGACCGGCTCGACGCGGCGGTGGAGCAGGGCGTCGTCTCGCGCGACGACGCTCCTCGAACGTACCGGTTCACCCAGCCGCTCGTGCGCGACGCGCTCTACCGGACGCTCCTCGACGGCGAGAAGGCGAAGCTGCACGCGCGCGTCGGCCGCGCGCTGATCGAGTACTGGGGCGACGAGGCGAGGGCGCGCGCCGACGAGATCGCGCACCACCTCACGCTCGCCGCCCCCGTCGGGTCGCCGACCGAGGCCGCCGACTACCTGGCGCTGGCGCTGGCGGACGCCGGGCGGCGAGGCGACGCCGCCGCCGTGGCCCGCTGGACGAGGCTCGCCGACGAGCTCGTCGTCCACGCGCGTCCGGCGGAGGCCGCGCAGCTCCGCGCGCGGCTCCCGCGGCGGTAGTCCCTACTGGTGGCAGTCGATCCAGATCGTCTCACCCGGGCTCGCCGTCATCGTCCACGTGCCGCTCGAGTTCGGGAAGACCTCGACGCCGGTGCTCAGCGGCGCGTCCCGGAAGTTCCCCGCGACGCCCGTGAGCCCGCACGCCGCGTTCGGCAGGCTCGTGTTCGCCGTGGCGCCCGTGAGCTGGCCGTGGTGCGTCGCGTTGACGGCGAGGTCGAAGCAGACCGTCGACATCCGCGCGTAGACCTTCCCCGGGTGCGCCTGGTCGCCGACGTTGAGCGTGTTCAACCAGACCGGCGTCAGGACGCCGCCGATCCAGCGCGTCGTGCGGGTGGTACGCGCCGCCGACGTGTTCCAGGCTGCCCACCCGCTCGTCCCCGCGAGCTCGGTGATGAAGCACTGCTCGTTCGGTCCGCGCGTGTGGAACGTCTCGGACACGTTCGGCTTCAGCGCCGAGACGCCATGGAACGTCCGCGTCGCGTTGACGGCCGCCGACGTCGGGATGCACGTCGCGTGACCGATGATGCCCGCGCCGTTGCCCGGATCGGCCTGGATGAACCAGCTGCCTCCCGAGATGAAGACCTTGACGCTGGCCTCGTCGTTGTTTCCGTAGTTGTCCGTGCCCCAGAGCTCCCCGTGGACGCCAGTGAGGAAGCAGGTGCGGTTGCTCGCCGATCCGATGTTGAGCGGTGTGGTGCCCCCCCACCCGACGGTGCCGAGGATCGACAGCTCGTCGGCGCTGCTGCCGAGGTTCGTGTCCTCGGGCGCGTCGTCGCCTTCGGTCGGTGCCGCGCAGGCGGGGATACACAGCGCCAGCGACGTGACGACGGCCGCCTTCGTCAGAACGAGTGATGACTTCATGATGACCTCCACGCGCGACCATCGCACGGAGGGGCGAGCTCACTCGCTCAGCGTTCGGTGAGCGCTTCGTCAGCCGCCGCCCTGCTTCGCGGAGCTTCGGGGCGTGCGCGTCGGTCTGCCTGTTCGCGAGGAAGCGGGCCCGCCTGCCGTCCTCCGGCGCCCCCGTGCCAGCCGCGAGCCGTAGGTCGGGCCCCGCCGCCGGGTGCCAGAGAAGCGATCTCATGTAGCCACTTATTTGGCCCACCGGCTCCGGGTATGGCACCCGTGGATGCATGGCCGGCATGAGCGAGACCTGCACGGTGTGCGGTCGAGGGTTCGAGGTCCAGTTCCGCTACCAGATGGAGGAGCGCGACAACGCGTTTTCCTTCTTCTGCTCCCAGGCGTGCCACGGCAAGAGCCTGCGGGGAGAGACTACGAGCGGTGTCGTCTGCGACTGCTGCAACAAGCGGTTCGTCGTCGACCTCGTCTCGCAGGTCGTCCGGATCAAGGGGGAGGCGAGGTACGCGTGCTCCGAGGGTTGCCGCAGCCAGCTCCTCGCGGAGGCCGGCGGTCTTCGCCTCGGGAGCGCGATGGCGCCCGTCTCCGTGTGCGAGTCGCCGATCGCTGCGCCGGCCCGGCCCGCCCGCGCCGGTCGCCGCGCCGGCCTGGCCCGCTCCGCTGCCCCCAGCGTCGCCATGCGCCCGGCGCCCGCCGCGGTCGCGCCGTCGCCGCGGTCGCGCCGCCCGTCGTGGTCGCGCCGCCGGTCCGGTCTACCGCCGGTCTCGGTCCTCCCGCCGGTGGCGGTCACGCCGTCGTCGGTCACGCCGCCGCGCGCTGCGCAGAGCCCGGCCGCGGGTCCCGCGACGCCGGTCGCGCTCGCCGCCAGCGAGCTCGCGCCCACGCCGCCGCCGGCGCCCGTGGTCGAGTCGCAGGCGCGCGTCACGGCGATGCGGACGATCAGCGGCCCGCGCCGGATGGCGATCTTCAACCACAAGGGCGGCACCGGCAAGACGACCACGAGCGTGAGCGTCGCGGCCGGCCTCGCGCTCAAGGGGTACCGCGTCCTTTTGGTCGACACCGACTCCCAGGGCAACGTCGGCGTCTCGCTCGGCGTGAAGGCGGAGAAGACGCTCTACCACTGCCTCGTCATGGGCTTGAAGCCGCAGGACGTCGCCGTGAAGGTGCGCGAGAACCTCGACGTCCTCCCGTCGAACGAGACCCTCGCCGCCGCCGAGCTCTACCTCGCCGGTCGCCAGAACCGCGACCGCGTGCTGCGCGACCGGCTCGTCGCCGCGAGCTCGCACTACGACGTCATCCTGCTCGACTGCTCGCCGTCGCTGTCGCTCTTGAACCAGAACGCGCTCGTCTTCGCGGACGGGATCCTCGTTCCGGTCGCGTGCGACTTCCTCTCGCTCGTCGGCGTGAGGCAGGTCATCAAGACGGTGAAGAACGTCAACTCGCTGCTCCGCCACCCGGTGCAGATCCACGGCGTCTTGCCGACCTTCTACGACGCGCGCGCGCGCATTTGCCGTGACGCCTGGGGCACGCTGAAGGAGCACTTCGGCGATCGCTGCTTCCAGCCGATCCGGTCCACGACGCGCATCAAGGAAGCGCCGGCGCAGGGCAAGACGATCTTCGAGCACGCCCCCGAGTCCCACGCGGCGCTCGACTACCAGCGGGTGGTCGAGCGGCTCGTCACGGGCCGCTGCGCGGACGCCGACGTCGACGCCGCCGCCGCCGCCGCGAAGGACGAGAGCGACGGCGACGAGGCGATGACGGGCTGAGCACCGCGTCGCCGCTCGATCGGCGGCGACCACTGGACTCGACTGGACGCGAGAGGAGACGAAGACGATGGCAGCGCGAGACGATGGAGCGGGACTCGGGGCGGCACGCGTGCTCGATGGCGACGAGGTGCAGGGCGTGCTCTCGGGCGCGTTCTATCAGCCGGCGCACGCCGACGTGGTCGACGCGCCCGCGAAGGCCGACAAGGCGAAGCCGACGCACTACAAGGTGATCTGCATCTCGATGTACACGAAGGACCTCGGCCGGCTCGACGACCTCGTCGAGGAGCTCAAAGGTCGCGGGATCACGAAGGCGAACCGCAGCGCGCTGATCCGCGTCGCGCTCGAGCAGCTCGATCTCGACAAGGTCCCGCGCGGCCTCTGACGCGGCTGACGCGGCTGTCGCCTTCACGCCGCGTCCGGGCACCGAGGAGCGCCCGGCGCCGGAGCGAAGCCCCGAGGCGCGCGCCGCGCCCGTTCTGCCCCGGACGCGTCGCACAGAGCTCACATTCGGGCGCAAACGTCCGGACCTACAGGACAATCGCCTCGTCTCCGCGACGTCCCGGTCTCCGGGCGGCCTTGCGCGATGGCGCACCGCGTAGCAGAAAGCGGGTCGAGTCATGCGCTGCTCGCTCCGCCGTGTCGCCTCGCTCGCCTGGACGCCGCTCTTGCCGGTCGCGCTCGCGTGGGGCTGCGCCCAAGGGGCGGTCGACGAAGCCGCGGCGGAGATCGACCCGACGGTCCCGGAGGTGGACGCGTCGTGGGCGCCTTCGCCCGAGGCGCCGAGCGCGAAGGTCCCGGAGGCGGACGACGAGACGCCGCCCGAGGACGAGGAGGATCCGCCGCCGAATGGCCCGCCGCCCGCCTCCGCGGGGCCGGACGACGACGCCGGCCCGTCGGGCACCGTCGCGCCCCCTACGGGGCCGGCGTCCGCGCCCGCGCAGGGCGAGGTCTTGATCACCGAGGTGATGTACGATCCCTCGGGCAACGAGCCGGCGACCGAGTGGATCGAGGTCCACAACCGGGCGACGGGCGCGCGTCTCCTCGGCGGCCTCACGATCGTCGACGGAGGCAACCGCACGCACGTCATCGCGGGATCGCTGACCGTGGCCCCGGGAGCGTACGTCGTCCTCGCGCGCGACAGGGCGGCGGCGACCGCCGCGAAGGTCCCGGCGGCCGCGATCGTCTACGAGTACGGCAAGGGTCTCGCGAGCAGCACCGGAGTCCAGCTCGCGAACGGCGCGACGGGCGGCGTCTCCCTCCGCAACGGCGCTAGCACCATCGCGCAGGCCGCCTATGGGGGGTGGTTCTCGCAGCCGGGCGGAAGCTCGATTCAGCTGAAGACGCTGACCTATCCGGGGAGCATCCAGAAGTCGAACTGGTGCCTCTCGTCGGGCACGTGGACGACCGGATCCGACAAGGGCACGCCCGGCGCGGCCGCCGACTGCCCCTGAGCGCGCCCGCTGAGCTCGTCGCCGCGCGCGCACGCGGGGCCGTGGCGCGCTCGCTGAGCTCGTCGCCCGAGCGCCGGCTGATCTCGCGCCCGCGCGTCGCCGCGCGACGTACGGGTGGAGGTTGCTGGTAGCATGGGCCGATGAGCGAAGTCTTCGAGCAGGTCTGCGAGGAACATCCGGCCGACGCGGTCGAGCTCGTCATTCGTGCGCGCCCGCGCGACCTCGGCGGGTTCGCTGTCCGGCGCGCGTTGCCCTCGATGCGCCGCCGTCTCGTCGGGCCCTTCATCTTCTTCGATCACATGGGCCCCGCCGATCTGCCCGCCGGCGTCGGGATGGATGTCCGCTCGCATCCGCACATCGCGCTCGCCACGATCACGTACCTGCTCGAGGGCGTCGTGTTCCACCGCGACAGCCTCGGGACGGCGATGGCGATCCACCCCGGCGACGTCAACTGGATGATCGCGGGCAGGGGGATCGTCCACTCCGAGCGCACGCCTCCCGAGGTGCGCGCGGCGGGGCACCGCTCGCACGGCCTTCAGGCGTGGGTCGCCCTGCGCAAGGAAGAAGAGGAGCTCGAGCCGCGCTTCGTCCACCACCCCGCGAGCTCGCTACCGCGGATCGAGCTCCCCGGCGTCGACGTCCGCCTCGTCAGCGGGAGCGCGTACGGGCAGGCGGCGCCGACCCCGACGCTCACCCCGACGATCTACGCGGATGCGAGGATCTCCGCCGGCGCGTCGCTCGAGGTCCCCGACGGCTACGAGCAGCGCGCGGTCTACGTCGTGAGCGGGCAGATCGAGTGCGGCGACGCCGCGGGCGCGGCGCGCGCCGACGAGGGAACGATGCTCGTCTTCCGCGGCGGCGCGCGCGCCCGCGTGCGGGCGACGACCGACGCCCGCGTCATGATCCTCGGAGGAGCGCCGATCGACGGCGAGCGCCACATCTGGTGGAATTTCGTCTCGAGCTCGAAGGAGCGCATCGAGCGCGCGAAGTCGGACTGGAAGGAGGGCCGCTTCCCGAAGGTGCCTGGAGACGACGCCGAGCACATCCCGCTCCCCGAGGCCTGAGACGTCGACCCCGGAGGCGTCCGCGCACGGAACGGTGCACGCAAGGGCCCCGAGCTGGGGTACTCTCGGCGTGTCGTGGGGGCTCCCCAGCTTCTGACCCAGGATGTCGCCGAGGTCGTGCTCCCGACGGAGCCCGGCGTGCGCCCCGCGCGCGTGGTGTCCCCGTGACGCGCCAGCTCGACCTCGACGACGAGACGGCGCCGAGCCCCGATCTCATCCGCGACTACCGGCTGCTCGTTCAGCACGCCGGAGACGGCATCGCGAAGCTCGACGCGAAGGGACGGTTCCTGTTCGCGAGCGCGCGCTTCCGAGAGATCGTCGAGCGCGACGCGGCCGAGCTCTCGCGCGCGAACGTGTCCGAGCTCGTCCATCCCGACGCCGCCCGAGACCTCGAGCGCTTCCTCGTGCCCGGACGGTTCGAGACCGAGCTCTTGAGCGGCGGCGGGGAGAAGGTCCACGTCGAGGTCCTCGTCGCGGCGCTGGCGCCGGGGGACGAGGTCATGGCGCTCGTTCGAGACGTCACCGCGCAGCGCCGCCTGCAGCGCGAGCTCCATCACCGCGAGAAGCTCCAGAGCCTCGGCCTCCTCGCCGGCGGCGTGGCGCACGATCTCGGCAGCTTCCTCGCGGTCGTGCAGACGAACGGCGCGCTGGCCGAGGCGGCGGATCGGGACGGCCGGCAGGTGAGCCCGTTCTTGCGTGAGATCCGCCAGGCCTGCGACAAGGCCGCCGGTTTGTGCGCCCGTCTCCTCGCGGCCGCCGGTCAGGCGCCGATGACGCGAACGCGCATCGAGCTCGGAGCCATGGTCGAGGAGATCGTCTCGCTCTTCCAGCCGAGCCTTCCGCCGACCGTCTCGGTGCTCTGGACGGCCGAGCCGCGCGTCGTCGTCTGCGGTGACGCGGCGGCGCTCCAGCCGCTCGTCATGAACCTCATCACGAACGCGTCCGACGCCATCGGCTCGCGGTCGGGCCACATCATGATCGAGGTCGGGACGGTGGAGCACACGGCGGAGACGCTCGCGCGGCTCGAGCCGGGCGGCGATCTCGAGCCGGGGCGAGCCGCGTTCATCCGAGTCAGCGACGACGGCTCGGGCATGGACGAGCGTACGCGCGCGCGGATGTTCGACCCGTTCTTCACGACGAGGTCGGCGGGGCACGGGCTCGGGCTGCCGTCCGTCCTCGGCACGGTGCGCGCGCACGGGGGGGCGATCCGCGTCGAGAGCGCCAAGGGCGTCGGGACGACGATCACCGTCTACCTCCCGGAGGAGCGGCGCGAGCCCACCGCGCTCGCGCGCTCGGAGGATCCGCGCCCGGGGAGCCGGCTCGTCCTCGTCGCCGACGACGAGCCGTCGCTGGTGCGCTCGCTGACGCTGATGCTCGCGAGCGCCGGGTTCGAGACGCTCGAGGCGCGCGACGGCGAAAAGGCCGTCGCGCTCGTCGAGCGCCGCGCGGACATCGCCGCCGCGCTGCTCGACGCGTCGATGCCCGTCATGGGCGGCGCCGAGGCCGCGCAGAGGATCCGCGCGCTCCGTCCAGAGCTGCCGATCGTCATGATGAGCGGCTACAGCCGCGCGGCGCCGGCCGGCGTCGAGGTGATCGGGAAGCCGTTCGATCCGGAGGTCCTCCTCCACATGCTCCACCGCCTCGTGCCGTCGTCGACGACTTAGGCGAGCGCGTCCCAGAACGCGCGGAGATCGTCCGGGAGCGGCGCCTCGATCGCGAGGGGCGCGCCCGACATCGGGTGCGCGAGCGCGAGCCGCGCGGCGTGCAGCGCGTGCCGCGGGAGCTCGAGCATCGCGAGATCTTCCCCCGTCAGCTCTCCGTCGGCGGCGCGGGCGAAGCAGCTCTCGTCCGGGCCGTAGAGCTTGTCGCCGACGATCGGCGCGCCGAGGCTCGCCAGGTGGACGCGGATCTGGTGCTGGCGGCCCGTCTCGAGCTCGCAGCGGACGAGCGCGTAGACGCGGCCGCCGGGCCCCGTCCGGGTGTCCTCGACGAGGAAACGCGTCGAGGCCGAGAGCGCGTCCGGCGTCTTGCCGAGCCGCATCTTGACGCGGTAGCGCCCCTCGGTGTCGAGCTCGAGCGAGCGCTCGAAGCGGAAGGCGCCGGGCCCGTCGTCGGCCGGCGTGACGACGGCGTCGAGGCTCTCCGCGCGGGCGGGGTCCGGGACGCCCCAGGTGATGGCTCGGTAGGACTTGTCGATCCCCGCGCGGCCTTCGATCTGCTTCTTCAGCGCGCGGTCGCACTCGGCGCTCTTCGCGCAGACGAGGACGCCGCTCGTCTCGCGGTCGAGCCGGTGCCCGAGCGAGACGAACTCGCCGGGCCGCGCGTCCTTCAGGATCCGGATGAGCGTGTTGCGGTGGTAGCGGGCCGTCGGGTGGACGGGCAGGAGCGCCGGCTTGTCGACGGCGAAGAGATGCGCGTCCTCGTGGACGATCGGGACGACGGTGGGGACGGGATCTTCGTCCCACGGCGGCCGCCAGAGCAGGACGTGCTCCTCCGCCTGGACGCGGTGGTTCGAACGGAGGCGCTTGCCCCGCACGTCGAACGCGCTGTTCCGGACGATGAACTGGGTCCGGGTCCGGCTCGTCCGGCGGAGCTGTCCCTGGAGAAAGACGTCGAGCCGTTGCCCGGCGAGCTCGGGCGGGACGCGGAAGACGCTGAGCACGGCGCCGTCGGCCACGCCTTCGGGCCGGGCGAGGCGGTCAATGTCCGTGTCCGAGATCCGGAGCCGGCTCACGGGCCTCTCTTACCACGCGACGCCGGGAGAACCGTGGTATCTAGGGAGCGCCCTCGCGGGCACGAGTGCCATGGAGATCCTGTTCGTCACGACCGAGCTCGCCCCCTACGTCAAAGTCGGAGGCCTGGCCGACGTGAGCGCGGCGTTGCCGAAGACGCTCAAGTCGCTCGGCCACCGCGTCACCGTCGTCATGCCGCGCTACGCGGCCTTCGAGGACTCGGGCCTCCTGATGGCGCGCCGACTCACCCCGCTGAAGCTGACGCTCGGCGAGCAGACCCACGAGGTCACCGTCTACGACGGCCGCCTCTCGTCGCAGGTCGAGCTCGCGCTCGTCGACGCGCCGGGGCTGTTCGACCGCGCCGGGGTCTACGGCGAGAAGGGCGAGGACTACCCGGACAACGCCCTCCGCTTCGCCGTCCTCTCGCGGGCCGCCGCGGAGCTCGCGCGGCAGCGCGCCGGCGACGGCGCCCCGTTCGACGTCGTCCACGCGAACGACTGGCCGACCGCGCTCGTGCCCAAGTACATGAAGGATCTCGGCGTGAAGACGCCGACGGTGCTCACCATCCACAACGTCGCCCACCAGGGGATCTTCCCGAAGGACGCGCTGCCGGCGCTCGGCCTCACCTGGGAGGACTTCACGGTCGGTGGGATCGAGTTCTACGGATCGGTCAACCTCCTCAAGCAGGGCATCATCTCGGCGGACACGGTGACCACCGTGAGCCCGACCTACGCCAAGGAGATCCAGACCGCCGAGCACGGCCACCGTCTCGACGGCGTGCTCCGCGCCAAGGGCGCGGCTGGGGCGGGCGTCAAGCCGGGGGCGCGCGTCCTCGGGATCGTCAACGGCGTCGACTACGGCGTCTGGAACCCGGCGACCGACTCGCACCTCGCGGCGCGCTTCGACGCCGAGGACGCGTCGAACAAGGCGCGCTCCAAGGGCGCGCTCCGCAAGGAGCTCGGCTTCCCGGTCGATCCCGACGTGCCGATCGTCGCCTCCGTCGGGCGGGTCGTGTCCCAGAAGGGGACCGACCTCGTCGCCGAGGTCGTCCCGCGCATCGCGCGCGGCAGCGACGCCCAGATCGTGATCGCCGGCACGGGCGACGCGGGCATCGTCGCCAAGCTGAACGCCGCGGTCGAGAAGACGCGCGGGCGCGCCGTCTACGCGGGCAACGCGAGCGAGGCGCTCGTGCATCGCATCTTCGCGGCCGCGGACGTCGTGCTCGTACCGAGCCGCTTCGAGCCCTGCGGCCTCGTCCAACTGTACGCCCAGCGCTACGGCGCCCTGCCGGTCGCTCGCGCGACCGGCGGCCTCGTCGACACGATCGTCGACTGTGACGCGAAGCTCGAGACCGGCACAGGCTTCCTCTTCGACGAGGCCTCCGCCGACGCGCTCTACGGCGCCGTCCAGCGCGCGCTCGCGGCCTACGCGACGCCGCGGTGGGGCGCGCTCCGCCGCCGCGTGATGCGGCTCGACCGCGGCTGGGAGCGGGCGGCGCGGCAGTACGAGCAGACCTACAAGGCGCTCAAGTAGCGATGCGTGGGGGCGTCCTCCTCGCGCTCGCCTTGGCCGGGACCGGCTGCTCGAGCGTGTTCGACGACGCCGCGTGCACGCTCGACGCGCGCTCGTACCCGGTCGAGGTGTCGCGCGACGTCGCTCATGCGTTCGCCGACGCCGCCAAGCTCACGGTCGAGGCGTGCGCGACGCGGGAGGGGCAGACGCCGACCTGCACGAGCGCCGCGGCGACGCCGAGCGGCGAGCGGTATTCGCTCGGCGGCTCGCTCGAGGCCGTCGAGGGCTCGCTGACGCGCACCGACGACGGCAACACCAGGCTGCTCCTCACGGTTCACGTCGGCGAAGGGGCGCCAGGCTCGACGACGACGCTCCGCGTGCGGGTCCTCGACGACGCGGAGCGCGAGCTCCTCGCGGCGGAGGGCGCCGTGCGCTGGTCGGACGAGGACTGCCACCCGACCCCTTCCACGTCGAAGATCTGAGCGGGGCCGTCGGCGCCGGTCAGCGGCCGACGAGGCGCAGGGCGTTCGCGAGCCACGAGGCGCGGAGGCCGGCTCGCGCGAGCACGACGAGCTGGTGGAACGCGAAGAGCAGCCAGAGCGCGCCCCCGCCGCGCTCGCCCGTGAGGTCGCCGGCCACGGCGCCCGCGTAGATCAGCGCCATCGACGCCGCGGCGCGCCAGCCCCAGGCGAGCGACGCGCGACCGAGCGCGCGCCGCGCGGTCGTCACCGCCGCGACGACGCCGGCGCGCATGTGGGCGAGCATCGAGGCGCGCGGCCCGGCCGGTCGCGTGAGCTCCCCCGCGACGTCGCGCGCGACGGTGACCCGGGCGAGGTCGGCTACGACGCCGATCGCGAGCGTCGCGACCACGAAGAGCGCGAGCAGCGCGAGGCGCGCGGTGAACGCGCGCGCGTCGCCGAGGCGGGGCTGGAGCGCGTGATCGAGCGCGGACGACGCGAAGAGGCCGACGCCCAGCACGGCGCCTTCGATCGCGCCGGCGAGCACGCCGATCCCCAGCAGCGGGAAGAACGAGCCGGCCCCGGCGCGGAGCGCGAACGACGTCGGCGCCGGTCGCCCGCGGTCGCCGATCCCCGTCGCGAGCGAGGCGACGAGCGCGCCGGTCACGAGCTGGCCGAGGATGCCGAGCGCGGCGATCGTGACGATCGCCGTCCGGAGCACGACCGCGAGCGCGGCGCCTTCGTCGCCCAGCCACGAGAGGAGCGCGTGCCCGCCGGGCCGAAAGAGGACGGCGTCGCCGTCGGGGTGCGCGCCCCAGACCTTCCGTGCCCACGCGTGGATCGGCGTCGCGACGAGGTAGGCGCCGGCGAGCTCCCAGGTCCAGACGAGGAGGATGGCGCGCGGGCGCCGCCGAGCGCGGATCTCGCGCGGCTCGAGCAAGCGGGGAGGCGCGCTCGTCGCGTCCGGCTCGTCGTCGGGCGCGGGCGTGGAGGCCGCGCTGGGGGCCGCAGGTGGCAGGGCGGCGTAGGTGGCCGCCGTCGCGTCGCCCTCCCGCGGGCCGGTCGCGCCGGCGTCGGCCGCCTCCGTCAGGTCGCCGACGCGCGCGTCGGTCGCGCCGGCGTCGGCGCCGGCCGCCTCGGAGCTCCCGCCGGGAGCCGGCGCGTCGCGCTGCCGATCGGTCACGGCGCGAGCCCTCCGAGGAGCGTGGCGGCCCAGAACATCCCGCGCTCGAGCACGCGCGGCGCCCCCGCCGTCGGATGTCCGGGCGCCGTGGCGAAGTCGTTCTCCGGGTGCTCATCGAGCAGGATCCGGTCGTCCGGATCGATCACGGCCGCGCGGAGCGCCGAGCTCCCCGAGTACGGGACCCTGTAGGACTCGGCCTCGCCGTCCCACGTGACGCGCGAGCGCGAGCCGTCCACCGCGACGAGCTCGATCTCGACCGGGAAGCGGAGCGTGCCGCGGCGGACCACCAGCACCGATCCGTCGTAGCGGTTCGGGAGGGCGGTCTTGTCGCGCGAGACCGTCTCACGCTTACCGCCGCGGTCGAACATGCCGGCGGCGCCGTGCGACGGATGCGAGCTCATCTGGGTGATCGCGTAGTCGACCCACCCCTTCTCGAAGAGCCCGGCGCGGAGGCTCTCGGCGGCCGCCGGCGCGATCTCGTCGCGGATCGTCGCGATGAGGTCCTCCGGGGTCGGGTGCGCGAAGCGGAAGCGGCGCGTGTAGACGCCGAGCGCGCGGTCCATCTTCGCCTTCCCGTAGGCGCGCGCGATCGTCTCGAGGAGCGTGGCGGTGCGGCTGTAGACGAGCGCGCCGTAGGCGCTCCCCGTGCGGAACGTGCCTGCGCCCTGGGCGATCTTCTCGTCGTGCCCATAGTGGCGGGCGCGCTCCGCCTGCGCCTCGACGTCGCCGATGGTCAGCCCCGCGAAGTCGAGGCCGGAGCCCGGCCCTTTCCACGCGGTCATCGCCTCGTTCTCGGCGTACGAGTTGAGCCCCTCGTCGAGGAAGGGCCAGGCGTCCTCGTTCGAGGCCGCGAGCCCGTAGAAGTACTGGTGCCCGAACTCGTGGATGGTCACGGCCTCGACGAACCAGAGGCCGCGCGGGAGCCACGACGGCTGGCCCGTCGTGATGAGCGTCGGGTACTCCATCCCGCCGGCCTCGGCGGCGGTCGCCGGAGGATGCACGATCGTCAGGACGGGGTAGGGGTACTTGCCGTAGCGCGCGCCGTAGTGCGGGAGCGCGAAGCGCATCGTCTCGAGCTCGCGCTCGACGTGGTCGTCGTAGCCCGGCGGCGCGAGCACGGTGACGTCGACGCCGAGGATCGTCTCCTTGCGCACGCGGTAGCCGTCCCAGGCGGTCCACGCGAAGTCGTGGACGTCGCGCTGCACGTGGCGCTGGATGAGGCGCCCGCCCTCGCGGCGCGTCTCGGTCGCGGGGCCGGTCGCGCCGACGATGAAGTCTTCCGGGACGTCGATCGTGACGTCGTACGCGCCGAAGTCCGCGTAGAACTCGCCGAGGTGGTGGAAGGGGAAATGGGCGAACGTCCCGTCGGGCTCGAGCTTCGCGATCTTCGGGAACCACTGCCCGACCATGTGGAACGATCCGTCGTAGCCGGTGCGCTCGACGATGTTCGGGAGCTTGTCGTCCCACTCGACCTCGAGCGTGATCTGGGCGCCTGGGGGGACCTCCCGCGGGAGCGGCACGCGCGCGTCCGTCTCGTCGTCGTCGCCGGGGCGCCTCAGCTCGATCTTCGGCAAGAGGTCGTCGCGCGCGTCGCCGTCCACGAGGACGAGGCGCGCGAGATCGATCGAACCCCACTCGTTCGGGATGTGACCGCCGCGGAAGCCGCCGATGGGAGCGCGCATGAACGCCGACGACTGGTTCTTGAACGCGTTCAGGTAGAGGTGGATCCAGAGCTCGGAGACCGGCTTCGTGCTGGCGTTGCGCCAGGTGATCGTGCCTTCGCCGTGCACCGTGTGGCGGACCGGGTCGAGCTTGGCGCGGAGCGTGTAGCTGGCCACGTCGTCGGCGCGCGACGCCATCGGCACGTCCGGCGCGGCGTCCTCGGCCGCGGGCGGCCCGGCGAGCGCGAGCGGTCCGTCGGCGGCGAGCGTGGTCGCCGCGGCGAGGGCCGTCGAGAACGCTAGAGCTCGCGCGCGCATCGACGCGCACGTTAGCAGACTCCGGTGCCAGGCCGCTGGCGGTCCTCCGGCCGCTCCCGTCGCGCTCGACGTCGCGAGGTCGGGTCGCGCTATCTGCAGGCCCCGAGGCGCCGGGCGTCGGCGCGCAGCACGCGCGGATCGCCGGGGCGAATCGCGCGGGCCTTGGCGATCTCGCGCTCGGCGACGTTGCACATGAGGAGGCGTGACGCCTGCGTGGGATTGCCGCGGAAGTGATCGAGCGACTCGCTCGCGGTGAGCAGCGGGACGTCGAACGCGCAGAGCGCGGCGCCCTCGTCGAGCACGGCGACGAGCTCCGGATCCGGCGCGTCGCCGAGCCCCGAGCGGGTGGCCTCCAGCGCGTCGCACTTCGTCGTGACGTCGCCCTCGCCGGCCTTGTCGCGGTTCATGGTGACGCCCTTCGCGACCATCCAGCGGACGTCGTCGACGAGCTCGCGCGCGCGGGCCGTCGCCGCGGACCGCGCCGCGAGCTTGGCGGCTTCCGCCGCGGTTCGGCGGCGGCGCGCGACCGCAGCCGCGGAGGCGCTCGCCGCTGCCGCTGCGCTCTGGCGGCGCGGCCGAAGGCGCTCGCGGCGGCCTCGGCGGCGTCGGCCCGCGGCGAGCAGCGCAGGCGCGCGCAGCTGCCGGGCCACCGCCGGGAAGAGAGCGAGGAACAGGGCGACAGGCGTCTTGTGCGGCCCGAGCTCGCGCATGGCTCCCTAGGCTAGTACCTCGCGCGCGAAGTTCGTACCGGGTTCGGGCGGAGCGGTCTGCGCCCAGCTGGCGGTGCGTCGCCTCAGAAGCCGAACGAGGTCTGTCCGCGCTTGGCCGGACGCCGGAAGGTCGCCGGGGTCACGTAGCTCGTGAGCTCGTCGGCGCTCATCCCGCAGCGCTTCGCGGTCCGCTCGAAGAGCATCCGGATCGTGTCCGCGTAGACGCCCTGGCCGCGGCCGCGGGCGCCGAACGACGCGTCGTAGAGCTTGCCGTCGTGCGCCTCGCGCAGGCGGCGGAGGACCTTCTCCGCCCGGAGCGGGAGCTCGTCACGGAGGGTCTTCACGAAGACGTCCTTCACCGCGCCGGGGAGGCGCAACAGCACGTAGAACGCGTGGCGAGCCCCGGCGTCGCGCGCGCGCTCGAGGACGTCGCCGAGGTGCTCGTCGTTGAGCCCCGGCACGATCGGCGAGACGCTGACGCCGACGGGGACGCCGGCCTTCGCGAGCGTCTCGACGATCTTCATGCGCCGCTCCGGCGTCGTCACGCTCGGCTCCATCGCCTTGGCGACGTCCACGTCCCAGAAGGGGACGCTGACGCTCACGCGGACGCTCGCGACGCGCGCGAGCTCTTGAAGGACGTCGACGTCGCGCTCGATCACCGGCGACTTCGTGATGATCCCGACCGGGTTCTGGTACTCCGCGCACACCTCGAGGCACCCGCGCGTGAGCCGCAGCTTCGCTTCGAGCGGCTGGTAGCAGTCGGTGATGCCGCTGAAGACGACGAGCTCTCCCTTCCAAGACGCCTTCTCGAAGCTCTCGCGCAGGAGCTCCGGGGCGCGCGGCTTGACCACGATCTTCCGCTCGAAGTCGGTCCCGGCGCCGAACGAGAGGTACTCGTGCGAGGGCCGCGCGTAGCAGTAGGCGCACGCGTGGCGGCAGCCGCGGTAGGGGTTCACGCTCCAGCGGAAGCCGACGTCGGGCGAGGCGTTGCCCGAGAGGATGCTCCTGGATCGGTCCTCGTAGACGGTGACCTCGGCGTCGGGCGCCTCGCCGTCGTCGTAGGTGAGCGTCGTCGCGTCGAAGCGGCTCGGCGGGTTCGACACTGGGAGAAAGCGTGGCACCGCGTCAGTGTACCGAACGTTTGTTCAGTGTCCAGGCTCGGGGCGGCCCCGAGCGCGTCGCGCGCTTCAGGCCGCGCGGGGAAGCACGGACGGACCGGGCCGGGTCGACTCGAGCGACCGCCGCAGCGACCGCACGTTGACGAGCGCCTCCGAGAGGGACTCGACGTCCCCCGCGCACGCGGCGGAGAGCCCCTGGAGGCACGCGTCGTAGGCGTCGGCCATGAGGTCATGCATCTTCGGCGAGATCGACGGATCGTGCGCGCCGAAGAGGTACGCGACGGAGGCGACGGCCCGCATCAGCGCGCCCTCCAGGACGTGCTCGTCCGACCCGCACGTGGTGATCGCCGTCTCGAGCACCTGCTCGAGGCGAGCCAGCCGCGCCAGCGGGCCGGAGGCGCGGGGGGCTTCGGTCGCACGCGGGAAGATCGAGATGCTCGCCGTCATGCAGACCCGAACGGCAGCCCGCCGCCGAACTTGAGGGGGCCGGAGAGACAAAATCGTCGTCGCCTGGACCGCCTTGCGCGTCGAGTCGAGGGCCCGGGCGCGCGCGTGGTTGCTCGTGTGGGGACAGCTGCGCTGGGGCGTCGATCGCGCGGGACCGCGGCGGACGGCGTCCTCTTCGTCGCTGCTACCGACCCGCGATGTGCTCGACCAGCGTGGTCGTCCGCAGGCGCTTGCCGTCGCGCTCGACGTAGAAGAACACGGGCGCGCCCGGGAGCTTCTTCGCGAAGTAGTACGTCCAGACCTCGCCCTCTTCGCCCTCGACCTCGTAGACGACGCACTCGAACTTGCCCGCGGGCGTCATCAGCTTCTCGTTGTGCGTCGTCACGCGGTCCTTGGGAAACTCCGCGTTCTGCTGGATCGCCAGCCAGCCCATGCGCTTCGAGGACGCTCCGCCCGCGAAGATCTCCGCGCCGCCCTCGTCCACCTTGCGGAAGGTGATCGAGTACTCGCGCGTCGGCTTGTTCGGCATCTCGACCTTGTAGCGGTACGTGCGGCCGTTCTTCGTCGCGTCGCGGATCTGCTCGGCGGTGAAGGGCGCCGGGTAGACCGGGCCCTTCGGCTTCTCGGGCTCGCCGGTGGGCGGGGGCATGCCGCTCGCGTCGTCGCGATCGTTCTTCTCGAGCTCGGCGAACGCCTTGGAGTTGTCGTCGTCGTCGTCGTCGACGCTCCGCACCTTCTTCTTCGCGCCGCCGCAGGCGGCGAGCGCGAAGAGGAGCGCGGTGAGCAGCGCGAGCGCCGCCCACGACGTCGTCCGCGCCTGGCGAGGCGCGGCAGCGAGGCGGAGCGCCCGGGCGCTCATGACACGCTGGCCGGCGCCTTCGTCTTCTCGGCGGCGGCGGTCTTCTCCTCGACCGTCAGGGACTCGAAGCGGAACGCGAGCTTCTTGCCGGGCTTCTTCTCGCCCGTCGCCTCGTCTTCGATCTCCGCGTCCTCGGCGTCGATGGTCACCTTGCCGCCCTTCTCGAGCTTCCCGAAGAGGAGCTCCTCGCCGAGCGGCTGCTTCACGTCCTCCTGGATCACCCGCGTGAGCGGGCGCGCGCCGAAATCGGGGTCGTAGCCCTTCTCCGAGAGGTGCTCGCGCGCCGCGGGCGTGAGCTCGAGCGCGACCTTGCGCTCGGAGAGCTGGGCCGAGAGCTCCTTCATGAACTTGTCGACGATGCTGCCCATCGTCTCCTGCGAGAGCGGATCGAACTGGATGCGGGCGTCGAGGCGGTTCCTGAACTCGGGGCTGAACAGGAGCTTGTACTCGCGCTCCGCGTCGCTCGTCGCGCGGCGGTCGCCGAAGCCGACGGCGCGGCGACCGAGGTCGCGCGCGCCGACGTTGCTCGTCATGAGGACGACGACGTGCCGGAAGTCGGTCGACTTGCCGTTGTTGTCGGTCAGCTTGCCGTGATCCATGATCTGGAGGAGCACGTTGAACACGTCCGGGTGCGCCTTCTCGATCTCGTCGAGCAGGAGCACGGCGTGCGGCGTCTTCGCGATCGCGTCGGTGAGCAGGCCGCCCTGGTCGAACCCGACGTAGCCGGGCGGCGCGCCGATGAGGCGCGAGACCGTGTGGCGCTCCATGTACTCGCTCATGTCGAAGCGCAGGAACGTGATGCCCATGATCTTCGCGAGCTGCTTGGCGACCTCCGTCTTGCCGACGCCGGTGGGGCCGGTGAGGAGGAAGTTGCCGATCGGCTTCTCGGGGGAGCGGAGCCCCGCGCGCGCGAGCTTGATCGCGGCCGCGAGCTGCTTGATCGCGCGCTCCTGGCCGAAGACCACGCTGCGGAGATCGACGTCGAGGTTCTTCAGCTTCTCCTTGTCGTTCGAGCTGACCTCGCGCGGCGGGATCTGCGCCATGCGCGCGAGCACCGTCTCGACCTCCACGACGCCGACGACGATCTTCGGCCGGTCGGCCTTGCCGCCGTCGGGCTTCGACTCGGACGCGCGGGGCGCGGCGGGGGAGGCGGCGGCGCCGGTCGGGGCCTCGCCGGTGCGCGTCGTCTTCGGCGCGTTCTCGACCGGGACGCCGCTGCCGTTCAGCTGGCTCGCGTCGCCGCCGTCGAGCGTTCGCTCGCTCGGCGGGCCCGGCAGGAGCTGAAGGGGCGCCGCCGGCGCCTTGTCCTCGGTGTAGAGCTTCAGCTTGGCGGCGGCGCCCGCCTCGTCGAGCAGGTCGATCGCCTTGTCCGGCAGGCGCCGGTCGTGGAGGTAGCGCGCCGAGAGCGTCGCGGCGGCGTCGAGCGCGTCGTCGGTGTAGCGGACGCCGTGGAACTCCTCGTACTTGCCGCGGAGGCCTTCGAGGATCTTCTTGGTGTCCTCGATCGACGGCTCGGCGACCTCGACGCGCTGGAAGCGCCGCGCGAGCGCGCGGTCCTTCTCGAAGTGCTGGCGGAACTCCTCGAAGGTCGTGGAGCCGACGCAGCGCATCCGGCCCGAGGCGAGCGCCGGCTTCAGCAGGTTCGAGGCGTCCATGCTCCCGCCGCTCGTGGCGCCGGCGCCGACGATCGTGTGGATCTCGTCGATGAAGAGGATCGCCCCGTCGACCTTCTGGAGGGCCTTCACGACGCCCTTCAGGCGCTCCTCGAACTCGCCGCGGTAGCGGGTGCCGGCGATCAGCGCGCCCATGTCGAGCGAGTAGACCGTGGACTTCTTGAGCGCGTCCGGGACGGAGCCCTGGACGATCTTGAGCGCGAGGCCCTCGACGATCGCCGTCTTGCCGACGCCGGAGTCGCCGACGAGCAGCGGGTTGTTCTTCTTCCGCCGCGCCAGGATCTGGATCATCCGGCTGATCTCGTTCGAGCGGCCGACCAGCG
Source organism: Labilithrix sp. (assembly GCA_019637195.1). Taxonomy (GTDB): domain Bacteria; phylum Myxococcota_A; class Polyangia; order Polyangiales; family Polyangiaceae; genus Labilithrix. The sequence continues at coordinate 35,297 of JAHBWA010000032.1, read as the reverse complement.
GATCGATGCGCTTTTCGCGGGCTTCGTCGTTGAGGTTGACGGTGTAGGCCTTCAAAGGATCGCGCCGGGAGCGCGGGCCCTCGGCCTCGCCGTCGAGTGACGCGGACTCCTTCTCGCGGCCGTCCTCGGCCTCCTCGACCTTCGAGACGCCGTGCGAGATGTACGCGACGACGTCGAGCCGCGTGACGCTGCCCTTCTCGAGGATGCTCACCGCCGGCGAGTCGCGCTCGGCGAAGATCGCGACGAGCACGTTGGCGCCGGTGATCTGCTCCTTGCCGCTCGACTGCACGTGGGCCGCCGCCCGGCGGATCGCCCGCTGCACGGCGAGCGACGCGGCCGGGACGTCGTAGCTCTCCTCGGGGACGCTCTCGAGCTGATCGGAGAGGAACTGCTCCAGCTCCTTCTTGATGACCGCCGGATCGCCACCGGCGTGGCGGATGATCTGCGCGGTCGCGTCGTCGAAGAGCAGCGCGTAGAGCAGGTGCTCGAGCGTGAAGAACTCGTGACGACGCCTCGCCGCCTCGTTCTGGGCGAGCGTGAGCGCGATCTCGACCTCGGGGCTGATACGCATCGTGTTCGTCTACCTTGGTTACTCGGGCTCGGTCGTGAGCAGCAGCGGCATCCCGTTCTCGCGGGCCGCGTCCATGACTTGTTGAGCTTTCGTCTCGGCGACGTCCTTCGTGTAGACGCCCGCGACCGCGGCTCCCTTGTGGTGCACGGTCAACATGATGTGTCGCGCTTCGGTCTCCGACTTGTGAAAGAAGCGCTCCAGCACGTAAATCACGAACTCCTGGGTCGTGTAGTCGTCGTTGTGAAAAATGACCTTGTAGCGCCGCGGGACGGCGCTGACCGGGGCGTCCTCGAGCTCGACGTCCTCGCCTTCGCCAGGGGTCTGGATGGGGCGGGGCGGATCGGAGCCGCCCGAAGCCGCGAGCGGCGTTCGCCGAGGGTCGAGGGGTTCCGGTGTGCGCCGCACCGTATGGACGAGCTCCGCCGTGAGGTCTGCCAAGGTAGTCCGCCTAGTTTCGCGTTCCCCACGGCGTCGCGCAAGCAGGGGCGAGACCTCGGGGCGGCATCGCGCCGTTCACCGCACATTGGGATGCCTTCGCGCGTCGCCCCGTTGTGACGCCGCTCCGGTGAGCGCGGCTCCGGCGGACCGCCCCGGCCTCCGCGCTTCCTTCCGCGAGGCGGGGCGCGCTGTTACCCTCGAGGGCTGCCCCGCGCGGTCGGCGGGTCGCTCACCTGGGAGCGTTCGAGGTCGAGATGGCGCCGGTCCAACAGAGCACAATCGTCGCGGTTCGGCTCGGCTTCGGCGTCGAGATCGCGGATCACGCCGGGCAGCGCCGGCCGCGCGCCGCGGCGGCGCCGGCGCGGACGAAGGCGGCGGAGGACGCGGTCTGAGCTCGGGTTCGGCCGCCGTTCGCGCCGAGGCGATCGTCCGGACGACGCGCGCGATCCCGGAGGCCGAGCTCCGCGTGAGCTACCTGCGCTCGATCCTCTCGAGCGCGGACGTCGTCCCGCTGGCCCAGGCGCTCGACGTCCTCTGCGCGCGCGCGGAGCAGGCCGAGCCCGCGGCGCGCGAGGCCCTGGTCGCGCTGGTCGACGCCCTCCAGGAGCCGGCGCTCGCGGCGCTCGTGCAGCTCCTGCGCGAGGAGGCGGCGGGCGTCCCGCACCTCGCGCTCGAGCGCCTCCTCCGGCGTCCGATCGCGCCGGCCGCGGCTCGGCGCGGGGCGGGGGGCCGAGAGGTCCCCGAGCCCGACGAGGATCGCATCCCCGACTACGGCCGGGGCCGGCCGCTGACGCTCGGGGAGCGCAAGTCGCTCGCCCGCAAGCCCGATCGCGCGATGACCGAGCGCCTCCTGCGCGATCCGCACCCCGACGTCATCCGCCAGCTCCTCGCGAACCCGAAGGTCACCGAGGACGACGTCCTCTCGCTCGCGTCGCGGCGTCCCTGCCGCCCCGACGTGCTCACCGAGATCGCGCGGACGCCGCGGTGGACCCACCGGCCGCGCATCCGGATCGCGCTCATCCTGAACCCGGACACGCCGCTCGACGTCAGCGCTCCGCTCGTCGGGCTGCTCGTGCGCCAGGAGCTCCGCCTCGTCGCGACCTCGACGACCATAGCGCCCATCCTCCGCGCGCTCTGCCTCGAGCACCTCGAGCGCCGTCCGCCGTCGCCGCGGGGCTCGGCCGACGACGACGTCCTCCAGTAGCGAGAGGGGCCGCGGTGAGAGGGGGCGCGCCGTCCGCGCCCGCCCTCAGCCCTCGTCTTCCTCGATCTCCCAGCGCTGCAGGGCGCTCACGCCGATCGCGGACGCGCAGCTCGGACAGAGGTGCGGCTCTTCGTAGCGGCGCTCTTCCCCGCGCGCCCAGACCAGCAGGCCGCGGCCACGAACCTCGGGTCCGTCGTCGTCGTCGTCGGCTTCGAGGAGCTCGGCGCACACGCTGCAGCGCTCGTCGCCCTCCTCGAAGAGGATCGAGTGGCTCGCGCTGACGAATCCCTTGGGCAGCTCGCTCATGAACCTGGCTCATACATAGCGCACCGCGGCGGCGGCCGCACGGCCTCCGAACGGCGCCCCGTCCCGAGCAGATCCGTCTACTTGGGCTGCCATGTGTCCGTCGCCCGAGCTCGTGGCGGGAGCGGTCCGCGCGATTCCGAGCAACCGGGCGGCGGCGGGGCCGACAGCGCGCCCATGCGTCTCGTCCTGCTCGCGCTCGCCATCCTGTCGTGCGGAGTCGCGGCGTGCTCGACGGTTCCGCCGCTGCCACCCAAGGCGCTCGAGCTGAACCAGACCGGCGCCGCCGCGCTCGCCGCGGGCGATCTGTCCACCGCCGAGGCGCGGCTCTCGGTCGCGCTGGAGTACAGCCCGCGATTCACGGAGGCGTGGGTGAACCTCGGCTACGTCGAGCTCCGGCGCGGCAACCTGCAGCGCGCGCGCAAGCACTTCATCAAGGCGCGCGATCTGAACCCGGACCTTCCGGCGCCGCACCACGCCCTCGGGCTCCTCGCCGATCGCCGCGACATCGGCAAGGAGGCCGAAGGCCACTACCGCCAGGCGCTGAAGGTCGATCCCGGCTTCGTGCCCGCGCGCGGCAACCTCGCGCGGCGCCTCTTCCAGCGAGGCGCGTTCGAGGAGTCGCGCGAGCAGTACCTCCGCCTCACGCAGGTCGCGCCCGAGGCGCTGTCGGGCTACCTCGGCTTCGCGGAGTGCCTGCTCCGGCTCGACCGCGAGGCGGAGGCCGACGACGTCATCGGTCGCGCGCGCCTGCGCTTCGGCGACGCGCCGGAGCTCGTGATGTTGGTCGCCCGCCAGCTGCTCCGCCGCGACGCGTTCGCGGAGGCCGAGGAGATCCTCGCGCCTTTGACCGACGACGCCGATCGGCCGCGCGCCTCGGCGGCGTGGGCGTGGATCGGCGTGGCGCGCCTGGCGCGAGCGGACCAGGCGGGCGCCCGCGACGCCGCGCGCGAGGCGCTTGCGCTCGACCAGGAGAACCAGGTCGCCGCCGGCGTCCTGGCGCGCTGACGTCTCGAGGCGCGCCGCGCTACGGCAGGCGGAAGAGCAAGAACGCGGTCCCGGCGAGCAGGACGACGACGCCGGCGACGATCCCGATCACCATCCAGACCGGCACGTGCGTGCCCGGGATGTCGACGCGGTCGTAGTCGTGATCGCCGTCGAGCGCGCTCGCGTCGTGCGATCCGGTCGGGGCGGTCGACGCGCTGCGCGTCACGCCGTCGGCCGTGGTGTCCGTCGTCGCGAGCGGGTCGGTCACCGCGGGCATCGTCGCGGTCTTCTCGTCCATCGCGTCGTCGGCGAGCGTGTACTTGCGGTACTTGAGCGGCTCGCCCTCGGTGTCGCTCGGCTTGAGCGACGGGCCGTCGAACTGGACGATGATGACCGTGATGTTGTCGTGGCCGCCGGCCTGGTTCGCGCGCTCCGTGAGCGCCTTGCAGATGTCGAGCGGCTCGGCGCCCGAGCGGAGCGTCTCGCGGATGTCCTCGAAGCGGACCATGCCGGAGAGGCCGTCGGAGCAGAGGAGCAGGATGTCGCCCTGGCGGACCTCGGCGTACGTGAGGTCGACCTGGACGGTGTCCGAGGTGCCGAGCGCCTGGAGGATGATGTTGTTGTGCTCGAAGGTCTCGGCTTCCTCTTCGGTGAGCTGGCCGGCCTCGATGAGCTGGTTCACGAGCGACTGGTCGCGCGTGAGCTGGACGAGCGTGTCGCCGCGGAGGATGTAGCCGCGCGAGTCGCCGACCTGGGCGAAGAAGAGCACCTCGTCGACCAGCGCGGCGGCGGTGACCGTCGTGCCCATGCCGCGACGCGAGCGGTCGGCCTTGGCCTCGTGGAAGATGCGGAGACCCGCGGACTCGACGGCGCGGACGAGGCGGCGCGCGAGGTCGTCGCGCTTGATGGGCTGGTCGCCGAGGCCGTCGACCAGGCGCTCGTAGATGATGTCGACCGCGAGCTGGCTCGCGATCTCTCCCGCGGCCGCGCCGCCCATGCCGTCGCAGACCGCGAAGACGGCGCCTTGCTGGCCGATGACGGTGGCGCGGTTCGCCTCGAGGAGGCCGCGCGAGCGGCGCGAGAGGTCGGCGACGAGGAAGTTGTCCTCGTTGTGCTCGCGCACCTGACCCACGTCGGTCCGGGCGAAGAGCTGCACCCGGACTTCCGTCGCGGGCGCCTCGTCCTGGGCGTTCGAGCTCTCGCCCGTGCTCCCGCCGTCGGCGGTCGCGGTCGTGGGGGTCTCGGGTTGCGTCACGCGAAAACCCTCATGCGGCTAACCATGGACTCCGTCGAAGTCCACGCGGAAGAGCTGCTGTCCCACGCGGAAGTGGTCACCCGGCGCGAGCTCGACGTCGCTCCGGATGCGCAAGAATGTGCCGTTCGATGATCCGAGGTCGACGAGCGCGAAGTGAGCCTCGCCGGGCGGCGGTGGGCGTGAGCCTCCGGACGGCGATCCGTCTCGCGACAGGAGACGAATCGCGGCGTGGCGGCGCGACAGGAACGGGTCCTCTGTGAACACCACATCTCCCGACTCACGACCGAGCACGGTCTCCACTTTCCGGATGTAATAGATGTCGCGCGCGATCCCTTCGACAGTGCGCTGACAGAGGCGAGCGTACCTTGGAGCGGCAGGAGAGCCAAACAAGAGCGTGCCGTGCTCCTGAGCCGGACCGAATCCGCCCTCGGCCTCCTTCAAGATATCGAAGCGCAGCACCTGCTGCCCGACCAGGATGAGATCCTGATCGACGAGCGGGACCGCGATCTCCGGGCCCTCGGCGCCGCGCCGGGGGCTCGTGTCCCGCGACGCCGCGAGGCGGAGGTAGACGCCGTTCGTGCTGCCGAGGTCGCGCAGGAGGAGCTTGCCGTTGGTCCACACGATCCGGACATGGCGCGGGGAGAGGTAGGGGTCCTCCGCGACGACGACGCTGCCCTCGGTGCGCCCGATGTCGACGAGATCGCCGAACGGGTAGCTCGGCCCGTCCGCGCCGCTCTTCGCGATCACGACCAGCCGGCCGCGCGCCGGAGCGGTCGCCGGCGAAGCGAGGCGCGCGGCGTCGCGCTGCGGTTGGATCGCGGCGAGCGCGGCGGCTCCGCTCGCCTGCGGAGCCGCGCCGTAGGCGGAGGCGCGCTCGACCGGGGCCGGCGCAGGGGCCGCGCCGGGAGCCGACGCGCGCTCGACCGGAGCGGGCGTCCCGTAAGGGGAGGCGCGCCCGACCGGAGCGGGCGCGGGGGCCGCGCCGTAGGCGGAGGCGCGCTCGACCGGAGCGGGCGCGGGGGCCGCGGGCCCGATCGGGGACGGGGACGGGGTCGGGGCGGCCTGCACCGGAACGGGCCGCATCGCCGCGAGCACCTGCGGCGCGACCTGCGCGATCGGCGAGGTGGGGCCGCGCGCGCCTCGGGGGGCGTCCCCCGAGCCGTTCGCGTGAGGCGGCTCGACGCGCTCCGGGGTCGGCGCTGCGGGCTCGCCCAGCGCGTTCCCGCAGAACTTGCAGAACTGCGCCGAGGCGTCGGCGGTGCCCTTGCAGCGGCCGCAGGTTCGTGTGGCCTCCGCCGCGGGGTTGCTCGCGAGACCGACCACACCCATCGGGACGATCGCGTTCGCCGGCGAGGGGATCGCCGTGGGAGCCGCGGGCGGGCGCGCCGCGCCGGCGGGGTCGAGCGTGCTGCCGCACGACGTGCAGTAGCGCAGGTTCGGCCCGTTCGCGGTGTCGCAGACCTTGCAGCGTCGCTCCGCCGTGGCCCCGACCGGCGCGACCGCGGGAGCCGCGGGAGTGTGGTCGTTCGCCATCGCGGCGCGCGGAGGCGCAGCGTGGGCGGCCGGGGCCGGACCGTAGTTGTCCTGCGCGCCGAGCCCGATGGGCGGCGTCGGCGGCGCGATGCGCGGACCGAGGCGCTGTCCACACTCCTGGCAGAACGTCAGATGAGCCGGATTCTCGCGGCCGCACGTCGAGCAGGTCATGACGTCGTACGTCCTGCGCGTCGGGCTCGAGCACGCGTCGGTCGCCTGGTCCCTCGGATCACGTTCCCCGTAGGGGACAACACCGCACCGCGACCGTCAAGCGGCCTTCCGTGTCTCCGCGCACGAGCGCGTCGCTTCACGAAGAGCTCTTGACGACGGCCCCCGAGCCGGAGGCGGCCTCCGTGCCGGCGTTCTCCGCGCGGGCGAGCGCGCCGCGGTCGGGGGACGCGATCCGCCGGAGGCCGCTCCGGGCGCCCGGCCGCTCGTGGTCGCGGGGGGCGGCCCGCCGGCCTCTCGTGGTCGCGGGGGCGTCCCGGCCGCCCGCCTCTCGTGGTCGCGTCGCGGTCGTGGGGGCGTCGCGCCGGGCGGGGGTCCGCCGGCCGCTCGTGGTCGCGGGGGGCGTCCCGGCCGCTCGTCGTCGCGGGGGTGTTCGCGCGCGCCGTCAGCGGGCGCGCGCGCCGTCGGCGCCCGCGCGAACGATCGCGTCGCGCTGCTCGAGGACGAGATCGAAGCCGAGCAGCTGCGCGACGCCCGGATCTCGCGCGGAGCCGGCCGTGTCCGTGAAGCGGCTGAAGTGCAGCAGCCGGTACGCGACCGCGAGGCCCACGACGGTGCCGCGCGTGATCTGGTACTCGACTCCGGCGCCGACCGAGCCGGTCGGACCCCACGTGTCGATCGCCCACTCGTTGCCGTAGCCCGCCACCCCGGCGCCGACCGAGACGTAGGGCTCCGTGACGCGCGCCGTCATGAAGTAGTAGCGAGCCTCCGCGCGCGCCTGCTGGAGCAGGGCGATGCGATAGAGCTTGTTCGGATCCTGTTTCGTCAGCTCGTACGCCCCGCCGAGGTAGAGCGGCCCGGTGCTCCGCCAGCCCCCCCGCACCACGATCCCTGCGCCCGCGCCCAGGATGCAGGGGACGCCGGCGTTGTCGCAGATCGGGCCGGGCGCGAGCACCTGCTCCGTCGCGAACGCGACGCCGTACTGGAAGTACACGACGTGCGACGGCGGCGGCGGCGCCGTCTCGATGTCGCGCGCGAGCCGCGCGTCGCCTCCCGTCGTCGAACGCGCGTCGCTCCCCGACGGTGACGCGGGGGGACGCGGCGCGGCGGGGGCCGCTCCCGTCGTGGGCTCCGTCGCGGGCGGCGCGGTCGCGGGCAGGTCGGCCGCGGGCGCTTGCGCGCGCGCGACGGCGCTGACCATCGCGATCGTCCCGGCGAGCGCACGGGCGCGCAGGCGGCGGCGTGAGCGTCCGGCGTCGGCGGCCCGCTCCCGCCTTCGGTCAGCCGGATGCGATGCGTTCACGCGCGCGCTCCTGCGCGCGTCGTCGGCGCGCGCAGGCAGCGGCGGCCCCGCGTCGAAGTCGCTCGTCGTGCCGCCGCGCCGCGCACACGAAGAGCATACACCGCCCGCCTCGCGGGGAGCTCCGCAGCCGACCGCGACCCCCCCATGACAGAGAAACCGTCGCTGGCACGTTGACACGGCACGATGGCTTTGCGTATTCGTGGGCGCTGCATCGCCGCGATGGACAGCGGCGCGCACACTTCGGGGCTCTCGGAGAAGGTTAGATGGAGATCGTTCTCGACAAGCGCGCGGTTCGGCAGATTCGTCTCTCGGCGCAGGATGCGATCGAGGAAGGGGACACCGAGACGCTGCGCGAGGACATTCTCGAAGCGTTCACCGAGGAGCAGGTCGAAGAGATCGAGCGGCGCCTCGACAACGGCGACTTCTACGAGTTTCTCACCGAGATGCTCGACGAGTGGTCGGGCGACGACGTGGATGAGCTCTTCGAGCTCCTCGACGCGCAGCTCGGCGACATCGGCGTCGACGTCAAGTTCGAGAAGAAGCCGGTCGCGGCCGAGGCCGAAGAAGAGGAAGAAGAGAACGTCGAGGAGTTCGACGACGAGGACGAGGACCTCGACGACGACGAGGACGACGACGACGAGGACGAAGAAGAGGAAGAAGAAGACGACGGCTGAGCTCGTCGCGACCTCTCCGCGTTCTCGTCCCGCGATCCGTCGCCGGGAGCCTTCCTGATCGCAATCCCCCGGCGTCCACCGTCGCCGGTCGTCCCTCGGGCGCTCGTCCCGGCGCGACCCGTCGCCAAGCCTTTCGGGTCGCTCCGGCGCCGCGCCGCCTCTCGGTCCGCGCTATGGCGTCGCGTCGCCCGGCGGAGTGGGCGCGTCGTCTTCGGCCGCGCGCGGCTCGCGCGTCAGGTACGCGCGGCAGGTCTTCGGCGCCTTGCTCTTCGACGGCCGCTTCACCGAGCGGCATCGGTCGACGGCGCACGGGACGTAGCGCGAGTCCGGGAAGTCGCTGGCGAGCGTCGCGAGGCGGTCGCACGCCGTCTCCCGGTCTCCGTCCTTCTCCCAGAGCTCGGCCTCGCGCCAGAGCGCGTCGTCGCGGAGGGTCGACGTCTTGAAGTCGGCGTAGAGCCGGTGATACGCGGCGCGCGCCTTGCCGCGATCGTCGAGGCGCTCCTCGTAGAGCTTCGCGATCCGCAGGATGGCGGGCACGTAGCGCGGGCGCTCGTAGCTCCCGATGGTCACGGAGCGCTCGCGGAAAGAGAGCATCCGCTCGAGGAGCGCGATCGCCTCGCGCGGGCGTCCGAGCTTCTCCTCGAGCTCGCTCGCGCGGTAGAGCGCGTCGTCGAAGTACGCGCCCCCGGGGTACGGCCAGCGGTCGGCCACCGCGACGAGGGCGTCCCGCGCCTCTTCCAGACGTCCGAGCTCGGCGACGCGCTTCGCGCGCTCGTACGCGACGTCCTCCTCGAGGGCCGTCTTCGCCACCTTCGGCGCCAGCGCGTCGAGGTGCGCCAGCGTGGCGGCGGGGCCGCCCGTCTGGTCGTCGTGGCGCAGCAGGCGGAGGAGCGCCGCCCTCCCGACGCCGCTCTCCGGGAACCGGACGGCGACCGCCTCGAGCTCGGCGTAGCCGGCCGACGGATCGCTCTTCCACGCGAGGTCGGCCGCCTTGAACGCCGCCTGGGCCGAGTACGCGTTCGGCGGCTTCGCCTCGGCGATCGCGCGGAGCTCCCGCGCCGCGCGCGCCACGTCGCCGGCGCGCGCGCGGGCGAGCGCGGCTTCGTAGCGGGCGTAGACGGCGTCGCGCGGCAGCTTCGCGGTGCGGGCCGCCTCGTCGAAGCGCTCCGCCGCGGCGTCGAAGCGGCCGGCGTGGTGCGCGCGGCGCGCCTCGGCGAGGGACTTCTCGAAGGCGGCGCCGCGGTTCGGCGCGCAGGCGACGCCGAGCGGCGCGACGACGAGCGCGAGCGCGACGACGCGCGCGGTCCGCTTCATCGCGCCCCGCGGAGCTCGGCGACGGCGCCGGCGAGCATGCCCACCGCGCGCTCGACGTCGTCGGGGTGGACGTCGAGGTGCATCACGGCGCGCAGGCGTCGCGGCCCCGAGGCGTTGATCGCGAGGCCCCGGAGGCGCGCGGCCGCGGAGGCGGCCTCGGCGGAGAGGGGAGCCTCGAGGTCGACGTTGACGATGTTCGTCTGGACGCCCGCGAGATCGACGCTCACGCCCGGCGTCTTCGCGATCGCCTCGGCGAAGCGCCGCGCGTTCGCGTGGTCCTCGTGCAGGCGCGCCACGTGATGGCCGAGCGCGTAGAGCGCCCCTGCCGCGACGATCCCGGCCTGGCGCATCCCGCCTCCCCAGCGCTTGCGCAGCGTCCGCGCGCGCTCGATCCACGCCCGCGGCGCGCAGAGCGCGCTGCCGACCGGCGCGCCGAGGCCCTTCGAGAAGCAGACGCTCACGGTGTCGAACGGCGCCGCGAGCTCGGCGACGGAGAGGCCCGTGGCGACGCTGGCGTTCCAGAGCCGCGCGCCGTCGAGGTGGACGCCGAGGCCGCGCGCGCGCGCGCGCTCGGCGATCGCGACGGCGTCGGCCTGCGGGAAGACCCGCCCTCCCGCCCGGTTGTGCGTGTTCTCGACGCAGACGAGGCTCGTCCGCGGCGACCAGTGCGCGACCGGATGGATCCGCGCCTCCATGGCGTCGGCGTCGAAGAGCCCGCCGGTCCCGGCGATCGCGAACTGCACCCCGGAGAGCGCCGCGCCCGCTCCGCTCTCGTAGAAGACGACGTGGGCGCCGTCGCCGACGATGACCTCGTCGCCCGGTCGCGTGTGCAGGGCGATCGCGAGCTGGTTGCTCATCGTGCCGGAGGTGACGAAGAGGGCGGCCTCCTTGCCGGTGATCCGCGCGGCCTCGGCTTCCAGCGCGGCCACCGTCGGATCCTCGCCGAACACGTCGTCGCCGAGCTCGGCGCGCAGGATCGCCTCGCGCATCGCGGCGGTGGGGCGGGTGACGGTGTCGCTGCGGACGTCGATCAAGGTGGGTCACGGTACCAAAGAGGAGGCTCGCGGCGGGAGGCTCCGCGCCGCCGCCGGGTCATCTCTTTCCGCTGGCGCTCGGCGCCACGAATCTGGAGCATGGGCGCGAGCACCCGTCGAAGTGCGAACGACCTTGCGCAGTGCAAGGTTGTGTGCTTGATTGGTTGAACCACTGGATGAGTCGATGAAAAAGGTCCCTCCGCAGCCGCCCGCGCTCACCGATCCGACCGAGACCCTCGCGGCCATCGGTCCGGTCGCGCGCTCGAGCGTCGTCGACGCCGTGTCCGATCGCCTGCGGAACGAGATCCTCGCCGGACGCATCGCCGCCGGCTCCCGGCTCCCGTCGGAGCGCGAGCTGTCCCTGGCGCTCGGGGTCAATCGCCTCACGCTGCGCGCGGCGCTCGCGCGGCTCGAGGCGATGGGGCTCGTCAGCACACGTCACGGTTCGGGCACGGAGGTCGTCTCGTGGAGGGAGCGCGCCGGGCTCGAGGCGCTCACCATGGTGATGAGCTCGCTCGAGCGCGAGGAGCCCGCGTGGCTCGAGCTCTTGTCGTCGCTGCTCGAGGTCAGGCGCGTCCTCGTCTCCGAGGCCGTGGCGCTCGCGGCCGAGCGCCACACGGAGGAGGACCTCGCCGCGATCCGGGCGCTCGCCGCCGAGCAGGCGAAGAACCTCCCGGACCCGCTCGCGTTCGCCCGCGGCGACCTCGCGATCCAGCGCGTCATCGTCCGGGCCGCCCGCAACGTCGGCTTCGAGCTCATCTTGAACACCTTCGCGCGCTTCCCGGAGGAGCAGCCCGACCTCCTCGCCGAGCTCTACGACCGGCGCGAGGAGTCGCTCCCGTTCTACGACGTCCTGGTCGAGCTCGTGCGCGCCGGCGACGCCGAGGCCGCGCGCCACGCGCTGCGGGCGGCGTTCGACGCGATGGATCGCGATTGGCTCGCGCGCCACGGCCGCGACGCCGAGGGCAAAGCCAGCGAGCGCGCGCGCGCGAAGGTGCCGGGCGTGCTCGGGAAGCTTCCGGCGGTCAAGGCGCCGCCGAAGAAGGGCAAGACACGCGGGACGTGAGCAGGCCGACGGCTTGCAGTCGAGAGAGGTGAGGGAGGTGTTCCTCCCGGTGAGCCGCCGATCGAGATCGATCGACCGGCGGGTGGGACCTTTTGTCTTCGAAGGAGGCCGGTATGAAGCTCTTCGGGTTCGAGCTCGCGTGGGCGGCGGCGGCATTCGACGCCGTCCTCCCGGAGGGGACGGCGCTTCCGCACGGGATCGCGCGGATGAACCCGGCGCGGTTCTTCGCCGACGTCGTCGCCTCGTCGCCGCTGGAGCAGTCGCTCGGGCTCCGCGCCACGCTCTGGATCGTGGCGCTGGCGCCGCTCTGGCTCCTGCGGCGGCCGCGGACCATCCGCGACATCGCGCCGGACGATCGCCGCCGCGTCCTCGAGCGCCTGCTCGCGAGCCCGGTCTACGCGGTTCGCCAGCTCGTCGTCGCGTTCAAGGCCATGGGCTCGATGCTCTACGCCCAGTCACCGGAGGCGCGCGCGGCGATGACCACGCCTCGCGATCCGAGCTTCGCCGCCGCGCCGGCGGCGAGCGGCGCCGAGAGCCTCGTGACGATCCGCGCGTCGGCGAAGGCGCCCGAGGAAGGAGATGCCCATGGCCACGCTGCCGAGTGAGCCGCGCCACCGCCTGTCCGTCGCGCCGGCTCCGGCGTTCCCGGACGACGATCTCCCGGAGGGCGCCCTCGTCGACGGCGAGACGATCGCGTCGAGCCGCGGCGAGTCGTTCGACGTCGTCGTGGTGGGCTCGGGCGCGGCCGGCGCCGTCGCCGCGCACGCGCTCGCCTCGGCTGGGCTCGAGGTCGCGATCGTCGAGGAGGGGCCCTGGATCAAGACGCGCGACGTCCGGAGCGACGTCCACTCGACGTTCCACCGCGCGATGCGCCTCGGCGGGATGCAGGTCCTCCAGGGGCGCGCGTACATGCCGATGCTCCAGGGCCGGTGCGTCGGCGGCAGCACGCTCGTCAACTCGGCGATCGCCTGGCGCGCGCCGGAGGACGTGCTCGAGGACTGGTCCGCGCGCTTCGGCCTCGGCGCGTCCGTCTCCGCGCGCGCGCTCGAGCCTCACTACGCCGCGCTCGAGGCGGAGCTGTCGGTCCGCGAGGTCGCCCCCGAGGCGATGGGCGAGAACAACCGCCTCTTCATCGAGCAGGCGCGGCAGCAGGGCTTCGAGGCGGCGCCGATGCGCCGCTACGACCGCGGCTGCACCGGCTCGGGGATGTGCATCACCGCGTGCCCGACCGCCGCGAAGCAAGGGATGAGCGTCTCCTATGTGCCGTGGGCGCTCCGCCTCGGGCGCGCGCGCGTCTTCACGTCGTGCCGCGTCTCCGAGGTCGAGATCCGGGGCGCCCGCGCGGTCTCGGTCGTCGCGCGATCGGCGACCGGGCACCGCGTCGTCCTCCACGCGCGCCACGCCGTGCTCGTCGCCGCGAGCACGGTCCAGAGCCCCAACGTCCTCCGGCGGAGCGGCGTGCGCTCGGCCGCCCTCGGCGAGCACTTTCAGGCGCACCCGGGGCTCGCGATCGGCGGCCGGTTCGATCGGCCCATCCGCATGGCGTTCGGGGCGACGCAGGGCGCCGAGAGCATCCACTTCCGCAAGACCGAGCGCTTCAAGCTCGAGACGATCTCGCTGCCGCCGGATCTCGCGGCGGCGCGCGTCCCCGGCGTGGGCGCCGAGCTCGCGGAGCGCCTCGCGAGCCTCGGCCACGTCGCCGTCTGGGCCGCGCAGGTCCGCGCCGAGGCCGAGGGGACGGTGCGCGAAGGGTGGGGCGGCGTCGACCGCGTCCGCTTCACGATGACGGAGAACGACATGCGCGCGGCGCGGAAGGCCTGCACGCTCATCGCCCGGATGATGTTCGAGGCCGGCGCCCGCGAGGTCTGGCCCGGCGTGTTCGGCGTCCCGAGCGTCCTTCGGTCGATCGACGAGCTGAAGCTCCTCGCGGAGGCTCCGCTCGAGCCGCGCTCGTACAGCTTCATCGCCACGCACCTCTTCGGCGCCGCGCGGATGGGGCCCGACCCGCGGGCGTCCGTCGTCGACCTCGACTTCAAGGTCCACGGCGTCGACGGGCTCTACGTGGTGGACTCGAGCGTGTTCCCCACGAACCTGGGCGTGAACCCGCAGCACACGATCATGGCGATGAGCCGCCTGGCGGCGCACCGCCTCGCCGAGCGCATCCGGAGGCGTCACGCGGCGTAAGTGCTTGACGTTCTCCGCGCGGCGGCCTACATGCGTGGCCCTCTACCTGCCGCGATAGCTCAGCGGTAGAGCAGCGCTTTCGTAAAGCGCAGGTCGTCGGTTCAATCCCGACTCGCGGCTCAAGCAATGTCCGGACGTTAGTCGACGCCGTGGTGCCGCTGGCACCACGGCCGGCACCAAACCTGGCACCAAGGAAAGCGTGCGGCGCCGCGCTGCGGGCACCGAGGCTGCCGCCATGTCGGGCGGAGCCTGGGCGCCCGCGACGTCGCTTGCGATGGGGCGACGGAGCCCCGACAATCGAGGATCATGGCGCGTCGCATCCGATCGTCCGTCAACGCCGCGCGTGGACGGCAGGCCCATGAGAGCGCGGAGACGTCGAAGACGCTGCCACCCCCCTCCGGCGCGCGCGCGTCGCTCCCTCCGCGCACCACGATTCCGCCGTCGCTGACGGCCCGCGTGGTGGGCAACGCGATCGTCGCCGCCGCGATGAAGGTGTTCGCGCGACGCGGCTTCGCGGCGACGCGCGTGGAGGACGTGCTCGACGAGGCGCGCGTCGCCAGGCGGACGTTCTACCGCTATTTCACGAGCAAGGAGGACGTCCTGGCGGCGGTGTACGAGCTCGCGACGGGCGAGCTCCTCGACGCCCTCGACGAGGCGTCGGAGTCGCCGCTCGACCCGCTCGCCGGGCTCCGGGCGGGGGTGGAGCTCTATCTGGACTTCCACGTCGAGAACGCGGCGCTCTTGCGGGTGCTGATCGAGCAGTCTGTGCGGTCCGACTCGCCGCTCGCGGGCCACCGCCGGCGGTTTCGCGCTCGGGTCCTGAAGGTGCTGGTCCGCGCCGCCGAGACCCGCCACGTCGCGCCGCTCGACGGATTCACCTACGTGGCCCTGCTCTCCGCGCTCGAAGGTGTGGCGCTGGAGCTGCTCGAAGGCGCCGCATCGGAGAGCGACGTCGCCCGCGCGAAGACGGCCGTCCACGCGCTCGTCGAGGGCGGCCTCGTCGGACGCTGACCGGCCGGACGGGCGAGGTGGAGCTCGGGCGTCGCCAGCTCTGGCTTGCCGGGGCCGCCCGTACGATACACCATGTATCTCGCGGCGCTGCGGCGCCGGAGTCCTTCGACGCCTGACGCGCGAGGCGGACGCAGACCATGCTCCCGCCCGCGATGAAGCCTGACCGGGATGGTGAACGTCGTGTATCTTGGCGGTTCGAGCTCGTCGTCGTCCGTGTCGTGCCGGCTCGCCAGTGAGCTCGCGGCGCCTCACGCGGCGAGCCCTCTCCCCCGAACGGGGTCGGCCAGGAGCGCATGAACGCGGACAAGACGAGCACCGCCTTCGAGCTCAGCGTGTGGCCGGACCCCACGATCATCGCGTCGGTGCGCCGCTTCGTCGCCGAGCTATGCGGGCGCGTCCTCGCCGACGGCGACATCACCGCGCGTGTGGTCGTGGCGACGCACGAGCTGCTCGACAACGCGGTCCGGTACGCGACGCGCGACGCGAGCCGGATCCGCGTCGAGCTGCACCACCTCGGCGGTGACGTCGGTGTCGTCATCGTCACCAAGAACCGGCTCGATGAAGACCGCGGGCGCGAGCTCCGCCGCCTCCTCGACGAGATGAAGGCGAGCTCCGATCGCTGCGCCTATTACTCCGCGCTCATGCGACGCGTCGCCGACGGCGCCGGCCTCGGGCTGGGGCGGGTGCACGCCGAAGCGGGGCTCGACCTCAGCGGCCGCTTCGAGGAGGACTCGGTGCTCATCCGAGCCGAGGGCCGGTTCGCTCCGACCAAGGGAGCGGCGCGGCGATGAGCGAGGAGATCTGCGAGATCGCGACCCCCGATCTGGTCACCGAGACCGAGGTGAGGAGCGGCCGGATCGGCGTCCGGCTCGTCGGGAGCGCCGAGTCCGTCACGCGCGAGGACCTCGCCGCGTACCTGAAGGTCATCGACGGCGTCGCGCGCGAGGCGCAAGCCGCGGAGGTGGTCCTCGATCTCCGCGCCCTCGAGTTCATGAGCGCCGCGTGCCTCCGGGCGATCCTCACCTGGCTGTTCGAGGTCGAGCGCTCGCCTCGTTACGTGGCGCGCTTCGTCGGTGACGCGAAGAACCACTGGCAGAGGCGGAGCCTCGCGAGCCTGGCGATGGTCGGCGGCGAGAACGTTCGCGTCGACTGAGATAAAAGTCAGGAAATCGCACGGAGATAGCCACGAACCTCGCGTCTTCCCGGAGCCGGCTGCCTTGTGGCCGCGCGAGCCCAGCACTATTCTCGACCGCACATGACAGCCGCTCTCGCCGCCGTGCAGCTTCCCCGTCCCGGGGACACGATCGCGGGGAAATACGTCCTCGACCGACTCCTCGGTCAGGGAGGCATGGGCGGTCTTCGCCGCGAAGCACATCAAGCTGTCGAAGGCGGTCGCGATCAAGATCATGCTCGCCGACGCGCGAGTAACCCCGAGGCACGCGCAGCGGTTCCTCAACGAGGGCGCGCCGCGGCGAACATCCAGAACGACACGGTCCGCGTCGACGACGTCGACGAGGAGCCGTACGCGTACATGGTCCT
The DNA here is from genome assembly GCA_019637195.1 of Labilithrix sp. GTDB lineage: Bacteria > Myxococcota_A > Polyangia > Polyangiales > Polyangiaceae > Labilithrix. Next base: position 18,713 of record JAHBWA010000032.1, on the reverse strand, counting down.
CGCTGGAGCTGCTCGGATTTGCGAGGATCTCGCCCGCAGGTGCTCTCGAGTGAACCGGCGCGCCGTATCGCGCCGCACGTGCTCTGCGGTCGGCTACGTGCTTCAGGCGCCTGGCATGTCATGCAGGCCCACGCGATCGGACGTCCACCGTGCGACCTCTGCCGTCGAACCTGTTCCTCGCGAAGCGCAAGGACGGTCGTCGCTGAAGGGTCCTCGACTTCGGGATTCCGCGCAAGGCTCGAGCGCGCTCGCGTGGCGGTTCGGAGCGCGTTGACCTCGACGAAGGCGATGCTCGGCTCGCCGCCTACATGTCGCCCGAGCAGCTCCGCAGCTCGAAGAGCGTCGACCACCGCGCCGACATCTGGGCGATCGGCATCATCCTGTACGAGCTCATGACCGGGAATTTGCCGTTCTTGGGCGACAACCTCGGCGAGCTGTTCGCGGCGATCCTCGAGACCGATCCCGCGTCGCTCCGGACGCACGCTCCGGAGGTCTCGCCGGCCCTCGACGAGGTCGTCCTCCGCTGTCTCCAGCGTCGCCCCGAGCACCGCTTCCAGACGGCGGCCGAGCTCGCCGACGCGCTGGCCCCGTTCGCGACGGCGCAGCCGGGCGCGGGCGGCGCGCTCGGTGGGACGGCGATGCTCGCGGCGGGCGCCGGCTCGTCGCTCGTCGGAAGCTCGGGCGGTCACCCGCCTGCGATGGCGCCCACCGGACCCCAGCAGGTGCCCCCGGCGCTCCCTTCGACGGGCGCGTCGACCGGCTCGGGGCCGCGCGTCATCGGAGGGACGGTCGCGCTCGGCGCGACCACGCCGCAGCCGAACATGCATCAGACCGGCAGCGGCGGCTGGCAGAGCACCGACGCCGCCGGCGTGCCCAAGTCGAGGGCCCCCCTCGTGCTCGGCGCGGTGGTCGTGGCCGTGCTGTTGATGCTCGGCGCGATCGGCGCGGTCCTCGTCTGGAAGGCGAAGTCCGCGACCAAGCCCGTCGCGACGGACCCAAGCGCGGAGCCGAGCGCCGGGAGCGCGTCGCCGCCGTCGAGCGCGTCGACGGTCGTAGCGCAGCCGGAGCCGCTCCCCCCTTCGACGGCCGAGCCCGCGCCGACCGAGCCGGCGACGTCGGTCGAGGCCGCGTCGACGGCGACCGCCGCGCCGGCGGCGGGCGGGAAGGTCACGCGGCCCCCGCCCGCCCCGAAGGGCGATCCGCAGGCGAAGCCGACGTCGAAAGACCCGCCGCAACCGTCGCCGAAGCCGACGTCGAAGGCCAACGGCAACGGTCTCCAGGATAGCCGCTGACGATCGCGCTTGGTGTATAACGCGGCCATGGGAAGCCTTCCCTTGGCGCGCCTCGCTGCGGGCGCCGCGCTCGTCCTCTCTTGCTTGACCGTGGCGCCCTCCGTGGCGTGGGCCGACGAATCGTCCGCCGAGACCCTCTTCCAAGAGGGCCTCGCCGCGATGAAGCGCAACGACTACGCGGTCGCGTGCGAGGCGTTCGCCCAGAGCAACAAAGCCGACCCCTCTCCGGGGACCCAGATCAACCTCGCGGTCTGCTACGAGAAGCAGAAGAAGTGGGCGAGCGCCTGGACGTGGTACCGCTCGGCGGTGGGCCTCGCGCAGCAGCGCAACCAGGGCGAGCGTGAGAAGCTGGCGCAGGAGGCGGCCGCGCGGATCAAGCCGCAGCTCAACTACATCGTCATTTCGGTGAAGGAGCCGCTCGCCGACCTCGTCGTCAAGCGCGACGGGGCCGAGGTCACGATCGCGCTCGGCGGCAAAGAGGTCCCGCTGCCGATCGATCCCGGTGAGCACAGCATCGAGGTCTCGGCGCGAGGCAAGAAGCCGTGGTCGACCACCATCCAGGTCGCCGACGACGCCGCGACCGATCGCGTCGAGGTGCCGAAGCTCGAGGACGCGCCCGTCGAGGACAAGTCGGTCAAGCCCGGCGACGGCACGAGCTACCAGCCGCCGGTGATCGTCTCGAACGACGGGAGCGGGCAGCGCACCGTCGGCATCGTCGTCGCGGGCGCCGGCGTGCTCGCGGGGCTCGCCGGCGTCGGAGTCTTCGTCCTCGCGAAGTCCGAGGAGCGCGATCGGGACAAGCAACGGAGGGAGGCCAACGAGCTCGTCGATCCGACGACGAACCGGCCGACGAACGAGCCTCGCTACCTCGAGCTCAACCGGTCCGCGGACTCGCACGGCAAGGCCGCCAAGAACAACCAGCTCATCGCCGGGATCGTCGGCGGCGGCGCCGTCGTCCTCGTCGGCGTCGGCGCGGTCCTGTACTTCACGGCGCCGCGCGGCGCCGAGAAGTCGAGCGCCGCCAGCGGGAGCAGGCCGCTGCTGCTGCCGCTCCTGAGCCCGGGCTTCGCCGGCCTCGGGCTCGGCGGCGCGTTCTGAGCGCCGCGCGCCCGCGTTCGGGCGCCGGCGTCCGGGCGCTGCCCCCGCGGAGCGCGCGGGCGTGGCGGCTCAGCGGGCGTTGACGGGGAGGAAGTGCTCGAGCGTCCCGCGGGGACCGCAGCACTCCTTGAACTTCCTGGCGCTCCCGCAGACGCACGGATCGTTGCGCTCGATCCGCTTCGGTGCCGTCTTGGCGATCGTCTCCGCGTCGGGGTACCGGCGTGGACGCTTCTCCTTGCCGAGCGCCGCCGCGGCGTCGATCCGCGCGATCACCTCCGCGAGGTTGTCGTCCTCGGCGAACCACGCGCGGGCGCGCTCTTCGAGCCTGCGTCCCTTCGCGTAGTAGCGCTCCGGGTGATGGGTGCGATCGACGTGGGCGACGGCGCGGTAGCCCGCGGGGACGGAGACGAGCGCGTTGCCGCCGGTGAAGCAGTAGGTGCCGACGTCGCGCGCGGTGCGGAGGTCCCAGTCGACGCCGAACATCTTCTTGCCGACGATCCAGACGCCGGCCCACGCGCGGGCCTCGCCGAAGTTGAACGGCTCGAGGAACGCCTCTTCGTCGGTGGGCGCCACCTCGGGGGGGACGCCGTAGGGGAGCCCGAAGAGGATGCCGTAGTTCGCCTTGGTGACGTCGCCGCACACGGCGTGCAGGCACTCGTGCACGAGGCTCCCGAGCAGCCGGCGGTAGATGCACTCGCCGAAGCGCACCGCCACGCCGCGGTACGACGGGTCTCCCTTCTGCTGCGCTTGCTTGAAGAGCAGGTCGCCGTGGACGTCGTAGATCGGCGTGTAGCCCCAGCCGCGGAGCGCGTCGTCGAGGTGGTAGACCGCGCGGATCCCGGCGACGCGCTCGGCGACCGTGAGGTTCCGAAAGCAGTCGCACGGGCACACCCGGTGCGTCGTCACGGCGTCGTAGACCGTCAGCATGCACCGCCATCCTACCGCGGGCGCTCGAAGCGTCCGGCGCTTCGGAGGAGCGCGCGAGGCTCATCCGTGCGCGGCGCGTTCTTTGACGATGTTGGAAAGTTTTGTTGTATCGGATGGTTGGCGAGCATGCGCTCGAGGCTCGGCGGCGACTCCGCACAATCGCGAAACCTCCGGCGGGGGTTGGGCGTAGAGTACCTGCCGCGAAGGCGAGGGCGGCGCGCAGGGCTCGAGCGGTGCTGGGAGCCGCAGAGCCGCGGTCCGGCGACGTCGTTGCCGCCCGCGACGAACGCCTCGAGAGGGAGAAGACGCGTGACGAACAAGTGCAAGGTCGCGAGGGGCATCGCCTCTGGGCTCTCCGCGGTCGCGTGGCTCCTGCTCGCGGGGTGTGAGGACAAGAAGCCGGACCTGGCGCCCGTCGCGAGCGCGCTCGCGTCGTCGACGCCGCCGCCCGGCGCGTCGACGAAGAAGTTCGCCGTCGACGGCGAGAGCAAGACTTCGATCGAGATGGATGCGCCGAAGGAGAAGATCAAGGCGACGACCACCGGCGGCGCCGGGACGCTCTCGGTCGACCTCGCGAACCTCGCGAGCTCGCGCGGCGAGGTGAAGCTCGATCTCTCGACGATCGCGATGACGACGTTCCCCGAGGCAGAGAAGAACGCGTCGCAGACGCTCCACGCGCGCACCTGGCTCGAGGTCGCCGACGGCGAGAAGGGCAAGCTCGAGGAGCCCGTCAAGCAGGCGAACCGCTACGCCGTCTACGCGATCCGCGCGATCGACGCGGCGAGCGCGACCGACATCACGAAGGTCGCGCCGACGAAGGACGGCGCCGACGACGTCCGCGCCGTGACGCTGACGACGAAGGGGGAGCTCCTCGTCCACGGCCACAAGGTCGAGCGTGACGCCGACCTCGAGGTGTCGTTCCGGTACGACGGCGGGGCGCCGGCCGACCAGCCGAAGGCCCTCTGGATCAAGACGAAGAAGCCGCTCCGCGTGGTGCTCGCCGAGCACGACGTCAAGCCGCGCGACGGCTTCGGCAAGATCGCGAAGAGCTCGTTCCACCTGCTCGGGACGAAGGTGGCGGACAACGCCGACATCTCGCTCGACATCCGGGCGAAAGCGGAGCCGTGATAACGTCTTCGGCCGCTGCGGGGGGCTCTCGTCCCCACCGGCCGCGCGGCGATTCGTGCAGACGACACGCGCGCTCGTGGTGCTGACCGTTCGTGACGATCAACCAAAGGAGTGAGAGGTATGCGACCGAACCTGTCCGTAGAGAAGATTGCCGGAGCGCTCGCCGTTCTCGGTACGAGCGTGGTCATGGCGGCATGCGGCGGCGGCGACAAGCCGGCGGAGTCGCCGGTGACCTCCACGGAGACCCCGGCGGCGGGCAGCGAAGCCAAGCCCGGCGAGGGGAGCTGCGGCGCGGGCAAGGGTGGTGAAGGCGGCTGCGGCGCGCACAAGGGCGGCGAAGGCGGCTGCGGCGCGCACAAGGGCGGCGAAGGCGGCTGCGGCGCGAAGCCCGAGGGCAAGACGGGGGAGGCCGCGCCGGCGACCGACGCGACGCCGGCGGCTGCGCCCGCGACCACCGCGGCCGCGGCCTCGGCTCCGGACGCGACGCCGAAGAAGCCGGCGGACGCGAAGAAGCCGGCGGCTGCGCCTGCTGCCAAGAAGGGCGGCGCGGCGAGCTGCGGCGCCGGCACCTGCGCCAACAAGAAATGAGCGGGGCCGGCGCGCGCCGGCTCGCGGGCTCGAGCACCGGCCGGGACGGCGCGCGTCAGCGCTCGCCCGGCCGGGTCGTGTTTCGTGGCGCTCGCCCTCGGGCCGCCGGAGGCGCGATGCCGAGGCTCACGCGATGACGGAGGCGCGGAGCCAGAAGATCGACGGCGTCGGCCTCGGCCTCCGGTGGGACTTCATCGACGAGATCCTCGAGCAGAAGCCGGCGATCGCGTTCCTCGAGGTCTCGCCCGAGAACTACATGGGGCGCGGCGGCTACTACGACGAGGCCCTCGAGCGGGCGCGCGACGTCTGGCCGATCGTCACCCACGGCCTGACGATGAGCCTCGGCGGCGTCGATCCACTCCGCCGCGAGTACCTCGCGGGGCTCCGTGATTTCATCGCGCGCGTCGGGAGCCCGTGGCACTCGGACCACCTCTGCTTCAGCACGCACGGCGGCGTCGTCCTCCACGAGCTCTTGCCGGTCGCGTTCAAGCGCGCGGAGGTGACGCGCATCGCCGACCGGATCAAGCGCGCCCAGGACGCGATCGGCCGTCCGATGGCGATCGAGAACGTCAGCTTCTACCTGCACCCCGGCAAGCGCGAGATGTCCGAGGCGGAGTTCATCGCGCGCGTCTGCGAGGCGGCCGATTGCGGGCTGATGCTCGACGTCAACAACGCCTGGGTGAACGCGACGAACTTCGGCTACGACGTGGACGCGTGGATGCGCACCGTCCCGCTCGAGCGCGTCGTGCAGATGCACGTCGCCGGGCACGACTGGTTCTCCGAGACGGAGGCCGAGCTCGTCCTCGCGGAGCGCCCGCGCGACCTCGCGGCGCGCGAGGGACTGCTGATCGTCGACACGCACGGCAGCGACGTCGCGAGCGAGGTCATGGCGCTCCTCGAGCGCGTCCTCGTGAAGACCGGCCCCGTGCCGGTGCTGCTCGAGCGCGATCAGTCGATCCCGCCGCTCGCAGAGCTCGTCGACGAGGTGCGCCGGGTCGACGAGGTGTGGCAGCGCGCGGTCGCGGCCCACGCGGCCGCCCGGGGCGAGGCGCACCGCGATCTCGCGGGAGCGGAGATCGCGCGATGAGCGACGCGCGCGCGACGGAGCGGCTGCAGGCGATGTTCGCGAGCGCCTGCCTCGGTGAGGACGGCGCCGCCGTCGACGCCGATCTCGCGACGTTCCTCGCCGCCCACGGCGTCGCGGGCGAAGACGCGGAGGCGCTCCTCGCGGCGCCGCGGCGGCTGGGGCTCTACCGGCGACTCGTCCGCCACAACGTGACAGGTGTGATCGCGCGGATGCTCGAGCGAACACGCGCGCGCCTCGACCGGCGCGTCCCTGGCGAGCTCGACCGTGCGATGTCTGCCTTCCTCGACCAGGTCGGTCCGCGCACGCCCCACCTCCGCGACGTGCCGTCGGAGTTCGTCGCGTGGGCCGCGCCGCGGTGGCGCGCCGACGCCCGTCTGCCGCGCTGGATCGCCGACTACGCCGAGCTCGAGCTGCTCGACTTCACGATCGGCATCGCTCCACGGCCGCTCCCTCCGCCGCCGCTGGCGGAGGTGTCGGCCGAGCTGCCGCTCGTCTTCGCCGAGCCGAAGCAGCTCATCCAGCTCGCCTGGGCGGTGAACGAGGTCCCGTCGGACGATCTCGACGCGGAGCCGGCGGCGCGCCCGGTGTCGATCCTCGTGTACCGCGACGGCGAGCATCGATCGCGGTTCCTCGAGCTCACCCCGCTCGCGGCCGTGATCCTCGAGCGGTTGTTCGCGGGCGACGCCCTCGGTCCGGCGCTGGTCGCTGCGTGCGCGGCGAAGGCGCATCCGCTCGACGACGCCGTGCTCGCGGGAGCGGCTCGGCTCCTGGCCGATCTCGGCGAGCGCGGTGTCCTGCTCGGCGCGCGCGGCGGCTGAGCGCGCGGCGGATGGCGCAGGACGGCCGAGCGGGCGGCGCGCGACGGCCGAGCGCGAGCGTCGCGCGCGCCGCTGCGGAGGGCACGTGCGTTGCACATGTTCCCCGTATGGCGTTCGAAAACGACACCGATCCCGGCCGGTGCTTCGACTGCGGCGCTCCCGCGCCGTGGATCATCCTCATCGCGGGCGAGGACGAGCCACCGCACGAGGAGTGGGCTTGCGAGGTCCACGCGCGCGGGCACTGGCGCTGGGCGCTCGTCACCCCGCCGTCGACCGAGGCCGAGGTCGTCATCGTCGACGAGAGCGACGCGCGCTACGCGTGGTGACGTCCTCCGATCCCTGCGCTGGCGCGCGGGATCAGCGGAGGTCGGCGTGACCGAAGATCACCACCGCGGCGACGCAAGGCACGCCCGGCAGCGCGACGAGCGCGTGCTCGGTGCCGTCGCCGCGGAAGACCTCGTCGCCCCGCCACACCTCTTCGCCGCCGACGGCGGGCTCGCGGAAGCCGCCGTCGAGCACGAGCATCGTCTCGTCGCCCCGATGCGCGTGGTCCGGGAAGGTCGCCCCCGGCTGGATGCGGACGAGCGTGGCGACCGCCCCGGCGCACGACGGTCCGGCCATCACCGGGATCATCTCGAGGCCGTCGACGAGGAAGGCCGTCCATTCGCTCGGGCTCTCGATGCGCCCCATGAGCGCCTCGGCGTCGGCCAGCGGGAGGTCGAAGAGGCGCGCGACGCGGTCCGCGAAGATGCCGTACCGGCCCGGTCGTTCGCGCGAGGCGAGCAGCCGCTCGCGGAGGGCCGCAGGAGGGGCGGCCGGTGAGGTCGCGAGACCGACCGCCGCGACTGCGTCCTTCGTGCCCGCGAGGTCGGCGTCGGCGACACCGGACTCCGCCAGCGACGCGTCGTCGCGCGAGACGGCCGACGGCAAACGCCGCTGGAGGAGGTCTTCGAGGCCGAGGTTCGAATCGCTCACGGTCCTATCCGAGCTTACACCAAGGGGTGGAGCGGCGCTCCGGTCCATTTCGGTGTCGTGGGGGTGGTGCGGGCCGGGTCGCGCTCTGCGGACGGGCTTTGGGAGAGGCTACGCCCGAGCCGCCGGAGCGGATCGGTGGACGGACGCGAGACCGGGCCCGCCGCGCGGCGCGGGCGTCGGGGCGCTTCGCGACGCCGGGGCGTCGGGGCTCTTCGCGACGCCGGGGCGTCGGGGCTCTTCGCGACGCGGGGCAGGCCCGCCTCACGCCGCCAGCTGGGCGCCTCGGCCCAAACCCGGTGCGAACCTGGGGGGCGCGGTACTAGGATGGCGCCGAGATGAAGGACTCGCTGGTTCGCTTCGGGGTCGCCATGGAGGGATCGCTGCTCGAGGAGTTCGACGCGCTCGTCGCGGAGCGTGGTGGGACACGCTCGGAGCTGCTGCGCGATCTCGTGCGTGCCGAGATCACGCGCGCGCGCGTGACGACGGGAGCCAACGCCGTCGCTTCGCTCACGCTCGTCTACGATCATCACGTCCGCGACCTCACCGAGCGACTCACCGACTTCCAGCACGCCCTCGGCGACAAGGTGAACTCCGCGTTGCACGTGCACCTCGACCACGATCACTGCCTGGAGGTGATCGTGATGAAGGGGCCGTCCGACGAGCTGAAGCGCGCGGGCGGAAAGCTCCTCGCGACGCGCGGGGTGAAGCACGGCGGGATGGAGCTCATCGCGATCGAGCCGGCGAACGGCACAGGCGCGGGCGCGGTGAAGCCGGGGGCTTCCGGCAAAGCGAGCGCGACCGGGAAGGGAGAGAAGCGGCGGGGCGGCGCCGTCGGGCACGGACACTCGCACGGGCACGGGCACGGGCACGGGCACGGGCACGGGCATGAGGGGAGCGCGGCGGGGCGGAAGGCGAGCGGGCGCAGCCGGCGGACGTAGGGCGAGGGGGCCGCGCGGCCAGCGCGGCGGGCACGGCCGGTGCGGAGCACGTCCCGTGATCCCGCGGCGGCCAGGATCCCGTTGGGGGCTCCGTCCCCGGGCTCGCGTGGGGGAGGGCGGGGGCTGCGAGCGCGCCCGGGGTTCGCGGGGCGGGATCCGCGGCGCGCGAGTCGGCGGTCGCGGTCGCGCTCGCAGATGGAGATCGCGAGGTGCGCCGCCGGGCGACGCTCTGCCAATCGGGCCTCGAGCCTTGACCGATACGGCCGGTCGTGTCGGAGGACGCGCCAACCAGGCTGGAGCGTGGCACGCTCTCCCAAATTCATGCTACGTAGCTCCCGATGCGACGTCCGGACCGCTCGCGCTGGGCGCTCGCGCTCCTCCTCCTCGCGTCCTGGCTGACGCTCGGTGCCCGGCCGGCGCGCGCCCATGACGTCGTCCAGCCGCAGGCGAAGACGCAGCCGGCGCCGACGTGGCCAGGCGGGCGCGCCGAGACCCACGACGTCGTCGTGCCGGTCGTCCTCGTCGTCGGCGAGGACGGTCGCGTGTCGAGCGCCGAGGTCGAGGTGCACGTGAGCCCGGAGCTCGACCGAGCCGCGCTCGCGGCGGCGCGGACGTGGACGTTCGAGCCGGCGCGCCGCGACGGCAAGCCCGTCGCCGCGAAGATCCGGAGCGTCGTGCGGTTCGCGGGCGCGGGCGCGGGGCACGTCCCCAGCTCGTCGGGGTCGCCGACGGCGACGACGGCCGCCGCCGCGGAAGCGACGGGCGCCGCCGCGGAGGACGCCGCTCACGCGCGCGACGTGCGGGTCAGCGGTGACGCGCCGCCGCGCAGCGCGTCCGAGGTCGTCCGCGGGCGTGACGTCATCATGGCGGCTCCGCATCGAACGGCGAGCGACGCGCTCGCCGTCGTCCCCGGCGTCTTCGTCACGCAGCACTCGGGCGAGGGGAAGGCGCATCAGATCTTCCTCCGCGGCTTCGACGCGGTGCACGGCCAGGACCTCGAGCTGTGGGTCGGTGGCGTGCCGATCAACGAGGTGTCGAACGTCCACGGCCAGGGGTACGCCGACCTCCATTTCGTGATGCCGGAGGTCATCCGCGAAGTGCAGGCCACGCCCGGCACCTACGATCCGAAGCAGGGGGATTTCGCGGTCGCCGGCTCGATCCGGATGAAGCTCGGCTACGCCGAGCCCGGCGCGACGGTGAAGGGGACCGTCGGCTCGTTCGGCGCGAAGCGGCTCTTCCTCGCCTACCACCCGAAGGACGCGAGCGACGAGACGTTCGCGGCCGGTGAGGTCTACTCGACCGACGGCTTCGGCCCGAGCCGCGCGGCGCGACGAGCGTCGATGATCGCGCAGGGGACCCACGACTTCGACGGCGGGCTCTCGCTGCGCGTCCTCGCGTCCACCTACGCGGGGCGCTACGACTCGGCGGGCGTCGTCCCGGCCGCGGACGTCGAGTCCGGTCGACTCGACCGCTTCGCGACCCTCGATCCGAAGCAGGGAGGCTACTCGTCGCGCAACCAGCTCCTCCTCGAGCTCCACAAGGACGACGACCACGGTCGCTGGGCGATCGCGCCGTTCGTCGTGCTTCGCTCGCTCCACCTCCGACAGAACTTCACGGGATGGTTCGCCGACACGCAGCGCGGCGGGGCCGACCGGCTCGACAGCGACAACACCCAGCAGGTGAACGAGAGCCTCACCGCGGGCGCGACCGCGTCGTACCGCAAGGGCGTCACCCTCCTCTCGCCGCGCGACGCCGTCGAGATCGGCGTCTACGGGCGCCATGACGTCATCGAGCAGTCGCAGCGGCGCCTCTCGGACGTCAACGACGTCCCCACGCAGACGCTCGTCGACGCGGCCGTGCGCGGCACGAACATCGCCGCCTACGCCGATACGGCGATCCATCCGGTGCGGCGCCTCGCGATCCGCGGGGGCGTCCGCGTCGACGGCCTCTCGTACGCCGCGGAGGACCGCGTGAACGCGCAGGGGGCGCTCGCGCCGGCGCAGGCTCGCGCGGCGCAGGGCGCTCACTTCGGCAAGAAGCTCACGCTCGACTACGGCGTCCTCCCGCGCACGCACGTCGTGGCGAGCTACGGCGACGGCTTCCGCTCGCCGCAAGCGCGCGGGCTGTCGAACGGCGAGCGCACGTTCTTGACGGAGGTGTCGAGCTACGAGCTGGGGGTCCGCTACGGCGACGGCGCGCGTCTCGCGGGCTCCCTCGCGGGCTTCTACACCGATCTCTCCGAGGACCTCGTCTTCGATCCCGCGACCGCGCGCAACGAGCGCGTCCCGGGGACGGCGCGCCGGGGGCTCGCCGCCGAGATGACCGCGCGCGCGGGCGAGCTCCTCCTGCTCTCGAGCAGCGCGACCTACACGCACGCGTCGTTCACCGGCGCGGACTCCCAGTACGGAAAGGGTGATCTGCTCCCGTACGTGCCGCAGCTCGTGCTCCGGACCGACGCCGCCGCCAAGCAGAAGCTCGGCCGGGTGCTCGGGCGCGATCTCGAGGCGCGGGTGGGCGCCGGGCTCGAGGGCCTCGTCGGTCGCCCGCTCCCGTTCGGCGAGCTCGGCCGCCACGTCTTCCTCGTCGACGCCTCCGCCGCGCTCCGCCTGAAGGAGGTCGAGCTCGGGATCGACGTGTTCAACCTCCTCGACGCGAGCTGGTACGACGGCCAGTTCGTCTACGCGTCGAACTTCTCGCGCGCGGCGACCCCGGCGCGCGTGCCCTTCCGTCACGTCACCGTGGGGCCGCCGCGGACCTTCTTCTTCTCCCTCACGCTCTACGTCTGATCCGGACTTCCGTCATGAAGAGCCTCCTCCGACTCGCCACGTGCTCGATCGTCGCCGGCGTCCTCCTCGTCCTCGGGACGGGCCCGCTCGCGTGCAGCGATGAAGGCAGCGGTACGACCGGCAGGCGGATCGCGCTCGACGTCGCCATCTCGGCGAGCCCCGAGTCGCGAGGCTTCACGAACGCCAAGGGCTGGAACGTCTCGCTGACGAAGGCCGCCGTCGCGACCGGTGCGTTCTACTTCTACGACGGCGAGACGATGTTCGCGGGCGCGCCTCCGCGCGGCGTCCAGCGGGGCTTCGTCCGGAGCGCCTTCGCGCACCCGGGGCACTACGTCCCCGGCAACGCGAAGGGCGAGATGCTCGCCTCCTCGTCCGCGGATCTGCTCGCGGGCGGCCTGCTCGGCCGCGGCGACGGCGTCACGGGGGTGGTCCGCTCGGCGACGTTCGGCTTCGGCGCCCCCGCCGCGGGACCGCTGGCCGCCGAGCTCGGGACCAGCGTCATCGTGCTCGAGGGCACCGCGACGAAGGGCGCCGAGTCGCGCGTCTTTCGCGTGGAGATCGCGCCGAACGAGGTGACGGACACGCGGGGGCGGACGCAGATCGAAGGTTGCCCGTTCGCGATCACGGACATGCAGGGAGACGGGACCGTGACGATCACGGTCAAGCTCCCGATGTGGTTCGATCAGGTCGCGTTCGACGACGTCCCCGCGGGCGCCGCGGGCGAGCCGGCGCTGCTCCCCGACGGCCTCGCGCGAAACCAGCTCGTTCGCGGTGTGAAGGGCGGCCTCGCGTATTCGTTCGCTTACGCGCCGCGCTGAGGCCGAAGTCGCGCCGTCCCGGTGGTGGGGCGCGAGGACGCGCCGTCCGAACGCTGAGTGGCACAAGTGATTAATTTCGTGTCACGATGGAGTGGCACGACAGGAGAAATGCGTGTTACGAACGAGCCTCGTTCGTCGAACGCCCCACGCGGCCTCTTGCCGGAGAACCTGATGAAGAAGATCGCCTCTGCCGCCCTCGCGGCCGTCGTCGCCGCCGCTTGCTCGAGCTCCTCGGACTCCGACGGGGCCGCGGACGGTAAGGGCGCGGTCACCTTCACGACCTGGGGTGAGGAGTTCATCGAGCAGGAGATCCCGCCGAAGGACGACGACGGCGAGGTCATCGTCGAGGACGGTTGGACGATCAAGTTCAGCAAGTTCCTGGTCGTCATCTCCGAGGTGAACGTCGGCGAGGAGGGCAAGGAGCCCGCGGCGAAGCTCGCGACGCCGAAGCTCTTCGACATGCACGTCCCCGGCCCGAAGCCGGTCGTCGCGTTCACCGATCTCCCGGGCAAGCCGTACACGAACGTCGGCTTCGCGATCGCTCCGCAGGCCGCCGTCGCGGAGCTCGGTGAGGGGGCGACCGAGGCCGACAAGCAGCTCATGATCCAGAACGGCTACAGCGTGTACGTCGCGGGGAGCTTCCTCAAGGACGGCGCCACGAAGACGTTCGCCTGGGGCTTCTCGACGAACACGCTCTACGACAGGTGCAAGGCCGAGATCTCGGGGAAGGAGACCGACGGCGTGGTCGTCACGAACGGCGGCAACGACGCCGTCGAGCTGACGATCCACGGCGATCACCTCTTCTACGACGATCTCCAGTCGCCCGACGCCAAGATCCGCGTGGACAACATCGCGAACGCGGACGCGGACGGTGACGGGGAGGTCACGCTCGAAGAGCTCGCCGCCGTCGAGCTCGCCGACCGGACGAAGATCACGGCGGGCACGTACGGCACCGGCACCGCGTCGAACATCAACGACCTGCGCGCGTTCCACGAGGCGCTGGCGCGCAACATCGGTCACTTCCGCGGCGAAGGCGAGTGCACCGCGCGCGCGAGGTGAGCCGCGAGCTCGGTCACTCGCCGGCGAGGGTGCGGGCGACCCAGGCGACGCCGACGAGGATCGACGCGACGCCGGCGACCTGCGCGATGACCGACGCGACCTTCGGAAGGCGCCCCGCGCGCGCGAGCACAGGGCCGGCGGCGGCGGCCAGCGCGACCATCCCGACGACCGTGCCGACGGCGTAGAGGGTCAGCGACGCGATGCCCGTGGCGATCGTCGGCGCGCCGAGCGCGATGAGCGCGGCGAGGGCGCCGCTCCCGGCGAGCCCGTGCATCACTCCGATGACGAACGGCCGGCGACCGCGGACGAGGAGCGGCTGCGACGCGCTCGCTGCCGGGGGCGGGGCGGCCCTGTGCGCCCGCAGCGTCCGGACGCCGAGGTAGACGAGCATCGCGCCGACGCAGACCTCGAGGACCGTCGTCAGGAGGTCGGGCACCTCGACGCGGAGGATGACGAGCGGCCCGGCGACGACGACGAGCATCGACGCGTGCCCGAGCCCCCAGCATGCGGCGTAGAAGATCCCGCGGCGCGGCGACGGCGCCTCCACCATGACCGTGGCGACCGCGGTCACGTGATCGGGCTCGAGGGCGTGGCGGGCGCCCTGGATCACTCCGGTCAGTCCAGCGAGGAGGGCGGGGCCCATCGGCGCGCTAGCGTAGCACGATGCAGAGAGCGCGTGGCACGATTCACCCCCGCGACAACCTGTCAAGGGCGGGCCGTGAGGGCGCGTGCTAGGTTCAGCTCGCGGTCGCGCCCCACGAGGTCCCACGGAGGTCCGCGCGGCTCCGGCAAGCCCGGAGCGTTCGAAGCAGGGCCGTCGCGCCGTGCCCGAGAGGGCCGAAGTGTCTCTTGCGAACGGACGAGGATGACGATGAAGGTCGATTCGACGAAGGCGAAGCTGATGGCCATGGCGATGGCGACGGCGGCCACGGCAGCGCTCGCGTGGACGGGTTGCGACAGCCACGACGAGGGCAACCACGGCGCGAGCGGCGGCGGACACACGAGCCCGTACCCTGCGTGCAACGAGATCGTCGCCTCGTGCCACGAGGTGGACACGGGCGCGGGCGAGATCAACGACTGCCATAGCACCGCGCACGACGCCAAGAGCGACGGCGACTGCACGCCGATCAAGGACCGGTGCCTCCAGATCTGCGCCGAGGCCAAGGTGGACGGCGGCGGTGGCGGCGGCGACGCCGGCGATCGCGACGGCGGCTGATCACCGAGACTCCAGGCGCCGCGGCCGAGCGGCTCGCGAGCGCGCCCCGCCGGGCGGCGCTCGCCGCGCTCGGGCATCGAGCGCGGCGGCGCGCGTCCATCGCTCTGTCTACCCAGGAGATCGTCATGAACCTTCGTTTCAGCGTGTCCGCGTCGATCGTGTCGATCGCCCTCGCCATCGCGTGCAGCTCGTCGTCGACGCCGAGCTCCCCCGACTACGCGGGGGCGTGCCAGGAGCTGGCGTCACGGTGCCACGGCGTGGGCACGCCCCTCGGCGACGAGTGCCACGACCTCGGCCACGACGGTGACGACGCCAAGTGCGGGCCGCGCAGGGCCGAGTGCCTCGCCGCGTGCCCGAAGAACGACGCGGAGGACGCGGGCCACGTGGCGGACGACGCCGGCAGCGACGACGCCGGTCGCGACGCTCCGGCCGATCGATGCTCCGACTACTGCGCGTGCATGCTGAGCACGTGCGCGAGCAAGTTCGCGAACGAGGCGGCGTGCCTCGCGACCTGCGGCGCGTTCTCGGACGAGGACTTCACGTGCTACTCGACGCACTGCGAGGACGCCAAGACCGCGTCGGATCCGGCGCACGACTGCGAGCACGCGAGCGGCGACGTGGCCTGTCACTGATCGCCGCGCGCGGCGATCGCGAGGTGAGATCGGCGGAACCGCTGAGCTCGCGTGCCCGCGCGCTCCGCGGTCGTGGCGCTTCACCACGCTCGGCCGCCGGCGCGAGCGTCGTCGGAGGTGCGTGCTAGGCTCGTCGTCTGCCGTGAAACCGGAGGGTCACCTCCGGCGTACGGAGTCGGGAAGCTACGCTGCGAGGTGCTTGGAATGCGACGTCTGCTCGTTGTCTCGATGGCTCTCTCGAGCCTGGTCTTCGCGGCGGCCTGCTCGGACAGCGACGACGACGGTGGCAGCGGCGCGACGCCGGCGACGGGCTGCGCGGCGGACGGCCGCAAGGACATCTACGCGGCGGGCCTCACGAAGCCCGCCGGGACGTTCACCGTGAAGCTCGTCGAGGCCACGCCGGGCCCCCCGATCAAGGGCACGAACGCGATGACGCTCGAGCTCCTCGACGCCGAGGGCCGCCCCGTCGACGACGCCACGGTGACCGTGACGCCGTGGATGCCGGATCACGCTCACGGGAGCGCCGTGAAGCCGGAGGTGACGAGCCTGGGGGGCGGCAGGTACTCCGTCGAGAAGGTCTACCTCGCGATGGCGGGCCTCTGGGAGATCAAGGTCTCCGTGCAGCCTGCGGCCGGCGGCGTGCTGCAAGAGGCGACGTTCCAGTTCTGCCTCGACGGCTGATCGCGCCGCGGGCAGAGGGCCCGGGGCCGCGGCGCCCGTCGAGGCAGCGCGCCGGCGGCCGCGCCGCGGGCGGCGCGGAGCCTCCTCGCCGGGTGACGGTCCGACGGGGTGAGACGCCCGGCTGCCGCGCGAGCGCGCGCGGACAGGCCGCCTCGTCTTAGTCGAGGCAGCGCGCGAAGCCGATCTCGGAGGTCCACTCACGGCTGCCGCTCGCGAGGTTCCAGGTCGGGATCTTTTCGAGCAGCGCGGGATCGAGATCGCCCGAGGCGACGAGATCGTCGAGCAGATCGAAGTCGAGCGGCCGCATGCGGACGCGCATCGTCAGGCGGTCCGGCGCGGCGGGCAGCGGGTACGAGCGCGTGACCGAGTGGATGAAGCGCGGATCGAGCGGGTCGGCGGTCACCGCCGCCGGGAGCTGCTCTTCCTCGACGCGCGCGGCCTCCCAGAAAAGGTGCGTCTCGCGGCCGTCCGTCGTGAAGTTCTTGTCGCGCAGCAGCCAGAGGTGCGGATCGTCGAGCGCGGCGGCGGGCTTGCGATCTTCGACGGCGCCGCTCGAGAAGATCACCTGGCCGTCCTTGTAGGCGAAGATCTCGACCCAGACGCGCCGGTCCTGCGTCGCGCCGCTCGGGAACTCGTGGCCGGCGAACGCGTTGTCGAGCGTGACGTCGGCGACGACGCCGAGCGGGGTCTGCTTGACGCAGAGCTTCGTCACGAGCGTCTGATCGAGCAGTCGCTGCACCATCTCGCGCTGGGCCTCGACGCCGAAGAACGGCGTGATCGCGATGTCGACCGCGGGCATCGAGTGATCGTGGAGCTTGCGCACCGGCGCGCCGTCGACCAGCGCCGCGGGGCCGTCGCGGCCGTCCATGTGGCACTTGCCGCACGAGAGCTGGCCGGGCTGCGAGTAGAGCGAGTTCTTCCACTCGTCGAAGGTCCGCTCGATGTGGGCGCCGTGCGGCGTGACGACGTCGTGGCAAGCGCCGCAGAGCGTGGACGACTCGGGGCTCTCGCGATCGTGCAGCGGCGAGTGCGCGCCGCGGTGGGGCATCGACGCGATCGGATCGCGGATGCCGCCGCGCATCACGCCGTCGTCGGCGAGGCGGATGGGGTTGTTGTGCGTGCCCTCGACGGCGTCGGCCGCGTGGCAGAAGTAGCAGGTGACGCCGCGGACGGCCGTGGGGAGCTCGGCGAGGTTCGAGCCGTCCTTGGTGAGGCCGAGACGGAGCGCCATCGGCGCGTGGCAGCCGACGCAGAAGTCCGCCGACTCACCGTTGGTCTCGCGGAGCATCCGCTTGTTCATCGCGATGAACACGGGATCTTCGGCGGCGTAGGCGTGCATGCTGCTCGACCACTCGCGGAACTGCTCGTCGTGGCACGGCAGGCAGTTGTTCGGATCGAGCAGGGCCTGGCCGGTGAGGGTGATCTTCGGCCCGGGCTCTTCGTTGTCGCAGGACGTCGCGGCGAGGGCCGCGGCCGCGAGCGCCGACACGACGACGGTGATGCGCGTCCTCACCGGCGGGCTCCGTCTGCGATCCACTTGATGATCGCGCAGCTCTCGCCGTCCGAGAGCGCGCGCCCCGGCGGCATGCGGACCGTACCGTCCGTCGCGAGGACGCGGTGGACGACGACGCTGCACGCCGGCTCGCCCGCGCGAAGCTTGCTCGTGATGCCGGCGTAGCCGACGTCGGGATCGCTGAAGTCGACGCCGCCCTGCTTGCCGCTCGACGTGTGGCAGGCCGCGCCGCCGAGGCCACAGCTCGGCTGGAGCGTGTTGGCGTAGAGCGCGTCGTACGTCGGCTCGAAGGCGGGCGTGCACGACGGGTCGACCCCGGCGTCGAGGCAAACGGGCGCGGGCGCGGGCGCGCTGGGACTGGAGCACCCCAGCGAGCTCGACAGGAGCGAGCTCGAGAGCGTCCATACCGAGGCGGTTGCGAAGAGAAAGGCGCGAGGCGCGCGCATCACGGCTCCAATCCGACCTCTTAACTGGCACGTCGAGGCGATCGCGCCAAGCGCGATGACGAATCGCCCGCGCATGTCGGGGCGTGCCGACGTGCCGGAGCGTCGGCGCGTCCTCGTTCGCCGACGGCGAGCTTCATAAAGCGTCGCGTCTTGCCCCACTCACCGATCGTGCTCCGGTGTCCTCGCTGCATCGTATGGCTCCTGCCCCTGGTCATGCTGCTCGCGCTCGCCCCGCGCACCGCGGCGGCATGCGCGGTCTGCGGGGCCGCGGACAGGACGCTGGCCGCGCGCGGCGAGGAGGTGCCGTTCGCAGGGCGCGTTCGCGCGACGCTCGACGGCCGCGCCGCGGCGTTCGCTGCGCGGCACGCGCCGCTGCGTGTCGTCGAGCTCAGGCTCGTCCCCGGCGCGTCGATCGCGCCGGGCGAGGACGTCCTCCTCTCGCTCGAGCTGCCGCTGCTCCGTCGATCGCTCGTGAACGAAGGCGCGGCTCCGCGGCTCGCGACCGACCGGCTCATGCTCGGGGACGCCGAGGCGCGGGCCTCGTATGTTGCGTATCGGACGCGATCGCGCCGCCTCTCGTTCCACGGCGGCGCGAAGGCGCCGACTGCGCCGATCGAGCGCGATCCCGCCGGTGGCTTCGTCCCGACCGATCTGCAGCCGGGGTGCGGCTCGATCGTGCCTTCGGTCGGCGCGACGTACACGGTCACCGGG